>BNBP01000064.1 GCA_014656015.1 Streptomyces griseoaurantiacus | reverse complement strand
ATTACGGTGGGACACGAAGACCTCCGCGCGGTGAGTTCCTAGACAGCTCCCACCACACCGGAGGTCTTCGCCATGTTCAAGACCACAGCCGTGTCAACAACGCTCGTGATCAATACACCTAGGCCGCCGTCGGCAGCTCCCGCCGCACCGGCCACTGCGGGTCCACGCACTCCTCGGATCCCGTCCGGGTGAACCACGCCTGCAGCCCCCGCGACTGCGCCGCGTGCCAGCCGCCCTGCAGGGTGTGCAGCTCCGCGGGGGTGAGCCGCTCCAGCCGTGTGGAGAAACGGCGGCCCAGCGCCCGGACCACCTCCAGTGCGGCGAGGGCGTCGGCCGCCGCGTCGTGCGCCCCCTCCAGCGTGACCCCGTAGTGGGCGCACAGGTCGGTCAGCGTGCGGCGGCCCTTGCGGTAGCGGTCCAGGTGCCTGTCCAGGACCCGGGGATCGAGGACGCGCAGCGGCGCCGAGGCGGCGAGCCACCGGTCCAGCGAGGAGGCGCGGTGCCGCCGCAGCTCCCGGTCCAGGAGCGTCAGGTCGAAGGGCGCGTTCATCACCACCAGCGGCCGTCCCGCCGCGGCCAGGTACTGCAGCTCGTCTGCCATCTCCCGCATCACGGGCGCGGGCCACCGCCCGTTGCGCCGCAGGTGCTCCTCGGTCAGGCCGTGCACCGCCGTGGCCTCCGCGGGCACCGGCACTCCCGGGTCGACCAGCCAGCGCCGCACCCGGGGCCGGGCGCCCGCCGCCTCCTGCACCACGACGGCGGCCGACACGATGCGGTCGCCCTCGACGTCCACGCCCGTCGTCTCCGTGTCGAAGGCCGCCAGAGGCCCCTCGTACCAGCTCGCCACCCGCACCAACTCCCTTTTCACCCACGGCAGCTGATGTCCCCTTCGCTGCCGGTTCGGTGATACCCGGGTCGTTTGCGGCGTACGCCCGAAGAGACCAACACGGGCAGGAGCCTTTGCGGTTCTGCGATGTGGCGATCGAACTCGCCCGCATCACGGGGGCGTTGGCGGCAACCGTCGGCGGGGGCTCAGGACTCCGGGGGCTCCTCGCGGGTGAAGACCTCCACGAGCCACGAGGAGAACGAGCCGGTCACCGCCCCCAGCAGGGCGAGCCCGCACGCCATGAGCCCCACGGCGACCAGCCGCCCCACCACCGTCACCGGGGCGACGTCGCCGTACCCCACCGTGGAGAGCGTCGAACAGGCCCACCACACCGAGTCGCCGAAGGTGTGGATCGTGGCGTGCGGGGCCGTCCGCTCGTGCTGGTAGACGGTCAGCGAGGCCGCGAACCCCAGCAGCACCGCCGACAGCCCGGCGTAGAGCATCACGCGCACGTGCAGCGAGAGCCGGGGGCGCCCGTTGCGGCGCTGCACCGCCTCGTAGAACCGCACCACCCGCAGGGGCCGCAGCAGGGGCAGCACCACCACGACGGCGTCCAGCCAGTGCCGTCGGACGAAGGCGAGGCGCCGGCCGGCCGCCCCCCACCGCACCAGGAAGTCGGCCACGAACAACGCCCAGGCCGCGCAGATCGCCGTCAGGCACACCACGTGCACCCACGCGGGCAGCCCGGGCCCGAGCACGTGCACGGCGTACGCGCCGAGGAACAGCAGGGACGCCACACCGAGCGGCAGCTCACTGCGCCGCTCCCACGCCTTCGTACGACTGTCGTCCCGCACCGCCCCAGCTTCGCCCGGGACCGGCCTCCCGGCGCCCCGGGGACACGCCGCCCAAGGGTGACGCCATATGCTGCACAGCATGACGAGTGAGCCGGAGCAGCAGATCGGAGTGGGTACCCCGGACGCCTTCCAGCGGCTGTGGACACCCCACCGGATGGCCTACATCCAGGGCGAGAACAAGCCGACCGGTCCAGGGTCCGGCGACGGTTGTCCCTTCTGCTCGATCCCGGCCGAGTCCGACGAGGACGGCCTCGTCGTCCGCCGCGGCGAGCAGGTCTACGCGGTGCTGAACCTGTACCCGTACAACGGCGGCCATCTGATGACGGTCCCGTACCGCCACGTGGCCGACTACACCGACCTCAGCCCCGCCGAGACGGCCGAGCTGGGCGAGCTCACCAAGCAGGCGATGACGGCCCTGCGCACGGCCTCGGGCGCCCAGGGCTTCAACATCGGCATGAACCAGGGGAGTGTGGCGGGCGCGGGCATCGCCGCCCATCTGCACCAGCACATCGTCCCCCGCTGGGGCGGCGACACCAACTTCATGCCGGTGGTGGGTCACACCAGGGTGCTGCCCCAGCTCCTGGCGGACACCCGCAAGATGCTCGCGGACGCCTGGCCGACGGCATAAGGCGATCGTCGCGGGGTCCGCGCGCGGAACACCGGCGCCCGCAGCGCCGCAGGGCACGGGGGTGGGGAGTCGAGGACTTCCCACCCCCGTCCCCTATGCGTCGTACACGTCGGCCTTGCGGGGCGAGACCTCCTGCACCTGCCCGCTGAGGGCCGAGGACCGGGCCCCGAACCGTTCCGTGTCCACGCCGTTCTCCGCGAGCACCTTCAGCGCGGCCGAGTGCACCACTCGCAGCACCGGCGTCGCCGCACGCAGCGCGTCGTCGGCCATGAAGCGGTGGCGCCACGGCTGGTCCGCCCACGCGTGCCGCAGGCCGAACGGCTCCGGCAGCGACAGCGTGCCGCCCAGCCAGTTCAGCAGCGGCGGGTACCAGGTCAGCGGCGCCCGCGCCGCCAGCCGCACCACCTCGTCCGCGTCGACCAGCGGCAGCTTCACCGAGCGCGTCTCCCAGAACTTGACGGACTTCTGCACCGTCTTCGTCTTGGCCGCCGGCTTGCTGGTGAACAGCGAGTGCACCGGCCCGAGCGCGTGCCCGGTCACCTCGATCCGCAGCGTCTCGTGCAGCACGGTCACCGTGATCATCATGGTGAGCACGAGCTGCCCGTCCCACAGCGTCCACTGCACGCCGAGGTAGTGCCGGTCACCCGCGCCGAACTGCTGTTTGTTGCAGATCTCCTGTATCGCGTGCGACTTGACCTGGTAGGCGTCCACGTCCGTACCGCTGGGCCGGGACACCGCCCCCGCGTTCTCCCCGACCGGCGTGACGATCCAGTGCTTCACCGAGGGCGCCGGGAAACCGCCCGTGTTCAGCGGGCCCCGCTCCAGCAGCTTGAGCTGGTCGTGGATCGCGCGGACCACGTCCCAGCTGCGGAAGGGGTTGATCTCCTTGCCGGGTTCGCGCGGGACGAGGTCCTCCGCGAGCTGCCAGCTTCCCCACCGCGTCCCCATGCCGAGGATGCCCTTGGGACCGGCGTAGAAGACCGAGTTGGACCGCTGCTCGGCGCTGAGCCGGACCAGTTCCTTGCGCAGCTGCTCCGCCGCCGACTCCCCGGGGCTGCCGGGCACCGCCTCGGGGATCTTCGCCCCGAGGCCGCCGCCGGCGAGCAGGCTGTCCCACCGCTCCCGCAGGTCCCGTGCCGTCCGCTCGCAGATGCGCTTGGCCCACACCCAGCCCAGGACCGGCACCACGACCGCGGCCCGGGCGTACCAGCCCCAGAAGCCGCCGAAGGGCATCTTGATCAGGAACAGCACGGCGAGCGCCCCGAAGGCGACCAGCACCCCCGTGCCCAGCGCGGAGGCCCGCTTGTCCGTGGCCTTGGCGACATTGGCCCGCAGGATGAAGATCAGCAGCCAGACCAGGAACCCCGGCAGGAACAGCAGCCCGCACAGCACCGTCACCGCGGTGAGCCAGTTGTCCCGCTCACGGCGTATGCGGTGGGCGGCCAGACAGTGCTCCACGACGACCTGCGGCTCGGTGCCGAAGGACTGGATGAGCGGAGCCCGGCCGGCGCCCAGCATGCGGTCGATCACGGCACGGGAGTACGCCTCGCCGAGCCGGGGCCGCAGCATCTTGACGCGCGGCTCGGAGACCTTGGACTTGTGCCACTCGTTGTCGGCCTCGAGGATCTTGGTGACCTCGTCGTCGCGGTACGCCGCGGACGCCAGCGCGTAGGTCGCCGCCGTCTGGCCCGCGGCACCCGCGAGGGGGACCTGCGCCCCCGGGGTGAAATCGAATCCGTCGTCCGCCACTGCCGCCCCCACTCGCCGCCGTACCCCGCTGCTTGCGGCTTTTCCCGACTTCCTTGCTCCGCACACCTGTTGAACGGGCCGTGCGTCCCGATCACGCCATCAAGCGATCACGTGATCAGCGTAACGGCCCGTACCGACATCGTGCGGGGAAAAGTCCGACCGTGACCCCCTCAGGAGGCCTGCTTCTCCTCCTCCCGCAGGCGCTCCGCGACCTGGGCCGGCATCGGCTCGTGCCGGGCGTACACGCGGTCGAAGCGCGCGGTGCCGTGCGAGAGGGACCGCAGGTCCACGGCGTAGCGCCCGATCTCGATCTCGGGCACCTCCGCCCGTACCACGGTCCGCCCGCCCACCGTCTGCTCGGTGCCCAGCACCCGGCCCCGGCGTCCGGACAGGTCGCTCATCACGGCGCCCACGAAGTCGTCGCCGACCAGCACCGACACCTCCGCCACCGGCTCCAGCAGGTGGATCCGCGCCCCGGCGGCCGCCTCGCGCAGCGCGAGCCCGCCCGCGGTCTGGAACGCCGCGTCGGAGGAGTCCACCGAGTGCGCCTTGCCGTCGACCAGCGTCACCCGCACGTCGACCAGCGGATATCCCGCGACGACGCCCCTGGCGGCCTGCGCGCGCACCCCCTTCTCGACCGAGGGGATGAACTGCCGGGGCACCGCGCCGCCGACGACCTTGTCGACGAACTCGATGCCGGAACCGGCGGGCAGCGGCTCCACCTCGATCTCGCAGATCGCGAACTGGCCGTGCCCGCCGGACTGCTTGACGTGCCGGCCGCGCCCGGTGGCCCGCGCCGCGAACGTCTCCCGCAGGGAGACCCGGTGCGGCTCGGTGTCGACCTGCACGCCGTACCGGCTGCGCAGCCGTTCCAGCGCCACGTCCGCGTGCGCCTCGCCGAGGCACCACAGGACCACCTGGTGGGTGTGCGGGTTCTGCTCCAGGCGCATCGTGGGGTCCTCGGCGACCAGCCGGGCCAGCCCCTGGGAGAGCTTGTCCTCGTCGGCCTTGCTGTGCGCCCGGATGGCCAGCGGCAGCAGCGGGTCGGGCATCCGCCAGGCCTCCATGAGCAGCGGATCGTCCTTCGCGGACAGGGTGTCGCCGGTCTCCGCCCGGCCGAGCCTCGCCACACAGGCGAGGTCCCCGGCGACACAGTGCGCGACCGGACGCTGCTGCTTGCCGAAGGGCGTGGACAGCGCGCCGATCCGCTCGTCGACCTCGTGCCGGGCGCGGCCCTCGCCCCTGGGGTCGGTCAGGCCGTGTCCGCACACATGGACGGTCTCGTCGGGCCGCAGTGTCCCGGAGAACACCCGTACGAGCGAGACGCGGCCCACGTACGGGTCGGAGGCGGTCTTGACGACCTCCGCGACCAGCGGACCCTCCGGATCGCACGTCTTCAGCGCGCGTTCCCGCCCGTCCGGAGTGGTGACCGCGGGGGCCACGCGCTCGGGCGGGGTCGGGAAGCCACCGGTGATCAGCTCCAGGAGCTCCACCGTGCCCAGGCCCTGCCGTGCCCCGTCGGCCGCCGGGGCGGCGGCCAGCACCGGGAAGAAGGAGCCGCGCGCCACGGCCCGTTCCAGGTCCCCGATGAGCGTCTTCACGTCGAGGGACTCGCCGCCGAGGTAGCGGTCCATGAGGGTCTCGTCCTCGCTCTCGGCGATGATCCCCTCGATCAGCCGATTGCGGGCCTCCTCGATCAGCGGGAGCTGCTCGGGGCCCGGCTCGGCCTCCTCGCGCTCCCCGGAGGCGTAGTCGAACAGGCGCTGGGTGAGGAGCCCGATCAGCCCGGTGACGGGCGCGTGTCCGTCGGGGCCCGCAGGGCCGCGCAACGGCAGGTAGAGGGGGAGCACGGCGTCCGGGTCGTCGGCGCCGAAGGCCTCCGCGCACGCCCGGGTCGTCTCCTCGAAGTCGGCGCGCGCCGCCTCCAGGTGCGTGATCACCAGCGCGCGCGGCATGCCGACCGCGGCGCACTCCTCCCAGACCATCCGGGTCGAGCCGTCCACGCCGTCGGCGGCGGAGACGACGAAGAGGGCCGCGTCCGCGGCGCGCAGACCGGCCCTGAGCTCCCCGACGAAGTCGGCGTATCCGGGGGTGTCCAGCAGGTTGACCTTGATGCCGTCCCATTCGACGGGAACGAGGGAGAGCTGCACCGAGCGCTGCCGGCGGTGCTCGATGTCGTCGTAGTCGGAGACGGTGCCGCCGTCCTCCACACGGCCCGCCCTGTTCACCGCCCCCGCCGTCAGCGCGAGCGCCTCCACCAGCGTCGTCTTGCCCGATCCGCTGTGGCCGACCAGCACCACGTTCCGCACGGACGTGGGACGGTCGACCGCCGGCGCCCTGCCGGCGGCCCCGGGGTGGGTGTGCGTCTTGTCGCCCATGGTCCTGCCTCCCGTACACGGTGAGGTCACTGTGGGCGCGGACACGCGGGACCGCGTGCACTGACGGCTCCGGCGACGCCCGCGGTCCTTCGAGCTTGGCACCGCTGTCACTGTGCGTCCATACGAGCGACACCCTCGGCCCCGGAACCGTGCCCGCGACCGCTCCCCGACCGGCACCCCGCCGCCCGCGACCGCACCGTGACCGGGGCGCCGCCAGGCCGTGACCCGGGGCCGCGGGTGCCCACCCGCCGCCGCCGCGCCCGCGTGACTACGATGGGCCAGCCGGCGGTCAGCAGGGGCCGCGGCCACACCGACCGTCGGGAAGGCCATGCTGAACAAGTACGCGCGTGCATTCTTCACGCGTGTTCTCACACCGTTCGCCTCGTTCCTCATCCGCCGCGGGGTCAGCCCCGACACGGTCACGCTCCTGGGCACCGCCGGTGTCGTCGCCGGAGCGCTGGTGTTCTATCCGCGGGGCGAGTTCTTCTGGGGCACGGTCGTCATCACCCTGTTCGTCTTCTCGGACCTCGTCGACGGCAACATGGCCCGCCAGCTCGGCCGCACGAGCCGCTGGGGCGCCTTCCTGGACTCCACCCTCGACCGGGTGGCCGACGGCGCGATCTTCGGCGGCCTCGCCCTGTGGTACGCGGGCCGGGGAGACGACAACCTGCTCTGCGCGGTGGCCATCTTCTGCCTGGCCAGCGGCCAGGTGGTCTCGTACACCAAGGCGCGCGGCGAGTCGATCGGCCTGCCGGTCGCCGTCAACGGGCTGGTGGAGCGTGCCGAGCGGCTGGTGATCTCGCTCGTCGCGGCGGGCTTCGCCGGACTCCACAAGTTCGGGGTGCCGGGCATCCAGTACCTGCTCCCGGTCGCCCTGTGGATCGTCGCCGTGGGCAGCCTCGTCACGCTGATCCAGCGGGTCGTCACGGTCCGGCGCGAATCCGCCGAGGCCGAGGCCGCCGCCGGGGAGAGCGCCGCCGAGCAGGGCAGCGGAGCCCGGCAGTGAGCGGTGCCCGCGAGCGCCTGACGGACGCCCTCTACGGGCTCGGCTGGGGCACCGTCAAGAATCTCCCCGAACCGGCCGCCGTCCGCCTCGGGCGGAGCATCGCCGACCTCGCCTGGCGCCGGCGCGGCAAGGGTGTGCTGCGCCTGGAGGCCAACTACGCCCGCGTGGTGCCCGACGCGAGCCCCGAGCGGCTCGCCGCGCTCTCCCGCGCCGGAATGCGCTCCTACCTGCGCTACTGGATGGAGTCCTTCCGCCTGCCCGCGTGGAGCGCCGACCGGGTGCGCGGCGGATTCGCCCCCAAGGACGTGCACCACCTCACCGACGGCCTCGCCGCGGGCGACGGCGTCATCCTCGCCCTCCCGCACCTGGCCAACTGGGACCTCGCGGGCGCCTGGGTCACCACGGAGCTGAACACCCCCTTCACCACCGTCGCCGAACGCCTCAGGCCCGAGACGCTGTACGACCGTTTCGTCGCCTACCGCGAGGGCCTCGGCATGGAGGTCCTCCCGCACAGCGGCGGCGCCGCCTTCGGCACCCTCGCCCGGCGGCTGCGGGCCGGCGGCCTGGTCTGCCTGGTCGCCGACCGCGACCTGTCCTCCTCCGGCGTGGCCGTCGACTTCTTCGGCGAGACCGCGCGAATGCCCGCCGGCCCCGCGCTGCTCGCCCAGCAGACCGGCGCCCTGCTGCTCCCGGTCACCCTCTGGTACGACGACTCGCCCGTCATGCGGGGGCGGGTGCATCCCCCGATCGAGGTACCCGAGTCAGGTGCGCGCACGGAGAAGACGTCTGTCATGACACAGGCGCTGGCCGATGCCTTCGCCTCGGGGATCGCCGACCATCCGGAGGACTGGCACATGCTGCAGCGACTGTGGCTCGCCGACCTGGAACCGCGCCGCTCGCCGGCCGACGGGGAGGGGACCGGCACCGGCCGGTCCGCGCCCGCGGCCACCGACGGGGCCGACGGGGCCGTCCCGGCCGCCGGGGAGCCCTCGTGAGGATCGGCATCGTCTGCCCGTACTCCTGGGACGTGCCGGGCGGCGTCCAGTTCCACATCCGCGACCTCGCCGAGTACTTCCTCCGGCAGGGCCACGAGGTCTCCGTGCTCGCCCCCGCCGACGAGGACACCCCGCTGCCGCCCTACGTCGTCTCCGCCGGCCGCGCGGTGCCCGTCCCGTACAACGGCTCGGTGGCCCGCCTGAACTTCGGTTTCCTGTCCGCGGCCCGGGTGCGGCGCTGGCTGCACGAGGGCTCCTTCGACGTCATCCACATCCACGAGCCGACCTCGCCCTCGCTGGGCCTGCTCGCCTGCTGGGCGGCCCAGGGCCCGATCGTGGCCACCTTCCACACCTCCAACCCGCGCTCCCGGGCGATGATCGCGGCGTACGCCATCCTCCAGGCGGCCCTGGAGAAGATCAGCGCGCGGATCGCGGTGAGCGAGTACGCCCGCCGCACCCTCGTCGAACACCTGGGCGGGGACGCGGTGGTCATCCCCAACGGCGTCGACGTCGACTTCTTCGCGCGGGCCGAACCCGAGCCCGCGTGGCAGGGCGGCACGATCGGCTTCATGGGCCGCATCGACGAGCCCCGCAAGGGCCTGCCCGTGCTCAT
This sequence comes from Streptomyces griseoaurantiacus, assembly GCA_014656015.1. Lineage (GTDB taxonomy): Bacteria > Actinomycetota > Actinomycetes > Streptomycetales > Streptomycetaceae > Streptomyces > Streptomyces griseoaurantiacus. The sequence continues at coordinate 31,585 of BNBP01000064.1, read as the reverse complement.
GCGGGCGCTGCCGAGAATCCTCGCCGCCCACCCGGAGGCCCGGCTCCTGGTCGCCGGTCGCGGCGACGAGAAGGAGGCCGTCGCGGACCTGCCGAAGGAACTGCGCGCCCGCGTGGAGTTCCTCGGCATGATCAGCGACGAGGACAAGGCGCGCTTCCTGCGCAGCGTCGACCTGTACGTGGCGCCCAACACCGGCGGCGAGAGCTTCGGCATCATCCTCGTGGAGGCGATGTCGGCGGGCGCCCCGGTGCTCGCCTCCGACCTCGACGCCTTCGCCCAGGTGCTCGACCACGGCACCGCGGGCGAACTCTTCGCCAACGAGGACGCCGACGCCCTCGCCGACTCCGCGATCCGCCTCCTGGGCGACCCCGGCCGCCGCGAGGAACTGCGGCAGCGGGGGAGCGCCCACGTGCGGCGCTTCGACTGGTCCACGGTCGGGGCGGACATCCTCTCGGTCTACGAGACGGTGACGGCCGGCGCGGCGGCGGTGGCCGCCGCCGAGGACGACGACCGGACCCCGGGGCTGCGGGCCCGGCTGCGGCTGGCCCGGGACTGACGGGCGGGCGGGCCAGGGAGTCCGGACGGGCCGGGAGGGTCTGAGCGCGGGGACCGGTAGCCTTGCCGCCCGTGACCGCAACGCTGATCTGGATCCTCGCCGCCCTCGGCGCCCTCGTCGTCGTGGGCCTCTACCTGAGCTGGACGGCGGGGCGGCTGGACCGGCTGCACGCCCGGATCGACGCGGCCCGCGCCGCACTGGACGCGACCCTGCTGCGCCGCGCCTCCGTCGCCCAGGAACTGGCCACCTCCGGCGTGCTGGACCCGGCCGCCTCCATCGTCCTGTACGAGGCAGCCCACGCGGCCCGGCAGGCCGAGGAGGAGCAGCGGGAGGTCGCCGAGAGCGAGCTGAGCCAGGCGCTGCGCGCGGTCTTCGCCGAGGCCCAGCAGGTCGAGGAGGTCCGCCGGGCGCCCGGCGGGCAGGACGCGGCACGGGAGCTCACCGAGGCCGTCCGCAGGGTGCCGATGGCCCGCCGCTTCCACAACGACGCGGTGCGCGCGGCCAGGGCGCTGCGCCTGCACCGCAAGGTCCGCTGGTTCCGGCTGGCCGGCCACGCCCCCTTCCCGATGGCCTTCGAGATGGACGACGAGCCGCCGACGGCCCTGACGGACCGGTAGGGAGCGCCGGACGGTCACCGGCGCGCCCGCCGAGGGGCGGCGCGGCCGGCCCGGCACGGCCGCCGTTCGCGCGCCTCGTTCCGGCGGAGCGGCGGATCTGCGGAGCGGCGGACCGGCGGACCGGCGGAGCCGCGGATCTGCGGAGCGGCGGAGCGGCGGAGCGGCGGAGCGAAAACGATCCACCGCCCCCTCATTGGCCCTTGCCGTGGACCGGCCGCCTGCCGTTTCCTCGAACCGGCAGAAAGCCGAGCGAACCCCTTCCCCCGAGCGAGGTCACCTCATGTCCGTCACGTCCCCCGCCCCCACCCCCGAAACCGGCACCGCCCGCGTCAAGCGCGGCATGGCGGAGCAGCTCAAGGGCGGCGTGATCATGGACGTCGTCACGCCGGAGCAGGCGAAGATCGCCGAGGACGCCGGCGCGGTCGCCGTCATGGCACTGGAGCGGGTGCCCGCCGACATCCGCAAGGACGGCGGCGTGGCCCGCATGTCCGACCCGGACATGATCGAGGGCATCATCGGCGCGGTCTCCATCCCGGTGATGGCCAAGTCCCGCATCGGCCACTTCGTCGAGGCCCAGGTCCTGCAGTCGCTCGGCGTCGACTACATCGACGAGTCCGAGGTCCTCACCCCGGCCGACGAGGTCAACCACTCCGACAAGTGGGCGTTCACCACCCCCTTCGTGTGCGGCGCCACCAACCTGGGCGAGGCCCTGCGCCGCATCGCCGAGGGCGCGGCCATGATCCGCTCCAAGGGCGAGGCCGGCACCGGCAACGTCGTCGAGGCCGTGCGTCACCTGCGCCAGATCAAGGGTGAGATCGCCAAGCTCCGCGGCTGCGACAACAACGAGCTGTACGCCGCCGCCAAGGAACTGCGCGCCCCCTACGAGCTGGTCAAGGAGGTTGCCGAGCTGGGCAAGCTCCCGGTGGTGCTGTTCTCCGCCGGCGGGGTCGCGACCCCGGCCGACGCCGCGCTGATGCGCCAGCTCGGGGCCGAGGGCGTCTTCGTCGGCTCCGGCATCTTCAAGTCGGGCGACCCGGCCAAGCGCGCCGCCGCCATCGTCAAGGCGACCACCTTCTACGACGACCCGAAGATCATCGCGGAAGCGTCCCGGAACCTCGGCGAGGCCATGGTCGGCATCAACTGCGACACCCTTCCCGAGACCGAGCGCTACGCCAACCGCGGCTGGTGAGGCGCCCCTCCATGAACGACACCCCCGTGATCGGCGTCCTGGCCCTCCAGGGCGACGTACGGGAGCACCTCACCGCCCTGGCCGTGGCCGACGCCGTGGCCAGGCCGGTACGGCGCCCCGAGGAGCTCACCGAGGTGGACGGCCTGGTCATCCCCGGCGGCGAGTCCACCACCATCTCCAAGCTCGCCGTCCTCTTCGGCGTGATGGAACCCCTGCGCGCCCGTGTGCGGGACGGCCTGCCCGTCTACGGCACCTGCGCGGGCATGATCATGCTCGCCGACAAGATCCTCGACCCGCGCTCGGGCCAGGAGACCGTCGGCGGCATCGACATGATCGTGCGCCGCAACGCCTTCGGCCGGCAGAACGAGTCCTTCGAGGCCGCAGTCGAGGTGGAGGGCGTGGCCGGCGCTCCCGTGGAGGGCGTCTTCATCCGCGCCCCCTGGGTGGAGTCCGTCGGCGCCGGTGTCGAGGTGCTCGCCGAACACGGCGGTCACATCGTCGCCGTGCGCCAGGGGAACGCGCTCGCGACCTCGTTCCACCCCGAACTGACCGGAGACCACCGCGTGCACGCCCTTTTCGTGGACATGGTGCGCGCCGAGCGGGCGGCCGAGTCCTTGTAGGATTCCTGCGTTCGTTGCAGTGATGGGGTTACGCGAAGGAGACAGGCAGATGTCCGGCCACTCTAAATGGGCTACGACGAAGCACAAGAAGGCCGTGATCGATGCCAAGCGCGGCAAGCTCTTCGCGAAGCTGATCAAGAACATCGAGGTCGCGGCGCGCATGGGCGGCGTCGACCTGGAGGGCAACCCGACGCTCTACGACGCCGTCCAGAAGGCCAAGAAGCAGTCGGTGCCGAACAAGAACATCGACTCCGCCATCAAGCGCGGTGGCGGTCTCGAGGCCGGTGGCGCCGACTACGAGACGATCATGTACGAGGGCTACGGTCCGAACGGTGTCGCGGTGCTCATCGAGTGCCTCACCGACAACCGCAACCGCGCCGCCTCCGACGTCCGCGTCGCCATGACCCGCAACGGCGGCTCCATGGCCGACCCGGGCTCGGTGTCGTACCTGTTCCACCGCAAGGGCGTCGTCATCGTCCCCAAGGGCGACCTCGGTGAGGACGACGTCCTGACCGCCGTCCTGGACGCCGGCGCGGAAGAGGTCAACGACCTCGGCGAGAGCTTCGAGGTCCTCAGCGAGGCCACCGACCTGGTCGCGGTCCGCACCGCGCTCCAGGAGGCGGGCATCGACTACGACTCCGCCGACACCAACTTCGTCCCGACCATGCAGGTCGAGCTGGACGAGGAGGGCGCCAAGAAGATCTTCAAGCTGATCGACGCGCTGGAGGACAGCGACGACGTGCAGAACGTCTTCGCCAACTTCGACGTCAGCGACGAGGTCATGGAGAAGGTCGACGCCTGACGCGTCCACCACCGACGGGCCGGCGGGACACACCCCGTCGGCCCGTCGCTCTGTCAGTGGCACCCGATAGCCTGCACAAACAGGTGAGCGAGAGCCTGTACGGACGGGTGAGCGGGGAAAGGGGCGGCAGGTGCGCGTACTGGGGGTGGACCCGGGGCTGACCCGCTGCGGTGTCGGCGTCGTCGAGGGGGTCCCGGGGCGGCCGCTGACCATGCTCGGCGTCGGCGTCGTCCGCACCCCCGCCGACGCGGAGCTGGGCCACCGCCTCGTCGCCGTCGAGCAGGGGATCGAGGAGTGGCTCGACGCGCACCGCCCCGAGTACGTGGCGGTGGAGCGCGTCTTCAGCCAGCACAACGTCCGCACCGTCATGGGCACCGCCCAGGCCAGCGCCGTCGCCATGCTGTGCGCGGCCCGCCGCGGCATCCCGGTCGCCCTGCACACGCCCAGCGAGGTGAAGGCCGCCGTCACCGGCTCGGGCCGGGCCGACAAGGCGCAGGTCGGCGCCATGGTCACCCGGCTGCTCCGGCTGGCCGCGCCGCCCAAGCCGGCCGACGCGGCCGACGCCCTCGCCCTCGCCATCTGCCACATCTGGCGCGCCCCCGCCCAGAACCGGCTCCAGCGGGCCGCCGCCCAGCACGCCGGCCGGGCCCCCCTCGCACCGAACCCCGCATCGAAAGGCCGAACGGCATGATCGCCTTCGTCAGCGGCACGGTCGCCGCCCTCGCCCCGGACACCGCGGTGCTCGAGGTGGGCGGCGTCGGCATGGCCGTCCAGTGCACCCCGAACACCCTGTCGACACTGCGGCTCGGCCGCCCCGCCAAGCTGGCCACCTCCCTCGTCGTCCGCGAGGACTCGCTGACCCTCTACGGCTTCGCCGACGAGGACGAGCGCCAGGTGTTCGAGCTGCTCCAGACCGCCAGCGGCGTCGGCCCCCGGCTGGCCCAGGCCATGCTCGCCGTGCACTCCCCGGACGCGCTGCGCCGCGCCATCTCCACGGGCGACGAGAAAGCCCTCACCGCCGTCCCCGGCATCGGCAAGAAGGGCGCCCAGAAGCTGCTCCTCGAACTGAAGGACCGGCTCGGCGAGCCCCTCGGCGCCCCCGCCGTCGGCGCCCCGGCAGGTCAGGGCTGGCGGGACCAGCTGCACGCGGCCCTCATCGGCCTCGGCTACGCCACCCGGGAGGCCGACGAGGCGGTCGCTGCCGTCACCCCCCAGGCCGAGGCCGCCGAGGGCACCCCCCAGGTGGGCCCGCTGCTCAGGGCCGCCCTGCAGACCCTCAACAGAGCCCGCTGACCCCCGCGGCAGAGCCCGCCGGCCCGCGCCCCCGCCCACCGCCGCAGCCCCGACGAGACCCTGAGGCACACTCCATGAACTGGGACGACACCACCGACGCCGCCTCCGCCGAGGAGCGGCTGGTGGGCTCCGTCGCCGACCGCGAGGACCAGGCCGTCGAGGCCGCCCTGCGCCCCAAGGACCTGGGCGAGTTCATCGGCCAGGAGAAGGTCCGCGAACAGCTCGACCTCGTCCTGCGCGCCGCCCGCGCCCGCGGAGCGACCGCCGACCACGTACTGCTCTCCGGCGCCCCCGGCCTCGGCAAGACCACCCTCTCCATGATCATCGCCGCCGAGATGGGCGCCCCGATCCGCATCACCTCCGGGCCCGCCATCCAGCACGCGGGCGACCTGGCCGCGATCCTCTCCTCCCTCCAGGAGGGCGAGGTCCTCTTCCTCGACGAGATCCACCGGATGTCCCGGCCCGCCGAGGAGATGCTCTACATGGCGATGGAGGACTTCCGCGTCGACGTCGTCGTCGGCAAGGGCCCCGGCGCCACCGCCATCCCGCTCGAACTGCCCCCGTTCACCCTGGTCGGCGCCACCACCCGGGCCGGACTGCTGCCGCCCCCGCTGCGCGACCGGTTCGGGTTCACCGCCCACATGGAGTTCTACGAACCCACCGAGCTGGAGCGCGTCGTGCACCGCTCGGCGAGCCTGCTCGACGTCGAGATCGACACGGACGGCGCCGCCGAGATCGCCGGCCGCTCCCGCGGCACCCCCCGCATCGCCAACCGGCTGCTGCGCCGGGTACGGGACTACGCGCAGGTCAAGGCCGACGGCATCATCGACCGGGACATCGCCGCCGCCGCGCTGAAGGTCTACGAGGTGGACGCGCGGGGCCTGGACCGGCTCGACCGCGCGGTGCTCCAGGCGCTGCTCAAGCTGTTCGGCGGCGGCCCGGTCGGCCTGTCCACGCTCGCCGTGGCGGTGGGGGAGGAGCGCGAGACGGTCGAGGAGGTCGCCGAACCCTTCCTGGTCAGGGAGGGGCTGCTGGCCCGCACCCCGCGCGGCCGCGTCGCCACGCCCGCCGCCTGGGCGCACCTCGGCCTCACCCCGCCCCGCTCCACCGCCGCGGGCGGCGGCCAGCAGGACCTGTTCGGCGCCTGAAACCCCCACCGGTGCGTCCGCCGCGGCCCGCCGGAGGGTGTCCGACGCCGGAGTGTGACGCACCGGTACTCGCCCCGGCAGGAACCCGGGTGCCATGCTGGGCGTTGTTCCTGGCGTGCGGACTCCCTTAGACTCCGCCGATGCCGCCCTTGTGGGCGGCGCCGACCACCCCCATCCGACAGGCCGCCCTTCCGGGCGGTCGTGCGAAGGAAACTCCGTCCCGTGAATATCGTGACCCTTCTCCCGTTCATCGTGCTCATCGGGGCCATGCTCCTGATGACCCGATCGGCCAAGCGAAAGCAGCAGCAGGCCGCGCAGATGCGGAACGACATGCAGCCCGGCTCCGGCGTCCGCACGATCGGGGGCATGTACGCGACGGTCAAGGAGGTCAACGACGACACCGTCCTTGTCGACGCGGGCCCGGGCGTGGACCTCCTCTTCGCGAAGAACGCGATCGGCGCCGTCCTCACCGACGACGAGTACAACCGCATCGTGCACGGCGTCGAGCACGACCTGAAGGCCGACGGCAGCATCGTGCCGGACGACGCCTCCTCCCTCACCGAGACCGACGAGCCCGCCGCCGACGCCGTGACCGACGCCTCCGACGAGCAGCCCGTGGACCTCGGCAAGAAGGACGCCGAGCCCGCCGCCGACAGCGAGGACGTCCCGGCGGACGCCGGCGCCACCAAGGCCGACGATGCGGAGCCGAAGAAGACCGACGGCGAGGCCGACGCGAAGTAGCCGCCCCGGAGCGCGGCGCGACCGGCTCGGGCCGCGCGGCGACCGGGGTGTGCGGCGACGCACGGAATCCCGACACCATGGCAGGCCGTCCTGCGCCGACCCCGCGCGCGAACGGCCCGAGAGGGAGTAACAGAAGGTGGCAGCACCGAAAAAGGGCCGGAGCGCGAGTGCCCAGAGCAAGCCGTGGCGCGCCCTGGCCCTGATCCTGATCGCCATCGTGGCGCTCACCGGGGGAATGTTCGCCTCGGGACACACGACTCCGCGTCTCGGCATCGACCTCGCCGGCGGCACCAGCATCACGCTGAAGGCGAAGGCCGACCAAGGGTCCGCGATCAACAAGGCCAACATGGACACCGCGGTCGAGATCATGAACCGCCGTGTCAACGGTCTCGGCGTCTCCGAGGCGGAGGTGCAGACCCAGGGGAACGACAACATCATCGTCAACATCCCCAAGGGCACCAACTCCAAGGAGGCCCGCGAGCAGGTCGGCACCACCGCGAAGCTGTACTTCCGCCCGGTCCTCGCCACCGAGGCCAGCGGCCCCGCCGCCAACGCCTCGCCGAGCACCTCCTCGAGCGAGTCCCCGGGCGCCTCGCCCAGCGGCTCCTCCTCGGCCAAGGTCGACGCGCCGGACTCCAAGGAGTCCAAGGACTCCAAGGACAAGACGTCCTCGTCCCCGTCGTCCACCGCCACCTCCCAGGGCCGTGCGGTCACCGGCGCGCTGAAGGCGGACGCCAGCCCGTCCTCCTCGGCCGGCGGCAAGAAGTCCTCCAGCACCGGCGCCTCGGACGACGACAACAAGCTGCAGGCCCAGTACGCCGCGCTCGACTGCAGCAAGCCCTCCGACCGCGCCGCCGCCGGTGACAACGCCAAGCCCGGCGACTCCACCGTCGGCTGCGGCAAGAACCAGGGCGTCTGGTTCAAGTACCTGCTCGGCCCGGCGGCCGTGGACGGCACCGAGGTCAAGAAGGCCCAGGCCGTCTTCGACACCCAGGGCGCCTCCGGCTGGCAGGTCCAGATGACCTTCACCGGCAGCGGCTCCAAGAAGTTCGCCGACATCACCGGTCAGCTGGCCCAGAAGCAGCAGCCGCAGAACGAGTTCGGCATCGTGCTGGACGGCGAGGTCGTCTCCAGCCCCTTCGTGCAGCAGTCCATCACCGGCGGCAACGCGGAGATCTCCGGCAGCTTCACCCAGGAGGAGGCCCAGGGCCTCTCCAACATGCTGTCCTACGGTGCCCTGCCCCTCTCCTTCGAGGAGCAGAGCGTCACCACCGTCACCGCCGCGCTCGGCGGTGAGCAGCTGCACGCCGGTCTCATCGCCGGCGCGATCGGCCTGGCGCTGGTCATCATCTACCTGGTCGCGTACTACCGGGGCCTGTCGCTCATCGCCATCGCCTCGCTGCTGGTCTCTGCGACCCTCACCTACGTGATCATGTCGCTGCTGGGCCCGACCATCGGCTTCGCGCTCAACCTGCCGGCGGTCTGCGGTGCCATCGTCGCGATCGGCATCACGGCGGACTCGTTCATCGTGTTCTTCGAACGCATCCGGGACGAGATCCGCGAGGGCCGCACCCTGCGCCCCGCCGTCGAACGAGCCTGGCCCCGCGCCCGGCGCACCATCCTGGTCTCCGACTTCGTGTCGTTCCTCGCCGCTGCGGTGCTGTTCGTCGTCACCGTCGGCAAGGTCCAGGGCTTCGCCTTCACCCTCGGCCTGACCACCCTGCTCGACGTGGTCGTCGTCTTCCTCTTCACCAAGCCGCTGATGACGATCCTCGCCCGCCGCCGCTTCTTCCACGACGGCCACAGCTGGTCCGGTCTCGACCCCAAGCGCCTCGGCGCGAAGCCGCCCCTGCGGCGCACCCGTCGTCCCTCCGGTCCTGCCGCGGGCCCCGTCGACCCGAAGGAGGCGTGAGACATGTCGAAGCTCGGCAATCTCGGTGCCCGGCTCCACCGCGGCGAGGTCGGTTACGACTTCGTCGGCCACCGCAAGATCTGGTACGGCGTCTCGATCCTGATCACGATCACCGCGATCGTCGGTCTCGCGGTCCGCGGCCTCAACATGGGCATCGACTTCCAGGGCGGCGCGGTCTTCACCACCCCGAAGACGAGCGTCTCGGTCTCCCAGGCCGAGACGTACGCGGAGGAAGCGGCCGGCCACGAGGCGGTCGTGCAGAAGCTCGGCACGGGCGGCCTGCGCATCCAGGTCGCCGGTCTGGACACGTCGAAGTCCGACGAGATCAAGGCCGCCCTCGCCAAGGACATGAAGATCGACACGGAGAACATCAACGCCGATCTCGTCGGTCCCAGCTGGGGTGAGCAGATCGCCAACAAGGCCTGGGAGGGCCTGGCGATCTTCATGGTGCTGGTCGTGATCTACCTGGCCATCGCCTTCGAGTGGCGGATGGCCGTCGCCGCCCTCGTCGCCCTGATCCACGACATCACCATCACCACCGGCATCTACGCCCTCGTCGGCTTCGAGGTCACGCCCGGTACGGTCATCGGTCTGCTGACGATCCTCGGTTACTCGCTCTACGACACGGTCGTCGTCTTCGACAGCCTCAAGGAGCAGACGAAGGACCTCACCAAACAGACCCGCTGGACCTACAGCGAGGTCGCCAACCGCTCGATCAACGGCACCCTGGTCCGGTCCATCAACACCACGGTGGTCGCCCTGCTCCCGGTGGCCGGACTGCTCTTCATCGGCGGCGGCTTCCTCGGCGCGGGCACGCTCAACGACATCTCGCTGTCGCTGTTCGTGGGTCTCGCGGCCGGCGCGTACTCCTCGATCTTCATCGCCACCCCGCTCGTCGCCGACCTCAAGGAGCGCGAGCCGGCGATGAGGGCGCTCGCCAAGCGGGTCCGCGCCAAGCGGGCCCAGGCCGCGGACGACGGGCACACCGGCGCCGGCTCCGAGGGCGGTTACTCCGAGGACTCCGCGGACTCCGAGGACGCCACCCCGGCCGTCGTCGGCCCCCGTCCGCGCTCCGGCACCGGTGCCACGTCCTCCGGCCCGCGCACCCAGCCGTCCTCCCGCAACCGCGGTCGCGGCCGGCCCTCGGGGAAGCGCCGATGAGCGAGCTGACCGACATCACGGCGCTGCTGCTGAGCCGCATCCGGGACGTCGAGGACTACCCGGAGCCGGGCGTGGTGTTCAAGGACATCACCCCACTGCTCGCCGACCCGGCCGCGTTCACCGCGCTCACCGACGCCCTCGCGGAACTGACCGTGCGGCACGGCGCCACGAAGATCGTCGGCCTGGAGGCCCGCGGCTTCATCCTGGGCGCCCCCGCCGCGCTCCGGGCCGGCGTCGGCTTCATCCCGGTGCGCAAGGCGGGCAAGCTCCCCGGGGCCACCCTGCGGCAGGCCTACGACCTGGAGTACGGCTCCGCCGAGATCGAGGTGCACGCCGAGGACCTGAGCGCCGGGGACCGCGTCATGGTCATCGACGACGTGCTCGCCACCGGCGGCACCGCCGAGGCCTCGCTGGCGCTGGTCCGGCGCGCGGGCGCCGAGGTCGCCGGGGTCGCGGTGCTGATGGAGCTCGGTTTCCTGGGCGGCCGGGCCCGCCTGGAGCCGGCCCTCGACGGCGCCCCGCTGGAGGCGTTGCTGCAGGTCTGACCCGGCAGGACGCAGGTCGTGACAGAACGGGGCGGGCCCGGAGGAATCCGGCGCCCGCCCCGTGTGTTTCGCTGGTAGCGTCCCGTCTCCGCCGCCTGACCGGGAGCCCACGGCCCGGGATCGCTACCATGGGGTCTCCGGAGCCTGCCGGGGGACCCGGATCGCGCACGAGGAGTCCTCTTGCCAGACGAGGCCCAGCCACTGACCGCCGCCAAGCCCGGGGCGACCCCCAAGCCCGCGGCCACTCCCGCGTCGGACGCCAAGAACGACCCCCGCGGGCCGGTGGAGCACGGCCCGGCGCCGGTCGACAAGCCCGCGTCCCAGACGCGTCCCAAGCCGGCTCCCCCCGAGCACCCCACCGCCCCGGCGGCCCGCGCCAACACCGGCCAGACCGCGCGCTCCGGCTCCTCCAACCGCGTCCGCGCCCGTCTCGCCCGCCTCGGTGTCCAGCGCTCCAACCCGTACAACCCGGTCCTGGAGCCGCTGCTGCGGATAGTGCGCGGCAACGACCCCAAGATCGAGACGTCCACGCTCCGCCAGATCGAGAAGGCCTACCAGGTCGCCGAGCGCTGGCACCGCGGCCAGAAGCGCAAGAGCGGCGACCCGTACATCACGCACCCCCTCGCGGTGACCACCATCCTCGCCGAGCTCGGCATGGACCCGGCCACGCTCATGGCCGGGCTGCTGCACGACACCGTCGAGGACACCGAGTACGGCCTGGAGGACCTCCGCCGCGACTTCGGCGACGTCGTCGCCCTGCTCGTCGACGGCGTCACCAAGCTGGACCGGGTCAAGTTCGGCGAGGCCGCCCAGGCCGAGACCGTGCGCAAGATGGTCGTCGCCATGGCCAAGGACCCCCGCGTCCTGGTCATCAAGCTCGCCGACCGCCTGCACAACATGCGCACCATGCGCTACCTCAAGCGCGAGAAGCAGGAGAAGAAGGCCCGCGAGACCCTTGAGATCTACGCGCCGCTGGCCCACCGGCTGGGCATGAACACCATCAAGTGGGAGCTGGAGGACCTCGCCTTCGCGATCCTCTACCCCAAGATGTACGACGAGATCGTGCGCCTGGTCGCCGAGCGCGCCCCCAAGCGGGACGAGTACCTCGCGATAGTGACCGACGAGGTCCAGCAGGACCTGCGCGCCGCCCGTATCAAGGCCACCGTCACCGGCCGGCCCAAGCACTACTACAGCGTCTACCAGAAGATGATCGTCCGCGGCCGGGACTTCGCGGAGATCTACGACCTGGTGGGCATCCGCGTCCTGGTGGACACGGTCCGCGACTGCTACGCGGCCCTGGGTACCGTCCACGCCCGCTGGAACCCGGTTCCGGGGCGGTTCAAGGACTACATCGCGATGCCCAAGTTCAACATGTACCAGTCGCTGCACACGACGGTCATCGGGCCCAACGGCAAGCCGGTCGAGCTCCAGATCCGCACCTTCGACATGCACCGCCGCGCCGAGTACGGCATCGCCGCGCACTGGAAGTACAAGCAGGAGGCCGTCGCCGGCGCCTCCAAGGTCCGCACCGACGCCCCCAAGGCGGGCGGGAAGTCCGGCAAGGAAGCGGCCGCCATCAACGACATGGCGTGGCTGCGGCAGCTCCTGGACTGGCAGAAGGAGACCGAGGACCCCAGCGAGTTCCTGGAGTCGCTGCGCTTCGACCTCTCCCGCAACGAGGTCTTCGTCTTCACCCCCAAGGGCGACGTCATCGCGCTGCCGGCCGGATCGACCCCGGTCGACTTCTCCTACGCCGTCCACACCGAGGTCGGCCACCGCACCATAGGAGCACGCGTCAACGGCCGCCTGGTGCCGCTGGAGTCCACCCTGGACAACGGCGACCTGGTGGAGGTCTTCACCTCCAAGGCGCCCGGAGCGGGCCCCTCGCGCGACTGGCTCGGCTTCGTCAAGTCGCCCCGCGCCCGCAACAAGATCCGCGCCTGGTTCTCCAAGGAGCGCCGCGACGAGGCGATCGAGCAGGGCAAGGACGCGATCGTCCGCGCGATGCGCAAGCAGAACCTGCCCATCCAGCGCATCCTCACCGGCGACTCCCTCGTCACCCTGGCGCACGAGATGCGCTACTCGGACATCTCCGCGCTGTACGCGGCGATCGGCGAGGGCCACGTCTCCGCGCAGAACATCGTGCAGAAGCTCGTGCAGTCCCTCGGCGGCGAGGAGGCCGCGACCGAGGAGATCGACGAGAGCGTCCCGCCCTCCCGCGGCCGCCGCAAGCGGCGCTCCAGCGCCGATCCGGGCGTCGTCGTCAAGGGCGTCGAGGACGTCTGGGTCAAGCTGGCCCGCTGCTGCACCCCGGTGCCGGGCGACCCGATCATCGGCTTCGTCACCCGCGGCAGCGGCGTCTCGGTGCACCGCAGCGACTGCGTCAACGTCGACTCGCTCTCGCGCGAGCCCGAACGGATCCTCGAGGTCGAGTGGGCGCCGACGCAGTCCTCGGTCTTCCTGGTCGCCATCCAGGTCGAGGCCCTGGACCGCTCCCGCCTGCTGTCGGACGTGACCCGGGTCCTCTCGGACCAGCACGTCAACATCCTCTCGGCCGCCGTCCAGACCTCCCGCGACCGGGTCGCCACCTCCCGCTTCACCTTCGAGATGGGCGACCCCAAGCACCTGGGCCACGTCCTGAAGGCGGTACGGGGCGTGGAGGGCGTCTACGACGTCTACCGCGTGACCTCCGCACGCCGGCCCTGAGCATCCCCGACGCGGGCCCCGCACACGCAACCGCCCCCGGTGCACCAGGCACCGGGGGCGGACACGGTCATCGCCGCGGGCGGCTCAGCCGCCGAACTCCTGCAGCCCCTTCAGGGCCTGGTCCAGCAGCGCCTGGCGTCCCTCGAGCTCACGCTCCAGCTTGTCCGCCTTCGCGTTGTTGCCCTGCGCCCTGGCCTGCTCGATCTGCCCCTTCAGCTTGTCCACGGCGGCCTGGAGCTGACCCGTCAGCCCCTCCGCCCGCGCCCGCGCCTCGGGGTTGGTGCGGCGCCACTCGGCCTCCTCGGCCTCCTGCAGCGCCCGGTCGACCGTGTGCATCCGTCCCTCGACCCGGGGCCGGGCGTCCCTCGGCACATGGCCGATGGCCTCCCAGCGCTCGTTGATGGACCGGAACGCCGCCCGCGCCGCCTTGAGGTCGCCGATCGGCAGCAGCCTCTCCGCCTCCTCGGCCAGCTCCTCCTTGAGCTTGAGGTTCTCGGCCTGCTCGGCGTCCCGCTCGGCGAAGACCGAGCCGCGGGCGGCGAAGAAGACGTCCTGCGCCCCGCGGAAACGGTTCCACAGGTCGTCCTCGTGCTCGCGCTGGGCGCGGCCCGCTGCCTTCCACTCCGTCATGAGCTCGCGGTAGCGCGCGGCCGTCGGACCCCAGTCGGTCGAACCCGACAGCGCCTCGGCCTCCGAGACCAGCCGCTCCTTGATCCTGCGGGCGTCCTCGCGCTGCGCGTCCAGGTGCGCGAAGTGCGCCTTGCGGCGCTTGGAGAACGCCGAACGGGCGTGCGAGAAGCGGTGCCACAGCTCGTCGTCCGACTTGCGGTCCAGCCGCGGCAGCCCCTTCCAGGTGTCCACCAGCGCCCGCAGCCGCTCACCGGCCGAGCGCCACTGCTCGGACCCGGCCAGCTCCTCGGCCTCGGCGACCAGCGCCTCCTTGGCGTGCCGCGCCTCGTCGGACTGCTTCGCCCGCTGCGCCTTGCGCTCCTCGCGGCGCGACTCGACGGTCGCGACCAGCTTGTCCAGCCGGTCGCGGAGGGCCTGCAGATCGCCGACCGCGTGGTGCGCGTCCACCTGCTCCCGCAGGTGGCCGATCGCGGCCTGGGCGTCCTTCGCGGACAGGTCGGTCGTCCGCACCCGCCGTTCGAGGAGGCCGATCTCGACAACCAGGCCCTCGTACTTGCGCTCGAAATAGGCCAGCGCCTCCTCGGGGGAGCCGGCCTGCCAGGAACCGACGACCTGCTCGCCCTCGGCCGTACGCACGTACACGGTCCCCGTCTCGTCGACGCGGCCCCACGGGTCGCTGCTCACAGCGCCTCCTCCACATGATGCGCGCGGGGGAGCGGTACACCCCCGGGCATCGTCCACAGTTTCGTCACGGCCAATCTAGGCGACCGGCGGGGCGGCTGTCCGCATCCCGCACGACCGAAATTACGCAGTTGACGGTCAGGATTTCGTCACGGTGGCCTTGTCGATCACCACGGTCGCGTTCGGGGCGCCGTCGCCCGCGCCCGTGTTCTCACCCGCATCGGCGATCTTCTTCAGCACCTTCATGCCGGAGGCGGATACCGTGCCGAACGGGGTGTAACTGGGCGGCAGCGGGCTGTCCTTGTAGACCAGGAAGAACTGGCTGCCGCCGGTGTGCTTCTGGCCGGTGTTCGCCATCGCGACCGTGCCCGCCGGGTAGCTGTTCTTCTTGAGGACCTTGTCCTTCAGGTTCTCGTCCGGAATCGTGTAGCCCGGACCGCCGCTGCCGCTGCCCGTCGGGTCGCCGCACTGCAGCACGTAGATGCTGTTGGTGGTGAGCCGGTGGCACTTGGTGTGGTCGAAGTACCCCTTGCCCGCCAGGAAGTCGAAGGAGTTCACCGTGTGCGGGGCGGCCGCCGCCTTCAGCGCGATGTCTATGTCACCGCACGTCGTGGCCAGCTTCATGGTGTAGTCCGCCGACTTGTCGATGGTGACCGCCGGCTCCTTCTTCCAGTTCAGCGGCTTGACCTTGCCCTTGGCGGGCTTCTCGCAGGGGTCCGGCGCCTTGGTGGTGGGGGAGGCGCTCGGCGTCACCTCCGCGCCCGCGTTCTCCTTCTTGTCGTCGTCCTTCATGACACCGGTCGTGTACAGCGCCACACTGCCGATGATCACGACGCCCAGCACCGAGGCGATCACGGAGTTGCGCACCTTCGCGCGGCGGCGCGCCTCGGTGCGCCGCTGCTGCTGCCGCAAGAACTTCTCCCGGGCGAGCTGGCGCCGCCGCTGTTCCTGGCTGACCACGGTGTTGTCTCCTCAAGCGTCTGGGACGAAGCGTCTCGTGCGTCGACCGGTCCGGCTGCGTGATGTGGCCGACCGTCTGCGTGTAGCCCCGTACCGTATATGGGTTCGCTGAGGAAACGGCAGCGCCGGTAGGCTCTGACCGGTGCCCGCCCGTCCGAGTACGACGTCCATGTCCGGCCGTACGACGACAAGAGCGGGCAGAAGACGACACGAAGGACGAACGTGCTCATTGCCGGATTTCCCGCCGGTGCCTGGGGGACGAACTGCTACCTCGTGGCCCCCGCCGCCGGTGAGGAGTGCGTGATCATCGACCCGGGCCACGAGGCCGCCCAGGGAGTCGAGGACGCGCTGCGCAAGCATCGGCTCAAGCCCGTCGCCGTCGTCCTCACCCACGGCCACATCGACCACGTGGCCTCGGTCGTGCCCGTCTGCGGCGCCCACGACGTACCGGCGTGGATCCACCCGGAGGACCGCTACATGATGGGCGACCCCGAGAAGGCGCTCGGCCGTTCCATCGGCGCGCAGCTCATGGGCGAGCTGACCGTGGGCGAACCCGAGGACGTGAGGGAACTGGCCGACGGGGCCGCGCTGCCCCTGGCGGGCCTGGAGTTCTCCGTCGC
Source organism: Streptomyces griseoaurantiacus (assembly GCA_014656015.1). Lineage (GTDB taxonomy): Bacteria > Actinomycetota > Actinomycetes > Streptomycetales > Streptomycetaceae > Streptomyces > Streptomyces griseoaurantiacus. The sequence continues at coordinate 15,404 of BNBP01000064.1, read as the reverse complement.
CCACGCGCCCGGCCATACCAAGGGGTCGGTGACCTTCGGGCTGCCCGAGGCGGCGGACGTCCCGCCGATCCTCTTCTCGGGCGACCTGCTGTTCGCCGGCTCCGTGGGACGCACCGACCTGCCCGGCGGTGACACGGAAGAGTTGCTCGCGTCGCTGGCCCGCGTGTGCCTGCCGCTCGAGGACCCGACCGTGGTGCTGTCCGGGCACGGTCCCCAGACGACCATCGGCCAGGAGCGCGCCACCAACCCGTATCTGCGGCAGGTGGCCGCGGGCGGCCGCGAGAGCGGCACGTCCGGCGCTCCCCGACGAGGAATGTGACGAGAAACCCTCCGTGAGCACTTTCAAGGCCCCCAAGGGCACGTACGACCTGCTGCCGCCCGACTCCGCCACCTTCCTGGCGGTGCGCGAGGCGATCGCCCGGCCGCTGCGCAATTCCGGCTACGGCTACATCGAGACGCCCGGCTTCGAGAGCGTCGACCTCTTCGCCCGCGGCGTCGGCGAGTCCACCGACATCGTGACCAAGGAGATGTACGCCTTCGAGACCAAGGGCGGCGACCGGCTCGCCCTGCGCCCCGAGGGCACCGCCTCCGTGCTGCGCGCCGCCCTGGAGGCCAACCTCCACAAGGCGGGCAACCTCCCGGTCAAGCTCTGGTACTCGGGCTCCTACTACCGCTACGAGCGCCCCCAGAAGGGCCGCTACCGCCACTTCTCCCAGGTCGGCGCCGAGGCGATCGGCGCGGAGGACCCGGCGCTCGACGCCGAGTTGATCATCCTCGCCGACCAGGCGTACCGCTCGCTGGGTCTGCGCGGCTTCCGCATCCTGCTCAACAGCCTCGGGGACAAGGAGTGCCGGCCGGTCTACCGCGCCGCCCTCCAGGACTTCCTGCGCGGCCTCGACCTCGACGAGGAGACCCTGCGCCGCGCGGAGATCAACCCGCTGCGCGTCCTCGACGACAAGCGCCCCGACGTCCAGAAGCAGCTCACCGACGCCCCGATCCTGCGCGACTACCTGTGCGACGCGTGCAAGGCGTACCACGAGGAGGTCCGCGAGCTGCTCCGCGCGGCCGGCGTCGCCTTCGAGGACGACCCGCGGCTCGTGCGCGGCCTGGACTACTACACCCGGACGACCTTCGAGTTCGTCCACGACGGCCTGGGCTCCCAGTCCGCGGTGGGCGGCGGCGGCCGCTACGACGGGCTCTCCGAGATGATCGGCGGCCCCGCGCTGCCCTCGGTCGGCTGGGCGCTGGGCGTGGACCGCACGGTCCTCGCACTGGAGGCGGAGGGCATCGAACTGCCGCTGCCGTCGGTCACCAGCGTCTACGCGGTGCCGCTCGGCGAGGAGGCACGGCGGGTGCTGTTCGCGAAGGTGACCGAGCTGCGCAGGCTCGGCATCGCGACGGACTTCGCCTACGGCGGCAAGGGGCTCAAGGGCGCGATGAAGAACGCGAACCGCAGCGGTGCGCGGTACGCGATCGTCGCCGGCGAGCGGGATCTCGCCGAGGGCGTCGTCCAGCTCAAGGACATGGAGTCCGGCGAGCAGGCCCCGGTGGGCCTCAACGAGATCGTCGCCGAGCTGGAGACCCGCCTGGGCTGAGGCGCCAGGGGCGCCCCGCCTCCCGCACGGGGGAGCGGGGCGTCGGCGCCGTCGGGGAAACGAACGCCCGCCCCCGCGTTCGCTCACCCGTGCCCCCGCGCCGTCCTTCGATGGCGTGAACCCGGCACCTCGTACCCCCCGGCCGCCCCTCCTTATTCGCAGCCAACGGTGAACAGGCCCTTCCGTGCGGCACAATGACCCTGCCCGCCCAGCCACCTCAACGACGGAATCGGCGTGATGAGCAAGACGACAGTCAGGGACGTCTCCACAGAAGCGACCGACCCGGAGCCCCAGCGCGGCGACGCGCCCCGCCCCGTCGGCGCCGGCCGCGCCTTCTCCGTGATGCTGGTGATCACCGGCGCCCTCGGCCTGCTCGCCTCCTGGGTCATCACCCTGGACAAGATCAAGATTGCCGAGGCCAAGGCCGAGGGCAGGACGTTCACCCCGAACTGCAGCATCAACCCGATCGTCTCCTGCGGCAGCGTGATGGAGAGCAAGCAGGCCGCCGTCTTCGGGTTCCCCAACCCGTTCCTCGGCCTCGTCTGCTACGGCATCGTCATCTGCGTCGGCGTCACCCTGCTCACCCGCGTCCGCTTCCCCCGCTGGTACTGGCTCACCTTCAACTTCGGCACGCTGTTCGGCGTGGGCTTCTGCACCTGGCTGCAGTTCCAGACGCTCTACGAGATCAACGCCCTGTGCCTGTGGTGCTCCCTGGCCTGGGTGATCACGATCACCATGTTCTGGTACGTGACCTCGCACAACGTGCGCAACGACTTCCTTCCCGCCCCCCGCCCGGTGAAGAACTTCCTGAGCGAGTTCACCTGGGTCCTGCCGGTCACCCACGTGGGCATCATCGCCATGCTGGTGTTCACCCGCTGGGGCAGCCAGCTCTGGGCCTCCTGAGCCCGTGGCCCTTCCCGGGCCGGCCCCGGTGAGTGCGCTCCCGACGGCCGGCCGCGGTTTGTCAGTGGCGTGACTTAGGGTTTTCTCCGTGGAACCCGACCTGTTCACCGCCGCCGCCGAGGCCCGTCAGGAGAAGGACCCGGCCGCCAGCCCCCTGGCCGTCCGGATGCGCCCGCGCAGCCTCGACGAGGTCATGGGCCAGCAGCACCTGCTCAAGCCCGGCTCCCCGTTGCGCCGGCTGGTCGGCGAGGGCACCTCCGCGGGCAGCCCGGCCGGCCCCTCCTCGGTGATCCTCTGGGGCCCGCCCGGCACCGGCAAGACCACCCTGGCGTACGTCGTCTCCAAGGCCACCAACAAGCGGTTCGTGGAGCTCTCCGCGATCACCGCCGGCGTCAAGGAGGTCCGCGCGGTCATCGACGGCGCCCGCCGCGCCACCGGCGGCTACGGCACGGAGACCGTGCTCTTCCTCGACGAGATCCACCGCTTCAGCAAGGCCCAGCAGGACTCCCTGCTGCCCGCCGTCGAGAACCGCTGGGTCACCCTGATCGCCGCGACCACCGAGAACCCCTATTTCTCGGTCATCTCCCCGCTGCTCTCCCGCTCCCTCCTGCTCACCCTCGAACCCCTCACCGACGAGGACCTGCGCGGGCTGCTCCATCGGGCACTGGCCGACGAGCGCGGCCTGAAGGGCGCCGTCACCCTGCCCGAGGAGACCGAGGCGCACCTGCTGCGGATCGCGGGCGGCGACGCCCGGCGGGCGCTGACGGCCCTGGAGGCGGCCGCCGGCGCCGCGCTGGACAAGGGCGAGCCCGAGATCGGCCTGACCACCCTGGAGGAGACGGTCGACCGGGCCGCGGTGAAGTACGACCGTTCCGGCGACCAGCACTACGACGTGGCCAGCGCCCTCATCAAGTCCATCCGCGGCTCCGACGTGGACGCCGCGCTGCACTACCTGGCCCGAATGATCGAGGCCGGGGAGGACCCCCGGTTCATCGCCCGCCGGCTGATGATCTCCGCCAGCGAGGACATCGGCCTCGCCGACCCGACGGCCCTGCCCACCGCCGTCGCCGCAGCCCAGGCCGTCGCGATGATCGGCTTCCCGGAGGCCGCGCTCACCCTCAGCCACGCCACCATCGCCCTCGCGCTCGCCCCCAAGTCCAACGCGGCGACGACCGCGATAGGCGCCGCCCTGGAGGACGTCCGCAAGGGCCTCGCCGGCCCCGTCCCCGCCCATCTGCGCGACGGGCACTACAAGGGCGCCGCCAAGCTCGGCCACGCCCAGGGCTACGTCTACCCGCACGACCTGCCCGAGGGCATCGCCGCCCAGCAGTACGCCCCGGACGCACTGAAGGACCGCGCCTACTACCAACCGACCCGGCACGGCGGGGAGGCCCGGTACGCGGACGCCGTGGAGTGGACCCGCAAGCACCTCGGCCGCAAGCAGCCGTAGCGACGGCGAGCAGCCGTGGCCCCGCGGCGACACGGACGCCGGGGCGGCGGTACCGGCGCCGGGCCCCGGGCGGCTCCGTGCCGCGGCCGCCCCGGTCGAGAGCAGTGCCCGCCGCCCTGTAGACTCGCCCGAAGTGCTGCGTCCCGTGTCGGCCCCGGTCGACGCCACCAGAGCGGGACACCCAGCCGGAACCTCCTCGCCCCGCGGCGGGAGGATCCAGGAGCGTCGCGCACCGTCGAAGGTGTCGCGGGCAGCCCACCACCACCCCCGAGGTCCCCACGGACCCCGGGGCCCCGGTCGGTGGGCCACTCGCGTGCTGCACGTATGTGCCCAGATCAGGGGAGCGGCTGCCCGGCAGGCCCGGTTCACCGGACCCGGCGGGTTTCCCCGGCTGCGGATGCGACCTCCCGTAACCCTGGTGAAGCCGTAAGCGAAGAGAAGAGAAGAAGAAGTGGCGAACCAGTCCCGCCCCAAGGTCAAGAAGTCGCGTGCCCTCGGCATCGCGCTGACCCCGAAGGCCGTCAAGTACTTCGAGGCCCGCCCCTACCCGCCGGGTGAGCACGGCCGCGGCCGCAAGCAGAACTCGGACTACAAGGTCCGTCTGCTCGAGAAGCAGCGTCTGCGCGCGCAGTACGACGTGTCCGAGCGCCAGCTCGTCCGCGCCTACGAGCGTGCCGCCAAGACGCAGGGCAAGACCGGTGAGGCCCTGGTCATCGAGCTCGAGCGCCGTCTCGACGCGCTGGTCCTGCGTTCGGGCATCGCCCGCACGATCTACCAGGCCCGGCAGATGGTCGTCCACGGCCACATCGAGGTCAACGGCCACAAGGTCGACAAGCCGTCCTTCCGCGTGAAGCCGGACGACGTCGTCATGGTCCGTGAGCGCAGCCGTGAGAAGACCCTCTTCTCCATCGCCCGCGAGGGCGGCTTCGCCCCCGAGGGCGAGACCCCGCGCTACCTCCAGGTGAACCTCAAGGCCCTGGCGTTCCGCCTGGACCGCGAGCCGAACCGCAAGGAGATCCCGGTGATCTGCGACGAGCAGCTCGTCGTCGAGTACTACGCCCGCTGATCACCCCTCAGCGGACGCGGCGCACACCGTGTGCCCGGGCCCGTCGCCCCGCCCTCGTGGCCGGGGCGGCGGGCTCCGGCGTTTGCGGGCGCCGGCGCCGGTAATGCGGTACGGACCGGCACCCCGGGCGCGATAGGCTCGGGGGTACTGCTCGTCGCCGGGTCCGGCGCGTTTCGACACGACCGACGGGTTCAGTGGACTCGACGGTCAGACACGTTTCAGGGAGCGGGTGCGCACAGGTGTCCGGTGGAGAGGTGGCCGGGATCCTGGTGGCCGTGTTCTGGGCGATCCTGGTCTCCTTCCTCGCCGTGGCACTGGCGAGGCTGGCCCAGACGCTCCGGGCGACCACCAAACTCGTCGCGGACGTGACCGAACAGGCCGTCCCGCTGCTCAACGACGCCTCCGCGGCGGTCCGCTCGGCCCAGACCCAGATCGACCGGGTCGACGCCATCGCGAGCGACGTCCAGGAAGTCACGTCCAACGCCTCGGCGCTGTCCACGACCGTCGCCTCCACCTTCGGCGGCCCCCTGGTCAAGGTCGCCGCGTTCGGCTACGGCGTGCGCCGCGCCCTCACCGGCCGCCGCGAGGACCGGCCGTCCGCCGAGCCCCGGCGCGAGGTGATCGTCGGGCGCACCGTCCCGTCGGCCCGCCGGGTCAGGCGCGCCCAGCGGGCCGCCGACCGCGCCCACCGCGAAAAGGGGAACTGACCCAGCCATGTTCCGCCGTACGTTCTGGTTCGGCACCGGCGTCGCCGCAGGCGTCTGGGCCACCACCAAGGTCAACCGCAAGCTGAGGCGGCTCACCCCGGAGAGCCTCGCCGCCACCGCGGCCGACAAGGCCCTGGAGGCCGGCCACCGGATCAAGCACCGGGCCGTCGGCTTCGCGCTCGACGTCCGCGACAACATGGCCCGCCGGGAGGCGGAGCTGGGCGACGCGCTGGGCATCAACGCCCCCGTCCCCGAGCACGAACTCCCCGCGCCCCGGCGGTACGCCGCCATCGAGAACCACGACACACCGCGGTACGTCGAGAGGCCGACGTACCACTCGTACAACCGGAATGAGGACCACTGATGGAGTCGGCCGAGATCCGCCGCCGCTGGCTGAGCTTCTTCGAGGAGCGCGGGCACACCGTCGTCCCTTCGGCGTCGCTCATCGCGGACGACCCGACTCTGCTCCTCGTCCCCGCCGGCATGGTGCCCTTCAAGCCCTACTTCCTGGGCGAGGTCAAGCCGCCGTTCGACCGTGCCACCAGCGTCCAGAAGTGCGTGCGCACGCCGGACATCGAGGAGGTCGGCAAGACCACCCGGCACGGCACGTTCTTCCAGATGTGCGGCAACTTCTCCTTCGGCGACTACTTCAAGGAGGGCGCCGCCAAGCTCGCCTGGGAGCTGCTCACCACGCCCCAGGACAAGGGCGGTTACGGCCTGGAGGCCGAGAAGCTCTGGATCACCGTCTACGAGGAGGACGACGAGGCCGAGCGCATCTGGCGCGACATCGTCGGCGTCCCCGCCGAGCGGATCCAGCGCCTGGGCAAGAAGGACAACTTCTGGTCCATGGGCGTCCCCGGCCCCTGCGGCCCCTGCTCCGAGATCAACTACGACCGCGGCCCCGAGTTCGGCGTCGAGGGCGGCCCCGCCGTCAACGACGAGCGGTACGTGGAGATCTGGAACCTCGTCTTCATGCAGTACGAGCGGGGCGAGGGCATCGGCAAGGAGGACTTCGAGATCCTCGGCGACCTGCCGAGCAAGAACATCGACACCGGTCTCGGTCTCGAACGGCTCGCCATGATCCTCCAGGGCGTGCAGAACCTGTACGAGATCGACACCTCCATGGCCGTCATCGGCAAGGCCACCGAGCTGACCGGTGTCGCCTACGGCGACGCCCACGACTCGGACGTCTCCCTGCGCGTGGTCACCGACCACATGCGCACCTCCGTGATGCTCATCGGCGACGGCGTCACCCCGGGCAACGAGGGCCGCGGCTACGTGCTGCGCCGCATCATGCGCCGCGCCATCCGCAACATGCGCCTCCTCGGCGCCACCGGTCCGGTCGTCAAGGACCTCGTCGAGACCGTGATCGCCACGATGGGACAGCAGTACCCGGAGCTGGTCACCGACCGCGAGCGCATCGAGAAGGTCGCCCTCGCCGAGGAGGCCCGCTTCCTCAAGACCCTCAACGCCGGCACCAACGTGCTCGACACCGCCGTCACCGAGACCAAGGCCGCCGGTTCCACCGTGCTCGCCGGCGACAAGGCGTTCCTGCTCCACGACACCTGGGGCTTCCCCATCGACCTCACCCTGGAGATGGCCGCCGAGCAGGGGCTGTCCGTGGACGAGGACGGCTTCCGCCGCCTGATGAAGGAACAGCGGGAGCGCGCCAAGGCCGACGCCCTGGCCAAGAAGACCGGTCACGCCGACCTCGGCGCCTACCGCGAGATCGCCGACAGTGCCGGCGCCACCGACTTCATCGGCTACACGGAGACCGAGGGCGAGTCCACCGTCGTCGGCATCCTCGTCGACGGCCTCTCCTCGCCGGCCGCCACCGAGGGCGACGAGGTCGAGATCGTCCTCGACCGCACCCCGTTCTACGCCGAGGGCGGCGGCCAGATCGGTGACACCGGCCGCATCCGCACCGACTCCGGTGCCGTCATCGAGATCCGCGACTGCCAGAAGCCGGTGCCGGGCGTCTACGTCCACAAGGGCGTCGTCCAGGTCGGCGAGGTGACCGTCGGCGCCAGGGCCCAGGCCTCGATCGACGACCGCCGCCGCAAGGCCATCGCCCGCGCCCACTCGGCCACCCACCTCACCCACCAGGCCCTGCGCGACGCCCTCGGACCGACGGCCGCCCAGGCCGGCTCCGAGAACCAGCCCGGCCGCTTCCGCTTCGACTTCGGCTCCCCGGCCGCCGTTCCGACGGCCGTGATGACCGACGTCGAGCAGAAGATCAACGAGGTGCTCGCCCGCGACCTGGACGTCCGCGCCGACGTCATGGGCATCGACGAGGCCAAGAAGCAGGGCGCCATCGCCGAGTTCGGGGAGAAGTACGGCGAGCGCGTGCGCGTCGTGACCATCGGCGACTTCTCCAAGGAGCTGTGCGGCGGTACGCACGTCCACAACACCGCCCAGCTCGGCCTGGTCAAGCTGCTGGGCGAGTCGTCCATCGGTTCCGGCGTGCGCCGCATCGAGGCCCTGGTCGGCGTCGACGCCTACAGCTTCCTGGCCCGCGAGCACACGGTCGTCCACCAGCTCACCGAGCTGGTCAAGGGCCGCCCGGAGGAACTGCCGGAGAAGGTCGCCGGCATGCTCGCCCGGCTCAAGGACGCCGAGAAGGAGATCGAGAAGTTCCGCGCCGAGAAGGTGCTCCAGGCCGCCGGCGGCCTCGCCGAGTCCGCCAAGGACGTGCGCGGCCTCGCCCTGGTCACCGGGCAGGTCCCGGACGGCACCTCCGCCGACGACCTGCGCAAGCTGGTCCTCGACGTGCGCGGCCGCATCCAGGGCGGCCGGGCCGCCGTGGTCGCCCTGTTCGCCGTGAACAACGGCAGGCCGCTCACGGTCATCGCCACCAACGAGGCCGCCCGCGAGCGCGGTCTCAAGGCCGGTGACCTGGTGCGCACCGCCGCCAAGACGCTCGGTGGCGGCGGTGGCGGCAAGCCGGACGTCGCCCAGGGCGGTGGGCAGAACCCGGCCGCCGTCGGCGAGGCCGTGGACGCCGTCGAACGCCTCGTCGCCGAGACGGTCAAGTAGTGCGCCGGGGACGCCGCCTCGCGATCGACGTCGGGGACGCCCGGATCGGGGTCGCCTCCTGCGACCCCGACGGGATCCTCGCCACCCCGGTGGAGACGGTCCCGGGGCGGGACGTGCCCGCCGCCCACCGCAGGCTCAAACAGCTCGTCGAGGAGTACGAGCCGATCGAGGTCGTCGTCGGGCTGCCGCGTTCCCTCAAGGGGGGCGAGGGCCCGGCGGCCGTCAAGGTGCGCGGTTTCACCCAGGAACTGGCGGGGCTGATCGCGCCCGTGCCGGTGCGCCTGCTCGACGAGCGGATGACGACCGTCACGGCGAGCCAGGGGCTGCGCGCCTCCGGCGTGAAGTCCAAGAAGGGGCGTTCCGTGATCGACCAGGCCGCCGCTGTGATCATCCTCCAGCAGGCCCTGGAATCCGAACGGGTGTCAGGTTCGTCTCCCGGCGAGGGCGTCGAAGTGGTCATCTGATCGCGATACGGTAACGTTCCGCGCCATGCGGATGGGGTTCGAACAGCCACCGCACAGCAAGAGGCGGAACCAAAGCCGGGCACGGGCGCGGCACGATGGAGGCCTCGCGGCTCTAGGGGATCGATGACTGAGTATGGCCGGGGCCCGGGCTCCGAACCGTGGCATCCCGAGGACCCGTTGTACGGGGACGGCGGATGGGGAGGACAGCAGGCGCCCGCCGGCCAGTCCCCCTACGGCGGCCATCAGCAGCCGCAGGCGCAGGGTTACGGCGACTGGAGCCAGGCGCAGCAGCAGCCCGGCTACGACCAGGGACAGCAGCCCTACCAGCAGCAGTACCCGGAGCAGCAGGGGCAGCACTACCAGGGCCACGACCAGTACGGCCGGCCGTACCAGAACGTGCAGGGCGGCTACCCCCAGCAGGACGGGCAGGGCTACGCCGGCCATGTCCAGCAGTACGGGCAGGGGCAGGGCAACGCCGGCTGGGACGGCATGGCACAGCAGCCGCAGGCGCCCGGTCCCGGACAGCAGCCGCAGGTCCCGGCGGGGGCGCAGCAGCCGCAGGTTCCGTACGCCGCCGAGCAGGGCGAGGCCTACGCCGCCCAGCCCGCCACCGGCACCGAGCCGCGCCCGGACTGGGATCCGGGGCCGCCCGAGGAGGAGGAACACCCCTTCTTCGCGGGCGATCCGGACGGGCCGGGCGCCGGCGACCCGGCGGAGGACTCCGACGACCCCGAGGAACGGGACGCCCCCGAAGGCCGCCGCGGCAAGGGGCGTGCCCCCGTCAAGGGCGCCAAGGGCGGCAAGGACAAGGGCCGCAAGCGCCGCAACGGCTGCGCCTGCCTGGTGGTCGTCCTCGTCTTCGGCGGCGGCCTCGGCGGTGTCGGATATGTCGGCTACCACTTCTACCAGAACCGTTACGGCACCGCCCCGGACTACGCGGGCGAGGGCACCGGCGAGAACGTCACGGTCACCGTCGAGAAGGGCACCAACGGCGCCGCCATCGGGCAGCTGCTGAAGAAGGCCGGCGTGGTCAAGAGCGTCGACGCGTTCGTCGCCGCCCAGGCCAACAACCCGCAGGGCAACACCATCCAGGCGGGCGCCTACACGCTGCGCAAGCAGATGTCCGCCGCCAGCGCCGTCGCCCTGATGCTCGATCCCAAGAGCCGCAACAGCCTGATCGTCTTCGAGGGCGAGCGGAACGCCGCGGTCTACGCGGACCTCGACAAGAAGCTCGGCCTGGAGAAGGGCACCACCAAGGGTGTCGCCGCGAAGAAGTGGTCCAAGCTCGGCCTGCCGAGCTGGGCCAACAGCGACGAGGCCATAAAGGACCCGCTGGAAGGATTCCTCTTCCCCTCCAGCTACGCCGCGTCCAAGGGCATGAAGCCCGAGGACGTGCTCGCCGACATGGTCAACCAGGCGAAGAAGCGGTACGCCGAGCTGGGCCTGGACGCGAAGGCCAAGAGCCTCGGCCTCGACAGCCCGCTGCAGGTCCTCACCGTGGCGAGCCTGGTCCAGGCGGAGGGCAAGAACAAGTCCGACTTCGAGAAGGTCGCCCGGGTCGTCTACAACCGGCTGAAGAAGGACAACACCGAGACCTACGGGCTGCTCGACTTCGACTCCACGGTCAACTACCTGCGCGGCGAGTCCAAGCTGGCCACCGGTTCCGTGAACCAGCTCCGCCAGCTCGACGACCCGTACAACACGTACAAGATCAAGGGTCTGCCGCCCGGGCCGATCGGCAACCCCGGCGACGTCGCGATCAAGGCCGCCCTCAACCCGGCCGAGGGGAACTGGTACTACTTCGTCTCGGTCAGCGAGGACAAGACGCTCTTCGCCGAGACCAACGAGGAGCAGAACCGGAACCGCCAGAAGTACCTGGAAAACCAGAACAAGGGATGACGACGCGCAGATGACCGGCTCCGACAGCGACCGCCGGGCGGCCGTGCTCGGCTCCCCGATCGCCCACTCCCTCTCCCCGGTGCTGCACCGCGCCGCCTACGCGGAGCTGGGGCTCACCGGCTGGTCCTACGACCGGTTCGAGGTGGACGAGGCGGGGCTGCCGGGGTTCCTGGAGGAGCTCGGGGGCGAGTGGGCGGGGCTCTCGCTCACGATGCCGCTCAAGCGGGCCGTCATCCCCCTGCTCGACGGGATCAGCGAGACGGCGGCCTCCGTCGAGGCCGTCAACACCGTGGTGTTCACCGAGGACGGCCGCCGGCACGGCGACAACACCGACATCCCCGGGATGGTCGCCGCGCTGCGCGAGCGGGGCATCGAACAGGTGGAGTCCGCCGCGATCCTCGGCGCGGGCGCCACCGCCTCCTCCGCCCTCGCCGCCCTCGCCCGGGTGTGCACCGGCGAGGTCCTCGCCCATGTGCGCAGCGAGGCCCGCGCCGCCGAGATGCGGGAGTGGGGCGCGCGACTTGGCGTGCCGGTCACCGTCCGGGACTGGGAGCGGGCCGGGGAGGCGCTCGGCGCCCCCCTGGTGATCGCCACCACCCCCGCCGGAGCGACCGACGCGCTCGCCGGTGCCGTGCCCGAGCGGCCCGGGACCCTCTTCGACGTCCTCTACGAGCCCTGGCCGACCGCCCTGGCGGCGCGCTGGTCGGCCGGCGGCGGTGCCGTCCTCGGCGGGCTCGACCTCCTCGTGCACCAGGCCGTCCTCCAGGTCGAACGGATGACGGGCGTGCCCGCCGCGCCCCTGGAGGCCATGCGCAAGGCGGGGGAGCAGGCCCTCGGGGCCCGCTGAGCACGTCCCGCGCCGGGGCCGGTGCAGGGCGGCCGCGTCCGCTGTGTGGACCGACGGCCGGTTCCTCCCCGGGGACGTGGGAGGATTCAGGCGGCGGGCCGGCACCGCGCACCCCGGTCACGCCGTCTCCGTACGCGAGGACACGTGTACGGAGGGCAGTGTCGGGGCGCGAGCACTGAGGAGCTTCGTTGAGCAGGCTGCGTTGGCTGACCGCCGGTGAGTCCCACGGTCCCGCACTTGTCGCGACGCTGGAGGGCCTTCCCGCCGGCGTACCGATCACCACCGACATGGTGGCCGACCACCTGGCGAGGCGACGGCTCGGCTACGGGCGCGGCGCCCGGATGAAATTCGAACGCGACGAGGTCACCTTCCTCGGCGGCGTGCGGCACGGACTCACGCTGGGCTCCCCGGTCGCGGTCATGGTGGGCAACACCGAGTGGCCGAAGTGGGAGCAGGTCATGGCGGCCGACCCCGTCGACCCCGAGATCCTCGCGGACCTGGCCCGCAACGCCCCGCTGACCCGGCCCCGCCCCGGCCACGCGGACCTGGCCGGCATGCAGAAGTACGGCTTCGACGAGGCGCGGCCCGTCCTGGAGCGGGCCTCCGCCCGCGAGACGGCCGCGCGGGTGGCGCTGGGCGCGGTGGCCCGCTCCTACCTCAAGGAGACCGCCGGCATCGAGATCGTCTCCCACGTGGTGGAGCTGGCGGAGGCCCGGGCGCCCTACGGCGTGTACCCGACGCCCGCGGACGTCGAGCGGCTCGACGCGGACCCGGTGCGCTGCCTGGACGCGGACGCCTCCGCGGCGATGGTCGACCGGATCGACCAGGCCCACAAGGACGGCGACACCCTCGGCGGCGTGGTCGAGGTGCTCGCCTACGGCGTGCCGGTGGGCCTCGGCTCCCACGTGCACTGGGACCGGCGGCTGGACGCCCGGCTCGCCGCCGCGCTGATGGGCATCCAGGCCATCAAGGGCGTCGAGGTCGGCGACGGCTTCGAACTCGCGCGGGTGCCGGGCTCGCAGGCGCACGACGAGATCCTCGCCACCGACGAGGGCATCAGGCGGTCCTCGGGGCGCTCCGGCGGCACCGAGGGCGGCCTCACCACGGGTGAGCTGCTGCGGGTGCGGGCGGCGATGAAGCCCATCGCGACGGTGCCGCGGGCGCTGCGGACGGTGGACGTCGCCACGGGCGAACAGGCGCAGGCCCATCACCAGCGCTCCGACGTGTGCGCGGTGCCGGCCGCCGGGATCGTCGCGGAGGCGATGGTCGCGCTGGTCCTGGCCGACGCGGTCGCGGAGAAGTTCGGCGGCGACAGCGTCGCCGAGACCCGCCGCAACGTGACCTCCTTCCTCGAGAACCTGGCGATCCGGTGAGCGCCGCCCCGGTCGTCGTCCTGGTCGGCCCGATGGGCGTGGGCAAGTCCACCGTGGGCGAGCTGCTCGCCGAGCGGCTCGGGCTCGGGTACCGGGACACCGACGCCGACATCGTCGCCGCGCGGGGCCTGACCGTCTCGGAGATCTTCCTCGACGAGGGCGAGCCGGTCTTCCGCGCCCTGGAGAAGGACGCCGTGCGGCGGGCGCTGGAGGAGCACGAGGGCGTCCTGGCGCTCGGCGGCGGCGCCGTCCTGGACCCGGACACCCGCGCCCTGCTCGCCGGGCACAAGGTCGTCTACCTCACGATGGACGTCGAGGAGGCCGTCCGGCGCACGGGCCTGAACGCCGCCCGGCCGCTGCTGACCCTCAACCCGCGCAAGCAGTGGCGCGAGCTGATGGAGGCACGGCGGCACCTGTACGAAGAGGTCGCCACTGCGGTGGTGGCCACCGACGGACGCGACCCGGAAGAGGTCGCGCAAGCCGTCCTGGACGCTATGGGGTGGAAGCAGACATGAGCGAGTCGGTCACACGCATCGAGATCGGCGGCACGGCGGGCAGCGAGCCCTACGAGGTCTTGGTGGGCCGGCAGCTCCTCGGCGAGCTGGGCACCCTCGTCGGGCCGAAGGCCAAGCGGATCGCGGTCGTGCACCCCGAGGCGCTCGCCGAGACCGGTGAGGCGCTGCGCGCCGACCTCGCCGACCAGGGCTACGAGGCGATCGCCATCCAGGTGCCGAACGCCGAGGAGGCGAAGACCGCCGAGGTCGCCGCCTACTGCTGGAAGGCGCTCGGGCAGTCCGGCTTCACCCGCACCGACGTGATCGTCGGCGTCGGCGGCGGCGCCACCACCGACCTGGCCGGCTTCGTCGCGGCGACCTGGCTGCGCGGGGTGCGCTGGATCGCCGTGCCGACCACCGTGCTCGCCATGGTGGACGCGGCGGTCGGCGGCAAGACCGGCATCAACACCGCCGAGGGCAAGAACCTGGTGGGCGCCTTCCACCCGCCCGCGGGCGTGCTGTGCGACCTCGCGGCGCTGGAGTCGCTCTCCGTCAACGACTACGTCTCCGGGCTCGCCGAGGTGATCAAGGCGGGGTTCATCGCCGACCCGGTGATCCTCGACCTCATCGAGGAGGACCCGCAGGCCGCCCGCACCCCGGCCGGACCGCACACCGCCGAGCTCATCGAGCGCTCCATCCGGGTCAAAGCCGAGGTCGTCTCCGCCGACCTCAAGGAGTCCGGGCTGCGCGAGATCCTCAACTACGGGCACACCCTCGGGCACGCCATCGAGAAGAACGAGCGCTACAAGTGGCGGCACGGCGCGGCCGTCGCCGTCGGCATGCACTTCGCCGCGGAACTCGGCCGGGTGGCGGGCCGCCTGGACGATGCCACCGCCGACCGGCACCGCAGCATCCTGGAGTCCGTCGGGCTGCCCCTGCACTACCGGCACGACCAGTGGCCCCGTCTCGTGGAGAACATGAGGGTCGACAAGAAGTCCCGCGGCGACCTCCTCCGCTTCATCGTCCTGGACGGTCTCGCCAAGCCGACCGTCCTGGAGGGCCCCGACCCGGCGGTCCTGCTGGCCGCGTACGGCGAGGTCGCCGAGTAACCACCGGGAGCGCGCGCGGGTCCCGCACCCGCCCCGGTCCGGTCCGCGGAGGCACCGGGCACTCCCCGCCGTCCCCGGCCGTTCACACAACGACGGCCGGGGACGGTACCGTTCGGTAGGCGGCGGGCGGTCGGGCCCCGCGGCCGGGACCGACAGCCTGTACGAGACGGAGTGGCACCGGATGCAGCACGCAGGGGGAGCTCCGCTGCCGCCGCCCCCTCGGCCGGGGCAGCCGCCGGCGACCGTGTGGTCCCCGGCCGCACACCATCCCCAGGGTCACCCGGGCCCCGCCCCGGCGGCACCGCCGGGCTTCGGCACCGGCCCGGTGCCGCCCCCCGGGGCGCCCTCCACACACATGCCGACGCAGCCCGCGCCGCCGCCCCCCGCACCCGCGTCGTCCGGTCCGCCCGTGCCACCGGCGCCGCAGGCACCCCCCGCGCCCGCGGGCCCGCCCGCGCACT
>BNBP01000063.1 GCA_014656015.1 Streptomyces griseoaurantiacus | reverse complement strand
GGAGTCCGCCGCGCCCGACCCCCGGCCCCCGCTGCCGTCCCCGGCGGCCCGCCGGCTGGCGGCCCTGCTCGCGGACCGGCCCGGGACGGGCGGCGGCCGCCGGGGAGCGGCTCCGGACCTGAGGGAACTGCTGCCGCAGTGGCTGGCGCTGGCGAACGAACGGGGCTTCGCCGCCCCGCCCGAGCTGCTCCCCGCGCTGCTGGACGCGGCCCGGGGGCGAACGGACCTGCGTCCGGCGGCGCTCGCCTTCGCGGGGCCGCGGGCGCTGTGGCTGGCCCGGCTCAACCCCGACTGGCGGTTCGCGCTGCGGGCCGCGCCGGGCGGCGGGGGACTGCCCTCGGCCGAGGAGTCCGACCGGGTGCGCGATCTGTGGCGGCGGGGCCTGTTCGCGGAGCGCGTCGCGCTGCTCTCCGCGCTCAGGGCCCGCACCCCGGCGGCGGGCCGTGCGCTGCTGTCCTCGACCTGGCCGGCGGAGCGGGCCGAGGACCGGCTGATGTTCCTCGACTCGCTGCGCTCGGGGCTCGGCCCGCAGGACGAGCCGTTCCTGGAACGGGCCCTCACCGACCGCAGCCGCAACGTCCGGGCCGTGGCGGCGGAGTTGCTGTCGGCGCTGCCGGGCTCGGCGCTGGCCGCCCGGATGGGGAGCCGCGCGGCCACGTGCGTGGCGGTGGACGTGACCGCCCCCGTCCCGACGCTGGTCGTGGAGGCGCCGCACGAGTGCGACGCGGGGATGGAGCGCGACGGGGTGGTGGCCCAGCCTCCCTCCGGACGGGGTGAACGGTCCTGGTGGCTGAGCCAGTTGCTGGACGCCGCGCCCCTGAGCACCTGGGCGGCCCGGTTCGGGGGCCGGACACCGGAGGAGATCGTCGCCCTCCCCGTGGCCGACGACTGGCAGGGCGAACTGCACGCGGCCTGGTGCCGGGCGGCCGTCCGGCAGGGGGACGCCGCATGGGCCAGGGCGCTGCTGGGGGCGCCGTCCGCACCGGAGGCGGGTGGCCCGGGCGCGGTGTCCCTCGCGGAACGCGCGAAGCTCCTCGGCACCCTCGGGGCGGAGGAGCGGGCGGCGTGGGTGGCCGGGTTCATCGGCACGCACGGCCTGTCGGAGGCGTTCCAGTTGCTCGGCGTGTGCGCGGTGCCGTGGGAGGGCGAACTGGGCCGTGCGGTGGTCGACGCGCTCAACATCGCCCGGGACGCCGGGAGTTACCCGTGGAGCTTCAGCGGGGTGATGGGCCTGGCGGAGCGGTGCCTGGCGCCCGCGGAGGCGGACCGCCTCGAGGGCCTGACGGCGATACCCGACGAGACGGAGGGGGCGGCGCCGGGAGCGGGGAGCTACTGGGCGGAGGCCTTCCAGCGCCTCACGGCCACGCTGCGGCTGCGGGCGCTGATGACGGCGGAGCTGACGCCCTAGACGGGCGCGGGCCCGCGCCTCCACGTCCCGTCCCGGAGGCACGGGAGTGGCGGGGGCGGTGGGGTCGTGCGACGGGGGCGAGGAGGCCCCCGCCCTCGCCGCCGTCACGCGGACCGTGCCCGGCCTGGCGAGCGGTCGTGCGCCCTGCCGGGCGCGCGGTCACGCGTCCGGTCAGGCACCCGCCGGCTGGCGCACGTTGTCCCGCACCCAGTCGACGACCGACGCGGTCGTGGCCCCGGGCGTGAAGATCTCCGCGACGCCCTTCTCCTTCAGCGGCGCGATGTCCGCCTCCGGGATGATCCCGCCGCCGAAGACCTTGATGTCCTCCGCGTCCCGCTCCTTCAGCAGGTCGATCACCGCCGCGAAGAGCGTGTTGTGCGCACCGGAGAGGATCGACAGCCCGATCGCGTCGGCGTCCTCCTGGATCGCCGTGGCGACGATCTGCTCCGGCGTCTGATGGAGCCCGGTGTAGATGACCTCCATCCCCGCGTCCCGAAGCGCCCGCGCGATCACCTTGGCCCCGCGATCGTGACCGTCGAGCCCCGGCTTGGCCACCACCACACGGATCGGTCCCGCTGCCACACCCACCACTCCCTTCATGACTACAAGCGACCGCCAGCGACGACTGCACGACGTCGAAGCGAAGTGAACGAACGTTATCGCCAGCATCCCGCAACCGGCCGTTTCGTGCCGCACACAGAGGGGGAAATCACACGGTGGGACACCTTCCGCGCCCTTACCACCTTCACCCACCTCCGCGGACGCGCGCTCCCCTACCGGCGCACCGACAGGAGGCCGGCTTGGACGACACCGCAGCGACACCCGACCGCCCCGCACAACCGCTTCACCCCCACGCACCCCTCCCCCACCTCGTTCCCCTCCTCAAGGCGACCGTCCTGGAGGCCGCGGTCCTCGCGGGCCACCTTCTGCTGTACCCCTCCGGCCTCCTCCCCGAGCGCCGTTCCGGCACCCACCCCACCGATGCCGCGCATCCCGGCGACGCGCATCCCGGCGACGTCCGTCCCGGCGTCCTCCTGCCCGGGGCCGCCCAGGTCGAAGCCGCCCGTTCCGGCGGTCCCGGGGCCGCACCGCCCGTGGCGCCCGCGCTGCCCCGCCTCCCCGCCCCGTCCACTCCCCCGGTTCCCCCGGTCGTCCTCCTCCACGGCTTCGTCGACAACCGGTCGGCCTTCGTCCTGCTGCGCCGCGCCCTCGCCCGAGGCGGCCACCGCCGGATCGAGTCACTCAACCACTCGCCGCTGACCTGCGACATCCGGGTAGCCGCCGAACTCCTGGGCCGCCACGTGGAGGACCTCCTCGCGCGCACCGGCCAGGACCGCGTCGACGTCGTCGGGCACAGCCTGGGCGGGCTGATCGCCCGTTATTACGTGCAGCGGCTCGGCGGCGACCTGCGGGTGCGCACCCTGGTCACCCTCGGCACCCCACACTCCGGCACACGCGTCGCACCGCTCGCCGACGCGCATCCGATCGTGCGGCAGATGCGTCCGCACTCCGCGCTGCTGGAGGAGCTGCGGGGGCCCGCGCCCGGCTGCCGCACGCGTTTCGTGAGCTTCTGGAGCGATCTGGACCGTGTCATGGTCCCGGTGGAGACGGCCCGCATCGATCATCCGGACCTGACGGCGGAGAACGTGCGGGTGACGGGCATCGGCCACCTCGCCCTGCCCGTGCACCCCGCGGTCGCCACGCGCGTACGGCAGGTACTGGACGCCGGCCCGACCGAGTCCGGCGAGTCGCCGACGCTCCCGGGGGCCCGCACGCCGGAGCACCCGATGCGGGGGCACACGAAGCAGGGACGCACGAAGCAGGGGCACACGAACGAGGGCGGCCTCACGGTGGCCTGAGACGCGAGCCGAAGGACCGCGGACCGGAGAACTGCGGACCGGACGAACCGCGGACCGAAGAGCCGCAGACCGGAGAACTGCGGACCGGACGAACCGCGGGCCGGTGAACCGCGGCCCCGGAGAACCGCGGGCTGAGGAGTCTCGGGTCCGCGCGGCCACAGGTAAGTCCCATACGGGTATTTCACCCCTGACGCGAGCGCCGCACCACACGGCCAGCGCACTCGAACACTCCTCGAACGTACGGCCAAGCCGTTGTCAACGCCCCCCGAAACACGGCCGAATGCCCGTTTCCCCCGGGGCTGAAACCCGCAGAAGATTGTCGCGCCCGCATACCGCCGGGTACAGTCGCCGCACTGCTCTGCCAGCCCCTGTTGTCGAGGCGAAAGAGAAGTTGGTGAACGACCGTCACCCGTCGGGGACCGCAACCTCCCCGGCCCCGGCTTCCGATCCGGCCTCGGCGTCCTACGCGCCGTACGGCGGCCAGGAAGCCCAGTACGGCGAGTTCACCCCGTACGGTGATCCCTCCGCGAGCACGACCGGGACGCTCGGCGGACAGCAGTCCGTCTCCTTCGGCAGCGACCCGCTCTTCGGCACCTTCCCCGACACCGGTACCCACACCGGCGCGTACGACGCCACCCAGTGGGCCGGCACCGGCCAGACCTACGGCGCGGACCCGAACCAGACGCCCGCCTACGACCCGTACGCCGCCGCGCACCAGTCCGTGTACGACTCCGGGACCCACGACGCGACCGCCTGGACCGAGGGCTACCAGCACCTCGGCGGCATCCCCGCGCAGGGGCAGTCCCCCGAGGCGACCGGGCAGTGGGACGCGCAGGCCTGGCAGCAGGCGGATCAGCACTCCGACGGCGCGGGCGCCACCCAGCAGTGGGCATGGGGCACCCAGACCTTCGACAGCGGCGTGTACGACGCCACGCAGTGGAACGCGGGTGCCGACGCCGGCCACCAGGAGCAGCACGAGGGCCGGGCACCGGAGAGCACCCCGTCCGCCGAGCCCTTCGACCAGCAGGCGACCGCCACCTTCGAGGCGGCGGACTCCTACGACTACGAGCACCCGGCCACGGCGGTCGTCGAGCAGCCCGTGCCCTTCGACCAGCAGGCCACCGCGACGTTCGAGTCCTTCGAGGCGGCCCAGTTCGGGACGGAGGGGCCGGACGAGGGCGAGGACGCCCCCGCCCTCCTCGACGACCAGGAAGAGGTCGCCCCCGCGCCGCTCTCGCGGACCGCGGCCCGTGCCGCCACCCGCTCCCGCCGCCGCGCCCCGGCAAAACGTTCCGCGCTGCTCACCGTCGCCGTGCCCTCGGTGTGCGTCCTGGGCGTCGCCTCGATCGCCGCCGCCACCATGGACTTCGGCGGGGACGACGGCAAGGAGACGACGGCCGCCGGGTCTTCGGACGCCGCCCCGGTGAAGCCGGTCGCCGCCAACAACAAGCTGGACACCCAGCTCCAGAGCTTGTCCGCCGGCGCGGACGACTTCGCCGGCCGGGCCAGCCGGACCCAGGAACGCATCGACCTCAAGGCCCAGCAGGCCGCCCAGCAGAAGAAGGCGGCGCAGGAGGCGGCCCGCAAGGAGCGGCTGCGCCCCAAGTTCGCCCTGCCGGTCTCGCAGAAGGGCCTCAGCGCCTACTACGGCCAGGCCGGCGTCAACTGGATGTCCGTGCACACCGGCATCGACTTCCCCGTCTCCTTCGGCACCACGGTGATGGCCGCGACGGACGGCACCGTGCGCACCCAGTGGAACAGCGCGTACGGCAACATGGCGATCGTGACCGCGAAGGACGGCACGGAGACGTGGTACTGCCACCTCTCCAGCTACCGCGTCGCCTCCGGCACCACCGTGAAGGCCGGGCAGCCGATCGCGTTCTCCGGCAGCTCGGGCAACTCCACCGGCCCGCACCTGCACTTCGAGGTCCGGCCCGGCGGCGGCTCGGCGATCGACCCCCTCCCCTGGCTCCGCAGCCACGGCCTGAACCCGGCGTGACCGGCGGGGCGGACCCCCGCCCCGCTCCACCTACGGCAGAGGGCCGGGCGCCCCCGCCCGGCTACAGCTTCTCCACCGGCGCGTACCGCAGCAGCAGCCGCTTCGGCTTGGTGTCGCCGAAGTCGATCGTCGCCTCCGCCTTCGCGCCCGCCCCGGAGACCGAGACCACCGTGCCGAGGCCGAACTGGTCGTGCGTGACCCGGTCGCCGACGGACAGGTCCACCGCGGGCCGGTCCCCCGCACCGCCCCGGCCCGTGGCGAACCCGGCGGCGCCCGCCGCCGAGGAACGCGACCGGCTCGCCGGGAAGGAGGAGGACAGGGAGGAGGACAGCGAGGCCGCCACGCCCGAGCCGCGCCCCGGCCGACCGCCCGCTGCCGGAGCCCCGGCCGACCCCGTGCGCTTCCACTGCACGTGCTGCTCGGGGATCTCCTCCAGGAAACGGGAGGGCGGGTTGTACGAGGGCTGCCCCCACGCGCTGCGCAGTGCCGCGCGGGTCAGGTAGAGCCGCTCCCGGGCACGGGTGATGCCCACGTACGCCAGTCGCCGCTCCTCCTCCAGCTCCTTGGTCTGGCCGAGCGCGCGCATGTGCGGGAAGACGCCGTCCTCCATGCCGGTGAGGAAGACGACCGGGAACTCCAGGCCCTTGGCGGTGTGCAGGGTCATCAGCGTGATGACGCCCGAACCGTCCTCCTCCTCGTCCGGGATCTGGTCGGAGTCGGCGACCAGGGCGACCCGTTCGAGGAACTCCGCGAGGGTGCCGCCGGTGGCCGCCGCGGCTCCGGCGGCCGCGCCGGTCGTGACGGCGGCGTCCACGCCCTCGGCTTCCGTACCCTCGGCACCCTCGGCGCCGGTGCCGGCCGTCGCGGCATCGGCGGGCGCGGCGGCGCCCGGTGTCACAGCCCCGGTCCCGTCCCCGGCACCGGCCGCGCCACCCCGCTCCTGCTCGAACTCCAAGGCGACGGCCGCGAGTTCCTGCAGGTTCTCGATCCGGGTCTCGTCCTGCGGGTCCGTCGACGCCTGCAACTCGGCGAGGTAGCCGGTGCGTTCGAGGATCGCCTCCAGGACCGTCGCCGGGCCCGCGCCGGACTCGACGACCGTGCGCAGCTCCTCCATCAGCACGTTGAACCGCTTGACGGCGTTGGCGGAGCGGGCCGCCATGCCGTACGCCTCGTCGACCCGCCGCAGCGCCTGCGGGAAGCTGATCCGCTCGCGCTGCGCGAGGGCGTCGATCATCGCCTCGGCGCGCTCGCCGATGCCCCGCTTGGGCACGTTGAGGATCCGGCGCAGCGGCACGGAGTCCTCCGGGTTGGCGAGGACCCGCAGGTAGGCCAGGACGTCCCGGACCTCCTTGCGCTCGTAGAAGCGGACGCCACCGACGACCTTGTAGGGCAGGCCGACGCGGATGAACACCTCTTCGAAGACACGGGACTGTGCGTTGGTGCGGTAGAAGACGGCGACGTCACCCGCCTTGGCCTCGCCCGCGTCCGTGAGGCGGTCTATCTCCTCGGCGACGAACTGGGCCTCGTCGTGCTCGGTGTCGGCGACGTAGCCGGTGATCTGAGCGCCCGAGCCCGCGTTGGTCCACAGGTTCTTGGGTCGGCGGGACTCGTTGCGCTCGATGACCGCGTTGGCGGCGGACAGGATCGTCTGCGTGGAGCGGTAGTTCTGCTCCAGCAGGATCGTCGTCGCGTCCGGGTAGTCCTCCTCGAACTGGAGGATGTTGCGGATGGTCGCGCCCCGGAAGGCGTAGATCGACTGGTCCGCGTCACCGACGACGCACAGCTCGGCGGGCGGCACCTGGGCCTCCGGCGGCACGTCGACCGGGTGCTCGGAGGTGCCGACCAGTTCACGCACGAGGGCGTACTGGGCGTGGTTGGTGTCCTGGTACTCGTCGACCAGGACGTGCCGGAAGCGGCGGCGGTAGTGCTCGGCGACGTCCGGGAACGTGCGCAGCAGGTTGACCGTCGTCATGATCAGGTCGTCGAAGTCCAGCGCGTTGGCCTCGCGCAGCCGCGACTGGTAGAGCGCGTAGGCCTGGGCGACCGTCTTCTCGAAACCGTCGGCGGCCTGCGCCGCGAAGTCCTCCTCGTCGATCAGCTCGTTCTTCAGGTTGCTGATCTTGGCGCTGAAGGACTTCGGCGGGAAGCGCTTGGGGTCGAGGTCCAGATCACGGCAGACGAGGGCCATCAGGCGCTTGGAGTCGGCGGCGTCGTAGATCGAGAAGGAGGAGGTGAAGCCGAGCCGCTTGCTCTCCCGGCGCAGGATGCGGACACAGGCGCTGTGGAACGTCATCACCCACATCGCGTGCGCGCGCGGGCCGACGAGCTGCTCGACGCGCTCCTTCATCTCGCCCGCGGCCTTGTTGGTGAAGGTGATGGCGAGGATCTGGCCGGGGTGGACGTTCCGCTCCGCCAGCAGATGCGCGATGCGGTGGGTGAGCACACGGGTCTTGCCGGAGCCGGCACCCGCGACGATGAGCAGAGGGGATCCGGCGTGCACGACGGCCGCACGCTGGTTCTCGTTCAGGCCGTCCAGCAGGGCCGCCGCGTCCAGGACGGGGCGGGGGGCGCCGTTGCGGTAGTAGCCGCCTCCGCTCCCGGCCTCGCCCGCCTGGGCCCCCCAGCCGCCCGGGGGCGTGTCGAACTTCCCGCCGAACAGGTCGTCCGGAATCGGCTCCGGCACGTGCTCGTCCTCGGGCGGTGGCGGGGGTTCCTCCCCATGGGCCCGCGGGGCCTGGAGGTCCGCCAGGAAGCTGTCGTCAAAGAGGCTGCTCATCGCTCTCCGAGTCTAGGGCGCCCCACCGACAACCGGCCGCCCCCTTCGGAACTCCGCCCGGAACCCCGGGGCGGCGGAGCGCCCCGCGTGACGAACCTCTCAGCCGGGGCGCCGGTGCCCGGCGGGCCTTCCGCCGCCGTCCCCACGGTCGGCCACCGGGACGCCACCTCGGCACCATCACCCCTGGTGACCGCGAGGCGAGCACGGAAGGGCCGGAGGACGGGCAACTGCCGGAACGGTTCCGCACATTGACCCGCACCGCCGTCGGCAACCGAAGGCTCACGCGAAGGTCACAAAAACGTATCGGACATAACGCACTTCGACCTTCACACGAGGCACACAAGTTGGCTACCGTGCCGGGCAGGCCGCTCGACGCAACCGGCGAACGTCGCCGGGCCGCGCGGCCTCCGCCGAATCCGGCCCGCCCCCGCGGGCAGCCGGAACCGGGGACCCAACCGAGACCTGGGGTGAATCGGCCCACCGCCCCGCGCGCACGGGCCGTAGGGCAGTCCTTCCGGAACCATCCGCCCGAATCCGACAGCTAACCCGGTAGGCGGCGTACGGAAGGAGTCGCCTCTCTTGGCGTCGGACCAGAAACCGCTTCCCGCCGTCGCGCGCCCGGCGTACCCGGCGGTCCCCGCGGCTCCCGCAGGGGACAACGGCTCGGGGGACTCCGCTTCCGGGACCGAACCGCCGGCGCCGAGCCGCGCGGAGGTCCAGCAGCGGATCGACAGCCTGTACCAGCGGGTCGAGACGGCCACGGAGACGTACAACGCGACGCGCGTCCTGGCCGCCAAGGAGCGGCAGCGGTCGGGGGCCGCGGCGGAGGCCGCCAAGCGTTCGCAGTGGCTGGACACGGCACGCGCCAAGCTGGGCCCGTCCGTCCCGGCGGTGCTGCCGGCCGACCGGAGTTCCGACCGACCGGCGCCCGGCCGGTCCACGGGGCGTCCGGGCGCCGGGCGGCCGCAGGGCCTGCGCCAGTCCTCGATCGACAGGACCGTCGCCGAGCTCATCGCCGCGACGGAGAAACGGCGCAGGTCCGGAACCCCGGCGCTGGGCGCCTCCCGCGAGACGCCGGCCCTCGGGCCCGGCACCGCGGGGCGGGAGCTGCCGGCACTGCCGTCGCCGAGGAAGCCGGTCTCGGCGAGCGCGCCTCAGCGGTCGCCGCGGACCTCGAAGGAGGCGACGCAGCGCAAGCTCGCCACCGCGCGCGGTCTGCTGTCGCAGCGGACCGGCGGAGCACGTGCGGCACTCGAGAGCGCATCGCCCGCGCGGGCACAGACCCAGCAGCAGTCGCCCTCGTGGGCGTCCCCCGTGCAGGAGCTCGCCCCGGGACAGGGGGCGCCGTCCGGTGCGTACACGACGACGGGCGGTACGGCCTCCGCCTTCGCGGCGGTGGACGGCACGGGTTCGTTCCCGGCCGTCGACGGCACGGGGTCCTTCCCGGTGACCGGTGGCGGTGGGATCCAGTCGAACACCGGCGGCACGGGGTCCTTCCCGGCCGTCGACGGCACGGGGTCCTTCCCCACTGTGGGCGCCACCGGGTCGTTCCCGGCGGTGGGCGCCACGGGTGCCTACCCGGGCATGGAGAACACGGGTTCCTTCCCTGCGATGGGTGCCGGCACGGCCACCTTCCCGGGCACCGGTGGCCCCGGCGCGTACCCCGGCACGGACACCGGCGCGTTCCCGGCGGTGAGCGGGACAGGATCGTTCCCGGCGGTGAACGGCATGGGTTCCACCGGCGGCGCCAGCGCCACCGGGGCGTTCCCCCCGGCCGACGACACGGGCTCCTTCCAAGCCCTCGGCACCGCCTACTCGTACCCGGGCACGGACGGCACGGGCTCCTGGCCGGCGGTCGACGGCACCGGCTCCATCCCGGCCCTCGGCACCGCCTACTCGTACCCGGGCACGGACGGCACGGGCTCCTTCCCGGCGGTCGACGGCATCGGCTCCTGGCCGGCGGTGGACGGCACCGGCGGTTTCCCGGCGGTGGACAACACGCGGGCCTACCCCGCCGTGGACGGCACCGGCGGCTTCCCGGCCACCGGCGGCACCGCCCCGTATCCCGCGGGCGACAGCACCGGAGCGCTCCCGGTCGCGTACCAGGCCGCCGGGGACCCCGGTGCGGGCAACGCCTACCCGGCCGCCCCGGCCTACCCGGCCACCGGCGGCACCGGTGCGTTCCCGGCGGACGTGGCCCCGGCGTACCCCGCCGCGAACGGCGGCGGTGGGCTGCCGGGCGTGAGCAGCACCGGCAGCTTCCCGGCCGCCGACGGCATCGGCTCCTTCTCCGCCCCGGGGACCACCGGTTTCTTCCCGGGGACCACTGGCGGGCTCCCCGGCACCGGCGGGCTCGGCGCGTACCCCGCCACCGGCGGCCTCGCGCAGGCTCCCACCGCCGGCCCCGCGCCGGCCGCCGCCCTCACCGGTCCGGCCCCCGCCACAGGCGTCACCGTGGCCTTCCCGGCCGCCGCGGGCGCCGGCACGTACGCGCCCGCCGGCCGGGGCGACTCCCTCCCGACCATCGAGAGCACGGGCAGCATCCCGGCCATCGGCCCCACGGGCGCCGTCCCCACCGCCGCCCCGCAAGCGCCGACCGCCTCCCAGGGACCGGCCTCGCACGGCACCGTCACACCCGCCCCCACGTCGGCCGTCCCCGCGGCGGGCGCCGGCGTTCCCGCCGTCGACAAGGCCGCGACCGCCGCCGCCTTCGCCCGGGCGCAGACCGGACGGCCGTACGTCATGGGCGCGACCGGTCCCGGCTCCTTCGACGCCGCCGGTCTCGTCCAGGCCGCCTGGAAGGCCGCCGGGTTCCTGCTCCCGCGGACCCCCGCCGAGCAGGCCCGGTGCGGCACGACCGTCCCGCTCGCCGCCGCTCACCCCGGTGACCTGGTCTTCTTCTACGAGGACCTCAGCCATGTGGGCGTCTACACGGGCAACGGAATGATGATCCACGCCCCCCGCCCGGGCGCCTACGTACGGGAGGAGTCGGTGTACTTCGACGGCGAGGCGGCGGTCCGCGGCGTCATACGGCTCGCCTGACGACTCGCCTGACGACTCGGTCAGATGTCGGATCGGCCGGCGTACCGCGCCAGTCCGTCGGCCATCCGCTGCATGTAGCCGGTGAGGTACCGCCGCAGGAGGCGACCCGTGAGGGGAACCTTCGGCACGAAGGTCGCCGACCAGGTGATGTCGGTACCGCCCCCCGGCGCCTCGACGAGTTCGATGACGCCGCGGTAGGAGCGGAAGGGGCCGCCCAGGTTCTCGTAGCCGAACCTCCGGTCGGCCACCAGTTCGACGATTGGCTCCCGGGAGGTCGCCCGGCCGGTCCGGAACACCCTCGTGTCCCCCACCTTCTGCGGTGCGTCGGGGTCCCCGCCGCCCTCGATCCCGACCGTGTCGATCGGCGACCACGACGACCACGTCCCTCCCCGTACGAGCAGGGAGAAAACGGCACCGGGGGTCGCGTGCGAGTGGGACGTCACCCTGTAGCTATGAGGCATGGCACCAGGCTAGGAAGGCGTGGCCGCGCGCGACATGCGCGCGATTGCCGTCCCCCTCACGCGTTCTTGCGGTACACGGAGGGCCGGACGCCGACATGGGAGAAAAAGGCCGCGGACAGGGCGCCGGGGCCGGAGAAACCGCAGCGCTCCGCGATCTGGCCGACGGTGAGGGTGGTACTCGTGAGCAGGTGCCGCGCCCGTTCGATCCGCAGCCGGGTGAGGTACCGGTGGGGTGTCTCGCCGGTGGCCTCGCGGAACACCCGGATGAAGTGGTAGACGCTCAGGTGCACCTCGGCGGCGAGGTCCGCGAGGGTGAGCGGATCGGCCAGACGCTCCCGCATGATGGCGATGCCCGTGCGGACGGCGGTGCGTTCGGGCCCGGGCGGGGCCTGGCCGCGGCCCCCGGTCAGCAGGTGCGTCGTGAGGAAGGAGGCGGCGGACTCCGCGTACAGGTCGCTCGTGCCCGGGGCGGCGGGCAGCGCGCGTACGACGTGTTCGACGGCCGCGTCGCCCTCGCCGAGATGCGCGGCCAGCGCCTCGAAGTCGGGTTCCCCGACGCCCAGTTGTGCGGCCGTCCGGTCGACGGTCGCCCGCGGGATGTGCACCTGTGTCGTCCGCAGCGTCGACGCCGTGCGGTACCCACGCGTGGTCGGCCGGCCGGGAACCATGAGTTCCATGCGGCCGGGGACCCAGCGCCGCCGTACCGCCCTGCCGCCGCCCGTGCCGGTCCGCATGACGGCGTCCCCGTGGGTACAGAGCACGAGGTGGAGGTCGGACGTCCCGGGCAGTTCGAGCCGCTCCACCTCCCGGGCGTGCGTGAAGCACTGCACCAGCAGCGACCGCCAGGCGGACGCCTCCCCACTGCAGTACGTGTGCCGCACCAGCCGTTCCGCGTCGACGCCCGCATACGGCGTCACGTCGAAGTCGAAATCCGGCGAATCGAACACGCCGGAAGCCTAACGCGCGCGGGCGGCACTCTTCCGGGTCCGGTTCGTACGCGGGGGTGCTCGCCTGTATTCCGCACGCCCGGCGCTCTCCCGCGCACGCGGTGCTCTTCCACACGCCTCGCGCGCGTGCCCCGGGCGCGAGGCCGACGGTCGTTCCTAGCATCGGAGCCATGGCAGGCAGCTCCCCGTCCCCGGGGCCCTCGACCCTCGTCTCCGTACTCCTCGCCTGGTGGGCCCGCCGCCCGCCCGCCGCGGGGGCCGCCGTGATGACGGCGGGCATCCTCTCGGTCGGCCTGCGGCTCGCCGGGTACGACGTGCTGTCCGACATCGCGCTGGCCGTCACCGTCCTCACCTGGCTGGGGCTGGCCGCCGACTTCGCCGTACGGCTGTCGCGACAGCCGCGGCGGTGGCTCTCCGACTCGGGGAGCCCGGCCGCCCTCAGTGCGGTGGCGGCGACGACCGTCCTGGGCTCGCAGTTCTCCGCCCTGGGCCGGCAGACCCTGGCGGAGGCGCTCCTCGCCCTCGCGGTGGTGTTGTGGCCGGTGCTGCTGTTCCTGGCCCTGCGGGGTTGGCGGCGGGGCATGCCCGGCTCGGTGTTCCTGGCCTGCGTGGCGACGCAGGGGCCCGCCGTGCTCGGCGCGGCCGTGGCGCACGCGGTGCGTACGGCCTGGCCGGCCCATGTGGCGCTGGTGTTCTTCTGGCTCGGGCTGGCCCTGTACGCCGTCGCCCTCTACTTCTTCGACTGGCGGCAGGTCGTCCGGGGGCACGGCGACCACTGGGTGGCGGGCGGCGCGCTCGCGATCTCCGCGCTGGCCGGGGCCGAGCTGCTCAAGGCGGGCAAGGGGCCCTCGTACCTGTGGAGCGACGACGGCCAGCACGTACTGCACTCCATGACCGTCACCCTGCTCGTCCTGGCCCTCGCCTGGTACGTGGTGCTGTGGGCGGCGGAGTTGCTGCGGCCTCGCCCGCGCTACGACATACGGCGCTGGTCGACGACGTTCCCCCTGGGCATGACGGCGGCGGCGCTGCTCTCCGCCGCGCCCGCCCTGGGGGCGGGGTGGCTGCGGACACCGGGGCAGGTGCTGCTGTGGATCGCGGTGGTGGTGTGCCTCGCCGTCACCGCGGGCGCGGCTGTGGGACCGCTGCGGACGATCAGGTCCACAGGACCGCGATGAAGATGTTCGCGCAGGTCAGCAGGCCGACCAGCCCGAACAGCCGCTTGTCGACCCGCTCCTCGTCCCGCTTGACGTAGACCAGGCCCAGGATCACGATCAGCAGCGCGAGCTTGACGCCGATCTTGATGTTGTCGACCGAGTGGTCGTCCGCCTGGTTGAGCCCCACCAGGACCGCGCCCGTGACCAGCATCGTCAGCGCGCCGTGCAGCATCCCGGGCACGAACCGCGCGGTGCCGCTGCCCATCGCCTTCATCTGGGTGAGGAACCCGCCCAGCAGCGCGGCGATACCGATGATGTGCAGGCCGACGAAGAGGTGGATGAGTACGTCCATGGGGCCGGAGCCTAATCGGACCGGCCCCCACCCCCTCCCGCCGGGGTGGCCCCCGGCGGCCGGGCGTCACACCAGCCGGCGGGCCGTGGCCCAGCGGGTCAGCTCGTGGCGGTTGGAGAGCTGGAGCTTGCGCAGGACCGCCGAGACATGGGACTCGACCGTCTTCACCGAGATGTAGAGCTGCTTGGCGATCTCCTTGTAGGCGTAGCCGCGGGCGATGAGACGCAGCACCTCGCGTTCCCGCTGGGTCAGGCGGTCGAGGTCCTCGTCGACCGGCGGGGCGTCGGTGGAGGCGAAGGCGTCGAGGACGAATCCGGCCAGGCGCGGGGAGAAGACCGCGTCCCCCTCCTGGACCCGGAAGATCGAGGCGACGAGGTCGGAGCCGGTGATCGTCTTGGTGACGTAGCCGCGGGCGCCGCCGCGGATCACCCCGATGACGTCCTCGGCCGCGTCCGAGACGGACAGGGCCAGGAACCGCACGGGCTGTTCGGCGTCCGCCATGAGGGGTGCGCAGCGACGCAGCACCTCGACTCCGCCGCCGCCCGGCAGGTGGACGTCGAGGAGGACGACCTCCGGCCGGGTCGCGGTGATGACGCTCACCGCCTGGTCGACGTCGGCGGCCTCACCGACGACCTCCACCCCCGTCGTCTCCGTCTGCCCGATCTCGGCCTGCACGCCCGTGCGGAACATGCGGTGGTCGTCGACGAGGACGACGCGCACCCGGCGTCCGGCCGGGCCCCCGCTCGCGCCCTCCGTCCGGGCCGCTCCGGTCGCGCCGTTCGCGTCGTTCGCGTCGCTCATGACGTCTTCTCCGCCCTCTCCATCTCCAGCTCGACCTCCGTGCCGCCGTCGGGCACCGCGCGCAGCCGCGCCGTGCCACCGTTGCGCTCCATGCGGCCGATGATCGATTGTCTGACTCCCATGCGGTCGGCGGGTATCGCGTCGAGATCGAAGCCGGGGCCCCGGTCGCGGACGGACACGAAGACCGTCCTGCCCTCGACTTCGGCGTACACCTGGACCGGACCGCCGTCGCCACCGTACTTGGCCGCGTTCACCATGGCTTCCCTCGCGGCCTGCATCTGCGGGCCGATGCGTTCGTCGAGCGGGCAGTCGCCGACGACGACGACCTCTATCGGGACGCCGTGCTTGTCCTCGACCTCGGCCGCGTGGTGCCGGACCGCCTCGGCGAGGGTGTCGGGTTCCTCGTCCTCGTCCTTGCCGGTGCCCTCGGGTTTGTAGAGCCAGGCGCGCAGGTCCCGCTCCTGGGCGCGGGCGAGGCGGCGGACCTCGCCCACGTTCTCCGCGTTGCGCTGGATCAGGGTCAGTGTGTGCAGCACCGAGTCGTGGACGTGGGCGGCGACCTCCGCGCGTTCCTGGGCGCGGATGCGCATCAGACGCTCCTCCGAGAGGTCCTGTGTCATGCGGATGAGGTACGGGCCGGCGAGGAGGGTGATGCCGACGAGGACCGCGAGGGCCGCCTGGAGGACCGAGCCCAGGTGGGCGGCGGAGCCCTGCAGGACGAAGATCGCGGAGACCCCGGCGGTGACCAGCAGGACACCGGCGGCGGACCGGAGCAGGGTGAGGGTGCGCCGGCGGCGGCCGACCTCGGCCCAGCGGGCCCGCCGCGCGTTGTCCGCCTGGCGCCACACGAGGGCGACGCCCGCGCCGACGAGGACGGCCGGCCACAGATAGGCCTTGGCCCCGTCACCGAGGTTGACGTTGCCGACGAAGACCATCGCCACGACGACCATGAGGAGCAGCGCGACGATCTGGCCCTTGTCCGGCTTGCGGGCCACGAGTCTGCGCCGGCCGTCCGGCGAGATCTCGGTGCCGACCAGGGAGGAGGGCCGGCGGTCGTTCACCCCTCCGACGCCGAGCGGCACGAAGAACCAGAAGGCGGCGTAGAGCAGGGCGCCGAGGCCGTCCGCCATGAACAGGCCCGCGAACACCAGCCGGACCCACACCACGGGCAGGCCGAGGTGTCCGGCGAGCCCTCGCGCCACCCCGCCCAGCCAGCGTCCGTCGCTGCTGCGGTAGAGCTTGCGCGGGGGCCGCGGAGAGGCGAGTGGCGCTGTGGCGGCTTCCGGCATGCCTTCGATGGTCACACGCCGGGCGGACCCGGGGCATCAGGGTCGGTCCCCGAGACTCCCCTGATCTTCGTCCCGCAGACGGGCGGTCCGGCGCCTCCGGTTCAGGCCGCTCCGGCCGCTCCGTGACGCAGACCGTCGAAGAGGAGGGCGGTGATCTGCCGGGCCTCGGTCAGCCAGCCCTCGGTGGCGCGCATCCCGCAGATGCCGCCCAGGGCGCGCAGCAGGGTGGGGCCGGTGACGTCCCCGCGGACGGTGCCGGCCGCGGCACCGGCTTCGAGCAGCCGGGAGAGGGCGTCGGCCATGCGGGCGCGGGCTTCGTCGAAGACCGGTGAGTCCGTCGCCATGATGCTCTCCAGGACGACGGACATCCCCTTGCCGACCGCCGCGTGCTCCACGAGCAGCAGCAGGAAGCGCCGCAGCGCCTCCTCCGGCGGGTGCTGTGCCAGCAGTTCGGCGGGCGCGGCGCAGAGGTCGTCGACCTCCTTGCGGTAGACCTCCTCGATCAGCGCCTCGCGGGTCTCGAAGTGGCGGTAGAGCGTGCCGACGGCGACGCCGGCGCTGCGGGCGATGTCCTCCACGTGGGCGTCGGTGTCTCCACCGAGGAACGCCTGGCGGGCCGCGGACAACAGCGCTTCCCGGTTGCGTCGCGCGTCGGCGCGCAGCGGGCGTGATGCCGGCAAGGGAACCTCCACGGGATCCATAAGGTGAGTCGGACTCCGCTTATGTGTATGGTTTCCGGAGTCGGGTTCATCTTACGGCGAGGAGACTCCCATGCCCTTCCTCGGGGACGACAGCTTCAAGGGCCTTCGGGTGCTGGTCACCGGCGGCAGCCGGGGCCTGGGCGCCGCGACCGCCCGCCGGTTCGCGGCCTCGGGCGCGACCGTGCTCACGGCCTCCCGCAGCAGGCCCGCGGCGGACGACGGCACCACGTTCGTCCCGGCGGACCTCTCGACCCAGGAGGGCGTGGCCGGACTCGGCCGCCGGGTCGTCGAACAGATGGGTGGAGTGGACGTGCTCGTGAACAACGCGGGCGCAGCGAGCTCCCCGACGCCCACCCTGAGCCGCTCGGACGCCTCCTGGCAGGCGGACCTGGAGATGAACCTCCTCAGCGCCGTGCGCCTGGACCGTGCCCTGGTGCCGGGGATGGTCGAACGGGGCTCAGGCGTCGTCGTGCACGTCTCCTCGATCGCCTCCCACCTGCCGCAGCGCACCGAGGCGTCCTACGCCGCCGCCAAGGCCGCGCTCAACACCTACAGCCGCGAACTGGCCACCGAGGTCGGTGAGCACGGGGTGCGCGTGGTGTGCGTCCTCCCCGGCTTCGTCGTCACCGAGGGTGCCGACGCGCACCTCCGGCACATGGCCGAGCAGGAGGGCGTCAGCACCAAGGAGATCGAGCAGCGGTTCGTGGATCACCTCAAGGTCCCCATGGGCCGCCCCGGCGCCCCCGAGGACGTCGCCGAGATGATCGCCTTCCTCGCCTCCGACCGCGCGAAGTGGCTGACCGGAGCGCAGTTCCGCGTCGACGGCGGCATCATCCCGACCGTCTGAATCCCCCTGGACAGCAGGACAGGACATCACCATGCCCCTCACCCTGGCCTCCGTCGTCGTCGACGCGGCAGACGTCGAGACGGAGGGCTCCTTCTGGCACCGGCTGCTCGGCGGCTCGCTCACCCGCACCCCGGCGCACCACTTCGTGCAGGCTCCCGGCCTCCCGGTGGTCGTCGTCCAGTCGGCCCCCGGACACACCTCGCCCGACTGGCCGGACGGCGTCCCCCAGCAGATCCACCTCGACTTCGCCGTCGAGGACCTCGCGGCCGCCGACCACGCGGCCACCGCGGCGGGCGCCACCCGGCTGCGTCCGGCCGAGGGCGTCCCCTCGGAAAGCAGCACCGGCAGCCGGGTGTACGCCAGCCCCGCGGGCCACCCCTTCTGCCTGCGCGCGGTCTGAGACCGTCACCCGCCCGCGTTCACCGTCACCCTCACCGCGACCCCGGACGAGTGCCACGGGCTCCTCGTCCGGCTCCGTCCCGCGCTTCCGCGCGCCTGCCGCCGCAGCGCCGTGCCCCGAGACCGGATCTCAGGGTTCTGCCAGGGTCATCCCTGCTGCCGCGCGGGCGCCGCTGCGGGGACGATGGACGCATGACAGATCACCAGCACGCGCCGGCGGGGCCGGGGCCCGCCCCCGGGCCGGGAAGGGAACCGCGCGCGCACGAGGAGCCCACGGCCGCCGGGGAGGCCGCCGGCGTCGAGGAGACCGCGGGCGTCGACGTGCCGCAGCGGTTCCGCCGCGACCGCCGGTACAAGATGCTGGGCGGGGTGTGCGCCGGTCTGGGGCGACAGTGCGACATGGACCCGGTGATCTTCCGGGTGGGCCTCGCGGTGCTGTCCGCGGTCGGCGGTCTCGGCCTCCTCTTCTACGGCTTCGTCTGGCTCCTCGTCCCCTTCGAGGACGAGGAGGAGAACGAGTTCCGCAAGCTGCTGACCGGGCGGGTCGACGGCCCGGGGCTCGCCGCCGTGCTGTTCGCCCTGGTCGGCTGCGGGGTCTTCCTGACGATGCTGAAGAACGGCACCGTGCTGGCCTTCGCCACGGTCCTCTCCCTGTTGCTGGCCGGCGCCGGGTACTGGTCCCGGCGGCGCGGCGCACCGGCGCCCGACCCCCTGGCCGCGCAGGCCGCCGCCGACGCGCCCCCGGAGGCCACGGCACCGCCGGTGGCGACGACGTATCCCTCCTGGTGGCGGGAGCCGATCGTCAAGGACGGCACGCACGAGGGGGGCACCGGATACCTGTGGGGGCCACCGGACATCCCCGACCGGGACGTGCGGGCCGCGGTGAACATCGCCGAGGGTTACCCGTTGCGCCCGGGCACACCGCCGGCGCCGAGGCCCCGCCCGCGCGGTCCGCGCCGCACGGGCGGCCCGGTGACCCTGCTCGCCCTGCTGGCCGGAGGCCTGGGCACGGGGCTGACCTGGAGCGATCACCCCCTGGGCACCAGTCTGCAGATCGGTCTCTCCTGCGCACTCGCCGTCTTCGGCCTGGGGATAGCGCTCAGCGCCTTCATAGGGCGGACGGGTGCCGGCTCGATCATCATGGCCGTGCTCACCGCGGCCCTCCTCGCCGCGTCGGCGGCGCTCCCCAAGGACATCGGCACCCACTGGGCGCGGACCACCTGGGCACCGGCCTCGGCCGCCACGGTCCGGGAGAACTACGACCTGGGCACGGGCGAGGGCACGCTCGACCTGAGCCGAATACGCCCGGCCGAGGGCCGGACGGTCAGTACCGACGCCGAGGTGGGCATCGGACGGCTCCGGATCGTGCTGCCGCCCGGCGTCACGACCAGGCTGGACATCAACGCGGGCATCGGCGACATCCAGCTCCCGGGTGACACCTCGAAGGACGTGGACGTGGCTCCGGGCAAGCACAAGCGGGTGACGCTGCCGCCGGCGGCCGGTGGGAAGAAGAAGAACGTGGGCTCGTTCGACCTGAAACTGCGGGTGGGCCTCGGACAGGTGGAGGTGACCCGTGCCGCGTCATGAGTTCTGGCCCGGCCGGCTGATAGCGGGGCTGGCGCTCGCCTCCGCCGGGGTCGCCTACGCGGGTGACGGGGGTGGCTGGTGGAGCACGCCGTGGTTCGTGATCATCCCGATCGTCGTGGGCGGCCTGTGCCTGGCGGCCGCGGCGGGAATGACGGGCCGGGCGGTGCGCCGCCGGCGACGGACCCGTCCCACGGCACAGGCCTCCTCGAAGACACCGCTCTGAGCAGCCTCCGACGGTGGCCCCCGGGCTCAGGGCGACAGCGTGGCGAGGGCCCGCCCGGGACCGCTGCCACCCGCCGGCACCCGCTGCCCGTCACCCGCGGCGGGGGCCCCGGCCCGCCGGCCCTGCCGCGGCGGCGGCCGCAGCGAGGGCACAGCGGCGGTGACGGCGATGCCGCCCGCAGTCAGCGGTAGCTGGGTGTCCGTTGCCTGCGGCGGGCGTGGAGCACCGCATCCAGGGAGAGGACGGAGGCACCGGCGAGGACGAGGGGGAGCCAGGCCATGAGATAGGCGAGGTCGTTCCCGTAGTAGTACGGATCGGAGGCCCAGCTCACGGTCAGCCACAGGCTGAGCGAGATCAGCGCACCGCCCAGCGCGGCGACGCGGGTCAGCAGGCCGAACAGCGTGCCGAGGCCGACGGCGAGTTCGCCGAGCGCGATGGCGTAGCCGAAGCCGACCGGGCTCTTGAGGGCCAGGTCGACGAGGGCGGGGATGGCCGAGGAGTCGCGGACCGCGCGCAGGGTGTCGCCCAGCGAGCCGGCCCCCGAGTCGGACATGAAGGCGCTGTCGGTCAGCTTGTCGATGCCTGCGTAGACGAAGGTGACGCCGAGGAAGATCCGCAGCGGGACGAGGGCGTACCGCGTGGCGGTGTCCCGCCAGCCTCGCTGCTCACCCACATGAAGGGTGTGCGTATCGGAACGGATGTGAGTCACTGCCGGTCGCCGCCTCTCGCCCGCTGGACTGTTGAGATCTCAACCAACCATACGTACGAGAAACGGGGGCCGCTCAACGATCGGACGCGTCTTCACGGTCCGACCACGTACTGACATGTTGTAGACAGCTTGGGGGACGTGGCATGGGCGGTTCGGGGGAGTCGCTGCCCGGTGGATCAGCCGAGGGAGCAGTCGGGTGATCGGGCCGGGTCAGTCGAGGACCTCGACGGTCACGCGGTTGGTCTCCACCCCGGCGGCCGTGACCACCTGCACCTCGACACGGCCGGGTTCGACGTCGGCCGGGACGGGGACGGTCAGCAGGGTGTCGGAGGGATTGTCGAAGCCGCCGGTCACCGGGACCAGCGGGACGTGGACATGGACCGCGCCGATACGCACCACCATGCGGGACAGCCGGTCCGCCGACTGGGCACCGGCGGGGACGAAGCCGGCGCCGCGGATCTCGATGTCGTCGCCGGTGCGGATCGGGGCGTCCAGGTCACCGGCCTCCCGGGCGCGGACCACGGAGAGGATCACCGGACGGCCGCCCTCGGCGTACTTGGCGGCGAGGTACGTCGCCGCGGAGATCAGGACGAGGACGGCGAGGCCCCAGGGCAGGTCGGGGAGCTGGTCGGGGCGGCGGGCCAGGCGCACCGCCGCGAAGGCCAGGGCCACGGCGCTGATCATCACGTACTGGATGTCGGCGAAGCTGCCCCTCCCGGAGTCGTCGGTGAGCAGATCGGCGGCGCGCGGGCGGTGGGCGCGCACCTTCTGCAGGCGCTGCCCCAGCACGCGCAGGCCGACGACCCGCCGGACGAGCACGGCGATCCCGCAGACCACAGCGACGACGGTCACCACGCCCGCCCCGCGGGCGAGGTCGAGCCCGGCGATCAGCCGGTCGCGCCGACCGTGCGCGGAGGCCGCGGCGAGCTGGCCGACCAGGACGAGCACCGCGTACACGGTGAACAGCACCCAGCCCGCGGCCACCGCGCGCGAGGTGGACAGGCGGTTGTCCTCGCCGATGACGGGGGCCAGCGCGCCGCCCCGGGCCCGGTGCGCGTACCCGGCGCCGGTGAGGACGGCGCCGAGCAGCACCGCGGCGAGCAGTCCGGCGGTGCGGGCCGGGGACCAGCCGGCGCCGACGGCGGTCAGCGCCTGGACCAGCAGCAGGACCGTGACGCCACCCCACACCGCGAAGGCGGTGCGGTGCCAGAGCCGGGCCAGCCAGGCCTCGCCCTCGGCGCGGCCGCGTTCGGCGACGGCGTCGGCGGACTGGGTCAACTCGTCCGACACCCACTGCCGGGAGGCGGACGCGGAGTGCGCGACCGCCGCGGGCAGGCCCTGCCCGGAGGCGTACCCGTCCCGTTTCGCGAGGAACGCCGCCACCGCGCGCCGATGCCCCTCGCGGGCGCCGTGCGGGCAGTCCCCGCAGGTACAACCGCCCCGGTGGGCCGTGGGCTCCGCGCCCTGTCTCGCCTCCTGCACCGCCACGCCCGATGCCCGCCTTCCCCGCGTCCCGTGCCTTGGTACGGCCGGTTCCGCGATGCGTCCGGCCCGTCTGCCACTCCCCTGCGACGAGCACGCATTGTGCCGTACCGAAGGGGGTGCGCGTCGGCCAGGTCCGGTCAGTGGGGGTGAATGCGCCGCGCGCGTGTTGACGGACGGGGTGAACGGGACGGACGGTGCGAGGAAGTGGCGCGAAGACGCCGGAGGGCCGGTCCGGGCTTCAGCTCAGCAGGTCCGGTTCGCTGCGGCTGATGTGCTGCCACAGGGGCTGGTAGTTGATCCAGGCGACGAGGTCCCCGCCGAGCTGCTCCCGGGTCGCGGACGCCTGCCGGTGGTCGATCAGCACCGGGCGCCCGGCGGCGCGGGCGGCGAGCTGCACCTGGCAGGAGCGCTCCATCGACAGGAACCACCAGGCGGCGGCGTCCACGGAGTCGCCGACGGTGAGCAGGCCGTGATTGCGCAGCACCAGTGCCTTGCGGCTGCCGAGCGAGGCGGCGATCCGGCGGCCCTCCTCCGCGTCGACGGCGACCCCGGTGTAGGCCTCGTACACCACGTGGTCCTCGTAGAACGCGCAGCTCTCCTGGGTGATCGGGTCCAGCAGCTCGCCGAGGGCGGCCTGGGCGCGGCCGTGCACGGAGTGGCAGTGGGCGACGGCGACGACGTCGGGGCGTGCGGCGTGCACCTGCGCGTGCACGGTGAACGCGGCCTGGTTGACGTGGTAGTCGCCCTCGACGACCTGGCCCTCGGCGTTGGCCATCACCAGGTCGCTCACGGTGACGTGCCGGAACGGCATGCCGAAGGGGTTGACCCAGAAGCAGTCGCTGAACTCGGGGTCGCGGGCGGTGATGTGTCCCGAGACCCCGTCCTCGAAGCCCTTGCGGCCGAAGATCCGCAAGGCGCCGGCCAGCCGTTCCTTGCGGTGACGGCGTTCGTCCTCGATCGACTCGTGCTTGGGCGGCAGGGCGAACCGGAGCTTGTCGGTGGGCAGGGGCGGCGGCGGGGTGGATTCGTGCATGTGTGCTCCCGCACTGGGTTCGTTCACGGGGCGGAAGTTACCGCCGGTCAGTCCTGGGGGGACAGGGGTTTCCGTGAAGAGTTGGCGGTCGGTGACATCGCGCCGAACGACGGCCTGCGATACCCGACAGGAGGTGTCACCTTTGCGGGTGATCCTCGGTCGTATGGACAACGGCTCTCTGGACAAGGCGTACACCACGCGGGACTCGCGGACGGGCATCACCTGGGCACAGTTCGCGGCCGCCGAACCGGCGCTGGCCCGGACCGTCCGGGAACGCTTCGAGGCCTTCACCCACCACACCCTGGCGACCCTCCGCACGGACGGCGCGCCCCGCACCAGCGGCATCGAGGTGCGGTTCGTCCACGGCGAGCTGTGCTTCGGCATGATGCCGGACTCGCTCAAGGCCCTCGACCTGCGCCGGGATCCGCGCTTCGCACTCCAGGCCAACCAGGGCCCGGGCACCGGGATGGGCGGCGGGGACGTACGGATCGGCGGGCGGGCGGTGGAGGTGACGGACCCGGAACGGCGGTCGGCGTACGTGGAAGAGGTGGAACCGCCGGAGCCGTTCCACCTCTTCCGCACCGAACTGAGGGAGGTCGTGCGGACCACCGTCGAGGACGAGAAGTACCTCGTCCTCGAGATCTGGAAGCCCGGGGAGCCGGTGCGGACCCTCCGGCGGACCTGAGCGCCCTCAGCGAAGGACGCTCACTCCCACTCGATGGTGCCCGGGGGCTTGCTGGTCACGTCGAGGACGACGCGGTTGACGTCGCGCACCTCGTTGGTGATCCGGGTGGAGATCTTGCCGAGGACGTCGTACGGCAACCGGGACCAGTCGGCGGTCATGGCGTCCTCGGAGGACACCGGGCGCAGCACGATCGGGTGACCGTAGGTGCGGCCGTCGCCCTGGACGCCGACGCTGCGGACGTCGGCGAGCAGCACCACCGGGCACTGCCAGATGTCGCGGTCCAGGCCGGCCGCGGTCAGCTCCTCGCGGGCGATCGCGTCGGCCTCGCGCAGCAGGTCGAGCCGTTCCTTGGTGACCTCGCCGACGATCCGGATGCCGAGGCCGGGGCCGGGGAACGGCTGGCGCTGGACGATCTCCTCCGGCAGCCCGAGTTCCTGGCCGACCATCCGGACCTCGTCCTTGAACAGCTTGCGCAGCGGTTCGATCAGCTGGAACTCGAGGTCCTCGGGGAGGCCGCCCACGTTGTGGTGGGACTTGATGTTGGCGGCGCCGGTGCCGCCGCCGGACTCGACGACGTCGGGGTAGAGGGTGCCCTGCACCAGGAACTCCACCGCCGGGCCCTGGTCCGCGATGATCTCCGCCTGGGCCTGCTCGAAGACCCGGATGAACTCGCGGCCGATGATCTTCCGCTTCTGCTCGGGGTCGGAGACCCCGGCCAGCGCCTTCAGGAACCGCTCCTCGGCGTCCACGACCTTGAGCTGGACGCC
Source organism: Streptomyces griseoaurantiacus (assembly GCA_014656015.1). Lineage (GTDB taxonomy): Bacteria > Actinomycetota > Actinomycetes > Streptomycetales > Streptomycetaceae > Streptomyces > Streptomyces griseoaurantiacus. Next base: position 17,296 of record BNBP01000063.1, on the reverse strand, counting down.
GGTCGCGGCCACGAAGTCCTTCTCGACCTGCTCGGTCTCGCCCTTGCGCATCAGACCGTGGTCGACGTACACGCAGGTGAGCTGGGAGCCGATGGCCTTCTGCACGAGGGCCGCGGCGACCGCGGAGTCCACGCCGCCGGACAGGCCGCAGATCGCGCGCTTGTCGCCGACCTGCTCGCGGATGGCGGCGACCTGCTCCTCGATCACGTTGCCGGTGGTCCAGGAGGGGCTCAGGCCGGCGCCGCGGTACAGGAAGTGCTCCAGGACCTGCTGGCCGTGCGTGGAGTGCATGACCTCCGGGTGGTACTGGACGCCGTAGAGCTTCTTCTCGTCGTTCTCGAAGGCGGCGACGGGGACGACGTCCGTGGAGGCGGTGACGCTGAAGCCCTCGGGGGCGGCGGAGCAGGCGTCGCCGTGCGACATCCAGACGGACTGCTCGGCGGGGGTGCCCTCGAACAGCGTCGAGGACGGCTTGCTGACCGACATGTCCGTGCGGCCGTACTCGCGGGCGCCGGTGTTGTCGACGGTGCCGCCGAGGGTCTGCGCCATGAGCTGGAAGCCGTAGCACATGCCGAAGACGGGGACACCGGACTCGAAGAGCGCGCGGTCGAGGATGGGCGCGCCCTCGGCGTACACGGAGGAGGGTCCGCCGGAGAGGATGATCGCCGCCGGGTTCCTGGCGAGCATGTCCTCGACCGGGGTGGTGCTCGGCACGATCTCGCTGTACACCCGCGCCTCGCGGACGCGACGGGCGATGAGCTGGGCGTACTGCGCACCGAAGTCGACGACCAGAACGGTGTCGGGGGTGGCGGGGGACGCTTCTGACACGGGTTGCCTTCCGGCGGATGAGCAAGGGGTGTGATTCCGAGTCTACCGGGGGGCGGCGGGGCGTCGCGGCCCTCGCTTCCACCCCGGGAGACACCCCCTCCCGCCCCCGGCCGTCTCATCATGCGAACCCGCTTGGACGTCCCTCCGCCGCGCGGCATACTGGCCCCATGCTCAGCACGCACCTGGCCTCCCTCTTTACCTATGGCACCCGGCCCACCGGCTGCCATGGTCGAGCTGCTTGAGCAACTGACGAGCGACCTCCCAGGCGCCCCGGGCCACACAGGCCCGGGGCGCTCTGCGTGCACGGGACCTGTCACCCGGGGCTCCGGGAACCACGATCCGACAAGGAGCCCTCCATGACCGCGACCCACCCCGAGACCGTCGAGAAGACCGGCGCCCCCGCCGCCGCCGAGAGGACCGGCGCCCGTACCTCCGAGGCCGCCGGCCTCATCACCGGCGCCCGTGAGCGCATCGACGCACTCGACGACCGCATCCTCGGTCTCGTCCAGGAGCGCATGGCCGTCTCCGCCGTCATCCAGGACGCCCGCATCGCCTCCGGCGGCCGCCGGGTGAACCTCTCCCGCGAGAACGAGATCCTCGGCCGCTACAGCGCCGCCCTCGGCAAGCCCGGCACCACCCTCGCCATGACGCTTCTCGAGCTGTGCCGCGGCCGCGTCTGACATCCCTTTCTCCGGGGCGTGACCCACGCCACATCCCGTCGTTGATAGGGGTGTCCGTGCCAGCCAGGGGCGGGCCCGAAGGAACCACGCGTGGCTGCGCCGGGGCGATGAGACGTACGGGATTCACGCCGTACGTCGTGGGACCTCGCCCCGGTTGTGACCGGACGGCAGGGGACAGCAGCCCGGTCACCCAAGAGACGGTCGGTCCCGGGGACGCCCGGGGCCGGCCGGCGGTGAACAGGCCTTGTCGACGGCGCCTCCTCCTCGCGCCGTCGTCCGGCACCGGCGTCCGCCCCCGACCACCGGTGCCCATGAGGAGAAGGACCCCGTGGAGCATCACGCCCGCCGCACCGGCGGGCTCCCCGGGGTCCTTCGCCCCTTTCCCGCCCGCACACCGGGCCCCCTCGGCCCGCCGGGCGTGATCCACCTCACATAAAGATGTCGTGAAGACGAGGACAACCTTCACCGATCGCGGACGGTCACCTCTGTGGAACCAAGGGCCACGTCCGCGCCCCACACGCGGAGGCCTCCGTCCGTACCGCCACGGGGGCGGTACGCCCGACTTCTCGAGGTCTTCATGAAGCTTCGCCGTGCTCTCGCCACCGCCGCCGCGACGGCCGCCATCGCCCCGCTGTCGCTGATGGCGGCGGGAGTGGCCCTCGCGGACGACGACCCGGCCACCGGCACGACCCAGTCCGCCGGTACGGACACCGCGCCGTCCGGCGAGGCCACCACGGGCACGGACTCCACCTCCGGAGACAACACCGGGGGCGACGCCGAAGGCTCCGGTGACGCGGACACCGCCGACGGGGACACCCCGGCCACGGAAGGCTCGGACGCCGCGAACGGCGGCGGCGAGGCCGGCAAGTCCGGCGAGAAGCCGGTGGACGCCGTCACGACCCCCGCCACCACCCCGGCCACCGGGTCGACCAAGGAGCCGAGCGACGACCCGACCGACTGCCCGGTCGACGACAACGGTGACGACCTCGACTCCGCGCTGACCCTCGGCGTCTCCGGGCTCCCCGGCAAGATCGTGGCGGGCAGCGGCTGGCACACCTTCAAGCTGACCGCCGCCAACCACAGCGACGAGCCGCTGGGCACCGTGGAGTGGTTCGTGCTGGTGGACAACGACGGGCTCGACGGGGGCGGCAAGGCCTCGCTGAGCCAGTACACCCACGTCCAGTACCTGGACCCGGCGACCAAGACCTGGACGTCGCTGGCGGACGTCGTCGGCGAGGGCATCTCCTTCGGCGAGACCGAACTCGGCGCCAAGCAGACGGTCACCATCCAGCTCCGCCTCGACATCACCGCCAAGGCCCCGGCCGGTGACGGCTTCACCGTGGGTCTGGGCGGCTACCTGGACGAGAAGCGGAACTGCGTCCACAGCTCCTTCGGCTTCTACCAGTTCTCCGTGCTCAAGCCGGGCAGCGGCAACGTGGACCCGGGGCAGGCCACGCCGGTCGACCACGGCAAGAAGCCCAAGCCGGTCGGCGGCAAGAAGCCGCAGGGCGGGGCCGCGGAGATCCCGGTCACCGGCAGCCTCGCCGAGACGGGTTCGAGCTCGATGCTGCCGACCGTCGGCCTCGTCGGCGGCGTGGCCGTCGTCGCCGGTGCCGGCGCGGTGTTCGCGGTGCGTCGCCGCAGGAGCGGCGGCACGGCGGCCTGAGCGCCGCCGTCCGGCCCCTCGGGAAGCCGCGGGGCCGGACGGCGCGCTACGCCGTCCCGGACGGGGAAGAGGGACCTGAGCCAGGAGGGGGGCGCAGGTCCCTCTTCTCCGTCCGCCGCCGGCGCGGGGGCGCGGCCCGCGTTCCCGCCGCCCCGAAGGACGGCTACTCGGCCGCGGCCTCGCGCGGCTTCCGCGGCGGCACCGTCGGCATCCCCAGGAACGGCAGCCGCAGCGCGCCGAAGGCCTCCTCCGGGACCGCCGGGTGCCGGGGTGCCACCGGGTCGAGGGACGCGTATCCCGCCCCCGGGGCCGGGCGCGGATCGGCCTCGCCCTTGTTGGGCCAGTACGCCATCGCCCGCTCCGCCTGCGCCGTGATCGTCAGCGACGGGTTGACGCCGAGGTTCGCGGAGACGGCCGAACCGTCCACCACGGAGATGCCCGGGTGGCCGTGGAGCCGGTGGTACGGGTCGATCACCCCGGTCTCGGGCGAGTCGCCGATGGGGCAGCCGCCGAGGAAGTGCGCGGTGAGCGGGGTTCCCATGAGCTCGCCGACGTTGCTGCCGGGGAAGCCGTTGATCTCCTCGGCGAGGGCGCTCGCGGCCTCGGAGGCCGCCTTGATCTGCTTGGGGTTGGGGGCGCCGTGCCCCTGGCGCGCGGTCAGCAGCCCCTTGCCGGTGCCCTTCGGCTTCAGGTACGTGGTCAGGGAGTTGTCCAGCGACTGCATGACCAGTCCGATGATGGTCCGCTCCGACCAGCGCCGGTTGGACAGCGAGCGCACCATCAGCAGGGGGTGGCGGGCCGCGTTCGCCAGCCAGGCCAGCGCGCGGGAGCCGCCCTCCGCGTACGGCACCTGGAGGATGGACAGGCCGCCCATGGAGTTGGAGCCCTTGCCGTAGCGGACCGGCTCGATGTGGGTGCTGGCGTCCGGGTGGACGGACGAGGTGATGGCGACGCCGCGTGTGAAGTCGGCCCGGGGCGCGCCGTGCGCCTTGCGGTAGCGCCGGTCGTCGGTCTGGGCGCCGACCAGCGCCTCGGAGTTGGTACGGGTCAGCTCGCCCAGCCGCCGCGAGAGGTGCGGCAGTTGGCCGCCGGCCTTCATGCGGTGCAGCAGGGTCTGGGTGCCGTACGTGCCGGCCGCGAGGACGACCCGGCGGGCGGTGAAGAGGCGTCCCGCGCCCTTGCGGCGGTCGTCGGTGGGGAGGGTGGCGACGGCGTACCCGCCGCGCGAGTCGTCCGTCACCGAGACGACCGTGGTCATGGCGTGCACGACCGCGCCCGCCTTCTCGGCGAGGTACAAGTAGTTCTCGTTGAGGGTGTTCTTGGCGCCGTGCCGGCAGCCGGTCATGCACTCTCCGCACTCGACGCAGGCCCGCCGGGACGGGCCCGCCCCGCCGAAGTAGGGATCGTCGACCTCCGCGCCGGGGGCCGCCTCGGCGTCCCCGGCGGCGTCCTTGCCGTCGCCGAAGAAGACGCCGACGGGCGCCAGGTGGAAGGTGTCGCCGACGCCCATCCGCTCGGCCGCTGCCTTCAGGTGCGTGTCGGACGGGGTCATCGTCGGGTTGAGCCGCACGCCGAGCATGCGCCGGGCCTGGTCGTAGTACGGCTGGAGTTCCTTCTCCCAGTCCGTGATGTCCCGCCACTGGGGGTCCTCGAAGAAGGCCTTCGGCGGCACGTAGAGGGTGTTGGCGTAGTTGAGCGAGCCGCCGCCCACGCCCGCGCCGGCCAGCACCATGACGTTGCCGAGCAGGTGGATGCGCTGGATGCCGTACATGCCGAGGCGGGGCGCCCAGAGGTAGTTCTTCAGGTCCCAGGAGTTCTTCGGCAGGGTCTCGCGGGTGAAGCGGCGGCCGGCCTCCAGGACGCCGACGCGGTAGCCCTTCTCGGACAGGCGGAGGGCGGTCACGGAGCCGCCGAACCCGGAGCCGACGACGAGGACGTCGTAGTCGTACCCGTCGGCGGCGTCCTCGGCGTCGTGGTGGTGCCCGCCCTCGGCCCGGGCGGGGACGGACTTCTCCTGCGGCACGTGCTCTCCTCGTCGAGAACGGAAAACGGGGGACGGGGACGGGGGCGGAGGGAATGGGGACGGGGACGGACGGGGACGGACGGGGAGGAAGGGACGGGGGCGCGGGGAACGCGTGGGGGTCGGTCAGCGCAGGCGCAGGGCCTTCATCAGGCGCAGGCTCCGGCTCATGAACGCCGCGTACTTCTCGTCGTCCATGCCCAGTGACGGCGCCATCGGCAGCACGCGCTGCTCGGCGACGGTCTGGGCCTCGGTGTACTTGAGGATGCCCTCGGAGCCGTGGCGGCGGCCGAGCCCGGAGTCCTTCATGCCGCCCATCGGCGACTGGACGCTGCCGTAGGCGGAGGCGTAGCCCTCGTTGACGTTGACGGTGCCGGTGCGCAGCCGGGCGGCGACCGCGCGGCCGCGCCGGGCGTCCTTCGTCCAGACCGAGGCGTTGAGACCGTAGGAGCTGGCGTTGGCGCGTTCGACCGCCTCGTCCTCGCTCGTGAAGCGGTAGACGGACACGACCGGGCCGAAGGTCTCCTCGCCGCAGACCGACATGGGGGTGTCGACGCCCTCGAGGATCGTCGGCTCGTAGAAGTACGGGCCGACGTCCGGGCGGGGCACGCCCCCGGCGAGGACCCGGGCGCCCTTCGCGACGGCGTCCTCCACGTGCCGGGTGACGGTCTCGAGCTGGCGCGGGCCGACGAGCGAGCCCATGTCGGCGCCGTACGCGAGGGCGGTGCCGAGCCGCATGGCCTTCGTCCGGGCGGTGAACCGCTCCAGGAACGCGTCGGCGACGGCCTCGTGGACGTAGAGCCGTTCGATGGAGATGCAGAGCTGTCCGGCGGAGGAGAAGCAGGCGCGGACGGCGCCCGCGGCGGCCTTGTCCACGTCGGCGTCCTCGAGGACCAGCATGGCGTTCTTGCCGCCGAGTTCGAGCGAGACGCCGACGAGCCGGGCGGCGGCTCCCTGGGCGACCTCGCGGCCGGTGCGGGTGGAGCCGGTGAAGGAGACGTAGTCGGCGTACCGGACGACCTCGGGTCCGACGACCGGGCCCTCGCCGAGGACGACCTGGAAGGCCCCGGCGGGCAGCCCCGCCTCGATCAGCAGGTCACGGGCCCACAGCGCGGTCAGGCAGGTCTCGGTGTCGGGCTTCATGACGACCGCGTTGCCCGCCGCGAAGGCCGGGATCGCGTCGCCGACGGACAGCTCCAGGGGGTAGTTCCAGGGGGCGATCTGGCCGACGACACCGCGGGGGTGGCGCAGTTCGGTGACCCGGGTCAGGGTCGGCACGGCGCCGGTGTGCCGCTTGGGCCGCAGGTAGGCGCGCGCCCTGCGGCCGTAGTGGCGGGCGGCGACGGCGACGGCCTGCACCTCCTCGTGGGCGTGCAGCCTGGCCTTGCCGGTCTCGAGCTGGACGAGGTCGAGGACCTCGCCCTGGCGTTCGAGGAGCAGGTCGTGGAAGCGGAGCAGCACGGCGGCCCGCTCCCGCACCGGTACCTGGGCCCACACGGTCTGCGCGGCACGGGCCTCCTCGAAGGCCTTCCGCACGTCCTCGGGGGTGGACTCCGGCAGCTCGGCGAGCTTCTCGCCGGTGAACGGGGTGTGGCTCTTGGTGCGGCCGGAGCCGGTGACGCCCTTGGTCAACTGGGCGACCAGTTCCGGCGTCACCACGTCGGCGGCCGTGCGCACACCCTCGGGGACGGGGGCGACGGGGTTGGTGCCGGCCGCCGCGTCCGGGTCGGACGGGGTGGACCGGGTGGCCGTGGGAGTTGCCGTGCGGGGGGTCGGCGAGGAGGCCTGGGCGTCGGTCATGAGCCGCAGGGTATGCCGGGTCGCGGCGTTTTGGTACCCGTCGGTAATGAGGATTCGCGGCGCTTCCCGGGCTTTCACCGGCCGTACACATCGCGCCAGTGATCACTGGCAGCGAATGGCCTGATCAGCGCGTTGCGTGCGCACCGCGTCCCTCTTCCCGGCCTTCCGGGCCTTCCCGGCCTCCTTGGCCTTCCCCTCGTTCTCGGCCCCCTTGACCTTCGGGGTCTTCGGGGTCTTCGGGGCGTTCTCGGCGTTCTCGGCGTTCGTCCCCGCCGGACCTCGACAGGGCGAGTGCCGCGAGGGCCTCCGGGGCGCCGGCCTGGCCGCGGATGCCGGGGAAGGCGTTGACGTCCACGATCACCGGGGCGCCCCCGCCGGTGTCGAGGACGTCGACGCCGTAGACGTCCAACGCGAAGACCTCGCCGACGCGGCGGGCGAGGGCGGCCCATCCGGCCGGCAGCCCGGCGTCGGGGAGCGGCCGGGTGGGGCCCCGTCCCCCGGGCGCGAGTTCGGACCGGCGCAGCGCGGCGAAGACCTGCTCGCCGACGACCCACAGCTTGTGGTCGTCACCGCTGTTCGGCACGAAGTCCTGCACCACGACCGGCTCCCCGGGCGCGGCCGCCGCGAGTTCCCGCAGCCGGGCGTCGCCGTCGACCCTGGCCACCAGGTCCTGTCTGCGGCTGTGGCGGCTCTTGACCACCACGGGACCGGTCAGGGGCGGCCCCGAGGCCAGGTCGGCGAGGGCCGGGAAGGTACGGGTGGGCGCGAAGGGCAGTCCGGCCCTCAACGCGAGGTCCGCCATGGCGGTGCGGTCCTGGCAGAGCGCGGTCGCGGACGACGAGTTGACGACGGGGGCGCCGCGCCGTTCCAGCGCGGCGGCCAGCTCCAGCGCGCGCGGGGTGCGGGCCTTGAGCAGGTACACGTCGGCGAGCGGCTCCTCGTCCGCGGTGTCCGGCACGGCCGTCCCGGGGTCCAGGTGCACGACCCGGTGGCCGGGGACGAGCAGCGCGGTGGTGGCGGCGAGCAGGGGGTGCCCGGGGGCGGACGTGATCAGGCCGATCCTCATGGGTCCCCGGTCTCAGATGCGCTCGCGCGCGGCGGCGGGCACCTGCGACGTGCGGGGGCGCGGCATCGCGGGCGCCTCGACGGCCCCCTCGTGCCACTCGGCCGAGGTCGGTGCCGGGGGCGGAAGCTCGGCCGGGGGTACGAAGGATCGTTCCGCCGCCTCGGCGGAACGGCTTCCGCCACGGGCCAGTTCGAGCACGGCGCGGGCCACCCGCGCCGTCGCGTCCGGGACCCGGCGGAAGCTGGGGAAGTCGTTGACGTCGACGATGACGGGGCCGTCCGGGCCGAGCAGGACGTCGACGCCGTACAGGTCCAGGCCGTAGACCGCGCCCGTGCGGGCGACCACCGCGGCGACCTCCGCCGGGAGCGGCACCGCGCGTTCGCGTATCGCGTGGTCCGGGTGGAGCGGCGAACGGCGCTCGGTGGCGTACAGCTCGCCGCCGACGGCGTAGACCTTGAGGTCCATGCCCGAGTTGGGCACGTAGGGCTGGGCGATCAGCATGCCCTCGCCCGCGAGCACGGGGAGGAGTTCGGCGAGCCGGGCGGGCGTCGGGACCAGGTGCACCGCCCGTCCCGAACTGCCGTCGGCGGGCTTGACAACGAGCGGGTACTCCGAGTCCGGTATCTCCGCGAGGAGTTCGGGCCGCGCCGCCGCCCAGGTCTGCGGGAGCGGCAGTCCGCGGCTGCGGCCGACGGCCGCGGCGAGCGCCTTGTCGCGCACGCCCCGGATCGACCGGGCGTCGTTGACCGTCGTCATCCCGAGTGCGGCGGCGGCCTCCAGCAGAGTGAGGCCGGGGCCCCCGGAGACGGTCTTGAGGACCCAGGCGTCATGGGTGCCGGCCCACACGTCCTCGGACACGCGCAGCAGGGAACTGCCGGGCCGCACGACGTCCACCCGGTGCCCCCAGGAGGTCAGTTGCCGGATCACCTCGACCGGCATGCCGTCGCGGCGGTATTGCTCCTCCACCAGGAAGCAGAGCCTCATCGACCTTCCCCAAACCCCCTGGACGTCCGCCGTTCCCATGCGGCCTCCCGAGACGTCGCGCGACGTCACAGGATGTCATGAACGCCCCGCGCGGACGCCACCGGTACCGGCGGCGAACCGACGGGGCGTCAGGGCTTGTCGATGTCCAGGTTGGCCAGTGTCGTGCGGGCGACCTCGCGGCCCCTGGCCGTGAAGTCGCCCTTGCCGGGGTAGCTGACCGCGACCTGGTACATGTTCCCGGCCGAGGTCCTGTAGTAGAAGACGCGTTCCTCGCGCGGGGTCGGGTCGCTGCTGTCCGTGGTGGTGTAGGCGAGCGTGTTCTCGGCCGCCGGCCTGCCGTGGAAGGTCGTCTTGCCGTCGGGGGCCGTGCGCGGGTTGGCGGGCATGTCGCGGGTGTAGTCGCCGCGGGCCTTGAACTCGTCGTTCTCCGCGTACATCTCCGCGGCCGCCGAGGACTTGATCTCGTGGCCGGTGTCCTCCGCCTTGCGGGCCACGTGCAGCACGATGGTGATCGCGCCGCTCGGGTCGCTGTACATCACCCAGTTCCTGTCGGACTCGTCGGCGTCCGGACCGCTCGCGCGGTACGAGGCCGGGGCCGGCAGCGTCGCGCCCAGACGCGTGACGTGGTGCTTGCTCCAGCCCTCCGGGAGGGAGCCCGCGAACGGGTCCGCGACCAGCCAGTACGTGGTCGCCGCCGCGGCGACGAGGGCCGCGCCCAGGACTCCGAGGGAGACCCGCAGCGCCTTGCGTCCGATGCGGATGCCCCCGCCGCCCTCGGGGGCCGGCGCGGAGACCACCTGGGTGGGCGCCTGGGCCGGCGGCGGGGCGGCCGCCCGTTCCAGCAGGGCGCGCACCCGGGGCTCGTCCGGGCGGTGCGCCGGGTCCTTCTGCAGCAGGGCGTTGATCAGTTCGGCCAGCGGCCCCCGCGCGGCGGCCGGCGGGGCGGGTGTGGCGTTGAGGACCGCCTGGAGGGTGGCCGGGGTGTTGCTGCGGCGGAACGGGGAGACGCCCTCCGTCGCCGCGTACAGCAGGACGCCCAGCGACCACAGGTCGGCGGCGGGGCCCGGGCGCCGGCCCAGCACCCGCTCCGGGGCGATGTACTCGGGCGAGCCGACGAAGCCGCCGGTGTCGGTGAGCCGGGTCTCACCCTCGATCTGGGCGATGCCGAAGTCGGTGAGCACGACTCTGTCGTGGCGTCCGAGCAGTACGTTGTCCGGCTTCACGTCACGGTGCAGCACGCCCGCCGCGTGCGCGGCCCGCAGCGCGCCCAGCACCTCGAGGCCGATGCGGGCCGCCTCGCGGACGTCGAGGGTGCCCTCCTGGAGCGCGTCGCCCAGACTGCGGCCGTGGACCAGTTCCATGACGATCCACGGCCGGCCGTCCACCACCGCCACGTCGTGCACGGTCACCACCGCCGGGTGGTCCAGGCGGGCGGCGGCACGTGCCTCGCGGCGCATGCGTTCGAAGACGGTCGCGCGCTCCTGCTCGCCCAGGTGTTCGGGGACCCGCGGCTCCTTCACCGCGACCTCGCGGTCCACCGTCTCGTCCTTGGCCCGCCACACCGTGCCCATGCCGCCGTGGCCGAGGCGGGAGAGGAGGCGGTAGCGGCCGGCGACGAGGCGGCCGACGCCCGGCGCGGCGCCCGGACCCGCTCCGGGTCCCCCGGCCTGCTCCGGTACCGGGGCCGGATGCCCGGCCTCGGTCGCCTGGCGGGGCTCCGGGTGGGGGTGCGGCCGGGACGACCGGGGATGCGGCTGAGGCTGCGGGTGGGCCCGGGGCTGTGGAGGGGCCTGGGTCTGCCCGGTCGGCTCCGGGCGCGGAGCGGCGTAGGGATTGTCCGGGTGAGGCTTCCGCGCCTGCGGGGGTTGCAGCGCGTAGCTCGTCGGTTCGTCCGGTCCCTGTGGGGCTCCCCCGTTGTCGTTCATGCCCCCATGCTTAGCGCGGGGACGGGGGCGGCACCACACCTGCCCGGAACCGGTCACCCACCTGTGACATCGCCCGGCGCGAAGGTGTCCACCGCGACGTCGAAGTACTCCCTCGCCTCCCGCCCCCTTCCGACCGGCGCCGACACCCACACGTCGTACCTCCGGCCCCCCTCGTCCCAGCACAGGTCGTAGGTGTGCCGGGGGCCCTCGGCCGCCGCGTCGAAACCGTCCCAGGTGAACTCCCACAGCGCCGCCGGCCGGCCCTCGTGCCCGGTGCGCGTGACGCGGCCGGCGCGGTAACCGGGGTTGGTGGACGGGCCCCCGGCGTGCGCCCGGCGCATGACCGCGAGCGGGCCCCCCGGATCGGGGGCGGCGACTTTGATGCCGAGGCGGACGTGCCCGTCGGCCGACAGATAGAACACGCGCTCGCCCTGCGGCCGGCGGGTGAAGCCCTCCGGCACGGCGAGCGAGAAGCCCTCCGGGTCGCGCACGGTGCGGTAGCCGGAGGGGGCCCGGTGCCCGGCGGCCGTGGAGGCGCTCGCGCCGGGGGCCGGGGCGGAGGCCGAGCCGGTGGTGCCCGGGGTCCTGCCCGAGGGGCTCGGCGTGGGTGTCGGGCGGGGCGCGCTGACCGAGGTCTCGGGACCCGGGCGGCCGGGTTCCCCGCCTCCGTCGCCGTCCCCGTGCAGCAGCAGTGCCGCCGCCGTGACGCCCGCGCCCGTCAGGGCGGCGACCAGCGCCGCCATCAGCATCAGGCTCCGGGTCGAGTGGCGGCCGGGGCGGGCCGGCGCGGCGGACGGCGTGCCCGAGGGCGGGGAGGACGGCGAGGGCGGCCCGGCGGGCGCGCGCGGCACGTTCCGTTGTGTCGGGGTGTACGAGGGCGCGCGCGTCCGGTACGAGCCGAGCGGGGTGCGCCCCGTCGCCCCGCGTGCGGTGTGCCCCGTCCCGCGCGGCGCCCGTCCCGTCTCGTACACCTCCCGCAGCAGCCGTTCCGCCTCCGGCGCGCTCATGCGCCGCTCGGGGTCGCGGTCGAGCAGTCCCCGTACGACGGGCAGCAGCGGACCCGCCCGCTCCGGTGGCCGGATCTCGTCGAGCACGACGGCGTGCAGCACCTCGCCCACGGAGTCCCGGCGGAACGGCGACTCGCCGCTGAGCGCCGCGCACAGCAGCGCGCCGAGCGACCACAGGTCGGACTCCGGCCCCGTCCTGGCCCCCGACATCCGTTCGGGCGCGGTGTACTCGGGCGAGCCGACGAAGGAGCCGGTCTCGGTCAGCGTCGACGCCCCCGCGACCTGCGCGATGCCGAAGTCCGTGAGGACGACCCGGCCGGTCCCGCTCTCCAGCAGCACATTGGCGGGTTTCAGATCACGGTGCAGCACCCCGGCCTCGTGCGCCCGGCTCAGCGCGCCGAGCAGGTCGACGCCGAGGCGCGCCGCCTCCCGCACGTCGAGCGGGCCCTCCGCCGCGATGCGGTCGGCCAGCGATCCGCCGTCGATCAGCTCCATGACGATGTACGGGCGTTCGTCGTCCTCCACGACGTCGTGGACGACGATGATGTGCGGGTGGTGGAGCTGCGCGACCGCCCGTGCCTCCCGCAGCGTGCGGTCGCGCCGGGCGCGGGCCTCCTCCGCGGAGAGCGAGCCGTCGAAGGGGAGCTCCTTGACGGCCACGTCCCGGCCGAGCAGTTCGTCCGTGGCACGCCAGACGACACCCATTCCGCCGCGTCCGAGCCTGTTCCGAAGCCGGTATCGGCCCGCGATCACACGGACGTTCTCCCCCTCGGTCCCCATGCGCCCCATCATGCCGCACCCCACCACCGCCCCCCAGGGCAACGGAACGCGGCTGGCCGACAAGTGACGTACCGGGGCCGGGGCGTGCGGCAGCACGAACGGTGGACTTCGGGGGCGCACGAAGCCCCCGGCGCCCCGGCAGGCCCCTACGCCCCTACGCCCCTACGCCCCTACGCCGAGGGACGCTGTGCCGGCGGTCGCCAGCCGCGCAGCATCGTGTCGAACTGCTTGCGCGCGGTGTCCCAGTCCGAGGCGGGGCCGGACAGGTAGAGCGCGTACTCGACGCCGTCCCGGCTGATGTACGCCTGCTCGACGGCCCGTCGCGGACCGGGGTACGGCCCGTCCTTGGCGAGCGCGGTCCAGGTGAAGTCCCACAGCGCGCCCTGGCAGTCGCGGTAGACGTTGGAGTTCAGACTGACCCGCTGATAGGCGGTCAGCCGCTTCAACTGCTGCTCCAGGTCGGCGAGGTGCCCGTACGCCGTGTCGAAGTCCGGGGAGTCGTCCACCGCCACGCGCAGGAAGTGCTGTCCGCCGTCGGGCGTGTAGTCGATCTGGCTGCCCTCGACCTGCCGCTTCCAGCCCTGCGGGACGACGATGCTGAATCCCAGCGGGTCGTCCACGCGCTGCCAGCCCTCGGGAACCACTGCGGAGGCCCCGTCCTCGCCGGTGGAGGGCGTGCGGGAGCCGGAGGAGGGGGATTCGGAACGGACGGCGGCGCCCGAGGCGGAGGTGTCGGACTTCTTGCCGTCCGGGCCGCCGTTCCCCAGCTGGTTCCAGGCCAGGGCGCCGCCGGCGCCGACGACCACGGCCAGTGCCAGGACGAGCGCGACCGTGCGGCCGCGGCGGCGCGGCCGGTCCCCGGCGCCCGCGGACGCCTGCTGCGTCTGGTGGGCGGTGGCGCCGAAGGGGGGCGTGGCCGGATGGCCGGGGGCGCCCGGCGACGCGGGCGCGCCCGCTATGTGCGTGCCGACGGTGGCGCGTCCCGGCACCGGCGTGGCCGTGTACCCGTCCGCCGCGCGGGCGGCGGCGTACGCGCCGGAGGCCTCGGCGACGGCCGTGGCGGCGTCGGTGGCGCGGGCGGCGTCGAGGGCATGGGTGGCGTCGGTGGGCGTGCGCGTGGCCGCCGTCCCTCCCGAGGTCCCGGACGTCGTCCCCGCGGCCCCCTGCCGGTCCGTCGCGCCCTCGCCCTCCGGGCCCTCACCACTGGCGGCCTCACCGCCCGGGGTGCTGCCGGTGGCGCGATCGACGTGCCGGGTCGGGACGTAGGCCTGGGCCGCGCGCGGGCGGCGGCCCTCCGCCGCCTCGGCGAGCATCTGCTCGGCCTCCCGCGCGCTCGGCCGTGTCGCCGGATCCTTGCGCAGGAAGGCCTCGATGACCGGTCCGAGCGCGGGTCCGGCGTACCGCGGCTCGGGCGGCTCCTCGTCCACGACGGCCTGCATGGTGGTCAGCGGCGAGGTGCGCCGGAACGGCGAGCGGCCCTCCACCGCCGTGTACAGCGTGGCGCCGAGCGCCCACAGGTCGGAGGCGGGCCCGGGGTCCTGGCCGCGCACGCGTTCGGGGGCCAGGTAGTCGACCGAGCCGACGATCTCCCCGGTGCGGGTGATCGTCGTGTCGCCCTCCACCTGGGCGATGCCGAAGTCCGTGAGCAGTACCCGCCCGTCGGTGGCCAGCAGGACGTTGCCCGGCTTGACGTCGCGGTGCACGACGCCGGCGGCGTGCGCGGCGCCCAGGGCGCGCAGCACCCACAGCCCGATGCGGGCGGCCTCGGCCGGCTCCAGCCGCTCGCGGTCCCGGACCGCGTCGGCGAGCGAGCCGCCCTCGACCAGTTCCATGACGATCCACGGCCGGTTGTCGTGCTCCAGCACGTCGTGCACGGTGACGACGGCCGAGTGGTTGATCCGTGCCGCCGCCCGTGCCTCGGTCTGGGTACGCGCCAGCAGCACCGCACGGTCACTGTCGGTGACGTAGAGCGCGGCCGTCAGTTCCTTGATGGCGACCGACCGGTGGAGCACCTCGTCCCGGGCACGCCATACGCGGCCCATGCCCCCGCTGCCGATCGGGTCGACGAGCCGGTAGCGGCCCGCGAGAAGCTGGCCCTGCATCTGATTCACGTTTCCCCGCAATGGTCTTGACACAACCAGCGTAAGGACCCGCCCCCGCACTGGGAACCGGCGGGGTGGTACGGAAACGACACTGTGACGCTTGGGAGTTGTGGCACCTGCTGTGGCGTCAGGGGTGCGAGTGACGACATAACACCCGATCACCCGTCATGCGCGAAGGCCACCGTCACTGCCCGTCACGAGCCGTCAGCCGGTGGCCCGGTACGTCTGCTCCGCCTGCTCGTAGAGGCGGGTGACCTCGTCGCGCTCGGCCTCCGGACCGCGCACCTGCACCACGTGGTAGCGGTTGCCGACCAGCAGCACGAGATTGCGCACGTACAGCTCCTTGCCGCCGGCGGTCCAGGTGAACTGGCCCTCCGCCATGGTCCGTCCGCCCACGTCGATCCGGCGCATGCCGGTGGAGGTCGCCCAGGTCGAGTCCCGGAAGGGCTGCGTCTCCGGTTCCTTCTCCCGCTGGTAGGTCAGCAGGTCGGTGCCGAATGTGCCCGTGCTGTCCCGGCCCGGTACGACGATCAGCTCGAACTCGCCGTGGGAGTAGACGACCTGGCCCCTGCCGTTGCGGCCCGCGCGGTCCCAGCCGTCGGCGACGGCGACCCGGAAGCCCTCGTTGTCCTTGCGCAGGGTGAAGCCCTGGGCGACGCCGGAACCGCCGTCGCTGCCGGTTCCCGAGTCCTCCTCGGACCCGGAGGTGCTCTTCCCCGCGTCGGGAGACGCGCTGCCGCCGCCCTTCCCCTTCTCCTTGCCCTCGGCCTCGTCCTTCGCCGAGGGCGCGGGGGCGGCGCTCGCCTCGCCGACGGTGCCCGCGCGGTCGGCACCCGCGCCGTCCTCGCGCGCCCCGTTCTTCGGCAGGAACACCATGGCGTACGCCACCGCCGCGGCCATCGCCAGCAGTATCAGCACGAGCAGGGTCCGGCCGAGCCGACGGGGACGGCCCGCTCGCGCGCCCCGGTGGCGGGCCCGGGTGGCGACGGGCAGTCCGGCCCTGCGGCGCCGCACGAGTTCGCCGCGCCGCCGCACGATGGGCAGTCGCCGGGTGTCGATGGGGGGCGCGGACACGACGTGCGCGCCTGCCTCCGGCTCGGGCGCCGAGCGCACGAGCGAGCGCAGCCAACCACGCAGTTCCTCGAAGTCGGGCCGCTCGGTGGGGTCCTGACGCAGCAGCGACTCCACGACCGGCCGCAGCGGTCCGCACTCCTCGGCGAAGGCGGGCGGCTCCGCGCACACGAGCTGCACCAGCTCGGCGGTGTTCTCCTCGGGGTACGGGGCATGGCCCTGGACCGAGCGGAACAGCAGTGCGCCGAGCGCCCACAGGTCGGTGGCGGGACCGATGGGGGCGGCGAGCTGCCAGTTCTCGTGCACCGGCCCGGCCTGCTCGGGCGCCCAGCGCTCGGTGACGGGACCGACCAGCGCCATCCGCGCCTGCCGGGCCCGTTCCGCCTCCAGCGCGGTGCCCGGCCCGCGCTGGGGTGCGCGCCCGGGCGCACTCCGCCCCCAGTGCGCGGTGGGCGCGTCCCGGACCTCGGGGGCGCGGTGCGGGTCCGCCTCCCCGGCGGGACCGCGGCCGCGCGCCGTGTCGGGGACGGCACCGTAGGCCGCCGGGCCCTCCACACCGGTGCCGTACGGGGGAGGTCCCTCCGGGGTGCCGTGGACGCCCGGCCGGACGGGGGCGGCGGCGCGGTGGGCCGCCGGGTCCCGCATGCCGGCCCCGTAGGGGGCCCGTCCCTCCGGGGCGCCGTACGCGCCCGCGCCGCTCCGGGCCCCCGGAACGCCGGGCACGCCGGGCACGGCCGGACCGGCCGGCTCTCCGGGGCGGACGGGACCGCCCGGGATGCCGGGGCCGCCCTGTGTTCCCGGGCCACCGCGGAGCTGCGGCCCGCCCGAGGCCCCTGCGGGGCCGTACGCGCCGGGCCGGCCCAGGACGCCGTAGGGATCGGCGATCTGGCCGGGTGCCGGGGAGGGCGCCTGTTCCACGCCGAGCGCCGGGTCCTGCTCCGGCGTGCCCGCCGGGCCCGCGCCCCGGGGACCGCCGTGCGCGCCCGGAGCGCCACCCTCGGAGGCGGGACCACCGGGCGGAAGACTGTGCGCGGGGCGCGGCGCGGGGAGCGCGGCCCGGCTGCTGCGCTCCTCCTCCTGCACCCGCGCGGCGGCCCGGGCGCCGGCCCGGTAGGCGGCGATCGCCCCGGCCCGC
The DNA here is from genome assembly GCA_014656015.1 of Streptomyces griseoaurantiacus. Lineage (GTDB taxonomy): Bacteria > Actinomycetota > Actinomycetes > Streptomycetales > Streptomycetaceae > Streptomyces > Streptomyces griseoaurantiacus. The sequence goes on along the minus strand of BNBP01000063.1, from coordinate 232 downwards.
GCCGCCCGTACGTCGTCCCCGTTCTCCGGCGCCCTGGGGCCGGGGGCCGGCACGCCCCCGGAGCCGCCCTGCGGCGTCATCGCCCCGTTGGCCCGCGCTTCGAGTGCCGCGCGGCGTGCCTCCTCGGCGTCCGCCGCGCTCATGCCGCCCGCCACCGCCCCGAGGGCGCCCCCGGCCGGTGCGCTGACCACGCCCCCGGCGGCTCCGACGGCCCCGCGCGCCCCCGGGCCCA
>BNBP01000062.1 GCA_014656015.1 Streptomyces griseoaurantiacus | reverse complement strand
GGGCGGGCGCGCCGGCACCCGCCGGGAGCTGCGCGCCCACGCCGTGCTGCGCGCCCTGCGCGGACGCGGCGCCGCCGTTCAGGTCGCGCAGCACGTCGCTCTGCCAGTTGTCGCCGTTCGGCATGTCGCCCTTCTCCCCTGTACCTCTGCCTCCGCCTCCGCCCCGCGCGCCCCGTGTCCTGCCCGGGGGCGCGCGGCGGTCCGCGTCAGAACTTGTCGAGCAGTTGCCCGTAGATGCCGAACACGCCCACGGCGAGCGGGAAGAGCCCGATCACGCCGATGGACTCGATCAGGTCGGCCGTGCGCCGCAGCCGCACCCGCACGTGCTCCGGCGGCTGCACCGCGAGGACGAGCAGCGGCAGCACGGCGGCCGCGCACAGCACGACGAGCGGTCCGGCACCGCCCGCGTGGTCCGTCCACACCACGGTGAGCCGTACGACCAGCAGCGCGGCCGCCGCGAACAGCGCGACCACCTCGGCGACCAGCGGGAAGGCCCGGGCCCGCGAGAGCAGGACGACGGCGGTGAGCGAGGCGAGCGCCACGCTCCACGGCGTCGGCTTCCCCGCGGTGGTCAGCAGCCAGCCGCCGGCCGCGGCCGAGGCGGCCGTCACGACGGTGGCGAGGGCGAGGCCGCGGTGGGTGGCGGCGAGCGCGTTGGCCACCTGGTGGCGGCTGATGGAGACGCCGCCGGAGCGCTTGTCGTCGAGCCCGGTGAGCCCGGAGGCCATCAGGGCGAACCGGGGCAGCAGTCCGAGCAGGATCACGGAGAAGACCGCCATCACCGCGCCGAGCCGGTCGGAGCGGTCCTGCACGGCGGCGACGGCCTCCCACACGGCGGCCATGACGGCGACCGCGCCCGCGCCGATGAGCCCGCCGCGGCCCAGCGGCGAGAAGAAGGCGAGCAGCAGGAGCATCAGCACCAGCGCCGCCCCGACGGCGGCCAGCCGTGCGGTCGCCTCCCAGTGGTGGGCGTCGGCGAGGGTCCAGGCGGCCAGCAGGCCGAGCCCGCCGGAGGTGAGCACGAGCGCGGTGGCCAGGCCCTGGTTCCCCTTGCCGATCTTCGCGACGGCGGCGCCGGCGAGCAGGAAGACGGCGGTGGCGGCGAGGAGGACGCCGGCCAGGGTGGTCAGCGCGAACTCGCGGCGCGCGAGGACGGCGGTGACCACCGCGAAGGCGACCGTGGCCGTGCCCGCGGTGGCCCGGCGGGCGGCGGGGCGCCAGCGCCAGGCGCGCAGATCGAGGTCGTCGGCGACCTGGTCGGTGACGTCGTGCACGACGGGCGCGGGCGGTGCGGCGTGCGCGCGCACGAGCTGGAGCACGGCGCCGTCGGGCACGCCCTCGGAGGAGAGCGTGGCGTCGTGGGGCAGGACCGAGCCGTCGGAGGTGATCAGTTGCCGGGTCATGGGCCGCGAGGCGGCCCGGTCGTCCAGCAACTGCAGGATGTCGGGCAGCAGTTGGCCGATCGGTGTGTCCGAGGGCAGGACGATGTCGGCTCGCCGTCGCTCGCCGACCAGGGTGACCCTGCTGAGCTGGGCCCGGGACGTCGTTGCTGTGCTCACCACGTGCGGGAACCTATCATCGTGTAGTTTCGGCCACGGTGCGCCGATGGCGTGAACATGTCGCTTGCGGAACCGGTGGTACGGACGTCGGGTGCGCGTGCCGCCGCCCCGGCCGCGGGCCTCACCACTGACGTGCGCATGCCCATCCCCATGATGACCCCCGTGTGCCCTTTCCGTCGCCCGCCCGGTTCACCGCTGCCCGTCCCCGTCCTTGCCGGCGCCCTTCTTCGCGCCGCCGGAGGGCGTGGGCGACTCGCTCGCCCCGGACGGGTTGTAGAGCTGCTCCTGCTGCTGTTCCTGCTTCTTCTTCTCGGCCTTCTGCTTGTCCAGCGTGGCCTGGAGGAAGGACCAGCCGACGCACCCGGCGCACAGGACGGCCGCGATCGCGATGCCCGCGAAGACCTTGCCGAGCCGCTCGTCCACCGTGCGCCGGCCGCGCTGCGCGCCGAACAGCAGCGCGTCGCGCATCCGGCGCCGGCGCACCGCCACCGACTCCAGCAACTGGCTGTCGTAGTCCCGTGCCATCAGTCGTCGTGTCCCGTGTAGTCCGTGTGGTCCGGTGTCGTCCGTCTGGTGCGTGTGGTCCGTCCGGTGCGTGCCGTCCGGCGTGCTCTCGTCAGTTCTCGGCGGTCAGTTCTCGGCCGTCAGTCCTCGGCCGTCAAGCCGAGATACCCGCGCATCGCGGCGTACTTGGCGGTCAGCCGGCGGGCGGTCGGCTCGTCGAGGACGACGAGCCGGGCGGGGTCGGCGTTGTGCGCGAGGTCCGCGGCCTTGACCAGACGGGCGCCCGGGGTGGCGAGGATGCGTCGCGCGTACGCCTCCGGGGCCTCGCCGGGCCGCTTGGTGACGGCCCGTACGACGTCCTTGGTCCGCTGCGGCAGTGCGGCCGCCTCCAGCCAGGACTCGTCGAGGACGCCGTCCTCGAGCGCGTCGTGCAGCCAGCCGGCGGCGACGAGGCCGTCCGCCCCTCCCCTGGCCCGTACGCCCTCCGCCACGGCTTGCAGGTGCTCGGCGTACGGCCGCCCGGCCTTGTCGCGCTGCGCGGCGTGCGCGGCCCGCGCCACGGCCTCGACCTCGGCGAGCGCCGACCCGCCCTCCCACGCCTCCGCGCGCCCCTGCCGGTGCCCCTCGTACGGCATACGGCTCCCCCCTCGCTTTGCCCCTGCAACATAAGGCATGGGTAAGCGAGAGGTACAGCCCGGGGCGAAAGCGGTGGGAGGAACGGGGGGTCAGGCGTGGGCGGCCAATGCCTTCACGGCATCGGCGCTGGGCGCGTCGGTCAGTGAGCCCGGAAGGACGCGTCCACGGTTGCCCTCGGGGCTGGAGAACATCTCCGAGAGGGCCTGGGAGGGGGGGATGCCCCGCCCCTTGGCTTCCTTGAGCCGGGCGTACCAGTGACCGCCCTCGGCGAGGGCGCGTCCTCCCGCGTCCCCGCGCGGTACCCATGCGGCCGCATCGTCCTCGTCGCTCGCCCAGAGATACCCGAGGACCGCTCCGCCTTCCTTGTCGACCACGGTGAGATACCGCACCGGTTTGTCGGTCCAGCTCTCGTACCGCGCCGAGGACCGCGTCACGAGGTCGAAGTGCACGTCCTCGGCGAAGCGCGGATTGATCGGTCGTTCGCTGCTCATGAGACTCACGATCCCCTGACTGTGCTCGATTCTCAACGCGGGGCGCCTACGGCTTCGGCCGCGGAAGGACCTCGCCGTAGAGGTGCCACTTGTTCTGCGCCTCGTCGAAGAAGACGCGCGTCACCTTGTACTCGGAGCCCCTGGCCAGCAACAGCTCACGCTCCCCGGGGTACTTGGACAGGTGATCGATCCAGAGGGCGGGAGTGCCCTTCGGTACTCGGAGGTGCATCCACACCGGTTTTCCGTCGAATGGCGGGGGCGGTGTCCGACCCAATGCGGTGGAGGTGAAGGCCTTGTCGCCGAAGACACCGTCGACCATGTCGAACGGCGTGTCGATCGGACGGCCGTTGACCTTGACGTAATCGACGGCCGTGCCGCGGACGATCATCACGTCCTCGGGCACGGGACGAGTGTCCATGACCTCATCCATCTCAGCGATGGTGTTCTTGAGTTCGGCACTCAGCGGATCGCCGGCGCGCAGGTGCCCGTTGATCAGGTCGTAGTCGTTGCCGCTGTAGGTCCTCAACGCCTGGCGCGACTCGTCCGGCAGGTCGTCCAGGAAATCGTTCCAGTACGCGTTGCCGTACGCCAGCCCGGCCTCGTCGCTGACGCTGGGCGCGGGATTGGTACCACGGGCCAGCTCCGCCTCGGCGACCGCGTGTTTCTCGGCGTTGCTGAGGGCGTCGAAATCCGCGTCGGACATGGCAGGCCGGTACTCGAAAGGCTCGCCGGGGGCGCCGTGGCCCGGGGTGTCCGGGGCCGTGTGGCCCGGGGGCGGGGGGTTCTCCGGGCCGTGGTGGGCCACCGCGTCCGGCATCTGGTGGGTGTCGACCGCCTGGTCGGCGTCGTCCACGTGGGCCGGGCCGTCGTGATCACCCCCGTGAGGATGGTCACCCCCGTGAGGATGGTCACCCCCGTGCTCATGCTCACCCCCGTGGCCGCCGGCGGGCGTTTCGTGGGTGGGGTGCGGGGGGCCCGCCGGTGGCTCGTGGGGGGTGTGCGGGGCCGGGGGCTCGGGGGCGTAGTGGGTGGGGCCGTACGTGCCGGCCGTGTCGGCGGCGTGGAGGGCGGGCGCGCCCGGTACGTGGGCGGACTGGGCCGGGACGGTCCAGTGGGCCGGGAGGCCCGGGGCGGCCTCGTGGGGGACGGGGGTCGTGTCGACGACGCCGTCGGGGGTGGTGAGGTGTCCCTGGGGGTCGAGGATGCGGCCGTCGGGCAGGTGCACCGAGCCGTCGGGGAGGCTCGGCACGTCGATCTTGCCGACGCCCTTCAGCGCGCTCGTGACGTCGCCGATCTTCGACAGGCCGGCGCCCGCGCCCTTCATGACGTACGTCATCGGGTCGATGACCTTGCCCGCCTTGCCCGCCACGGACAGCGCCCTGGCGACCGCGCCCGCCTTGCCCGCGCCCGAGGCCGCCGCCCCCGCGCCGCCGGTGAAGACGGTCGTGACGACGTTGAAGGTGACCGCGCCGGCCGCCCGCGCGGGGTTCTTGCCCCACTCGTCCCACGCGACCAGCGCCTTGCCGGTCTGTTTGACGGCGGTGCGGGAGTCCCGCAGCCAGGAGGGGAGCTTCTCGTCGGGCAGGGTCCAGAACGCGTTGCCGACGCCCGGGATGGAGGAGATCGCCAGCCCGGTGGCGAGCTGGGCGAGGCCCTTCCATGCCTGACCCATCGCCTCCCAGCCGCCGAAGCCGACCAGGGTGCCGAGGCCCTTGATGGTGCCCCAGACGCCGTCCACGATCAGGCCGTCCCAGACGAAGGACTTGACCCAGTGGCCGACCTCCCAGAGGTGGTGCTTCTCCTCGACCGGGTCGCCCCACGGCAGCTTCGCGTTCTTCATGTCGTCCGCGGCGAACCCGTACTGGTCCTTGCGGTCCGAGCCGTCGCCCGCGACCATCTGCGTGCCGCCGAAGATCGCGGTGATCTTGTTGTGGCAGGTCCGTTCGGCCGCCCAGAAGGCCGCCACCGTCTCGGTGATCTCGTCGCGGATGCCGTTGTGTTCCTCGACCTTGTCCTCGTCGTACTGCCAGTCCTCGTCGTCCTTCACGGAGTTGACGAAGGTCGTCGCCCGGACCTTCAGGTCGGCCAGCTTCTTCGCCAGGGGCCGGACCTCCGTGGTGTAGGAGGAGAGGGCGGAGGAGACCGTCTCCAGGTCGGTCGCGAAGTCGTCCGCACGGTCCTTCACCGGCTTCGTCGACGCGAACAACTGCTCCGCCTCGGGAGCCTCGTAGTACGCGGACAGGCCCTGGAACCGCGAGTGGACGTCCGCGCCCGTCGAGCGCAGGTGCGAGGCGTCCGTCCGCAGGTCGCCGTAGTCCTTCTCCAGCTGTGCCAGATCACCGGTGAACTGCGGAATCTTCTCCGGACTGATCACCGCGTACCTCGCCCCCGTGCCGGTTCCCTCGTCCTTGCTCCGTGCCGTGCGCGGAGCCATCTCTATCAACTCCGCGATTGCTCATGCAATCCGGGCGGAGGAGGCCGAGGCGGAGGACGGTCAGTGGGACGGTGCCGTCGGGCCCTCACGGCAGATCAGCAGCAGCGCCCGGTCGTCGTTGACGTCCTTGGCGACCGCCTCGATGAGGTGCCAGGCGGCCCCGCGGAAGCCGCCCGCGACATAGCGGTCGGCCTCGCCGGTGAGACGGTCCATGCCCTCGGCGATGTCGCGTTCCGCGGTCTCCACGAGGCCGTCGGTGAACAGCATCAGCACGTCCCCGGGGCGCAACGTGCCCTTCACGGAGTCGAACTGGGCGCCGTCATACACGCCGAGGAGCGGGCCCTCCGCGGACTTCTCCTCCCAGCGGCCGCTGCCGGCGCTGAGCTGGAGGCCCGGCGGGTGGCCCGCGGAGTAGAGCTCGTAGTCGCCGGAGTCCAGGTCGAGGACGAGGTGGATGGAGGTGGCGAAGCCCTCCTCCCAGTCCTGGCGCAGGAGGTAGCCGTTGGCGGCGGGGAGGAAGGCGTGCGGCGGGAGGGAGCCGAGGAGGCCGCCGAAGGCGCCGGACAGCAGCAGGGCGCGGGAGCCCGCGTCCATGCCCTTGCCGGAGACGTCGGTGAGGACGACCTCCAGTGTGCGGCCCCCGTTGGTGCGGGCGGCGACCACGAAGTCGCCGGAGAAGGACTGCCCGCCGGCCGGGCGCAGCGCCATCTCGCGGTGCCAGCCCATCGGCAGTTTGGGCAGCTTGCTCTGCACCCGGATGCGTTCGCGCAGGTCGAAGAGCATGGTGCCGCCGCGCCGCCAGGGCACGCCGACGCGGCTGCGGAACTGTGCGATGAGCAGCCCGAAGAAGCCGCAGGCGGCGACGACCAGCACGACGCCGGGGGTGACCCGGGAGGGGCCCTGGGTGTAGGGGCCGAGCTGGACGGATTCGACGATCAGCGCGGTGGCGGCGGCCGCGTACAGGGCGAGGAGGCTGGAGGGCCGCAGCAGCAGTCCTCCGGCGACGATGGGCAGGACGAGGACGGCCGGGGAGCACCAGACCGAGTTGGCCATCGTGGTCGCCGCGATGACGGGGACGGTCAGCATCAGTCCGATGAGGGCGATCCAGTCGGAGCCGTCCCCGCGGAAGTAGTCCACGGCGGAGCGGCGCAGCCCGACGCGGGCCCGGTGCCACTGCTTCTTCACCCGGGCCGGGAACGTATCGGCGGCCGCTCGCCGCTCTCGTCCTGCTGCCATTGCTCGGGACCCTATCCATCGGACCAGGTGCTTGGCACGGGAGGTACCACTTGTCCCTCGTCCGAGCGCCCAACTTCACAGGGCGCGAGGCCCTGTTCGGTGAGGGAAATGACCTCTCCCGTACGGGATTGCCCCGATAGATGGTGCGGGGGCGGTCGATCACGTGCTGTACGTAAGGGAGTTGGGGCGGCGTGCGTGGACCGGCCCCGGGTGTCGAAGGCGTCCGGACGGACGTTACGGGACGCTCTGGCAGGTGGGGCACCAGAAGAGGTTGCGGCCCGCGAGCGCGGCGGTGCGGACGGGGGTGCCGCACAGGTGGCAGGCCTGGCCGGCGCGGCGGTAGACGTACACCTCACCGCCGTGGTCGTCGACGCGCGGGGGGCGGCCCATGGCCTCGGGCGTGTGGGCGGGGCGCACGGTGTCGATGCGGTTGTGGCGGACGCCCTCGCGCATCAGGTCGACGAGGTCGGCCCACAGGGCGTCCCATGCGGCGGGGGTGAGGTCCCGGCCGGGGCGGTAGGGGTCGATGCCGTGCCGGAAGAGGACCTCGGCGCGGTAGACGTTGCCGACGCCGGCGACGACCTTCTGGTCCATGAGGAGGGCGGCGATCGTGGTGCGGCTGCGGGAGATACGGCGGTAGGCGACGGCGGGGTCGGCGTCCGCGCGCAGCGGGTCGGGGCCGAGGCGGGCGTGTATCGCCCGCTTCTCGGGTTCGGTGATCAGGGCGCAGGTGGTGGGGCCGCGGAGGTCGACGTAGGCGGTGTCGTCGGCGAGGCGGAGGCGCACGGTGTCGGTGGGCGGGGGTGCGGGGGCGTCGCCGAAGGTGACCTTGCCGAAGAGGCCGAGGTGGATGTGGACCCAGCCGGTGGCGGCGAAGCCGAGGAACAGGTGTTTGCCGTGAGCCTCGGTGGCGGTCAGCTCCGTGCGGTCCAGGAGGGCGGCGGCGTCGGCGAACTTTCCCTGGGGGCTGGTGACGCGGAGGGCCGTGCGGGCGGTGAAGCGGGCGTAGTCCTGGGCCAGGCGGTGGATGGTGTGCCCTTCCGGCACGGGGGCCTCCGGCGGGGTGGGGGTGTCCTGCGGACAGCTCGGGGGGGCGGGTGTGTGGATGACTGTGGGGCCGTCATGGCCGGTCGCGCAGTTCCCGCGCCCCTGACGGGGGCTACGGGGTGCGTGGACGGCTGCGGGGCCGTGGTGACTGGTCGCGCAGTTCCCGCGCCCCTGACGGGGGTGGCGGGTGTGTGGATCACTGCGGCGCCGTCGTGGCCGGGCGCGCAGTTCCCCGCGTCCCTTGCGGGGCGCCCCGGTGGGAGAGGGGCCGGGGCGCGCGCCGGCGTCAGGGCTGGGGGTGGTGCGGGGGGACGGGGGGGAGGTCGCCGGTGGTCTCGTAGGCGGAGAGCATGTCGATGCGGCGGATGTGCCGCTCGTCGCCCGAGAACGGGGTCGCGAGGAAGGTCTCGACGAACTTCGTCGCCTCCTCGCGGGAGTGCATCCGCGCGCCCACGGCGATCACGTTCGCGTCGTTGTGCTGCCGCCCCAGGGCAGCCGTCTCCTCGCTCCAGGCGAGGGCCGCGCGCACGCCCTTCACCTTGTTCGCCGCGATCTGCTCCCCGTTGCCGGAGCCGCCGATCACCACGCCGAGCGAGCCGGGCTCGCCCGCGGTGCGCTCCGCCGCGCGGAGGCAGAAGGGCGGGTAGTCGTCCTGGGCGTCGTAGACGTGCGGCCCGCAGTCGACGGGCTCGTGTCCCGCCGCCCTGAGCCATTCGACGAGGTGGTTCTTCAGTTCGTAACCGGCGTGATCGGAGCCGAGATAGACGCGCATGCCTCCGAGTGTGGCACGGGCCCGCGCACCCCGGTCTGCCGGGTACCGCACACCCAAACTGTGAGACGCGCCACGGAAGCGCAGGTAAGACGCTTGTAAAATGTCCAAAACACAGGTTCCACCGAGCACCGACCTGGGATTCACTGGTCCGGCTCGTGCGCCGCTCGCACGGCGGGCCGCTCCCCGCACCCCTCGCACGTGTCCCGGCAGTGCGGCGTTCGTGCACCCCTCGTGAAGCGCGGGATGATCTCCGCGCCCCGGGGGAAGTCGACAGCCCTACTCCCCGGCCCCACCCCCGGCCCCGGCGCAAAGGAAGACGCGCATGACCTCGCAGCCGACCCTGGAGACCTCCGGAAGCGATCCGGCGCCCAAAGGCCCCGGCACCGGCACCGGGCTCCAGGCGGGACTCAAGAACCGCCACCTCACCATGATCGCCATCGGCGGCGTGATCGGCGCCGGCCTCTTCGTGGGCTCCGGCACCGGCATCGCCGCGACCGGCCCCGGCATCCTGCTGTCGTACGCGCTCGTCGGCGTGCTCGTGGTGCTGGTGATGCGGATGCTCGGTGAGATGTCCGCCGCCAATCCCACCTCGGGTTCGTTCTCGGCCCACGCCGACCGGGCGCTGGGCCGCTGGGCCGGCTTCTCCATCGGCTGGCTGTACTGGTTCTTCTGGGTGGTCGTCCTGGCCGTCGAGGCGACCGCGGGGGCGACGATCCTGGCGGGCTGGATCCCGGCGGTGCCGCAGTGGGGCTGGGCCCTGATCGTCATGCTGATCCTCACCGCGACCAACCTGGCCTCGGTCGGCTCCTACGGCGAGTTCGAGTTCTGGTTCGCCGGGATCAAGGTCGTCGCGATCGCCGCGTTCATCGTCGTCGGCGGGCTGGCCGTGTTCGGGGTGCTGCCCGGCGTCCACACCGACCGGGCGGGTCTGGGCAACCTCACCGAGCACGGCGGCTTCCTGCCGCACGGGCCCGGCGCGATCCTCACCGGTGTGCTGCTGGTCGTCTTCTCGTTCATGGGCAGCGAGATCCCGACCCTGGCGGCCGGCGAGTCCGAGGACCCGCAGCGGGCGGTGACCAAGGCGACCAACAGCATCATCTGGCGGATCGCCGTGTTCTACCTCGGCTCCATCGCCGTCGTCGTCTGCCTGGTGCCGTGGAACGACACGTCGATCACCGACGACGGCAGCTACGTCGCCGCGCTGGACTCGCTCGGCATCGCGCACGCCGGGCAGCTCATGAACGTGGTCGTGCTGACCTCGGTGCTCTCCTGCCTGAACTCGGGCCTCTACACCGCCTCCCGCATGGCGTTCTCGCTGGGCGAGCGGGGCGACGCGCCGAAGGCCTTCGCCCGGACCACTGGGCGGGGGGTGCCGCGGACGGCGATCATCGCCTCGGTGGTCTTCGGGTTCGTGGCGGTGTTCTTCAACTACGAGTTCCCGGACTCGGTCTTCCTGTTCCTGGTCAACTCCTCCGGGGCGGTCGCGCTCTTCGTGTGGCTGGTGATCTGCTTCTCGCAGCTGCGGCTGCGGCGGATCATCCAGCGCGAGGCGCCGGAGCGGCTGGTCGTGCGGATGTGGCTGTACCCGTACCTGACGTGGGCGACGGCCGCGCTGATCGTCTTCGTCCTGGGCTACATGCTGACCGACACCGAGCACGACGGGCGCGAGACGGTGCTGCTGTCGCTCGCGGTGGCGGCGGGGGTGCTGATCGTCGCGGTGGTCAAGGAGCGGCTGCGCGGCCGGCGCGAGGCCGTGGACGCCTGACCGGGCGCAGAGACACGCGGAGGGGCGGGAGCCGTGCGCGGCTCCCGCCCCTCCTGTCGTCCTTCGCCGTACGGGTCGGCCGTACGGCGTGCGGCTCAGCGCCGGGCCAGCCGCCAGGCCGCCGGCAGCGCGCCCATCGCGAGCGCGGCCTTGAGCGCGTCGCCGATCAGGAACGGGGTCAGTCCGGCCGCGATCGCGGCGGAGGCGGACATGCCGGTCGCCAGGGCCAGGTAGGGCACGCCGACGGCGTAGATGATCGCCTCGCCCACCAGCATCGTGCCGGCGGTGCGCAGCACCGAGCGGTCGCCGCCGCGGCGGGCGAGGGCGCCGACCGCGAGGGAGGCGAGCAGCATGCCGAGGACGTAGCCGAAGGAGGGCGCGCCCGCTCCGGAGCCGCCGCCCGCGAACCACGGCACGCCGACGACGCCGGCCAGCGCGTACAGCGCGAGGGAGAGGAAGCCGCGGCGGGCGCCGAGCGAGGTGCCGACCAGGAGGGCGGCGAAGGTCTGGCCGGTCACCGGCACCGGGGAGCCGGGGACGGGGACGGCGATCTGGGCGGCGAGCCCGGTGAGCACGGCGCCGCCGGTCACGAGGACGGCGTCCCGGACGCGGGTGGAGGGGAGCAGGTCGGCGAGGACCTGGCCGGGGCGAACGAGAGCGGCGGTGCTCATGGGGGACTCCGCGGGTGAGGACGGTTCGGGACACCGTGACGCTATCCGGTGGATGCCCGGACCTACACCGTCACCGTCGACAAAGCGGGGAACACGGAGTTGATGGACACCGCACAAAGACAGTGCCTCACACCTCGCCGGGCGTGACCCTGATCACGGAGGCGAGGGCGATGGGGACGTGCCGGGCGCACACCGGCGGACTGTGGGGATCTTCCAAGGCCCGCCCCGGCGCCCGCCCGCGCGCCGCTCCTCCCGCCCACGGCCGGGGGCCCACCGCACCCACTTGTTGCTGCTAGCGTGCAGTTGCAAGTAATGTGCAATAAAGGCCCGAGGGGATCGATCGCCCATGCCCGTCTACACGCTGCCCGAACTGCCGTACGACTACGCGGCCCTCGCGCCCGTGATCAGCCCCGAGATCGTCGAACTGCACCACGACAAGCACCACGCGGCCTACGTCAAGGGCGCCAACGACACGCTGGAGCAGCTCGCCGAGGCGCGGGAGACGGAGCGGTGGGGCTCGGTCAACGGGCTCGAGAAGAGCCTGGCCTTCCACCTGTCCGGCCACATCCTGCACTCGATCTACTGGCAGAACATGACGGGCGAGGGCGGCGGGGAGCCGCTGGCGGCGGACGGCGTGGGCGAGCTGGCCGAGGCGATCGCCGAGTCGTTCGGCTCCTTCGCCTCCTTCAAGGCCCAGCTCTCCAAGGCGGCGGCCACGACGCAGGGCTCCGGCTGGGGCGTCCTCGCGTACGAGCCGCTGAGCGGGCGGCTGATCGTCGAACAGGTCTACGACCACCAGGGCAACGTGGGCCAGGGCGCGACGCCCCTGCTGGTCTTCGACGCCTGGGAGCACGCCTTCTACCTGCAGTACCGCAACCAGAAGGTCGACTTCGTCGAGGCGATGTGGCGGGTGGTGAACTGGCAGGACGTCGCCCGGCGGTACGCGGCGGCGAAGTCGCGCACGGACGTTCTCCTGCTCGCGCCCTGAGGGCACACTGAGGCGGCCTGCTCGTGATCGTCTTCTCACCGTTCACCGGGCAGGCGCGGAGAGGAAACCCCCCGGGAGGACGTGACTCCCGGGGGGTTTCCGGTCTCGACGGCCCCCACGGCGCCGGCGGTCCGGCGGCCCCGGATGCCGGATCGCGTCCCCGGTCGGACCGATTCCGGGCTCCTGGCGGGTGTCCCGCGACCGTACGCTTCCGGACAGGCGGCGCGCCGACGCCGCCCGGAGCGGGGGGAGACGCCATGCCGTGGGTGCGCTGTCCGACATGTCCCGGGAGCGACCTGAAGTGGTTCAGGGACCTGGAGGAGAAGGAGTACGGCCCCGCCGAGCTCGCGGTGCTCGCGCTCTTCCCCGAGGAGACGCCCTTCCGTCCGGCCGCCTACCAGCGCTGCACCCGGGGCAGCTGCCGACGGGTGCAGCGCAAGGACCGCTGGAAGACCGGGGCGAGCCTGCCCGAGGGCCTCTGAGCGCGCCGGCGGGGGCACCGCGGGGCACCACCGCCCGGGCGGTGCCCCCGCCGTCCCGTCAGAGGTTGCTGAAGTCGGGGCCCTTGGTGCGGGTGCGCTTGATCTCGTAGAAGCCGGGGACCGAGGCGACAGCGAGCGTGCCGTCCCAGAGGCGGGCGGCCTCCTCGCCCTGGGGGGCGGGGGTGACGACCGGGCCGAAGAAGGCGATCTCCTCGCCGTCCGGGCCGGGGACCGCGATCACCGGGGTGCCCACCTCCTGGCCGACCTTGTCGATGCCCTCCTTGTGCGAGGCGCGGAGCTGCGCCTCGAACTCGAAGTCCTCCTGGTCGGCGTAGTCGATCAGGTCGGCCGGGAGTCCGGCGTCGGCGAGCGCGGCGGTGAGCGCCTCGCGGGTGGTGCCCTCGCCGCGGTTGTGGATACGGGTGCCGAGCGCGGTGTAGAGCGGGCCGAGCACCTCGGCGCCGTGCTTCTGCCAGGCGGCGGTGACGACCCGGACCGGCCCCCAGGCGCGGGTGGTCATCGTCTCGCGGTAGCCCTCGTCCAGGGTGTCGAGCTTGTTCTCGTTGAGGACCGCCAGGCTCATGATGTGCCAGCGGACCTCGATGTCGCGGACCTTCTCGACCTCCAGGACCCAGCGGGAGGTCATCCAGGCCCAGGGGCACAGCGGATCGAACCAGAAGTCGACCGGGGTCCTGTCCGAGGGACCGCCGGCGGCCGTCCCGGCAGTCACCGCGGTCACCTCCGTCCCGGGAGCCTGACTCGTGTCAGTGGCCTCGTGCACATCGTGCGTCTCGGACATGGGTCTCCTCGAAAAGCGGTCGTACGGCGGTGTCGCCGCACACGGGGTGCCGAACGGGCCGCGAGCGGCCCGGTGGGGAGTCGGCGGTCTTCCCTGGCGCAACATGACGGGACGTGCCGGACATTCCCCGGTGCCCGATGTCAGGGGCGCATGGCAGGATCGCTCCTGTACTTGTGTGTCCGGCATCCGAGACGACCCGCCGGACCATGCCGTGACATACCGAGGGAGTGCCGCCCGTGCCCGGTGAGAACCTGTCCCGCGACGAGGCCCGGGAGCGGGCCGCACTGCTGTCCGTCGACGGGTACGACGTGTCGCTCGACCTGCGCTCCGCGCTCGGCGAGGCACCCGCCGAAGGGCCGCGCACCTTCCGCTCCGTGACCACGCTCCGCTTCCGCTGCGCCGAGCCGGGCGCGTCGAGCTTCGCGGACCTGATCGCCCCGAGCGTCACCGCACTCTCCCTCAACGGCCGCGACCTGGACCCCGGCGAGGTCTTCGACGGCAGCCGCATCCGCCTCGACGACCTGGCCGCCGAGAACGAGCTGGTGGTGGACGCGCGGTGCGCCTACTCCCGCACCGGTGAGGGCATGCACCGCTTCGTCGACCCCGAGGACGGCGAGGTCTACCTCTACACGCAGTACGAGCCCGCCGACTCCCGCCGGGTCTTCGCCAACTTCGAACAGCCCGACCTCAAGGCCCCGTTCCGCTTCGAGGTGCGGGCGCCCGAGGGCTGGACGGTGTGGAGCAACGGCGCCGGGGACCTGCGGGACGAGGTGTGGCGCTTCGCCGAGACCAAGCCGATCTCCACGTACATCACCTGCGTCGTCGCCGGCCCCTACCACTATGTGACGGACCGCTACGAGCGGACGTTCGAGGACGGCACGCGGCTGGAGATCCCGCTCGGCGCGCTGTGCCGCAAGGGGCTCGCCAAGCACTTCGACGCGGACGACGTCTTCCTGATCACCAAGCAGGGCCTGGACTTCTTCCACGACCGCTTCGACCACCCGTACCCCTTCGGCAAGTACGACCAGGCGTTCGTGCCCGAGTACAACCTCGGCGCGATGGAGAACCCGGGTCTGGTGACCTTCCGCGAGGAGTACATCTTCCGCGGCAAGGTGACGCGGGCCTCCTACGAGGGCCGCGCCAACACGATCCTGCACGAGATGGCGCACATGTGGTTCGGCGACCTCGTGACCATGGAGTGGTGGGACGACCTGTGGCTCAAGGAGTCCTTCGCCGACTTCATGGGCGCCTTCGCCAACGTCGGCGCGACCCGGTTCGAGCACGCCTGGATCACCTTCGCCAACCGCCGCAAGGCCTGGGCGTACCGCGCCGACCAGCTCCCCTCCACCCACCCGATCACGGCCGACATCCGCGACCTGGAGGACGCCAAGCTCAACTTCGACGGGATCACGTACGCCAAGGGCGCCTCCGTGCTCAAGCAGCTCGTCGCCTACGTGGGGCAGGACGCCTTCCTGGAGGGCGCCCGGCGCTACTTCAAGCGGCACGCGTACGGCAACACCCGGCTCGGCGACCTGCTGGCCGTCCTGGAGGAGACCAGCGGGCGCGACATGACCGAGTGGTCGCGCGCCTGGCTGCAGACCGCCGGCGTCAACTCCCTCACCCCGCAGGTGCTGCTGAGCACCGACGGGCGGGTGGAGGAGCTCGCGGTGGTGCAGGAGGCGGCCGAGTCGCACCCGACGATCCGCCCGCACCGCGTGGCGATCGGCCTGTACCGGGCCGAGGGCGGGGCGCTCGTGCGGTACGCGCGCGCCGAGGCGGACGTCGCCGGGCCGCGCACGGTGGTCGCCGAACTCGCCGGGGAACAGGCGCCCGAGCTGGTGCTGGTCAACGACGAGGACCTGACCTACTGCAAGATCCGCTTCGACGAGACCTCGCTGGCCACCCTGCGCGCACGCCTCGGCGACCTCACCGATCCCCTCGCGCGGGCGCTGTGCTGGTCGGCGCTGTGGAACCTCACCCGGGACGCGCTGCTGCCCGCGCGGGACTTCGTCGACCTGGTGCTGCGCTTCGCGGGCCGCGAGTCGGACATCGGCGTGCTGCAGATGCTGCACGCGTGGGCGGAGTCGGCGCTCACGCACTACGTGGCGCCCGACTGGCGCGCGACGGGCGCCCGGCTGCTCTCGGAAGGCGCGCTGCGCGAACTGCGGGCGGCCGAGCCGGGCAGCCAGCACCAGCTCACCTGGGCGCGGTTCTTCGCGGCGGCCGCCGAGGGGGAGGCCGACCTCGCCGTGCTGCGCGGGCTGCTCGACGGCACGGAGAAGATCGACGGCCTGGAGGTGGACCAGGAGCTGCGCTGGACGTTCCTGGAGCCGCTGACCGCGCACGGCGTCGTGGACGAGGCGGCGCTCGCGGCGGAACTCGCCCGCGACGACACCGCGTCCGGCAAGCGGCACGAGGTGCGGTGCCTGGCGGCGCGTCCCTCCGCGGAGGTCAAGGCGCGGGCCTGGGAGCAGGTGGTGGAGTCGGAGACGCTGTCCAACGCCCTGGTGGAGGCGACGATCGCGGGCTTCGCGCAGCCCTCCCAGCGCGAACTGCTCGCGCCGTACGCCGGGCGGTACTTCGAGGTGATCGAGCGGGTGTGGGCCGAGCGCTCGATCCAGATCGGGATGGACGTGGTCCGGGGCCTGTACCCCTCGCTGCAGGCCTCGCAGGAGACGCTGGCGGCGACGGACGCGTGGCTCGGCGCCCACGAGGACGCCGCCCCCGCGCTGCGCCGCCTGGTCCTGGAGGCGCGGGACGACCTGGCCCGCGGCCTGCGCGGCCAGGCCCGCGACGCGGCCGCCGCGGGCTGACCGGAGGGCGGCACCGCCCCGGCCACCGTGCTCCGCGCGGCCCGGGGCGGCCGCCGCCCGGACCCCTGTCCCGGCGTCAACCCGCCGTGGACGGCGGGGTGTTACGCAACCCTGACGCCGGGGCCGTGACCCGGGCGGCCGCCCGGCGGGACCAGCGCCTTCGGACCTCGAACATCTGTCCTTTAGTGCGGGCTTGTCCTGGTTCGTCGACGGACGCGTAACAGCGGTTATCGGGGGGATCCGGGCCGGGAAACTCCCCGGCATGACGCACAACACCCCCCTCTCCCCCCGCCCGCTCCAGCACCTCTCCGCCACCCGCCCCCGCGTGCTGTCCACGGCCCAGCTCCGCGCCCACGGCGTCGGGGCCGCCGAGACCGACGGGCACTGCCGGCCCGGTGGCTCCTGGCAGCAGCTCCTGCCGGGTGTCGTCCTGCTGCACCCCGGCCCGCCCACCTCGGAGGAGCGGCTGCACGCCGTCCTGCTCTACGCCCACCGCACGCGGACCGGCGAGGCCGAGCGGACCGTGCCCGGCATCCCGCAGCAGCCGGGCGCCGAGGAGGCCGAGGAGTCCGGCGGCCCGCGCCCGGTGCCGGAGGCCGAGGTGATGGTCACCGGACTCGCCGCGCTCACCCTGCACGGCTTCACCGCCTCCCCGCCGCTGTCCTCCCTGGACCGCATCGACGTCCTGGTCCCCCGCACCCGCCGGCTGCGCAGCGTCGGCTGCGCCCGCATCCTGCGCACCTCGGTGCTGCCGCTCGCCGAGCGGGTCACCGGCGTGCCCGTCGCCCCGGTGCCGCGCGCGCTGGCCGACGCGGTGGCGCACCTCTCGGACGCCACCACCGTGCGCCGGCTGCTGACCGAGGCGGTGCGCGGCGGGCACTGCGAACCGGCCGCCGCCGTGCGGGAGCTGACGCAGGCGCGGCTGCTGACCCGGCCGCACGTGGTGGACGCCGTGGACGCGCTCCTCGCCGAGGGCCGGACCCTCGCCGAGGAGCGGCTGTACCGGATGGTCGCGGAGTACGGGCTGCCGGACCCGGTGTGGAACGTGGACCTGCGGCTGCCCGGCGGCCCGCAGCTCGGCGGGGTGGACGCCTACTGGCCGCAGGCCGCGGTCGCCGTGGAGCTGGACACCCGGGCCCCGCGCCACGGGGGTGCGCAGGGCGCCGCCCGCCCGGAGGAGGAGGCCGCCTGGTCGGAGTACGCCCGCAAGCGGGAGGACCTTGAGCGGCTCGGCGTCACCGTCGTCCACCTCACCCCGAAGAAGCTGCGGGACGCGCCGGAGCAGCAGGCGACGGTGGTCCGCACGGCGCTGATGGCCGCGGCGGACCGGCAGCCGCCCGCGTACATCGTGGTGCTGCCCAGGTGAGTCCCCCGGCGGTCACACGAGGGGGCGGCGGGAGCGACCAAGGCGACGAAAATGACAGGGTGACGGGCCGACGGGGCGACGTCCCGTCACCGCCGGTCCCCCGCGCGGCCCGTCGGGGGGCGCTCGCGCCACAGGCGCAGGGCGGTGTCCACGTAGGGGACGCGGGGCAGGGGCTCCACCGCCGTCAGGTCGTGCCAGGCGGCCAGGTCGGTCGAGCCGTCGGGCTCCGGGCGCAGTGTGCCGCCGGTGATCCGCACCTCGTACAGCAGCCGCACCGCCATGTGGTCGACGGGCCGCCGCAGGCCCCGCCGGGGGAACGTCCGCCGGGCCGACTCGACGCCCAGCAGGGCCACCGGCTCCACCCGGTACCCCGTCTCCTCCTCGACCTCCCGCACCACGGTGTCGTACGGGTCCTCCCCGTGCTCCGTCCCGCCGCCCGGCAGCGTCCACTGCGGCGGGGCGCCCGCGATGTTCAGCCGGGCCAGCAGAACCCGCCCGTCCCGGACGCACACGCCGTACGCCGCCACCCTCACGTTCCTCCGCATGCGGTGACGGTACGGTCCGGCGGCCGAAAGCACGCCGCCGGACGGGCGGTACCGCCCGCTTCGCCCGGTAACTCCCCGATGGCGTATGGCGGAAGTACGCCATGAACGCGTCATCGTCCGGTCGACTCTCCCCAAACAACCCGTGCTCGGGTAGATCTGAGCGGCCCACTTCGGTTCATGTGACCTACAAGGGATGCCGAATGACCTCCGACCCTCAGCGCGCCCCCATATCGGGCGCGAGACGCGCGGTCCGTATCGCCGTGGCCGCCGGTCTGGTGGCCGCGCTCTCCGCGGCGGGGCCCATACCCCTGGCCGTCGCGGCCGGCCACACCACCACAGCCGCCCCCGACCCGGCCGACCCGGCCGGGACCCCCGTCAAGTCCGGTCCCGCCAAGCTGGGTTCCGAGGACGCCGACCTGCTGGCGCGGGCCAAGGCGAAGGGCGACAAGACCGTCACCATGATGGTCGCCACCACCCCCGGGAAGACCGAGCAGGTCGCCGGGGAACTCGACGCGGTCAAGGGCGGCTCCGTGGGCCGCGCCTACGACAAGCTCGGGTACGTGCGCGCCACCGTCCCCACCGCGAAGGCGGACGCGGCGATCGCCGCCGCCACCGAGCTGTCCTCGGTGCACGCGATCGACCTGCGGCAGGAGATCGCCCTCGACGACCCGACGCCGGGCGCGGACACCGCGAAGGCCGCCAAGGGCGCCAACCGAAGGACCACCGGCCGCAGTTACCCCGCGCCGGACCGGAAGACCCCCGCCGTCAACCCGTACAACCCGTCCTTCGAGACCGGTGCCGTCGACTTCGTCCGGCAGAACCCGAAGGCGGACGGACGCGGTGTCACCATCGGCATCCTCGACTCCGGCGTGGACCTCGGCCACCCGGCGCTGCAGCGGACCACCACCGGCGAGCGGAAGATCGTCGACTGGGTGACCGCGACCGACCCGATCGTGGACAGCGACCAGACCTGGCGCCCCATGGTCAACGCGGTCTCCGGGCCCACCTTCACCTACCGGGGGCGCACCTACACCGCGCCGGCCGGCTCGTACCAGGTGAGCACCTTCAAGGAGTCCTCCACCGCGGGCGGCGACGCCAAGGGCGACGCGAACCGCGACGGCGACACCACCGACTCCTGGGGCGTGCTGTACGACCCGGCGGCCGGCACGGTCCGCGTCGACCTGAACGACAACGGGAACTTCTCCGACGACACCCCGATGCGGCCGTACAAGGACGGCCACCAGGTCGGGTACTTCGGCACCGACGACCCGAAGACCGACGTGGCCGAGCGGCAGCCGTTCGTCGTGCAGATCCGCAAGGACGTGCCGATGGACCCCTACGGCGGGACGTGGGTCGGCAAGAAGGCGGACTTCGTCAACATCGGCGTCATCGAGTCCGAGCACGGCACCCACGTCGCCGGCATCACCGCCGCCAACGGGCTGTTCGGCGGGCGCATGAACGGCGCCGCGCCGGGCGCGCGGATCGTCTCCTCGCGCGCCTGCACCTGGACCGGCGGCTGCACCAACGTGGCGCTCACCGAGGGCATGATCGACCTCGTCGCCAACCGGGGCGTCGACATCGTGAACATGTCCATCGGCGGTCTGCCCGCGCTCAACGACGGCAACAACGCGCGCGCCACGATGTACACGCGGCTCATCGACACCTACGGCGTCCAGCTCGTGATCTCCGCGGGCAACTCCGGACCCGGCGCCAACACGATCGGCGACCCGGGCCTGGCCGACAAGGTGATCTCCGTCGGCGCCTCCGTCTCGCGCGAGACCTGGGCGGCCAACTACGGCTCCGCGGTGACCACCAGGTACGCGATGATGCCCTTCTCCTCGCGCGGCCCGCGCGAGGACGGCGGCTTCACGCCGACGCTGACCGCGCCGGGCGCGGCCATCAACACCACCCAGACCTGGCTGCCGGGCTCCCCGGTGCCCGAGGCCGGGTACTCCCTGCCGGCCGGCTACTCGATGCTCCAGGGCACCTCGATGGCCTCCCCGCAGGCCGCCGGCGCCTCCGCGCTGCTGCTCAGCGCGGCGAAGCGGAAGCACCTCGCCCTGACGCCGGCCACCCTGCGCACCGCCCTGACCTCCACCGCCCGCCACATCAGCGGCGTCCAGGCGTACGAGGAGGGCGCGGGCCTGATGGACGTCGTCGCCGCCTGGCGGTCGATCCGCAAGGGGGCGAGCGCCCACACGTACACGGTGAAGGCGCCGGTCGACACCGCGATCGACTACGCGTTGCAGACCCCGGGCTTCGGCACCGGCCTGTACGACCGCGAGGGCGGGCTCGAGGCCGGGCAGAGCCGGACCTACGACGTCACCGTCACCCGCACCTCCGGGCCCTCGGGCGCGGTCACGCACCGGCTGCGGTTCGCCAACGACGCCACGCACACCTTCCGCCTCCTCGGCTCCCCGCAGGTGCGGCTGCCGCTGAACCGGCCGGTCACCGTGAAGGTGCGGGCGACGCCGAGGTCGGCGGGCCTGAAGAGCGCGATCCTCGAGGTCGACGACCCGCGCACGGAGGGCACCGACCAGCAGATCATGACCACGGTCGTGGTCTCCTCGCCGGTGAAGTACACCTACTCCGCCTCCGGTTCGGTGCAGCGCAACGCCACCCGCTCCTACTTCCTCACCGTGCCCGAGGGCGCCACCTCGCTGGAGGTCGCCATCGGCGGGCTGCGGGACAAGAGCCAGACCCGGTTCATCAGCATCCACCCCTACGGCGTCCCGCAGGACGAGACGTCCACGCCGTACTGCTACAACAACTACCTCGACGGCAACGGCTGCCGGCCCGACGCGCGGTCCTACCCCGCCCCCCAGGCCGGGGTGTGGGAGATCGAGGTCGAGGCGCGGCGCACCTCGCCGCTCCTGGACAACCCCTACAAGCTGGACGTCACCGTGCTCGGCGCGGTGTTCGACCCGGCGACGGTGACCGTGCCCGAGGCGAAGGTCGGCACGCCGGCCACCGCCTCGTGGAAGGTCACCAACAGGTTCGCGGCGCTGCAGGGCACTCTGACGGGCGGGCCGCTCGGCTCCTCCCTCTCGGACCGGCCCTCGATCGCGCAGGGCGAGACCCGGACCACCACCGTGGTGGTGCCCGAGGGCGCCGCCTCGCTCGACGTGGCGATCGGCTCCACCTCGGACACCGGGGCCGACCTGGACCTCGCGGTGTACGACGCCGCGGGCACGCGGGTCGCGCAGTCGGCCGACGGTGACTCGGAGGAGTCGGTGTCGGTGCCGAAGCCGGCCGCCGGGACCTACACGATCGAGGTCGTGGGCTACTCGGTGCCGGCCGGGACGACCGCGTACGACTACCGGGACGTGTTCTTCTCGTCCTCGCTCGGCATGGTGACGGTGGACTCCGCCGCCCCCGTGAAGCTCGGCACCGGCGCGTCGGCGACGGTGAAGGCACAGGTCACGGCGGCTGCCGCGGCACCCGAGGGCCGGGAGTTCTTCGGCCGGGTGCAGTTGGTGAACGCCCGGGGCACGGTCGCCGGGTCCGGCAGCGTCAGCATCGTGAAGGTGGTTCCGTAAGCGCGCGGCGGGGGCGGGGCTCTCCCCGCTCCCGCCCGCTCATCCGGAGCGCAGCCCCCGGTCGACGAAGTCGATGAGCCACTCGAAGCTCTCGTCGATGTCGGTGCTCCACTGGAAGCCGCCCGCCGATTCCAGGGTGGCGAAGCCGTGGAACAGGCTGCGCAGCATCCGCAGCGCGTGGGTCTCGTCGGTCTCGGGGAGGTCGTAGCCGCGCAGCACCGCGAGGAGCGGTTCGAGCACCCGCCGGGATCCCGCGGCCAGCGGGTCCTCGGGCCCTGCGGGTTCCATGCCGATCGTGGTGCCGTACCGGCCGGGATGGTCGACGACGTAGGTCCGGAAGGCGCGGGCCGCGGCGGCCAGGGCGTCCCGGCCGGCCCGGCCCTGGACGGCGGTGCCGACCGCCTCGCCGGCCTCGCTCATGGCCAGGGCGGCGATGCGCCGGTTGAGGTCCTCCTGCCCGGCCACGTGCTTGTACAGGGAGGGTGTGCGCACCCCCAGCCGCTCGGCCAGCATGGCCATCGTGGGGCGGCCCGCCCCGACCTCGTCGGCCAGGTCGGCGCCGGCCGCGACGACGGCCGCCGTGTCCAGGCCCGCCCTAGGCACGGGCGTTCTCCGCGAGGAAGGGCAGCAGCAGCGAGATCACCCGGTCAGGGTACTGGTCGTGGGCGTAGTGCCCGGCTCCCTCGATCATCTCCAGACGGCCGAGGCCGTCCGGCAGCGCCGCGAGGATCGCCTCGCCCTCGGCCCGCGGGTCGGCCCAGTCCGGGTCGAGCGTGCCCATGACGACCAGCGCCGGGCAGCGGACGTCGCCGAGCCGCGCCCCGGCGTCGGTCGGGGCGCTGCGCCCCATGGCCTTGAAGGCCTTCATCCGGGCGGGCTCGCCCATGAGCGCGTCCATGCGTGCCGTCCGCCGCTCCCAGTCGGCCGGACGGACGCCGCCGGGGTAGGACACCTCCAGGTAGGCGCGCCACAGCCGCAGGCTGCCGAACATGCCGGCCCCGAGCAGCCGCAGCATGCCCTTGCGGTACCGCCCGACCGTGAAGAAGGCGCCGAGGCTCACCGACAGCCCGCGCGTGAACGGCGCCAGCTCGACGACGCCGGTGAACAGCTCAGGCTCCTGTGCGGCGGCGATGGTGGCCGAGCCGCCGGAGAAGGAGTGCCCGACGAGGACGGCGGGTCCGCCGAGGTGCCGGACGAGGGCGATCAGGTCGCCGGCGACGTCGGTGCGGGTGTAGGACGGCCAGTCGACGCTGGACTCGCCGCAGCCCCGCAGGTCGACGGCGGCCACCCGGTAGCCGGCCGCCACCAGCCGGGGGACGACGGCCCGGTAGGCGAAGCGGCTGTCCGCCACCCCGTGCGCCAGTACGACGAGCGGCCCCTCCCCCGCGACCTCGTACGCCAGGGTGCCGCCGTCCACGGAAAGAAACTCGGTCATGACCTGTCCTCCAGCCGTTTGGCTAATGCGATTAACTAAAAGCTAAGTCCATTAGCCAGCCGTGTCAACTGCCCTGGCGCTCCTGAGCGCCGGGCGGTGGGCCGCGGCCGAGGCGTCCGTCACAGTTCCGCGTGCGGCGGGGGTCGCCGGGTAGGCACGCCGCGGGATTCCCGGCCCGTCCGGGAGGGGGCCTCGTCCCACTCCCCGGGCAGGACGGTAAAGAAACTGGACATACGGCCCGGGCAGCACCGCATGATGGGGTGGCCGGGCCGCGTGTCACCCCACGTGGCGCGGCCGGGAAGCGCCGTCGGAACGCCCAGCGAGCTGAGCAGTCCGAGTCAGCCGAGTCAGCCGAGTAGCAGGGAGACACCGTGAGGGTCGGAATCGTCGGAGCCACCGGACAGGTCGGCACGGTCATGCGCAGGATCCTCGTGGAGCGCGCTTTCCCGGTCACCGAGCTGCGGCTGTTCGCCTCGGCCCGTTCGGCCGGCTCGGTCGTCGACGGCGTCACGGTGGAGGACGCCGCGCAGGCCGACTACACCGGCCTGGACATCGTGCTGTTCTCCGCGGGCGGGGCCACCTCCAAGGCGCTCGCCGAGAAGGTGGCGGGACAGGGCGCCGTCGTGATCGACAACTCCTCCGCCTGGCGCCGCGACCCGGACGTGCCCCTGGTGGTGTCCGAGGTGAACCCGCACGCGGCGCTGAACCGCCCGAAGGGGATCATCGCCAACCCGAACTGCACCACGATGGCCGCGATGCCCGTCCTCAAGCCGCTCCACGAGGAGGCGGGCCTCGAGGCACTGGTGGTCGCCACCTACCAGGCGGTGTCCGGTTCCGGTCTCGCGGGCGTGGCGGAGCTGCACGGGCAGACGCAGAAGGTGGTCGCCGAGGCGGACCGGCTCACCCACGACGGCGCGGCCGTGGACTTCCCCGAGCCGAACGTCTACAAGCGGCCGATCGCCTTCAACGTGCTGCCCTTCGCCGGCAACCTGGTCGACGACGGACTCAACGAGACCGACGAGGAGCAGAAGCTCCGCAACGAGTCCCGCAAGATCCTGGAGATCCCCGAGCTGAAGGTGTCGGGCACCTGTGTGCGCGTGCCGGTCTTCTCCGGCCACTCCCTCCAGGTCAACGCCCGCTTCGCCCGCCCGATCAGCCCCGAGCGCGCCACCGAACTGCTGGGCGGCGCCCCCGGTGTGGCCCTCTCCGACATCCCGACCCCGCTGCAGGCGGCCGGCCAGGACCCCTCGTACGTGGGCCGCATCCGCGCGGACGAGACGGTGGACAACGGCCTCGCCCTGTTCATCTCCAACGACAACCTCCGCAAGGGCGCGGCGCTGAACGCCGTGCAGATCGCGGAGCTGGTCGCGGCGGAGCTGAACGAGAAGACCGCGCAGCAGTAGGAGCGCGCCCCCACGGGTGAACGGGGTCCCGCCGCCGTACGGGCGAACGGGGCCCCGTCCTCGTGCGCGGCGTCCCTGCCGCCCCGGGGGGTTTCCCCCGCCCGGGGCGCGGCCGCCGCAGGGCTTTCCCTCGACGTGTCCGGTCGGTCGACCCTTCCGCGAAATCTCGGCAGCCATCGCCGTACCGATCGTGGAAGGATGACCGAACCGACACATATGGAGGAGATGACCGCGTGCCTGGCACCAACCTGACCCGCGAAGAGGCACGGACGCGGGCGAAGCTGCTCACCGTCGACTCCTACGAGATCGACCTGGACCTCTCGGGCGCCCAGGGTGGGGGCACCTCCCGCTCGAGCGAGGCCGAGAGCGGGGGAGGCACCTACCGGTCCGTGACCACGGTGCGCTTCGACGTGGCCGCGTCCGGCACCGAGTCGTTCATCGACCTGATCGCCCCGGCCGTGCACGAGGTGACCCTCAACGGTGACGCGCTGGATCCCGCCGAGGTCTTCGCGGACTCCAGGATCGCGCTGCCCGGACTGCTGGAGGGCCGCAACGTCCTGCGGGTCGTGGCCGACTGCGCCTACACCAACACCGGCGAGGGCCTGCACCGCTTCGTCGACCCGGTCGACGACCAGGCGTACCTCTACACCCAGTTCGAGGTGCCCGACGCCCGCCGGGTGTTCGCCAACTTCGAGCAGCCGGACCTCAAGGCGACCTTCCAGTTCACCGTCAGGGCGCCGGAGGGCTGGACCGTCATCTCCAACTCGCCGACGCCCGAACCCGGTGCCGTCACCGACAACGTGTGGGTGTTCGAGCCGACGCCGCGGATCTCGACGTACATCACCGCGCTGATCGCCGGCCCGTACCACAGCGTGCACAGCGTCTACGAGAAGGACGGGCAGACCGTCCCGCTCGGCATCTACTGCCGGCCCTCGCTCGCCGAGTTCCTCGACGCGGACGCCATCTTCGACGTCACCCGGCAGGGCTTCGACTGGTTCCAGGAGAAGTTCGACTACGCGTACCCCTTCAAGAAGTACGACCAGCTCTTCGTGCCGGAGTTCAACGCGGGCGCGATGGAGAACGCGGGCGCGGTCACCTTCCGCGACCAGTACGTCTTCCGGTCCAAGGTGACGGACGCCTCCTACGAGGCCCGGGCCGCGACGATCCTGCACGAGCTGGCCCACATGTGGTTCGGCGACCTGGTCACCATGGAGTGGTGGAACGACCTGTGGCTGAACGAGTCGTTCGCCACCTACGCCGAGGCCGCCTGCCTCGCGCACGCGCCCGGCACCCGGTGGCCGCAGTCGTGGACCACCTTCGCCAACCAGATGAAGACCTGGGCCTACCGGCAGGACCAGCTCCCCTCCACGCACCCGATCATGGCCGAGATCAACGATCTCGAGGACGTGCTCGTCAACTTCGACGGCATCACCTACGCCAAGGGCGCCAGCGTGCTCAAGCAGCTCGTGGCGTACGTGGGCATGGACGAGTTCTTCCGGGGCGTGCAGGCGTACTTCAAGCGCCACGCCTACGGCAACACCCGCCTCTCGGACCTGCTGGGCGCGCTGGAGGAGACCTCCGGCCGCGATCTGAAGACCTGGTCGGAGAAGTGGCTGCAGACGGCCGGCATCAACGTCCTGCGCCCGGAGATCGAGACGGACCAGGAGGACGGGAGCGGCCTCATCACCTCCTTCGCCGTCCGCCAGGAGGCCCCGGCGCTGCCCGCCGGCGCGAAGGGCGAGGCCGTGCTGCGGCCGCACCGCATCGCGATCGGCCTCTACGACGTCGACGAGGCCACCGGCAAGCTGGTGCGCGCCGAGGACGGCCGCATCGAGCTGGACGTCGACGGCGAACTCACCGCCGTGCCGCAGCTCGTCGGCCGGCGCCGCCCGGCGGTCGTCCTGCTCAACGACGACGACCTGTCGTACGCCAAGGTCCGCCTCGACGAGAAGTCGCTCGCGTTCGTCACCGAGCACCTGGGCGACTTCGAGTGGTCGCTGCCGCGCGCCCTGTGCTGGGCCTCGGCCTGGGACATGACCCGCGACGGCGAGCTGGCCGCCCGCGACTACCTGTCCCTGGTGCTCTCCGGCATCGGCAAGGAGTCCGACATCGGCGTCGTGCAGTCGCTGCACCGCCAGGTCAAGCTCGCCGTCGACCTGTACGCCGACCCTGCCGCCCGCGAGGCGCTGCTGACCCGGTGGACCGACGCCACGCTGGCCCACGTGCGCTCGGCCGAGGCGGGCAGCGACCACCAGCTCGCCTGGGCACGCGCCTTCGCCGCGACCGCCCGCACGCCGGAGCAGCTCGACCTGCTGGAGGCGCTGCTCGACGGCTCGCACACCGTGGAGGGCCTGGCCGTCGACACCGAGCTGCGCTGGGCCTTCGTGCAGCGGCTGGCGGCGGTCGGGCGGTTCGACGAGAACGAGATCGCCGCCGAGTACGAGCGCGACCGGACGGCGGCCGGTGAACGGCACGCGGCCGGCGCGCGGGCGGCCCGGCCGACGGAGGAGGCCAAGGCGGAGGCCTGGGCCTCGGTCGTGGAGTCGGACAAGCTGCCGAACGCGATCCAGGAGGCGGTGATCGCGGGCTTCGTCCAGACGGACCAGCGCGAGCTGCTCGCCCCGTACGTGGACCGCTACTTCGCGGCCGTCAAGGACGTGTGGGACTCGCGGTCCTACGAGATGGCGCAGCAGGTGGTCGTGGGCCTGTACCCCTCGGTGCACGTCTCGGCGGACACGCTGGAGAAGACGGACGCCTGGCTCGCCTCGGCGGAGCCGGTCGCCGCGCTGCGGAGGCTGATCTCCGAGGCGCGGGCGGGCGTCGACCGGGCGCTGCGGGCGCAGGCGGTGGACGCCGCAGGCTAGGCGCTCCTCTCAGCGATCTCAGCGCCTTCACCGCCCGTGCCGGCCGGGCCGACGTGGGTGGTGAGGACGGTTTCCCACTGGGCCGCGGACGCGGGTGCGTCCGCGGCCCAGGCCGTGTAGCCGTCGGGGCGGACCAGGAGGGCGGTGCGGCGGGCGCTCGCCCAGTGCCGTACGGCGAGACGGTCCGCGCGGCCCGCGGTGCCGGGCGCCTCCTCGCCGCGCGGCAGGACCAGCACGAAGCGGCCCCCGCGCAGGGCGGCGTAGAGCCGGGTGCCGCCCGCCAGGGCGAGGTCCGGGACCCTCGTGCCGGTCAGCCGGTGGGCGCCGCGCGGGGCGGCGTAGGCGTAGTTGATGCCGGTGACCTGGCCGGCCAGGCGGCGGCGGGCGGGACCGCAGTGGTCGAGGAAGGTGGTCAGACCGGCGCGCAGCGCGCGGGTCCAGGGCCGGCGGGCCATGGCGAGCCGCACGATGCCGCCGCTGCTGCGCAGCACGGACCGGCCGACCGGGTGCCGTTCGGCGTGGTAGGTGTCGAGCAGGGCGGGTCCGGCGTGGCCGTGCAGCACCGCGGCCAGTTTCCAGCCGAGGTTGGCCGCGTCCTGCAGCCCGGTGTTCATGCCCTGCCCGCCGGCCGGGCTGTGCACGTGCGCGGCGTCCCCGGCGAGGAGGACCCGGCCGACCCGGTACCGCGGCGCCTGCCGTTCGTCGCTGTGGAAGCGGGACATCCAGCGGGCCTCGCGCATGTCGTAGTCGCGGCCGAGGGCGAGCCGGGTGATCTCCTTCACCTCGTCCAGGCCGAGCGGCGCGGTGTCCGGGACGTCGCGGTCCCGGTGCCAGCCGATCATGCGGTGGTAGCCGTCGCCGAAGGGGGCCAGGAAGGCGAAGGCCTCGCCGTTCGCGCGGACGGTGAGGAGTTGCTCCGGTTCCTCGCCGAGCCGTACGTCGGCCAGGACGACCGAGCGGATGACCGACCGGCCCGGGAAGGGCAGCCCCACCGCCCGGCGCACGGCGCTGCGCATCCCGTCCGTCCCGACGGCGTACTCGGCGCGCAGCGGCTCGCTCTCCTCCCCGCCGGGCCCGCGCACCGTGAGGGTGACGCCCTCGCCGTCCTGCGCGAGTCCGGTCACCTCGGTGTCGTACCGCAGGGTGACCCCGGCCTCCTCGGCGCGCCGCAGCAGCAGCTTCTCGACCTCGTACTGCGGGACGACGAGCAGGTGGTTGAAGCGGGAGGGGAGTTCGCCGAGGCGGACGGAGAGGCGGCCGAAGAGGCCGATGTCGGCGAGCCGCCGTCCGGTCGCCTCGATGTCCTCGGCGATCCCGCGGGCGTCGAACTGCTCCAGTGTGCGGGCGTGCAGGACGAAGGCGCGGGAGAGGTTGCTGATCTTTCGCGGGCGCTTCTCGACGAGGGTGACGGGGACTCCGGCGAGGGCGAGGTCACCGGCGAGCAGGAGCCCGGTCGGCCCGGCGCCGACGACGAGCACGCGGGGGGCGGGGGTGGTGCGGGACTGGTCCGTCATGACTGCCTCACCAAGGTCTACGTCTGTTGGCCAACGCGTGTGGGCCAACGCCTGTTCGCCAACCTAGAAGGCGAACACGCTGACGTCAACAGGCGTTGGCAAACTTGCGTGGACAGGTGAGTGCCCGGCCTGCGCCCCAGGGCGTGGTCGTGCCCGCACCGGACGGCGCCGTGAAAACACGTCGAGGGAGCCCGCACACCGTACGGTGCGCGGACTCCCTCGACGGAGGAATCGCGTCGGGCCTGCTGTGTCAGCCCTGCTTGTGGGACTTGTCCAGGACCATCACCAGACCGGTGATGACCAGGAACAGCACGAGCGGCGCGGCCACGTAGAGGCCCAGCGTCTCGCCGACGTTGAGGCCCGAGCCGGGGTCGTCGCCGTCGTCGCGGGCCAGCGCGAGCGCGGGGGACGACATGAGCAGCATCATCAGCGTCGTACCGGCGGCCAGGGCGCCGGCGCGCAGGGCGTTCTTCTTGTCCACGGTGCCAACGTAGCGAACGGCCGGACGCCCCGCGCGCCCGGGGTGCCGTAGGACCGCCCGGGCCCCCCGGTCCACAGGACCCGGGCTCACCGCTCCACCCGCTCGCGCAGCACGTCCATCAGCGCGCGGACGCGCGGGGAGGCGGCCAGTTCCTCCAGGGTGACGGGGCGGCCCTCGGCGTCGGCGACGGGCAGCCGCCAGTTGGGGTACTGGTCCCAGGTGCCGGGCAGGTTCTGCGGGCGCCGGTCGCCGACCCCGTCGGGGAGCCAGACGCCGACCATGCGGGCCGGGGTGCGCAGCAGGAACCGGTGCAGCGCCTGGATCTCGGCCTCCTCCCGCAGTCCCGGCAGCCCGCCGCCGGCGCCCTCCAGCAGGCCGAGCCGGTCGAGCAGGGCCAGCCACTCGCCGACGTCCGCCGAGGCCTCGGCGCGCTCCTCCTCCACCGGGCGGGTCAGCAGCCCGAGGCGCTCGCGGAGGTCGACGTGGTCGCCGGTGAGGCGGGAGGCGGTGGAGGGCAGGTCGTGGGTGGTGGCGGTGGCCAGGCAGTCTGCACGCCAGCGTTCTGGAGGCAACGGCCTGCCGTCGCCGGTCCAGTCCCGCTCGAACCACAGGACCGAGGTGCCGAGCACCCCGCGCCTCTGCAGCGCCTCGCGGACACCCGGCTCGACGGTGCCGAGGTCCTCGCCGATCACCAGGGCCCCGGCCCGCGAGGCCTCCAGGACGAGGATCGCGAGCATGGCCTCGGCGTCGTAGCGGACGTAGGTGCCTTCGGTGGGCGGCTGCCCCTGGGGCACCCACCAGAGCCGGAACAGGCCCATGACGTGGTCGATGCGCAGCGCGCCGGCGTGCCGCAGCAGGGCCCGCAGCAGCCGGCGGTAGGGCGCGTAGCCGGAGGCGGCGAGCCGGTCGGGGCGCCAGGGCGGCAGCCCCCAGTCCTGGCCGCGGGCGTTGAAGGCGTCGGGCGGGGCGCCGACGGACATCCCGGCGGCGAAGTGCTCGGCCTGCGCCCAGGCGTCGGCGCCGCCGGGGTGGACCCCGACGGCCAGGTCGTGCACCAGTCCGATCGCCATGCCGGCATCGCGCGCGGAGCGCTGGGCGGCGGCGAGCTGGGCGTCGGTGAGCCAGGCGAGCCGGCTGTGGAAGTCGACCCGGTCGACGAGTTCGCCGCGCGCCCGGGCGGTCTCGGCGGAGCGGGGGTCGCGCAGCCCCTCGGGCCAGCGGTGCCAGTCGGAGCCGTGCAGCTCGGCCAGCGCGCACCAGGTGGCGTGGTCCTCCAGCGCCTGGCCCTCCCGGGCGAGGAAGTCGGCGTAGGCGGCGCGGCGGCCGGGTCCGAGGGGGGCGGTGCGGATCTCCTCCAGGGCCTGCCGCTTGAGGTCCCAGACGGCGTCGCGGTCGATGAGCGCGCCCTCGCGCAGCACGGCCCCGCGCAGCCGGGCGCCCTCGGCGCGCAGCGCGGCGAGCCGCCCGGAGCCGTCGGCGTAGGGGTACTCGGGCACGTCCTCCACCCGCAGGTGGACCGGGTCGGGGTAGCGGCGGGAGGAGGGCCGGTAGGGGGAGGGGTCCGTGGGCGCGCCGGGCACGGCCGCGTGCAGCGGGTTGACCTGCACGAATCCGCAGCCGAGGGTGCGGCCGGCCCAGGCGGTGAGCTCGGCGAGGTCACCGAGGTCGCCCATGCCCCAGGAACGCTCGGACAGCAGCGAGTAGAGCTGCACGAGGAGCCCGTGGGTGCGCCCGGGCGGGGCGGGCAGCCGGGGCGGGGCGACCACGAGGTGCGCGCTCGCGGTGCGGCCGTCGGGGGCGGTGGCGTGCAGGGTGTGCACCCCGGGCGGCAGGTCCTCGATCCCGTCGCGGGACTCGCCCTGCTCGGTCTCGACGCGCAGCCGGGTGCCGGGGGGCAGCCCGGCGAGGGCGTCCGGCCCCGCCGGCTCCTCCCCCGGGGCCGGCAGCCACCGGACGACGGTCGGCGGCAGCAGCCGTTCGCGCAGCTCCGCCTCGCGCGCGTCGAGGGCGCGGCGCACGGCCTCGGGCCCGCCCGCGTCGACGCCGAGGGCGGCCAGGGCGGCGGTCACGGCACGTTCGGAGGCGGCGACCGTACGGTCCGGGGAGGGTCGGTAGGAGGTGGCGACGCCATGCAGCTCGGCCAGCCTGGCCAGGGGCGTGCTCCCGTCCGCCGCCGCGTCCGGCGTCCCGTCCGCCGCCCCGGTCGGCATCCCGCCCGGCGTCCCGTCCGGAGCCCGGCCGGGTTCGTCCCCCGCCGGCGTCTCGTCCCGCTCGGCCGCCGGCATCTACAGTCCCGAGGGGTCCGCGCACACCCCGGCCGGGTCGGCGCCCACGACGGAGGGCTCGCTGGTCAGGGGGGCCGCGTCGGACAGCGGCGGTTCACTGGTGAGGGGTTCGAAGTCGGGCAGCGGGGGCTCGCTGGTCAGGGGCGCCTCGGCGCAGCTCCCCTCGGCGCTGAGCATGCACAGGTCGAGCACGGTGGGCTCCGTGGGCTCCATGGGGTCGGCGGACTGCTCCGCCGGGCGTTTGGACTGGGCGGGGAAGAGAAGGCGAGCCGGTGCGGCCACGAGGGCCTCCCTGTCGTCGGAGTGCTCGGACGGTCCCGGTGACGTGGCCCGTCGCGCGTGCGGGTTGGCAGATGGGACATAGCCCTACCCCGAGCGCCGACGCGCAGACGTAACTCACCGCTCAACGTGCTCCGCGTCACACTTCCGGGTGTGCGGAAGGGGGGAGACGAGCCGCCTTCGCGGGCGTCGGAGTACGTACGCGCCCTCGTGCCAGGGCCCGGTCACCCGGCCGGTGCCCTACGCCGAGATCCCGTCGATGCGGGCCAGCGCGTCGTCCGCCCCGTACGGCTGGAGGTAGGGCAGCCAGCGGGGGTCGCGGTGGCCGGTGCCGATGATGCGCCAGGCCAGGCCGGTCGGCGGGGCGGGCTTGTGCCGCAGGCGCCAGCCCAGTTCGACGAGGTGCCGGTCGGCCTTGACGTGGTTGCAGCGGCGGCAGGAGGCGACCACGTTGTCCCAGGCGTGCTGTCCCCCGCGGCTGCGCGGCACGACGTGGTCGACGCTGGTGGCGACGCCCCCGCAGTACATGCACCGCCCCCCGTCGCGGGCGAACAGCGCCCGCCGGGTCAGCGGGACGGGGCCCCGGTAGGGAACCCGGACGAACCTCTTCAGCCGGACCACGCTGGGTG
Source organism: Streptomyces griseoaurantiacus (assembly GCA_014656015.1). Taxonomy (GTDB): domain Bacteria; phylum Actinomycetota; class Actinomycetes; order Streptomycetales; family Streptomycetaceae; genus Streptomyces; species Streptomyces griseoaurantiacus. The sequence goes on along the minus strand of BNBP01000062.1, from coordinate 10,154 downwards.
CGGGGACTGTGACGGTCGCACTGTGCAGGAAGGCGCCGGACTCCTCGAGGCTCACGGCCTTGTTCTCCAGGACGAGGACGAGTGCGCGGCGGAGCGGTACGACGCCGAGGGGCTCGTACGACGCGTTGAGGACCAGGACATGCGGCACGGATGGCCTCCTTGGTACGCCGGCGGCGCGTGGCTCGCGCCGGGACGACAGGTAGTCAGTCTCCCCTCATGGCCGCGGGGAGCGCCACCATGTGCCGGTAACGGGCTGGGAGTGTTTTCGACCACACCGGAAGCGATTCCCGCACCGCGCTCCCCGCATACGCAGGTGAGCGCCGTCTCTTCTCCCCACATCGGAGGGAATCCGCTCAACATGCCCCGTTAGTGTGGTGCTCCCTGCCCGTCCGGTGACCTTCCCGTGATCCGATCGACACCGGCCGGCCGACCGCTGCGGCCGTCCGGCGCCGGCGGCAGGCCGTAGCAGGAGGTAGCCGTCGTGTCCCCGTCCGTCCTCTGGGCATCCGCCCCCGGCGTGTCCGCCGCCGAAGCGTCCGCCACCGGAGCGTCCCCCTCACCGTCCCCGACGGGGAACCCGGCCGCCGTCACGCTCCAGGACGCCCAGGAACACGCGACCAACGCGGCCGGCTGGGTCGAGGAGAACTGGTCCACCTGGCTCGCCATCGGGCTGCGGGTGCTGCTGATCCTGGCGATAGCCGTCGTCCTGCGGGCGGTGGTGCGGCGGGCGGTCACCCGGCTCATCGAGCGGATGAACCGCACCGGTCAGGCCATGGACGGCAGCGGCCTCGGCGGTCTGCTGGTCAACGCGGAGCGGCGCCGCCAGCGCTCGGCCGCCATCGCCTCGGTGCTGCGCTCGGTGGCCTCCTTCCTGATCCTCGGCACGGCCGCGCTGATGGTGCTCGGCGCCTTCCAGATCAACCTCGCCCCGCTCCTGGCCTCCGCCGGTGTCGCCGGTGTCGCCATCGGTTTCGGCGCCCGCAACCTGGTCACGGACTTCCTCTCCGGCGTCTTCATGATCCTGGAGGACCAGTACGGCGTCGGCGACACCATCGACGCGGGCGTCGCCTCCGGCGAGGTCATCGAGGTCGGGCTGCGGGTGACCAAGCTGCGCGGCGAGAACGGCGCGATCTGGTACGTCCGCAACGGCGAGATCAAGCGGATCGGCAACCTCTCCCAGGGCTGGGCCACCGCCAACGTCGACGTCACCGTCAAGGCGGACGAGGACCTGGACCGGGTCAAGGCCACCCTGGACGCGGTCGCCGAGAAGCTGAGCAAGGAGGAGCCCTGGAACGAGCTCCTGTGGGGGCCCGTCGAGGTGCTCGGCCTGGACAGCGTGCTGCTCGACTCGATGGTGGTGCGCGTCTCGGCGAAGACGATGCCCGGGAAGTCCGTGACGGTCGAGCGGGAGCTGCGCTGGCGCGTCAAGCGGGCGTTCGACGCGGCGGACATCCGCATCGTCGGCGGGGCGACGGCCACGACGGAGGAGGATCCCGTCGACCCCGCGGCGGGAGTGGCGACGCCGTCCACCTACGCGAACCCGGAATCGCCGCAGGCACAGGCCGCGGAGCCGATCCCGCGGGCCCGGACCGCCCCGCCGAAATAGGCGCGGGGAACGGCCCCCGCCCGGGCCCCGTTCCCGCCGCCGCGCCGCTCATGACACCGTGACCCCCGTCACCGGAGCGAAGGGCTGCGTACGCATGAAACTCACCGTGGTCGGCGGCGGATCGACCTACACCCCCGAACTGATCGACGGCTTCGCCCGGCTGCGGGACACGCTGCCCGTGGAGGAGCTGGTGCTGGTCGACCCGGCCGCGGACCGGCTGGAGCTGGTCGGCGGCCTGGCCCGCCGCATCTTCGCGAAGCAGGGGCACGGCGGCCGGATCGTCACCACCTCCGACCTGGACGCGGCCGTGGACGGCGCCGACGCGGTCCTCCTGCAGCTCCGCGTCGGCGGGCAGGCGGCCCGGCAGCAGGACGAGACCTGGCCGCTGGAGTGCGGCTGCGTCGGCCAGGAGACCACCGGCGCGGGCGGCCTGGCCAAGGCGCTGCGCACGGTCCCGGTGGTCCTGGACATCGCCGAGCGGGTCCGCCGCCGCAACCCGCGGGCCTGGATCATCGACTTCACCAACCCCGTCGGCATCGTCACCCGCGCCCTCCTCAAGGAGGGCCACCGGGCCGTCGGCCTGTGCAACGTGGCGATCGGGCTGCAGCGCAAGTTCGCCGCCCTGCTGGGCGTGGAACCGGCCGGCGTCCACCTGGACCACGTGGGCCTCAACCACCTCACCTGGGAGACCGGCGTGCGCCTGGGCGGCCCCGGGGGCGAGGACGTCCTGCCCAAACTGCTCACCGAGCACGGCGACACGATCGCCGCCGATCTGAGGCTGCCCCGCCCCCTCCTGGAGCGCCTCGGCACCGTCCCCTCGTACTACCTGCGCTACTACTACGCCCACGACGAGGTCGTCCGCGAGCTGGGCACCAAGCCCTCGCGGGCCGCCGAGGTCGCCTCGATGGAGAGCGAACTGCTGCGGATGTACGGCGACCCGGCACTGGACGAGAAGCCGGAACTGCTGGCCAGGCGCGGGGGCGCCTACTACTCGGAGGCCGCCGTGGACCTCGCCGCCGCGCTGCTGGCCGGCGCGGGCTCGCCCCACCAGGTGGTGAACACCTTCAACCGGGGCACACTGCCCTTCCTCCCCGACGACGCCGTGATCGAGACGCAGGCCGCGATCGGCGCGCAGGGCCCGCGGCCGCTCCCGGTCGCCCCCGTGGACCCGCTGTACGCGGGCCTGATGGCGAACGTGACCGCGTACGAGGACCTGGCGCTGGAGGCCGCCCTGCACGGCGGCCGGGACCGGGTCTTCCGCGCGCTGCTGGCCCACCCGCTGATCGGCCAGCACGCCTACGCCGAGACGCTCACCGACAGCCTGCTCGCGCACAACGGGGAGCACCTGCCGTGGGCATGAGGACGGGCGCGGACACCGCGGGGGGCGCTCGGGCAGGGGGCGCGGACGCCCCTTCCGTCCTCGCCGTCGACGCCGGGAACAGCAAGACCGACGTGGCCGTGGTGACCGCCGGCGGGCGGGTCCTCGGCACCGCCCGGGGGGAGGGCTTCCGGCCGCCCGCCGTGGGCGTCGGGCCGGCGATGGACGCCCTCGCCCTGCCCGTGAAGGAGGCGCTGGCCGCCGCCGGGCTCTCCTCGGTCACGCATGTCTCGGCCTGCCTGGCCAACGCGGACTTCCCCGTCGAGGAGGAGCGGCTCGGCGCCGCCCTGCACGCGCGCGGCTGGGGCGCCGGCACCGAGGTCCGCAACGACACCTTCGCGATCCTGCGTTCGGGGATCGCCGAGCCGTACGGGGTCGCCGTCGTGTGCGGCGCCGGCATCAACTGCGTGGGCATGCGGCCCGACGGCCGCACCGCCCGCTTCCCGGCGCTCGGCCGGCTCTCCGGCGACTGGGGCGGCGGCTGGGGGCTCGCGGAGGAGGCGCTGTGGCACGCCGCGCGCGCCGAGGACGGACGGGGCGAGGACACCGCCCTGGCCCGGACGCTCCCCGCGCACTTCGGGCTGGCCACGATGTACGACCTGCTCCAGGCCCTGCACCTCGGGGAGATCCCCGGGCGCCGCCGCCACGAGCTGTCCCCGGTGCTGTTCGCCACCGCCGAGGCGGGCGACCGGGTGGCCCGCTCGCTGGTGGACCGGCTGGCCGAGGAGGTGGTGACGATGGCGACGGTCGCCCTGACCCGCCTGGAGCTGCTGGACGCGGAGGTCCCGGTCCTCCTCGGCGGCAGTGTCCTCGCGGCCCGCCACCGGCAGCTCGACGAGGCGGTCCGCACCCTGCTCGCCGCGCGGGCCCCCCGGGCCACCGCCCGCGTCGTGACCTCCCCGCCGGTCCTGGGCGCGGCCCTGCTGGGCCTGGACCACGTGGGGGCCCCGGTGGAGGCGAAGGAACGGGTGCGGGCGTTCTTCAACGAGTCCGACGGGATCGAGGGGACCGACGGGTCCGAGGGGTCCGAGGGGTCCGAGGGGTCCGACGGGTCCGAGCGGTCCGCGAGCGGGAACGGGGCAGCGGGCTGACGAACCGGCCGGGCCGGGGAACCGCGCCCGGCCCGCACGCGTATTCCTCCCCGAGGGGCAGTGGGCCCGTCCTGACGCCGGGCCCTGTCGGCCGGGGCCCGGGGCGGCGATACTTGCGCCGGGACGGGATGGCCACGGGGGAGGTCGTGTGACGACGAGTTCGAGACAGCGGGGCACGGCACCACCGGGCCCCCCGACCCCGCTGTCCGCCCCCGCGTCCGCCACCGCCGCCCCGACCGCTCCCCGCCGCACCGCCTTCGCGGAGGGCTTCGACCGCCTGCGGCACGCGGCCGGCACCGAACCGGGGCGGCTGCGCCTCATCGGGGCCCTCCTCGCCCTGCTGGTCCTGGCGTTCGGCGCGGCCGGCGCCTGGCAGATGAGTGACCGTGCGACCGCCGCCGACGACGTCCTGCACCGCAGCCAGCCGCTGAGCGCGGGCGCCGCCGAGATCTACCGCTCCCTCGCCGACGCCAACACCGCCGCCGCGGGCGGCTTCCTGGCGGGCGGTCAGGAACCGGCCGCCGTGCGCGAGCGCTACGAGAACGACCTGGAGACGGCCGCCACCAAGCTGGTGACCGCCGCGGCCGCCGCCGACCCCGGCTCGCCCGCCGCCGCGACGATCGCGGGGCTCAACCGGCTGCTGCCGCAGTACGAGGGCCTCATCGAGCGGGCCCGCGCCAACAACCGGCTCGGCTACCCGGTGGGCGGCGCCTACCTGCGCGCGGCGAACGCGATGATGCAGGACCGCATGCTGCCGGCCGCCCAGGACCTGTACACCAAGGAGAACCAGCGGCTGCGCGCCGACTACGCGGACGCCACCCCCTACCCGTGGCTCGCGCTCGCCCTGGGCGTCGCCGCGCTGGCCGCGCTGGCCTGGGCCCAGCGGCGCCACTACCGGCGCACCAACCGGGTGCTCAACCGGGGCCTGGTCGCGGCGACGGCGGCCTCGGCGGCGGTGCTGCTGTGGATGACCGTCGGCCACACCGTGGCCCGGGCGGGCCTGGACTCCTCCTACGAGCACGGCATCCGCTCCCTGAGCGTGCTGCACGACGCGCGCATCGCCTCGCTGAACGCGCGCGGCAACGAGAACCTGACGCTGGTCAGCCGGGGCGCGGAGACCAAGAAGCTGGCCGACGGCGACATCGTCGACCTCTACGACTACGACTTCGGCCAGGAGATGAAGGCACTCGCCGCGGGCCTCGCGCACGCCGAGACACTGGCCGACGACAGCGCGGGCCGGGAGCCGGTCCGGGCGGCCACCGGGAACATGAAGGTGTGGCGGGAGCGGCACACGGTGGCCCGCGAGGCGGACGACGCCGGGGACTACCAGGGTGCGCTGGACAAGGTGATCGGCGGCGACGGAGACAAGGGGGCCGAGCCGACGGGCGAGTGCTTCGACAGCGTCGACAAGAACCTGGGCCTGGCCGTCGACCACGAGGAGAGCGAGTTCCACCGGGCCGCGGCCGGCGGGCGGGACGCGCTGGGCGGGTTGCCCGCGGGCGCGGCGGTGCTGGCCGTGCTGGGCGCGGCGGGCGCGGTGCTGGGCATAGGCCGGCGGCTCTCGGAGTACCGGTGAGGGGCGCCCGCGCGGTGGGGTGCCGCCGCGTACCGGCCGCGCCGGCGAGGGAGGAGCGGTGAGAGGAGGACCGGGGATGCGTGTACGGCGCCTGCGGGCGGGTCTGAAGGGCTGGGGCGGCGTCGGGGCGATGGCCGTCGTCCTCGTGCTGACCGCCGTCTTCGTCCTGCTGCCGCTCGCCCGCGCGGGCGGCACCGACCAGGCCACCGGGGGCGTGGGCGGACTCGCCGAGGGCGTGCGGGCGAGCGCGCACGCCTGCCAGGACCCGGAGAAGCGGAGCCTGTCCCCCTCGGGAGCCGACGGGGACACCGTCAAGGCCATCAAGAGCCGCGCCCACCCCAGGCTGGTGATCGGCGTCGACCAGAACAGCTACCGCTGGGGCTACCGCGACCCGAACCGCAGCGGCAGCAGCGAACTGGAGGGCTTCGACATCGACCTGGCCCGGCGCATCGCGCGCGAGATCCTCGGCGACCCGGACGCCGTCGTGTTCCGCGCGATCCCCACGAACCAGCGCACCGAGGCGATCCGTTCGGGCCGCGTCGACATGGTGGTGCGCACGATGACGATCACCTGCGACCGGCTGAGGCAGGTCGCCTTCTCCGCGCCCTACTTCCGCACCGGGCAGCAGGTGCTGGCCCCGAGGAAGTCGGACATCACGGGGTACGACGACACGCTCGCGCACAAGAGGGTGTGCTCGGCGACCGGGTCCACCGCGCTGACCCAGCTGACCGCGGACCGCGGCAGCGGGCGGATACCGCCCTCCACCGACATCTCCGTGACCGTGCCGAACCAGCTCGACTGCCTGGTGCGGCTGCAGTTGGGGCAGGTCGACGCGGTCGTGACCGACGGGGCGCTCGCGGCGAGCCAGGCCGCGCAGGACCCGACGGTGGAGCTCAAGGGGCGGCGCTTCACGACCGAGTACTACGGGGTGGCCATGAAGAAGGGCGCCGACGACCTGGTCCGTCGGGTCAACCGGGTCCTGGAGGACTACCGCGGGGACGGCTGGCGGGCCTCCTACGACACGTGGCTCTCCGCCACGCTGGGCGAGGACCCGGAGCCGTCCAGGCCGCCCTCGCCGACGTACCGGTGAGCGGCGGGGCCGGCGGCGGGCACGTCCCGCGGACGGCGCGCGGAGAGGGCCGGAAACCCATTGATCACGATTGCCGGCGCGGGATACGAATACCGCCACCGGATACGGACCACAGATACAGACAACGGCCGGACGGCGGGGGCGGCACGAACGGACGGACGGACGAACGGGAGTCGAGCACCGAAGCGGACAACCGGACTGATACGACTGGACAGTTGGACAGTTGAACCGTTGCCCGGGCGCATCGGACACGCGCGCGGGAACGACGCGAGAGCGAGAGGTGATCGATGGGCGTCGCTGGACCCGCCGGGCCGGTGATGGACCGGGACGAGGTGGACCGTGCGCTGGCGCGACTCGGCGCCGAGCACGAGGCCATCGAGACCTCGCTGCTCGCCCTGCAGGACCACGCGGGCCGCAGACTCCTCGAGGGCGCCGAGCTGACCGGCGTCACCAAGGAGCGCTGGGCGGCCACCGAGGCGTCGATCACGCTGTTGTGGGCGTACTTCGACGCGTACTCCGACGCCCTGCACCACGCCCGCCGGGTGCGCTCCCGTCGCCGCTGGTCCAGCAGGGAGGACCTGGTGGAGCTGACCGAACTGCTGAACGGCGCGGGGGTCACCGTCGCGGGCAGTGCGCGTGCCACCGCCAACGCCCCGGCCCTGGCCGGTTCGGCCAAGCTCAGCGAACGGTTCACGCTGGCCGAGCTGGTGGACCGGATGAACGACCTGTACGCCTCCGCCCTCGACCTGGTGGTGGCCGCCGACGCCGTGTGGTCGGCGCTGCCCGCGCGGATCGACCTGCTCTCCGCGGAGCTCCAGCGCACCCGGCGCCTCGCGCACTCGGTGGGGGTGCGGCCGGGCGAGCACCCGGCGGGGGACGACCTGGAGCGGATCACGCGGGCGCTGACCGCCCTGCGCGCCGAGGTGATCTCCGACCCGCTGGCCCACTGGGTGCCGGCGCCGGGGAGTTCGGCGCCGGGCGGGGGCCGACCGGACACCACGACGTACGACCGGCAGGCGCGGGCGCTGGAGGAGGTGCGCCGCGAGATCGACGCGGTGCTGACGGTGCGCCAGGACGCCGAGCAGCGGCTCGTGCGGCTGCGGGACCTACTCTCCCGCGCCGACCGCACCCTCGCGGAGGCGCGCAACGCGCGCGGCGAGGTGCTGGCGAAGATCGCGGCCTCGGAGGTGCCCGCGGTGAGCGGTCCGCCGACGGCGCTGCAGGAGCAGTTGGCGGCCGCGGCGGAGTACCGGCGGCACGCGCAGTGGCACCGGCTCTCGCCGCTGCTGGAGTCGCTGGAGGAGAAGGCGGAGGACGAACTGCTGCGCGCGCGTGAGTCGCTGACGGCGGTCACCGCGCCGCTCGCGGTCCGCGCGGAGCTGCGCGGCCGACTGGACGCCTACCGTGCGAAGGTCACCCGGCACGGGCTCGCGGAGGACCCGCTGCTGGTGGAGCGGTACGACGCGGCCCGCCGCATGCTGTGGAGCGCCCCCTGCGACCTGCGCGTGGCGGAGCAGGCGGTGCTGCGCTACCAGCACGCGGCGACGGACCTGCTGACCCCGCGCGTCCCCGACGACGAACGAGGGGGAACACCATGACCGAGCCGCCCGCCCCGTGCCTCCGCCCCGGCTGCGAGGGGACCTACGAGGACATGGGCGGGGCCCAGCCGTACTGCGACACCTGCGGCCTGGCCGCGCCGGCGCCGGCCGGAGCGGAGAGCGCTCCCACGCCGGCACCGGCGCACCCACCGACCGAACCGGACACACACGTGGCCGCCCGGCGGCCGGCGGCCGGGCTCGCGGTGGAGGCCGGGCCCGCGGTGGAGGCGGCCCCGGTGATCCCGGCGATTCCCGCGCAGTCCTCGGGCCCGGACGGTCCCGCCCCCGGCGGGGCGTGCGGGCGGGAGGGGTGCGCGGGGGCCTACGAGGACGTCGGCGGGGGCGAGTGGTACTGCGACACCTGCGGTCTCGCCCCGGCCGCCCCGGGGGCACCGGCGCGCGCCGCCGGGCCCTCGGGGACGGGCCCGGCGGGCAGCGGCCGAGGCTCCGCGCGCGGCGGGTCCCTGCCCAGCGGGCGTGCCTCCGCACGGTCCTCCGCGCGTTCCGCGCCCTCCCGGCGCTCCGTGTCCGGACGGCTGTCCTCGGCCGGCTCCGGCCGCGGTTCCGTCTCGGTCTCCGTGCGCAGCGCCGGTACCTCGGGCTCCTCGGGCCGCAGCCGGCTCGGCATCGGCCTCGTCGAGGTGCCCGGCGTCCCCCGCCCCGACCCGCGCGCGATGGTCCTGGACGATCCCGAGGTGCCCGAGCGCAAGCGGTTCTGCTCCCGCTCGGACTGCGGGGCGCCCGTGGGCCGCTCGCGCGGCGAACACCGGGGCCGCACCGAGGGGTTCTGCACCAAGTGCGGCCACCCCTACTCCTTCGTGCCCAAGCTCCGCTCCGGCGACGTCGTACACGGCCAGTACGAGGTGGTCGGCTGTCTCGCGCACGGCGGTCTGGGCTGGATCTACCTCGCCGTGGACCGTGCCGTCTCCGACCGCTGGGTCGTGCTCAAGGGCCTGCTGGACACCGGCGACCAGGACGCGATGGCCGCCGCGATCTCCGAACGCCGCTTCCTCGCCGAGATCGAGCACGCCAACATCGTGCGGATCTACAACTTCGTCGAGCACCTCGACCAACGCACCGGTTCGCTGGACGGCTACATCGTCATGGAGTACGTCGGCGGCAAGTCCCTCAAGGAGATCGCCAACGACCGCCGCACCGCCTCGGGCGCGCGCGACCCGCTGCCCGTCGAACAGGCCTGCGCCTACGGCATCGAGGCGCTGGAGGCGCTCGGCCACCTGCACAGCCGCAACCTGCTGTACTGCGACTTCAAGGTCGACAACGCGATACAGGCCGAGGACCAGCTCAAGCTGATCGACATGGGCGCGGTGCGCCGCATGGACGACGAGGAGTCGGCCATCTACGGCACCGTCGGCTACCAGGCCCCGGAGGTCGCCGAGGCCGGTCCGTCCGTCGCCTCCGACCTGTACACGGTGGCCCGCACTCTCGCCGTCCTCACGTTCGACTTCCAGGGCTACACCACGGTCTACGCCGACTGTCTGCCGGACCCGGACACCGTCGAGGTCCTCGGCCGGTACGAGTCCTTCTACCGGCTCCTCGTCCGGGCCACCGACCCCGACCCGGCGCGGCGGTTCGCCTCCGCGCAGGAGATGGCGGAGCAGCTCACGGGGGTGCTGCGGGAGGTGGTGGCCCTGCGGACGGGCCGTCCGCGTCCGGCGCTGTCGACGCTGTTCGGACCCGAGGTCAAGGTCACGGACACGGAGTTGTTCGCCGCGCCGACGCGGGAGGTGTCGCGGCTCGGGGCGCGGGCGACGGCGGCGCCCGCGCGGGCGGGACGGCGCCGGCTCGTGGGCCGCG
>BNBP01000061.1 GCA_014656015.1 Streptomyces griseoaurantiacus | reverse complement strand
TCGTCGGCCTCGACGCGCTCGCCCTCGGCCTGCGCGAGCCCCTCGGACGCGGCGAGCCGGAGGGCCGGACGGCCGCCGCGGACCCCCCTGCCCCGCCCGGCTCCGCGGGCACCGCCCCGGGGGACACCCCGCCGGCGGCCCCGCCGTCCGGCGTTCCCGGCACGTCCGCCTGCCGCGCCGGCGGCTTCGAGGTCGGCACCCCGGGCTGCAGGAGCGGCGCGATGGGCGGCTTCTTCGGGAGGGGTTCCGGGGTCATCCCGGACACCCACGCGTAGGAGAGCCCGCCGAGTCCGGCCAGCAGCACCACGCACAGCCCCCACCGCAGGCCGGGCCGCCCGGCCGTCATCCGCTTCCCGCCCCGCCACAGGCGTCCGCCCACCTTGACCGACAGGTAGACGACGCCGGCCATGGGGCACAGCAGCATGACGCAGCCGACGACGCCCATCAGTCCGGCGGCGAGCTCCCCGTGTGCGAAGGCGCCGCCGGTGCCGGTGATCTGCTCGGCCAGCGAGCGGAGCATGGTGGCGACGATCCGCGGCAGGTTCCACAGCGCGTAGCCGAGTTCGCCGAGGATCAGCGGCACCATGGTGAGCACCCACGTGGCCACGACCGCGCGGGCGGACCTCTTCAGCTCGGCCACCTCGGCGCGGGCCGCCCTCCCGCGCCGTCCGGGCACGAGCCCGAGCAGGATCGGTTTGATCTTGCCGTACAGATCGGGCACCCCGGCCAGGTCGCCGAGGATGTAGTACCCGTCGAGCCGCACGGCCGGCATGAGCTGTTCGAGGATCTCGAAGTGCCCGAGGTAGACGGCGGCGAGGAAGAAGGCCTGCCCGGTGGCGAAGTACGCGGCCGCCATGGCGAGCATGAACACCACGTTGAAGTAGATGCCGCCGAGGTCGGTGCGGAGCCGGCCGGCGCGGCCGATCCGGTAGACGTCGGTGACGTCCGTGTACATCGAGGGCCAGATCAGGAACAGCCCGCAGCCGATGCAGCCGGGCCGGGCGCCGCCGTAGCGGCAGGCGGAGGCGTGCCCGAACTCGTGGAAGACGAGCGAGGCCACGGTGAGGACGAAGACGACCAGCAGCAGCACCGGCTGGTCGAGGACCTCCAGGACGGGGGTGATCGCGCCGAAGAACGCGAACAGCCACACGTCGAGGGCGGCCATGCCGGCCAGCACGGAGACCACCACCGCCGGACGGTGCAGCCAGGAGAGCGCGCGGGCGATGCCCGCGACCCGGCGCTCGTCGAAGATGACCCGGTGCCCCTTGAGCGCGAGCAGCAGGTCCGAACGGGGTGCGACGACCTCGTCCTCCTCCTGTCCCTCGGGAACCGTCACCCCGAGCGGGTCCAGCTTCTCCTCGATCAGATAGCGGACGTTGTCCGCGCTGAGCTCCCGCCCGAACCGGGCGCTGACCCGGTGGGCGATGGTCTCCGCGTCGCGGACGCCGTCGATCGAGGAGGCCACGAGGTACAGCAGCCGGGAGAGCTGCACGACCTGCCCGTCCCCCCGACGGGCGATGTACTTGGGTGCGGTGAACCCCGAGCCCTGGTACTCGCCGTGCAGCGCGAGCCCCGTGCTGAGCCGCGGCACTCCCGCGCCCTTCACGGTGACGACCGGCAGGGTGCCCGTGGCCGCCTGCTCGTAGGTCACGGGTATCCCCCCGGGCCCGGGCACCGGTCCGGTGTCCCGGGCCGCCGCCGCGTGGTCCCCCAGCAGCGTCATGTGCGTCTTCCTCCCCCCGGCGGCGGGCCGGACCTGCCCCCAGGTCCGGCCCGCCGGTGTCACCCTCGTAACGCGAGGGTCACTGGCCGATGTTGATCGACTGGGAGGCGGCCGACTGCGCCACCGACCAGTTCGAGTGGTCGTTGAGGGCGGCCGACTCGTTGTGCGCGTCGACGTGGGCGACGTGCTTGGTGATGTTCACCGTCTTGCCGAAGCTGAACTTCAGCCGGCCCAGCGCCTCGCGGCCGGGCAGCAGCTCCGCGGACTCGGCTTCCAGCTCGTGTGCGTCCATGCTCATGGCGTGTCCTTTCGTGGATACGGTCGTTGTGATGGTGTGACTGACCGGGTGCGCGGCCGGCGCCCCCGGCGTACCGCGGGTGACGAGACGTCGGAAGGTGGTACCGCCGCGGCGGGCGGAGATGAGGCGCCGCCGCGGCGGTACCGGGTGCCGTACGGCGAGCGGGGCGCCGGGACCGTACGGCACCGGCTCACTGGGCGATGTTGATGGACTGGGCGGCGCCCGAGTCCGCCACCGACCAGGCGCTGTGGTCGTTGAGCGCGGCGGAGGAGTTGTGGGCCCCGACGTTGGCGACGTGCTTGGTGACGTTCACCGTCTTGCCGAAGCTGAACTTCAGCCGGCCCAGCGCCTCGCGGCCGGGCAGCAGCTCCGCGGACTCGGCGTCGAGCTCACGAGGATCCATCATGGTCGATTCCCCCTCAGGGATCGTTGCGTGGTGCCGTCGGACGCGGTCAGGTCCCCCCGGATGCGCGTCCAACTACGTCGGACGGGCTGTCCAACGAGATTGGACACTACGGGCGGGTGGGACGGTGACGCAAGCGGTTCGGGTGAACACCTTCCGGAAGCACCGAAGGTCGGCCCTAGAATGATCCGACGCGGAACGGTTCCGCCCGACGGCGAGCAGGAAGTGACCATCGGTGGCCAACGCACTGCAGCAGATCATCCGTGACCGGCTGGACCGCGAGGGCTGGTCGTACGGAGAGGTCGCCCGCCGCGGCGGTGTCCCCCGCTCCACCGTCCATCACCTGGCGACCGCCGAACACATGGCGCGCATGCCCCAGCCGGCCACCCTCGAAGGGCTCGCCAAGGGGCTCGGACTGCCGCTGGACACCGTCCGCCGGGCCGCCGCCGAGGCCTGCGGCATCCATGTGTACGCGCCGGGCGCGGCCTCGGACGGCGAGGGCGCCGCCGGTACCGCCGCCTCCGACCCGGAGGTCGACGTCCTGATCGCCAGCGTGCAGCGGCTGTCCTCCGAGGACCGCCGCCATGTGGCGGCCCTCGTCGAGTCCCTGCTCAACCGCTCGCCCGACGAGGGGAAAGGCCGCTCCTGAGGAGGGCGGGTACGCCGGTCCGCCCGGCGCGCATACCGGAACCACCGCCCTCTCCCCGGTCACTTCACGGCAAACCGGCCACTCCCGCCCGAACACCCGGAAGCCGCGGCTAGTCTCTTCCCCTGCCTGGTGGCCGAGAGCCGTACGACCGGGCTTTCTGGGGGGAACCTTGCTCTTCGTACACGGCGGCCCCACCACCGCCATCGTCAAAGGGGCGACGGGAGAATCCGTGGTCCTGCTCTCCGGCGAACTGCCGTCCGACCTCACCGACGCCGCACTCGGCGAACTCCTCGACCTCGCGGCCGCCGTGCTCGGCGAGGAGGAACTGACGCTCTTCGCACGCTGCTTGCGCACCCTGCGGCGCGGCGAGGGCCCCACCCCGCAGCGCATCGAGATCAACGGCGCCGTGCTGACCGTCTACCGCGACTGACCGCCCGCCCCGGACCGGGCGGTCTGTCCCGCATCGCCGCCAACGGCCATGCTGGTCCCGGACGTTCGGCGATCACCGGGAGGTCGAAGGACATGACGGGGCGGACGCGGCGAGACATCGCGGTACGGCCGGCCGCGGGGCACACGGGGGCCGAGATCGAGGGCGTGGACCTGGCCGGGCCGCTCGAGGACGAGACGGTGGCACGGATCCGGGCGGCGCTGCTGCGCTGGAAGGTGCTCTTCTTCCGCGGGCAACGCCTCGACCACGCGGCCCATGTGGCGCTCGCCCGCCGCTTCGGCACGCCCGTGCGGCTCGGCCGGCGCGGCGGCGCCTCGCCGAAGGACGTGCCCGAGGTGGAGACCACGGCCGACCGCCTGGAGCTGGGCGGCCGGTTCGGCATGGAGCACGAGGAGTGGCTGCGGCGGCGCCGGCACTCCCTGCTGCGCGGCTGGCACTGCGACCACGGCGCCCGGATCGACCCGCCCGCCGCGACCATCCTGCGCGCCGAGACGGTGCCGCCGTACGGCGGGGACACCACCTGGTCGAACCTGGCGGCCGCGTACGCGGGACTGTCCGGGCCGGTACGGGAGTTCGTCGACGGACTGCGGGCCGAGCACCGGCTCGGCGTCGGCTACCAGCCGCGGCCCGGCGAGGACGCCTATCTGCGCCATCTGCTGGACCATCAGGTCGCCAGCGTGCACCCGCTGGTCCGGGTGCACCCCGAGAGCGGGGAGCGGCTGCTGTACGTCAACGGCTACTACGTCGAGCAGATCCGCGACCTCTCGCGGGCCGAGAGCGCGGCGCTCCTCGACATGCTGCTGGAGCAGGCGGTGCGGCCCGAGTACACCGTGCGGTTCCGCTGGGAGCCGGGCAGCGTGGCCTTCTGGGACAACCGGGCGACCATCCACCTCGCGCCCGGCGACACCGCCCACCTCGGCCATCCGCGGGTGATGCACCGGGTGATGCTGGAGGGCGAGGTGCCGGTGGGCGTCGACGGCCGGCCCTCGCAGGCGCTCACGGGCACGGAGCCGGGCCGCTGGTGAGCCGCCCGGCGCGGGGCCTCAGCCCTGGCCCCGTTCCGCCTCCCGGCGCAGGTAGTTGCTGACCTGACCGGCGAGGTCGGCCGCGCCGGCGTCGGCGCGCGCGGCGGCCGTCTCGGTCACGCCCGCGGGCAGGGTCAGGTCGGCCGACCACAGGTGCCGGTCGGTCCATTCCTCGTCCATCCGCACATGCACCTGGATGTCGACGCGGTGCAGCGAGGTGTCCGCGGCGGCCGCGTAGAGCACGGCGGTGGCCCGGCGCAGCGGGTAGACGTCGTACCCCTCGATGAACTGGGAGTTCCGCCAGTCCAGGAGGGCGCTCTCGCCGTCGGCGCCGGTGCGCACGTCGAGTTGGCCGTCCTCGAGGTGGACGCCGACCGGGGCCGGGCCGCGGTTCTCGACGGTCACCCGGAACCGGAAGTAGGTGAGCCCCTCGGCGGCCTCCTCGCGGCCCCGCGGGGGCTCCGCCTTCTCCAGGCTGTGGACGCGCACGCGCAGGCCGGCCCGGTCCTGGTCGTACTCCTGCCAGTCCCCGATGACATTGGGCTCGCGCACGTTTCACCTCTCCGTTTCCGCGCATGCTTCCTATCCGCGCGCGGAACAGGGTGTCAAATGCACGGAACCCGTCACGGCCTGCCCGTTTGCCCCGCTTGATCACCGATCAAGCCGTGCGCTGCCACGATCCCTCCCGGGCCGCACCGGGGGCCTCCCGCCCACGTGTCACACATCACGCCGGGTACGGCCGCCGGGGCTCCGGGCGCCGGGAAGAACTCCCCGCCGCCGGCACGGCGCTGGCACACTGCTCGGCATGCCGCCGCTCACTCCCGCCCGCGCCCTCCTCCTGCTCGTCAGCGGCCTGGTGTGCCTCACCACGGCGAGCGGCGCGCTGGTGGGCGCGCTGTTCGGCGGACCGGCCACCGCCCTCCTCGTGGCCGCCTGCGCGGGCGGCGCGGGTCTGGGCGGCTCCCTCTTCGCGCGGCGCCGGGCGCTCGCGCACTTCGCGGCGGCGCAGCGGCGGGCCGGGGCGCAGGGGTACGCCGAGGGGATCGCGCACGGGGTGCTCGCCCACGTCACCGCGTACGAGGCCGCGGTCTTCCCCTGTACGGGGCCGGGCGGGGTGACGCCCGAGGAGCGGGTGGCGCGGCGGACCGTCGCCTACCGGACGGCGGCGCTGGAGGAGGTGCCGCAGCCGGTGCGGGAGGCGGCGGCCGACGCGCTGGCCGTGCTCGACGAGGCGGACCGCGCGGCCGCCCGGGACGCCCTGGCGCGGCTGGCGACGCTGGTGCGGCAGGAGTACGCGCGGCCCTGAGGGGACCCGGGTCTCCCCCGCGGCGGACCCGTCCGGTCGTTGAGCGGCCGGCGCGTCCGGGACGTACCCCAGGGCATGCCGACCTTCCTGCCCGTCCGGCGCCCGTCCGAGGCCGCCCCTCCCCCGGCGCGGCCCGCCCGGGCGGCGACCGCCCCACTCCGCCGCCGGTGGGCCACGGTGGTGGCGGTGCTGCTCCTGCTGGCGCAGATGGCCGTCGGCATGGTCACCGGGGCCGCACGGCAGACGCCCACCATCGACGAGCCCGTGTACGCCGGCACGGCGCTGGTCTACGTCCGTGAGCACAGTCTGCGCTTCAATCCCGAGCACCCTCCGCTGGGCAAACTGATCGTCGCGAGCGGTGAGGTGTTCGCCCGGCCCCGGCTGGCGCCCGGTTTCCAGGGGGACCAGGGGGCTCTCGGGCGGCGGCTGCTGTACGAGTCGGGGAACGACGCGTGGCGGGTGATGTTCTGGGCGCGGCTGCCGGTGATCGTGCTGACGCTGCTGTTCGGTCTGGTCGTGTTCGCCTTCGCGCGTGATCTCACCGGCCGCCTCGGCGGGCTGGCGGCGCTGGCGCTGTACGCCTTCTCGCCCGACCTGATCGCCCACGGGGCGCTCGCCACGCTGGACGTGCCGGCGGTCGGCTTCGTCCTGGTGTCGGTGTGGCTGGTGTGGCGGGCGCGGGCGCGTCCGCTGCCGTATCTGCCGCTCGCCGGGCTGGCCCTGGGCGCGGCGGCGGCGACGAAGATGAGCACGCTGCCCGCGATCCCGGTGGTGCTGGGCCTGGCGGCGTGGTCGTACGCCACGGCCAGAGGAACGGGGGACGGGGAACGGGCGTCGGCGAGGGGAGCGGGGGACGGCGAACGGGCGTTCCGGGCCCGGCTGCGGCCGCTGCTGCGGGCGGCCGGTGCGGCCGCGGGGGTGGGGCTGGTCGCGGTGGCCGTCGTCTGGGCCGCCTATCTGGTGGTCGATCCCCGGCTGCGCTGGGCGGCGGCGGCCCACAGGGTGCCCGAGGTGCACGGACCGCGCGGGCTGCTGGTGCGGGCGCTGCCGTTCCCGGAGCCGTACCGGGACGGGATGCGGCTGCAGTTCGGCTTCGAGAACAAGCCGTGGCAGGGCTTCCTGTTCGGGCACGTCTACACCGGCAACCGCTGGTACTACCTGCCGGCCGCGCTGCTGGTGAAGACCCCGCTCGGCATGCTCGCCCTGTGGGCGGCGGGCGCGGTGGCCCTGCTCGCGGCGGTCCGGGCGCGGGCCGCGGCGCCCTACGTCCTGCTGCCCCCGGCCGTGCTGCTGGTGGTGGCGATGGACGGGGCGCGGAACTTCGGCACCCGGTACGCGCTCTTCATGCCGGTGTTCCTGGCCGTGGCCGCGGCCTGCGTGCTCGCCGTGCGGCGGCGCTGGGCGTACGGGGCGGTGGCGGTACTGGTCGGCCTCGTCGCCGTCAGCTCGCTGCGGACGTACCCGTACTACCTGCCGTACGCGAACGAGGCGTTCGGCGGTCCGGCGAAGACGCGGCTTCGGCTGCACGACGCGAACGTGGACTGGGGGCAGGACCTCGGCCGGCTGGCCGGCCGGCTGCGGGAGCGGTACCCGGGCGAGAAGGTGTGGCTGGTCTACAAGGGCAGCGGGGTGCCCTCCTGGTACGGCATCCACGCCGCCGATCCCCGGAAGGCGGACCCGGGGGAGGTGCGGGGGCTGCTGGTGGTGTCGGACTCCTCGATCGCCAAGGCGCGGGGGCGTCTGGCGCTGCTGCTGCGCGACAGCCGGGAAGTGGACGAGGTCGGGCACTCGATCACGATCTTCCGGCGGTGACCGTGGCGACGGGCCTCGCCCGGAGTACCCGGGGGCCTCGGCCGTTCGGGGGGTTCGGGCGCTCCGGGCGCGTGGCGGCGGGCGGAGATGTCGACAACTGTGCCGTGGACCTGCCGCTGATCGCCCCGATGCTCGCCACCCCCGGCTCCCTGCCGCCCGCCCGGCAGGACGCGCGGTGGGCGTACGAGACCAAGCAGGACGGCCAGCGTGTCGTGGTCTATCTGCCGGGCGACGGCCGGATCGAGCTGCGGGCCCGCTCGGGGCAGCTCGTCACCGGCGCCTATCCGGAGCTGTCCCCGCTCGGGGCGGCGCTCGGGGACACGCCCGCCGTGCTCGACGGGGAGGTCGTGGTCCTGGACGAACAGGGGCGCGGGGACTTCCAGTTGCTGCAGTCCCGGATGGGGCTGGCGCACGCTCCGGCGCTCGCCGCCCGGCGGGCGGCACGCACTCCTGCGCATCTGGTGCTCTTCGACGTCATGCACCTGGGTGGCGAGTCGTCGACGGGGCTGCCCTACACGCGGCGGCGCGCCCGGCTGGAGGGACTCCGGCTCGCCGGTGCGCACTGGTCGACTCCGGCCGCGCTGGTGGGCCACGGGGAGCGGGCGCTGGCCGCGACCCGGGAGCGGGGCCTGGAGGGGCTCGTGTGCAAGCGGCTCGACTCCGTGTACGAGCCGGGGGTGCGGTCACGGGCCTGGATCAAGATCCGCAATCTGCGCGTGGTGGACGTGCTCGTGGGCGGATGGCTGCCCGGGCGGGGGCGGCTGACGGGGCTGCCCGGGGCGGTGCTGGTCGGGCAGTGGGACGCGGCGGGGCGGCTGCGGTACGTGGGCAGCGTGGGGACCGGGTGGAGCGGGGCGGAACGGCGGGAGTTGGCGGATCTGCTGGCCGCGGGAGCGTCGGAGGTGTGCCCCTTCGACCCGGCGCCGAAGGTCGCGGGGGCGCGCTGGGTGGTGCCGGGGGTGGTGGGTGAGGTGCGGTACGGGGAGCGGACGCGGGCGGGGATGCTGCGGCAGCCCGCGTGGCTGCGGCTGCGGCCCGACCTGACTCCGGAGGAGTCGGCGGCACGGCTGCCGTGAGGGCGTCCCCGTGCCCCTCGCGGGGCGCGGGGGGCCGCCCTCACACGTGGCCGAGTCCTCCGCTGCCGAAGGAGCCGCTGGACCCCGGGTCCCAGCGGCGGCGGTGCTGGTCCTCCGCGTGCCGCGTCGAGGCGCGGTGCATGTCGTGCGGGAGGAGGCGCTCCTCGCCCTCCTCGCAGTGGTGGACCTCGTCGGCCTCCCTCATCTCGCTCTCCTCACGGACGGCCCCGCCGTCCGGGAGATGTGGTTGTTCGTCCGGCTTCGGGGGTCCCGGTTCCCGGGTGCGCACCGTGATGCCGAAGGTGACGGCCCAGATCAGCAGGCCCGCGATGACGAGACCGCCGATGAAGGCGCCGACGAGGTTGAACGTGTGGCTCGATGCGGCCAGCAGCAGCATGGTGTCCGTACTCATACATTGACCGTACTCCGGTACAAATCGGAATTCGAGGGATGAACTCTCCTCGCTCCGGCCCCTCCCGCCGCCCGGACGGTCAGACGCGGTGGTTGCGCAGTGCCGGGGTCACCGCCGCGAGCACCAGCGTCGCCACGACGACGAGCAGGCCGCCGCCCGCGACGGCCGCCCGGGGGCCGAAGAGGGAGCCGCCCGTGCCGTGCAGGACGTCGGCGAGGCGGGGTCCTCCCGCGACCACCACCGTGAAGACACCCTGCATGCGCCCGCGCATCTCGTCCGTGGCCGCCGAGAGCAGGATGGCGCCGCGGAAGACCATGGACACCATGTCGGCGACGCCGGCCGCGGCGAGGAAGGCCACCGCGACCCACAGGTTGCCGCTCAGCCCGAAGCCGGTGACGGCCACGCCCCAGGCGACGACCGCGACGATCACCATGAGGCCGTGCCGTCGGGCCCGGGAGAACGTGCCCGACGCCAGGCCGCCGAGCACCGCGCCGATGGGGATGGCCGCGAAGAGCAGCCCCAGCGCGAGGCCCTCGCCGTGACCGCCGTACGTCTCCGCGGCGAGTTGCGGGAAGAGGGCGCGGGGCATGCCGAACACCATGGCGATGATGTCGGCGAGGAACGACAGCAGCAGGACCTTGTGGAGCGAGATGTACCGGAAGCCCTCCGCTATCGCCCCCAGTCCGGCCCGTCCGGCGGCGGCCGCGGCGGCGGTCAGCGGGGGCAGCGCGGGGAGCCGCACGACCGCCCACACGGTGACGCACAGGGCGAGCGCGTCGATGAGGTAGAGCTCCGAGAGGCCGATGACGGGGATGAGCACGCCGGCCAGCAGCGGGCCGGCCACGAGGCCCGTCTGCATCACCGTGGAGCCCAGCGCGTTGGCCGCGGGGAGCTCGTCCTCGGGCACGAGACGGGCGATGGAGGCGTTGCGGGCCGGGGAGTTGAGGCCGAAGAAGGCCTGCTGGAGGGCGAGCAGCACCATCAGCACGGCCACCGAGTCGAGCCCGGTGACCGCCTGCGCCCAGAACAGCACGGAGGTGGCGGCGATCCCGGAGTTGGTGAGCAGCAGGAGCCTGCGGCGGTCCATGCTGTCGGCGATCGCGCCGCCCCACAGGGCGAAGACGATCAGCGGGAGCAGCCCGGCGAGGCTCGCGTAGCCGACCCAGGCGGAGGAGCCGGTGATGTCGTAGATCTGCTTGGGCACGGCCACCGCGGTGAGCTGGCTGCCGACCGCCGTGACGATCGTGGAGGACCACAGCCGACGGAAGGCGGGGTGGCGCAGCGGCCGGGTGTCCATGGTGAAGCGGCGCCATCCCCGACGGGCTCCGCCGGTGTCCGGCGAGGCGGGGTCGGGGGGCCCGGGGTCCGGCGCGGGGTCCGGGGAGGTGGTGCCGGGGCGGGCGGTCCGCACGGGGATGTCGTCGTTCGCCGGCTCTGCCGTACTGCTCTCGCTGGTGTCCACGGGATCCCTGGATGCTCGCTACATCTTTGTGGTCAGGGTTCACTATCGCTCATCCGCGCGAGCGCCCCGAGGGCCGGTGGCGATCGGGGCCGAGGTCACGCGCCGAGAAGGAGCAGGGTGCCCATCGTGAGCATGGTGGCGGCGACCAGGCCGTCGAGCACCCGCCAGGCCGAGGGCCGGGTCAGGAGACGGCCGAGCGGACGGGCCCCGAAGCCGAGGGCGGCGAACCAGCAGAGGCTGGCGAGAGCGGCGCCGAGCCCGAAGCTCCAGCGCAGTTCGCCGCGGTGGGCGGCGACCGAGCCGAGCAGGAAGACGGTGTCGAGGTAGACGTGCGGGTTGAGCCAGGTCATCGCCAGGCAGGTGAGGATCGCGCGCCGCCGTGAGCGCTCCGGCGTGCCCTCCACCCGCATCGCGCCGGGGCGCAGCACCCGGCGGGCGGCCAGGGCCCCGTAGCCGAGCAGGAACAGCCCGCCGACCACGCCGATGGCGGTGAGGGCGCCCGGCCGGGCCACCACGACCGCGCCCATTCCCCCGACCCCCGCGGCGATGAGCACCGCGTCCGAGAGCGCGCAGATGCCGACCACGGTGAGGACCGCCTCCCGGCGGGCGCCCTGGCGCAGGACGAAGGCGTTCTGGGCGCCGATGGCGACGATGAGGGAGAGGCCGGTGCCGAATCCGGCGGCAGCGGCGGCGAGGGCCTGCGCGTGGTTCATGCACCAGACCGTAAGGAGGATCTGATCAGCAGTACAGCTAATGATTCTTAGGTAGCTTTAGCAGATATGAAGATGAGCGGAGCCGAGGCCCCGGACGGGCGCGGGCTGGCGGAACTCCCCCTCGACCAGGTGCGGACGCTCCTCGCGGTGGTGGACGAGGGCACGTTCGACGCGGCCGCCCACGTCCTGCACGTGACGCCCTCGGCGGTCAGCCAGCGGGTGAAGGCGCTGGAGCAGCGCACGGGCCGGGTGCTGCTCACGCGCACCCGGCCGGTACGGGCCACCGAGTCGGGCGAGGTGGTGGTGCGGTTCGCCCGGCAGCTCGCCCGGCTGGAGAGGGACGCGCGCGAGGAGCTGGGGATGTCCGCCGGCGCGGAGCCGACCCGGGTGTCGATCGCGGTCAACGCGGACTCGCTCGCCACCTGGTTCCTGCCCGCGCTGGGGCGGGTGCCCGCGGAGCTGCGGCTGAGCTACGAGCTGCGCCGGGAGGACGAGAGCCACACCGCCACGCTGCTGCGGGAGGGGCGGGTGATGGCGGCGGTGACCTCCTCGCCGGACCCGGTGACGGGCTGTTCGGTCCGCGCGCTGGGGCGGATGCGGTACGTGGCGGCGGCCGCGCCGGAGTTCGCCGGGCGGTGGTTCGGCGGGACGCTGCCGGCCGGGCCCGGCGGGGACCGGGCCCGCGCGGAGGACTTCGCCCGCGCTCCCGTGGTGGTCTTCGACCGGCGGGACGACTTCCAGGACCTGTTCGTCCGGCGCCTGGGCGGCCGGGGTGCCGGCGCCTGGCGGCATCACGTACCCACCTCGGAGGGGTTCCTCGACTCGGTGGTCGCGGGCCTCGGCTGGGGCATGGTGCCGGTGGCGCAGGCCGGCGGGCTGCTGCGGAGCGGGGCGCTGACGGAGCCGGCACCGGGGCGGCCGCTGGACGTGCCGCTGTACTGGCAGCAGTGGAAGCTCGACTCCCCCGCGCTGGCGGCCGTCGCACGGGCCGTGGTCGCGGGGGCGGAGGAGGTGCTGCGGGGCGAGGAGTGAGCGGGCGCGGCCAGGTGCCGCGGGAGGAGGAGTGAGCGGGCGCGGCCGAGGTCCTGCGGGGCAGGACGGCCGGATGCGGCGGGTCAAGGCGCCCGGTGCGCACGGAGGTTGGCGGAGGGGCGGGTTCCGGGCCACGATGCGCACATGAAGGGTGATCTCTTTTCCAGTGACCACGTCGTACAGCCCGCCGTCGCGCCCGGCATGAGTGTGGAGAACGCCAAGTGCCTGCGGTACGTGGTGAACGGCGACATGCTCGCCCGGCAGGGCGCCATGGTGGCCTACCGCGGCAATCTGCAGTTCGAGCGCAAGGGCCAGGGGGTGGGCGGCATGCTCAAGCGGGCGGTCACCGGAGAGGGGCTGCCGCTGATGACCGTGCGCGGGCAGGGGGAGGCCTGGTTCGCGCACGAGGCGCAGAACTGTTTCGTCGTCGAGGTCGAGCCGGGTGACCTGTTCACGGTGAACGGGCGCAACGTGCTCTGCTTCGACTCGACGCTGCGGTACGACATCAAGACCGTGAAGGGCTCGGGCATCGCCGGGGGCGGGCTGTTCAACAGCGTCTTCTCGGGGCACGGCCGGCTGGGGCTGGTGTGCCAGGGCGACCCGCTGGTCATCCCGGTCTCCTCGCAGCAGCCGGTGTTCGTGGACACCGACGCGGTGGTCGGCTGGAGCGCCCACCTGACGACCTCGCTGCACCGCTCGCAGTCCATGGGGTCCATGCTGCGCGGCGGCTCGGGCGAGGTCGTGCAACTGCGGCTGGACGGCGAGGGTTTCGTGGTGGTGCGCCCCAGCGAGCAGAAGCCGCAGCAGGAGCACTGACGGCCCGCCGCGGGGACGGGGGCCGCGCGCCGTCCGGACCGTCCGTTCCGCCGGGCCTTCCGGGGGTGGGCGGCGCCGTACCGCGCCGCCCACCCCCGATTCTGCACATACGTTCGAATCACGGGTACGCTGGAGACATGGCCACGCACCTCCAGGGCTCCCTGTTCGACCAGACCGACGATCTCCGGCTCGGCCCGCTGGACGGGCTGCGCCGTACCCGGCTGAACGCCGGCGCCTGGATCGATCTGCTGCCGGGCTGGCTCACCGGGGCCGACACCCTGTTCGAACGCCTGGTCCTCGACGTCCCGTGGCGGGCCGAGCGGCGCCGGATGTACGACCGGTCCGTCGACGTACCCCGGCTGCTCCGCTTCTACGGGCCCGGGGACCCTCTCCCCCACCCGCTGCTCGACGAGGCTCGCGAGGCGCTCTCCGCGCACTACGCCGACGAGCTGGGCGAACCCTTCGTCACGGCGGGGCTCTGCTACTACCGGGACGGCCGGGACAGCGTCGCCTGGCACGGCGACCGGATCGGGCGGAGCGCCCACGAGGACACGATGATCGCCATCCTCTCCGTCGGCGCGCCCCGCGACCTCGCGCTGCGGCCGCGCGGCGGAGGGCAGGTCCTGCGCCGCCCGCTCGGGCACGGCGACCTGATCGTGATGGGCGGCTCCTGCCAGCGGACCTGGGAGCACGCGGTCCCCAAGACCAACCGGGCGGCCGGTCCCCGCATCAGCGTCCAGTTCCGCACGCGCGGCGTGCGCTGAGCGGCCCGCGGGCCCTCCGGCTCAGCCCTCACCCAGTTGTGCCTGCACCGCCGGGGCGTAGCGGTCCACGATCTCCTCGACCTCCGTGGCCCGCACATGGGCGCCGCGCGCGATGCCGTAGATCACCCCGAGCCCGAGCAGCGTGCCCACGCTCAGCTCGGCGCGGAGCCCGGCGTCGGGGCCGGTCAGCCGGGCGGCGAGCCGGTCGACGACCTGGGAGCGGAAGTTGGCGCGCAGGATGTCGCCCTGTTCACCCTGGAGCGGGGCGAAGACGATGCGCAGCAGCGGGTCGGCCCCGCGTTCGGTCTGGCCGAGCAGCAGATGGCGCACCATGTGGCGGCCCAGTTCGGCGAGCGGCGCGTCCAGCAGGGCCCCGACGTCGGCCTCGAAGGACATGACCTGCGAGAAGAGGGTGTCCTTGTTGCCGAAGTACTTCAGGATCAGCGGCGGGCTGACGCCGGCCCGGTCGGCGACCGCCTTGAGGGTGATGTCGGCGTGGGCGTGCCGGGCCAGCAGGTACCGGGCCGCCCGCAGGATCTCCGCCCGGGTGGTCCGGGCGTCCCGGCGCCCGGGCGGCGCCGACGGCTCGGCCGTCCGCGGTGTCGTCACCGGCGTCACGCTCCTTCCAGCGCCCCCTTCTCGGAGACCGTCTCCACCACCGCCCCGCCGGCGCCCTCGCGACGGCCGGCCGGTGAGCCGGGGATGGTGAGGGCGACGGCGCAGGCCACGAGGGCGACGGTACCCGCCATCGCGAAGGACAGCAGGTATCCGTGCAGTGTGGGCACCGGGGCACCGCCGGCCTCGCGGGTGTGGTGGACCAGGACGGCGGCGACGGCCGCGCTGCACGTGGCCTGCCCGATGGTGCGCATGAGGACGTTGACGCCGTTCGCGGACGCCGTCTGCCCGGCCGGTACCGCCCGCAGGATCAGCGTGGGCAGGGCCGAATAGGCGAGGGTGGTGCCCAGGGACACCACGGCCGAGCCCAGAATGATCATCCACAGATCGGTGCTGTCGGCGATCCGCAGGACGTAGCCGAGGACGATGACCCCGGCGCCCAGCGCGAGTGTCACCCGGGGGCCGCGTGCGGTGGAGATGCGGGCCGAGACAGGCGAGAACAACAGCATGATCACGCCGCTGGGCAGCAGGCACAGGCCACTGGCCACGATGGAGAGGCCGAGCCCGTACCCGGTGCTCTTCGGCGCCTGCACGAGCTGGGCGGTGACGAGCGAGTTGGCGTAGAAGCCGAACCCGACGAGGAGCGCGGTGACGTGCGGCAGCGCCACCCGCGGCCGGACGGCGAGCCGCAGGTCGACCAGCGGCCGCGCGGCCCGGCGCTGCTGGACCCACCACAGGCTCATCACCAGCACGGCGGCGGCGAACAGGCCGAGGACGCGCCGGCTCGTCCAGCCCCAGCTGCCGCCCTGCGAGACCCCGAGGAGCAGCGCCGCCAGGCCCGCGGCGAGGCCCAGGGCGCCGAGCACGTCGAAGCGGCCGGGTTCGCGCACCGGCGACTCCCGCACCGCCCACCAGGCCAGGGCGACGCCGCTCGCGCCCAGGGCGCTGGTCACCCAGAACATCACGTGCCAGTCGGCGTACTGCACGATCAGCGCGGTGAGCGGCAGACCGAGTGCGGCGCCGATTCCGACGGTGGAGCTCATCAGCGCCACGGCCGATCCGGTGCGTTCCGGCGGCAGTTCGTCGCGCAGGATGCTGATCGACAGCGGGACGACGGCGGCGGCCGCGCCCTGCAGTGCCCGGGCCGCGATGAGGACGCCGATCGTGGAGGTCAGGGCGCACATCACGGAGCCGAGGGTCATCAGCGCCAGGGCGCCGAGGAGGACCCGCCGCTTGCCGTACATGTCGCCGGCGCGGCCCAGCACGGGGGTGAGGACCGCGCCGGACAGCAGGGTGGCGGTGACCGTCCAGGAGACGGCGCCCGGGGAGGCGCCGGTCAGCCGGGGCAGGTCGGGCAGCAGGGGCACGACGACGGTCTGCATGACCGCCATGAGGATGCCCCCGTAGGCCAGCGCCGGCACCGTCATCCGTTCCCGCAGGGCCCCCCGTCCGCCGGGCTCCGGGGGAATGCCGGGGCCGGTGGACGGGGCGGGTATCGGGGCCACGGGTGCTCCAGGGGGCCGGTGCGGCACGCGGCGGGCCGCACGGGATCAGGTGAATGGTTATTCACCTTACCGGGTGAATGGCCATTCACCTCCCCCGCCCTCCGGCCCGCTCAGCGCGGGGCGCGGGCCGTGTGCACGGTGCGGGCCAGTCGCGGGCCGAGCCAGCGCTTCAGTCGGCGCAGTGCCTCGACCTGTCCGGCGGCCCGGTCGAGGTGGTAGTAGAGCTGCGGCGGCACGTACGGGAGCAGCGGGGAGTGCCGTTGGCCCAGCAGGGCGAACATCCGCTCGGGCGGCAGGTCGATGTACCGCGTGAGGTTCTCGTACCACTGGGCGCTGTGCCGCGCGGCGCTCTGCACGTGCAGCAGTTCGCTCTGGCGCCGGCGCTCGTAGGCGGAGAGCGCGGCGCCCAGGGCGGCCGAATCCTCCTCGGCGCCGTACGCGCGCAGCGACTCGGCCAGGGCGCAGGCGTCCTCCAGGGCGAGGGTGGTGCCGGCGCCGATGGAGTAGTGGGTCGTGTGGGCGGCGTCGCCGAGCAGGACCGTGTTGCCGTGGTGCCAGGTGTGGTTGGTGAGGGTGCGGAAGGTCAGCCACTGGGCGGAGCCGTCGGGCTGGGCGCGGCCCATGAGCGGGTGGCCGTCGAGCACGTCGGCGAACAGCTTCTCCAGCACGGCGCGGCCGTCGGCCTCGTTCGCCCGGTCAAGGCCGAGCCCGGCCCAGGTCTCCGGGGCGCATTCGACGACGCAGGTGCTGCGGTCGGTGTCGTAGGCGTACCCGTAGCACCAGATCCAGCCGTGGTCGGTCTCGACGAAGGCGAAGGTGAAGGAGTCGAAGACCTTGGTGGTGCCGAGCCAGATGTAGCGGTTGCGGCCGTGGGTGAGGGTGCTGCCGTAGTGCTCGCGGTGGAGGGTGCGGACGGCGCTGTGGACGCCGTCCCCCGCGACGAGCAGGTCGGCCTCGGGGAACGGGCCGCCGGCGGGGATCTCGTCCTCGTAGGAGATCTTGACGCCGAGGCCGGCGGCACGGTCGGCGAGGAGGTCGAGGAGGCGGTGACGGCCGATGCCGAAGCCCTCGTCGCCGTGGTGGACGGTGGTGCGGCCGCGCACATGGGCGGTGCCGTCGCTCCAGCGGACGGAGTGGGCGCGCAGTCTGTCGGCGGACTCGGGGTCGTGGGCCCGGAGGCGGTCGAGGAGGGGGGACCAGTAGGTGACGCCCCAGCCGTAGGTGGAACCGGCGGGGTCGCGTTCGTGGACGGTGAGCTCGTGGGACGGGTCCTGGAGTTTCATCAGGATCGCGAAGTAGAGGTTCGCGGGGCCGCCGCCGATGCACGTGATCTTCACGCGGGTCCTTCGGGAGTTGCGGTACGGTTCCGATCGACCACGGAGCGTAGCAGCGCGAGAGCGCGCGCCCGCCTTTTGTCCGCGATGTTCGCCGGTGTTCACGGCGCTTCCGACGTTCCCGGTCGCCGCCCGCCCCCGGAAGGACGCACGGTGCCCCCGAGTCCCCGTGAGGGGCGCTCGGGGGCACCGAGGGGTTCAGGAGGCCGTGCGGCACTCCGGATGGCCCCAGCCCTGGTCGTTCTTGGCGATCTGCTCGCCCGCGTCGTAGGAGCGGCCGCACACGCAGCGGCCGGGGAACTTGGCCTTGATCGTGCGGGCGGCGCTCCCCCGGGAGGGGGCCGTCCGCTTGCGGGTGCCTGCCGTGCCCGCCGCCCGTGTCGCCGTGCGGGCCGCCGGGGCGGAGGAGGGCGCCGGCTCCGGCGAGCCCAGCTCGCTGCCGGCGGGTTCCTGCACGACGGCCGCCTGGCTCGCGGCCCGGTCGGCGAAGTCGTTGAGCCGGTCGCCGTCGACCTGGTGGGCGGGCACGTAGCGGAACTCGACCTCGCGGCCGGCCAGCAGCGAGTCGATGCGCTGGACCAGTTCCTGGTTGGCGACCGGCTTGCCCGCCGCCGTCTTCCAGCCCTTGCGCTTCCAGCCCGGCAGCCACTTGGTGACCGCGTTCATCGCGTACTGGGAGTCCATCCTGATCTCCAGCGGGACCTCCGGGTCCACCGCCGACAACAGTCGCTCCAGCGCGGTCAGTTCGGCGACGTTGTTGGTCGCCTTCCCCAGCGGTCCGGCTTCCCAGCGGGCCGGGACCTCGGCGTCGTCGGCGACGACCCAGGCCCATCCGGCGGGCCCGGGATTTCCCTTCGACGCCCCGTCACAGGCGGCCACCACACGTTCCAGCATGTCCCCGATCATGCCACGCCCGGCAGGCCGTCCCGAACGGCCGGCCCGGTCCGGCGGGCGCCCGCTACGTCACGTCCACGAGCTTCGGCATGGGCCCCTCGCTCCGCGCCATGTCGATCACGGTGAACGCGGCGCCCTGGGGGTCGCTCAGCGCGGCGAACCGGCCGAACGGGGTGTCCATCGGACCGAAGCGCAGCACGCCTCCCCGGTCGGTGGCCCGCCGGACCGCGGCGTCGCAGTCGTCCACCCCGAAGTTCACGTTGATGTAGGAGGGGACCTCCGGCGGGAAGTCCTCGGTCATCCGCATCCGGCCGAGCACCGGGTCGCCGCCCTCGCGGTTGCGGAAGACCACGAAGTCGACCTCGCTGTCCGCCATCCGCTGCGCCCGGTAGGGGAAGACGGCGGTCAGGAAGGCGTCGGTCTTCTCCGGTTCGCGGGAGAAGACGTCGGCCCAGCAGTAGGCGCCGGGCCTGGCGGTGGCCTCGAAGCCCTCGTGGGTGCCGCCCTGCCAGACGCCGAAGACGGCTCCCGCGGGCTCGCGGGCCAGCGCCATGGTGCCGAAGTCGCCGACCCGCATCGGCTCCAGGAGCACCTCGCCGCCGTTCTCGCGGATCCGGCCCACCGTCGCGGCGGCGTCGGAGGAGGCCAGGTAGAGGCACCAGGCGGACTGCCCCTCCTGGCCCGGCATCGGCGGGACGACGGCGGCCACCGCCTTGCCGTCCGAGAACGCCTGTGTGTAGTTGCCGTACTCGCTGGACGTCTCACCGAACGTCCAGCCGAGCACGTCGCCGTAGAAGCTCTTGGCTCCCTCCAGCTCGCCGAACATCGCGTCCGCCCAGATGGGCGTGCCCTCTGCAGGTGCGGTCATCGTGATCGACCTTCCCAGTTCGTGCCGGACAGCTTCGTCCCCCGCTCCCCGTCCCCTTTCGCGTCTTCCCGCTTCACGCTAGTCAGGGTTGGTGCGGGCCGCCCCCCGAGCGGCCCGCACCGGTCCGTGCGGCCCCGGCTACTCCCCCGCGTACGCCTTCTCCAGTGCCGCGATGTCGAGCTTGGACATGGAGAGCATCGCCCGCATGGCGCGGTCGCCCTTCTCCCGGTCGGCGCCGGTGCCGCCGTACATCTGCATCAGCCGCTTCGGCACGACCTGCCAGGAGACGCCGAACCGGTCCTTGAGCCAGCCGCAGGGGCCCGGCTGTCCGCCGCCCTCCGTGAGCCGGTTCCAGTAGTGGTCGACCTCTTCCTGGTCCTCGCACATGATCTGGAAGGAGATCGCCTCGTTGAAGGTGAACTCCGGTCCGCCGTTGAGCGCCACGAACTCCTGGCCGTTGGCCGTGAACTCCACGGTCATGACCGCGCCCGCCTCGCCGGGGGTGTCCTCGGGGTAGGTGAGCGTGCGGCCGAGCCGGGAGTCCTTGAACACCGACACGTAGTACTCGGCCGCCTCCTGGGCCTTGCCGTCGAACCACAGACATGTGATGAAGCCCTTGTCGGCCATCGGTCTCTCCTCGGTTCCGGCACCCTCCTCGGGTGCGCTCGTCTTCCGCCTCGTCCCCACCCGCCGTCGCTGTCGCCGTCGTCGCGTGGAGGACCGTCACCCCCTACGACCGATCCTGGTCCGGAAACTCATCGGTGGCCCGCCGGGCGGATCCGGCCGGAGGTCGGGCTCTGCCCGTGGCGAATCTGCCGAGGGCCGAGAAAGCGACTGCGAGGGCCCCGCGCGGCCGACAGTGAAGGCAGTGCCGGCAACGGCAGTGCACGCGAAGGACGCACGTCGAAGGACGCACGTCGGAGAACCCGCGGACCGGGCACGCGCACCGGTCGTCCCCAGGAGGAACCATGGCCCCACCGCTCACGCTCGCCCCCCGCGCCGCGGAGGGCGACACCCCGCCGAGCCGCTTCGACGACCAGCTCGCCGCGCAGCTCCTCAACCAGCGGATCGTCTTCCTCGGGACCCAGGTCGACGAGGTCTCCGCCAACCGGATCTGTGCGCAGCTCCTGCTGCTGTCCGCGGAGGACCCGCGCACCGACATCGGGCTGTACATCAACAGTCCGGGCGGCTCCGTCACGGCCGGGCTGGCCATCTACGACACCATGCGGCTGATCCCCAACGACGTCTCGACGCTGGTGATGGGCTTCGCGGCCAGCATGGGGCAGTTCCTGCTGACCGTCGGCGCGCCCGGCAAGCGGCTGGCGCTGCCGAACGCGCGGATCATGATGCACCAGCCCTCGGCCGGCATCGGCGGGACCACCGCGGACATCGAGATCCAGGCGGAGAACCTGGCGTTCACCAAGAAGGCCATCGAGCGGATCACCGCCGAGCACACCGGGCAGAGCGAGGAGACGATCTCCCGCGACGGTGACCGGGACCGCTGGTTCACCGCCGAGCAGGCCAGGGACTACGGAATCGTGGACCGGGTGGTGGAGTCGCTCGCCGACGTCCGCCCGGCCGCCTCACGCCGACGGACGGGACTGTGACCATGGGTTCGTACACGGTGCCGTACGTCGTCGAGCGGACCGCGCAGGGCGAGCGGTCCTACGACGTCTTCAGCCGGCTGCTCAGCGAGCGCATCGTCTTCCTGGGCACGGAGATCGACGACGGGGTCGCCAACGTGGTGATCGCCCAGCTCCTGCACCTGGAGTCCGCCAACCCGGAGCAGGAGATCTCGATCTACCTCAACTCCCCCGGCGGCTCCTTCACCTCTCTCATGGCGATCTACGACACGATGACGTTCGTGCGGGCGCCGATCTCCACGTTCTGCGTCGGTCAGGCGGCCTCGACGGCCGCGGTACTGCTGGCGGGCGGCGACCCGGGGCGGCGCTTCGTCCTCGAACACGCGCGGGTGCTGCTCGGGCAGCCGGCCGCGGGTGGAGCGCAGGGCACGGTCTCGGACCTCGCCCTGCGGGCCAAGGAGATGGTGCGGATCCGTGCCCAGGTGGAGGAGGTGCTCTCCCGGCACACCCCGCACGACGTGGCGACGCTGCGGGCGGACATGGACCGGGACAAGGTCTTCACCGCCGAGGAGGCCGTCGCCTACGGGCTGGCCGACGAGGTGCTCAGCCGCAGGCTCCTGCCCGTCTGACGCACGCCCGGGAGGACACACGGCGCCGCCCCCGTCCGCATCCGCCGCGGACGGGGGCGGCGCCGTGCCTGCTCAGGCGGCCAGGCAGAGGCCGTCGTGCGAGGCGGTCGGGCCCGCGTTCCGGCCGGTGGGGCGGGGCCGGGAGTACCGCAGCAGTTCGTCCCGGGTCCGGGAGAGGAGGTCGCCGAGGCCGAGGCCGAGGGCCCGGGCGGCCGCCGCGAGGACCTCGGAGGAGGCCTCCTTGCGGCCGCGCTCCAGCTCGGACAGGTACGGCATCGAGATGCGGGCCGCCTCGGCCACGTCCTTGAGCGTGCGGTCCTGGGCGAGGCGCTCGCGCCGCAGCACCTCGCCGACGAGATCCCGCCACAGCGGCTCACGGACGGCGGGCGCCCCCGCCGGGTCCGGGGTGCGGGCCGGGGCGACGGGCCCGGAGACCCGGCGGAGGGGGACGACACGGACCTGGCGGGAGGCGCGGGGCGCGTTGGGCTGCATCACCCCAGCCTAGGGACGCGCCGCCGCGGGGGAAGACGGCGGCGTTCCGCCCTGCGAGAAGTCCCCGGTGAGGAGGTCCGGGGCGGGCGGATCCAGCCGGATCGACCCGGATGGGACCTTTTCGACCCATGCTGCGTACAGTGGGCCGGGCAGGAGGGAACGCACGAGAAATTTTTTCGAAGTGGGTGACATGCAAGGCGGCAACCCGGGTAACTGCGGGACACGACGCTTTGGACACGCCCGATCAGAGCTGAAGAGTTGAGTTCCGTGGGAGAGGTAGTAATGGAAACCACCATGAGCCGGACGACGGTCGCCGAGAGCACGACCGGCACCGCTACTGGTGAGGACCCGCTGCCCACCGTCGTGGACCCGCGTACGGTGGCCCCCCGTGACGCACGGGAGCTGTCCCGCCAGTTCTTCCAGCGCCTCAGCGTGCTGGAGGAGGGCACGCACGAGTACCAGTACGCGCGCAACACGCTGATCGAGATGAACATGTCGCTCGTGCGGTTCGCGGCGGGGCGCTTCCGCAATCGCGGTGACGACATGGAGGACATCGTCCAGGTCGGCATGATCGGCCTGATCAAGGCGATCGACCGGTTCGAGATCTCCCGCGAGGTGGAGTTCACCTCCTTCGCGCTCCCCTACATCGTGGGCGAGATCAAGCGTTTCTTCCGCGACACCACGTGGGCGGTGCACGTGCCGCGCCGGCTCCAGGAGCTGCGCGTGGAGCTGGCCAAGGCGCGCGAGGAGCTGTCCAGCCGCCTGGACCGCGACCCGACGGTGGCCGAGCTGGCCACGCTGATGAACCTGCCCGAGAAGGACGTCGTCGAGGCGCAGATCGCGGCCAACGGCTACAACTCCTCCTCGCTGGACGCCGCCCTCTCCGGTGAGGACCAGGACGGCGAGGCCGTGCTGTCGGACTTCATCGGCGCGGAGGACGAGGCGATGGGCCTCGTCGAGGACTTCCACACGCTGGCCCCGCTGGTCGCCGAGCTCAGCGAGCGCGACCGCCGGATCATCCACATGCGCTTCGTCGAGGAGGCCACGCAGGCCGACATCGGCGCGCAGCTCGGCTGCTCGCAGATGCACGTCTCGCGGCTGATCAAGCGGATCATCGAGCAGCTCCGCACCGGCATGCTGGCCGACGTGGACCGGGTCGAGTCCACCCGCTGACGGCGTCCGCATCCCCCGGAACACTTCAACGGTGTCGGCCCCTCGCTTCGAGGAGGGGCCGGCACCGTTCGCGTTCCCGCCGTTCCCGCCGTGCTCGGCGTTCCGAGCGCGGCCACCGTCGACCCCCGTCCGCCGGTGACCGGGCGATCCGGCCGTCTCAGTAGCTGTCGTAGGTGGGGGCGCCCGTGGGCCGGTAGACGCAGACGACGGTGCCGCCCTTCGTCGCCGTGACGGCGACCGGCTCCAGCGCGGTGGGGATCGCCCCGTCGGCGAAGAGCCGCTTGCCGGTGCCGAGGATCACCGGGTGGACGGTCAGCCGGTACTCGTCGACGAGGCCGTGGCGCATCAGGGTCTGGGCGAGGTCGCCGCTGCCGACGACGCTGATGTCGCCGCCCTGGGACGCCTTGAGCGCGCGTACGGCCTCGACGGTGTCGCCCCGGAGCAGCGTGGAGTTCTGCCAGTCGAGGGACGTCAGCGTCCGGGAGGCCACGTACTTGGGCATGTCGTTCATCCGGGCGGTGAACGGGTTGGCGGGGTCGGCGCCGGGCCAGTACGAGGCGAAGATGTCGTACGTCTTGCGGCCGAGCAGCATCGCCTCGAAGTCCTCGTACCAGCCGGCGACGGCCGCGCCGACCTCCTCGTCGTCGGTCGGCTTCTGCCAGCCCCCGTGTGCGAAGCCGCTCTCGGGGTCCTCGTCCGGGCCGCCGGGCGCCTGCATGACGCCGTCCAGGGTGAGGAAGGTGCAAACGATGATCCTGCGCATGGTGCGTTCCCTTCGTCGTGTGGAGGGGTGGACCGCACCGCCGCCGGAAACTCATCGGCGGAGCTCCGTCAGGTGCGCGGCAGCTTGACCACCGACACGAAGAACTCGTCGATCTGCCGCACGGCGGCGATGAACTGATTGAGGTCGACCGGCTTGGTGACGTAGGCGTTGGCGTGCAGCCGGTAGCTGCGCAGGATGTCCTCCTCGGCGGAGGAGGTGGTGAGGACCACCACGGGGATGTGCGCGAGTTCCTCGTCGGACTTGATCCGCTGGAGCACCTGCCGGCCGTCGTACTTGGGCAGGTTGAGGTCGAGCAGGATGAGGTCGGGGCGGGGGGCGTCGGCGTAGGAGCCGGACCGGTAGAGGAAGTCGAGGGCCTCCTGGCCGTCCCGGACCACGTGCAGCGTGTTGCTGATCTTGTTGTCCTCGAAGGCCTCGCGGGTCATCAGCTCGTCCCCGGGGTCGTCCTCGACGAGCAGGACCTGGATGGGCTCGACGGGTGCGGTCACGGAGGTACTCCTTCGGTGCGTGTCGCCAAGTGCAGGACGGCCACGTCGTCCGCGAGGCCGCCGTACTCGACAGTACGGGATGCGACCTCCTCGACGAGGGCGTCCACGAGGGCCTGGCCGCGGAGTTCCGTGTGCGCGCGTGCCACCTCCAGCAGCCCGTCCTCGCCGAGCCGCCGGCCGGGGGCGACGACGCCCTCGAAGAGACCGTCGGTGAACACGGTCACCGCCTCGATGTCCGCGGCGGGGCGCACCGCCTCGGGCCAGTGGTCGTGCCCGGGGACCACTCCGAGCGCGGGGCCCGGATCGGGTTCGTAGAGCTCCGTGCCGAGCCCGGTGCGGACCAGCAGCCCGGGGTGGCCCGCGCGGATGGTGTGCAGCCGACCGCGGTCGGGGTCGAGCCGCAGCAGAGTCACGGTGGCGAAGAGGTACTCCTCGCCGCGTTCGGCGCGCAGGATCTCCTCCAGCAGCCGGACCAGCGCGAGGCCGACGCAGCCGGTGAGGACGGCGGCCCGCCAGGCCACGCGCAGGCACACCCCGAGGGCGGCCTCGGCGGCGCCGTGCCCGGAGACGTCGCCGATGACGGCGTGCAGGGTGCCGTCGGTGGTCTCCACGACGTCGAAGAAGTCCCCGCCCAGCAGCGCGTGGTCGCGGCCCGGACGGTAGCGGGAGAAGACGCGCAGTCCTTGGGAGCGGAGCAGCGGGACGGGCAGCAGCCCGCGTTCCAGCCGGGCGTTCTCACGGGCCAGCAGCCGGGCCGCCTGGACCTCGGCGGCGGAGCGCTCGACCTGCTTGCGCTGGAGGGCGTAGCGGACGGCGCGGCCGAGGGCTTCCGGGTCGAGGCCGTCCTTGGCGAGGAAGTCCTGCGCGCCCGCGGCGACCGCGGCGAGCCCGGCCTCCTTCTCGGCGAGTCCGGTGAGCACCACGACGGCGGCGTCCGGCCGTTCCTCACGCACCTGCCGTACGGCGTCCAGGCCCTGTGTGTCCGGCAGGTGCAGGTCGAGCAGGACGCAGACGGAGGACGCGCCGGGCCGCGCGAGGAACAGCCGGGCCTCGGCGAGGGTCTTGCGCCAGGTGACGTCCATCGACAGTCCGCTGTCGGTGAGTGTCTCGCGGACGAGCAGGGCGTCCCCGGCATCGTCCTCGACCAGCAGCAGGGCGGCCGCGGGGTCCAGGACCCAGCCGGGATCCGCGGTGTCCACCCGCAACCCGCCGTGCGGCAGCGGACGTTCCGCCACGCTCACTCCCTCGGAAGGCCGACGTCCTGTGCCGACATCTCGTGTCGATGGCGTGAGCATACTGGTCACATCGTCAGTTCAACGGTGCAGTGCGAGGACGGCTCTGACGCACTTCCCCACCGGAACGCGTTCCGCGGTCACCCGCTCGGCGACGGCGTGCACGATCTCCAGCCCGTGCCTGCCCACGCGTGCGGGGTCCCGGGGGAAGCGGCGGGGCAGGGCCTCGCTGCTGTCGTACACCGCGACGGTCACCTCGGTGTCGGTGCCCTCCAGTTCGAGGATGTACGGACCATGGCTGTGCCGGTCCGCGTTGGTGACGAGTTCGCTCACCACCAGGAGCAGATCGCCGACCGCCCGGGTGTCGACCGGTGCGCACCATTCGGAGCGGAGCTGTCGCACAAACTGCTCCGCGAAGGACCTGGCCTCGGCGACGGAGCCCGGCTCTCCCGAATAGTGCGCGGCCCGTCGCAGCGGCTCGACGGGCATGTCGAAGTCAGTCGGTATCACCGCTCCGTCCGGATACTGGGTCATTCGGTTCTCTCTCGCGCCGGGCCGTTCGCGTGCGGCCCTCCCGCCTCCGCGGGCACCGCACGAGTGCTCGTACCCCGCGATCGTCCGAGCAGTCCCACCGAAATCGACGGGTGCGTCACGCCCCGGGACGACCCGGCGGACGGGCCGCGCATCCCGGGGCCGGGGCGGGGCAGACGGACACTGACGCGTCCGGTCGGCGGGGCCGGACCGGGGTTGGGGAAGGTGCGCGATGGGCTGGTGGGTGTGGCTGGTCGTCGTGGTCGTGGCCGTGGCGGCGCTGTCGGGACTCGTCCTGTGGCTGCAGGCGAGCCGACGGTCCGGGACGGTCATCGCGGTGCGGCGCGGGGGCGGCAGGTGGGGTGCCCGATGAGCGCGCTGATGGAGGCGGCCCGGCTCTCCGGGCGTCCGGTGGTGACGCTGGACGGGGACGCGGTCGCGCAGGTGAAGGACACGGTCTTCGACGGCCCGGCCGGACGGGTCACGGGTTTCACCCTCAGCGGCCGTGGCCTGCTCGCGGGACCGCTGCGGCAGAGTCTGCCGTGGACGGCGGTGCACGCGCTGGGCCCGCACGCCGTGATGATCCGCGGCCGCGAGGTGCTCGCCGAGCCGGCCGCGGTGGTGGCGCGCAAGGAGGCGGCGCGGGGACGGGTGCTGGGCGCCCGGGTCCTCACGGACACCGGGGCGGAGGTCGGCGTGGTGCTGGACGTGGTGGTCGAGAGCGGGATCAGCGGCCGGGTCGCCGGCTTCCTGGTCTCCGCACGCGACGCGGTGGTGCCGGGTTCCCGGCGGCGCCGGCGCAAGGTGTACCTGCCTCGCGGGGAGACCCTCGCTGTGTCCGGACGCGCCCTGGTGATCCCGGCCGCCGCGACCCGCTTCACCGCCGACGACCTGGCGGAGTTCGCGGACCAGGTGGCGGCCTACCGGCTGCGCGACGAGAAGGAGGTCCTGCCGTGATGCTGTACTCCCGGACGGTGGGACTGCCGGTGGTCACCCTCGGCGAGGCGGCCGAGCTGGGCACGGTCGCGGGGCTCGAGATGGACCTGGCACGGGGCCGGATCACCGGTGTGCGGGTCTCCGGGCGGGGCCGGCGGACGACGGTGCTGCCCTGGGAGGTCCTGCACGCGCTGGGGGCCGACGCGGTGCTCGTGCGCTCGGCGGCCGGCGGCGAGATCCGCAAGGAGGCGGTGCCGAAGGTCATGGGCCTGCGGGTGCTCTCGGAGGACGGGGAGGAGCGCGGGACGGCGACCGACCTCGCCTTCGACGCGGAGGACGGCCGTCTGGAGAAGCTGCTGACGGACCTGGGCGAGATTCCGGCCGGGTCGGTGCGGGGCTTCGGCGACTACGCGTGGGTGGTCGCCTCCACCTGAATCCCGGCGGCTCGGGCGGTGGGCGGGCCGCCTCGCTCCGGCACTCCCCCGCCCGGCTCGCACTCTCCCGCGCCTCCCCGCCGGGGC
This sequence comes from Streptomyces griseoaurantiacus, assembly GCA_014656015.1. Classification (GTDB taxonomy): domain Bacteria; phylum Actinomycetota; class Actinomycetes; order Streptomycetales; family Streptomycetaceae; genus Streptomyces; species Streptomyces griseoaurantiacus. Next base: position 15,807 of record BNBP01000061.1, on the reverse strand, counting down.
GCCCTTTCCCGGCGCTCCCCCGCGGGCGACCGCTCTCCGGCGTTCCACACCGGGCTCGCACTCTCCCGCGCTCCTCCGCCCGGGGCTCGTTTTTCCCGACGCCCCCCACAGGCGACCGCTCTCCGGCGCTCCCCACCGGGCTCGCACTCTCCCGCGCCTCCCCGCGGGGGCGCCCGCTTCCCTCGCCGGGGTGCCGGCCCGCTTCCCCCGCGCTCCGCCGTCGGCGCGCGCCGGCCGCTCCGCGCACATAGCGTGAGATCGTGCGCACCCTCCGCGAGTGGCTGCACGCGCTCGCCGCCGTTCTCGCCACCTTCCTGACCATGCTCTGCACCGCCGCCCTCGGCCTCGCGGCGGCCGGCGCGACCGCTCTGCCCGCCGGGGCCTTCCCCCGTGTCGTCCTCGCCACCGTGGTGGCCGCGCTCGGCGGCACCGTCACGCTCGACGGCCACGCCGGGGACCTCGCCGGTTCCCGCGGCGACCTCACCGTGATGCCCCTGTCGGTCGCCCTCGCCGGCGCCCTCGTCCTGGCCGCCGCCTTCCGGCGCCACGCTCCGGGGACGCACCCCGGGGCGTACGCCGCCCGCATCCTCGTGCTCTGGCTCCCCGCCCTGCTCACGGTGTCCCTCACCGCCCACCACACCTTCACCGTCCCCCTCGGCGAGGGCACCCTCGGCGACCTGGGCGAGATCCTCGGTCTCTCCCCCGAGATCGGCTTCACCACGGACGTGCCGGTGACCGTGCTCCTCGGCCTGGTCTGGGCCGCCGGCGTCCTCGCCCTCACCGCGCTCGCCTCCCGCGCACTGCCGCTGCCCCGCCCCCTGGTCGCCGCGCGGCCGGTGGCGTACGCCATGGTGGGGCTGCTGCTCGTGTGCCTCGCCGTCGGTGCGGTGATCGGGCTGGTGGTGGCCGCCACCCGCGGGCATCCGGCCAGGACACTCGCCGTCCTCCTGCTGGGACTGCCGAACGTGGTGTGGCCGGTCTTCACTCTCGGCCTCGGGGCGCGCTGGGACGGCAGGGTGGACGGGCCGTTCGGGCTGCCGATGCCGCGCCTCCTCGACGAGGTCCTGCGCACCCCCGAGGTCTCCACCCTGGACCTGGGCGCCCTGGCCCGGCACGACGGGCGGGTGTGGTGGCTGGTCGTGGTGGACGCCGTGCTGGTGCTGTCGGCCGGGTACGCGGCCGCGCTGCGCTCCCCCGCCCGGCTCCCCCTGTGGCGGCACGCGGTGCGCACGGGCCTCGCGCTGGCCGTGACGGTCCTCGCCGTCTGTGCCGTGTGCCGGATCTCCGCGCACTACGGACTGTCACTGATCGGCGTGGGCGACCTCGGCGGCGGGCTCTCCGGCGTGCTCTTCCTGCGCCCGCGCGTGTGGCCCGCGGTGGGTCTCGCACTGGCCTGGGGGCTGGCCGGGGGCCTGCTGGGCGGACTCGCGGCCCGTCGGGTGCGGGCGTCCGCCGGCGGGCGCGCGCGCCGGGCCCCGTTCCTCCCGCACGGCGGCGGCAAGGGCTCCTGACCGTCAGGTCGGTGCGGGCCGGTGTACCGGCGCTCAGGCCGCCGGGGTGGACAGGGCGGAGGCGAAGCGCTGGATGCGCAGGGCGTCGACGGACTCGGCCATCAGCTCGTACTCGGTGGTGTCGTCGCTGGTGGCGATGCGGACGAGGCGCCCGGCGGCCAGCTCGTCGGCGGCCAGTTCCTGCTGGCCGTCGTCGCCGCACCAGCCGCGCAGCAGGGTGGGGACGTCGGGGACGGTCTCGCCGACGGGGGCGATGGCGTTGGGCGGATACAGGGCGCTGTCGGGCTGGGGATCGAGTCGTTCGGCGATCCATAACGCCCGGTCGCGCATCCACCACAGTGCCAGCGCCAGGGTCGGGGCGCGGTAGGTGCCGAGGGGCACACCGACCCGTCTGCCGCCGCAGATCCCGTAGGCGGTCACATGGCACAGGAATTCGTCGTGCACGTTCGTTCCCCCAGTGCGGCGCTCACTGCCGGGCCAGGCCCGTCGTTCCGACATTCGCTCGCTGTGCACCTGGGCGGGCCGACGGTGAAATGCCGCAGCGCGTTCCGATCGTCGCCGTATTGCCCTATGTTCGAGTATCGCCACTCCTGACTCACTGTCACCATGCGGTTTCGGCCAGTCTCTTGACCTGTTCCGCGGCGGGCATGGCCGAAACGCGGCGGGTGGCTTCGGTGCCACCCGCCGCGTGCGGAATTCACTCGGTTTCGAGGGGTTCGGTCAGCCCTTGACGATCTCGTCGATCCGGGCCAGCTCCTCCGCGTCGAAGTCCAGCGCGTGCGTGGCCGCCACACTGTCCTCGAGCTGCCGCGCGCTGCTCGCGCCGACCAGTGCGGAGGTGACCCGGCCGCCGCGCAGCACCCAGGCCAGCGCCATCTGCGCGAGGCTCTGGCCGCGGTCGCGGGCCAGGCCGTTCAGCGTGCGCAGCCGGTCCACGAGGTCCTCGGTGACCTTGTCGGCGGTCAGGAACGGGCTGTCGCTCGCGGCCCGCGAGTCCTCCGGGATGCCGTCGAGGTAGCGGCTGGTGAGCAGCCCCTGCTCCAGCGGGGAGTAGGCGATGGAGCCGGTGCCCAGCTCGTCCAGCGTGTCCAGCAGCCCCTCCTCCTCGGGGCGCCGGTCGAGCATCGAGTAGCGCGGCTGGTGGATGAGGAGCGGGGTGCCCAGCTCGCCGAGGATGCGGGCGGCCTCCCGGGTCTGCTCCGGGGAGTAGTTGGAGACTCCGACGTACAGCGCCTTGCCCTGCTGGACCGCGGAGTGCAGGGCGCCCATCGTCTCCTCCAGCGGAGTCTCCGGGTCAGGACGGTGCGAGTAGAAGATGTCGACGTACTCCAGGCCCATGCGCGTGAGGCTCTGGTCGAGCGAGGACAGCAGGTACTTGCGCGAGCCCCATTCGCCGTACGGGCCCGGCCACATGAGGTATCCGGCCTTGGTGGAGACGACCAGCTCGTCGCGGTAGGGCGTGAAGTCCGCCTTCAGGGCCTCGCCGAGCGCGGACTCGGCGGCGCCGGGCGGCGGGCCGTAGTTGTTGGCGAGGTCGAAGTGCGTGACGCCGAGGTCGAAGGCGCGGCGCAGGATCTCCCGCTGGGTCTCCACGGGCCGGTCGGGGCCGAAGTTGTGCCACAGGCCGAGCGAGAGGGCGGGCAGCTTCAGGCCGCTGCGCCCGGTGCGGCGGTAGGGCATGGCCTCGTAGCGTGCGGGATCTGCCGTGTACACGTGCACTCCAGGAAGGCTGTTGCGAACAGGGTCCGGCGCGGGGTGGGCGCCGGCGCGCGTTCCACTCTCGTCGGCCGACGGCCAGCGGTCCAACAGAAGAATCGGATGAAACTCAGCGGTTAAGCTTCTCAATCATGGAACTTCGCCATCTGCGGCACTTCGTGGCCGTCGCCGAGGACCGGCATTTCACCCGCGCGGCCGAGCGGCTGATGGTGTCGCAGTCCGGTCTTTCCGCCTCCGTGCGCGCGCTGGAGCGGGAGCTCCGGGCTCCGCTGTTCGTGCGCACCACCCGCAGTGTGACGCTCACCGAGGCAGGGCGGGCCCTGTTCACCGAGGCCGTCCGCATCCTGGACCGGGTGCGGGCGGCCCAGGAGGCCGTGGCGGCGGTGCAGGGTGTGCTGCGCGGCACCCTGTGCGTGGGCACCGAGCAGTGCATCGCGGGGGTGCGGGTGGCACGGCTGCTCGCCGCGTTCCGGCGGCTCCATCCGCGGGTGGAGATCCGGCTGCGGCAGGCGGGGTCGGGGGCCCTCGCGGAGGAGGTCGCGGCGGGCGGGGTCGACCTGGCCTTCGCGGTACGCACGCCGGTGGCCGGGGACCAGCTGCGGTCGGTGCCGCTGACAACCGAGCCGATGACGGTGCTGTGCCATCCGGCGCACCGGCTGGCGCGCGGCGGGCCGGTGACGCCCGAGGACCTGGGCGGGGAGGAGTTCGTGGACTTCCACCCCGACTGGGGGCCCCGGCGCACGACGGACGCGGTGTTCGCCGAGGCGGGCGTGCGGCGCACGGTGGCGCTGGAGGTGAGCGATGTGCACAGCCTGCTGGAGCTGGTCCAGGAAGGGCTGGGGGTGGCGGTGGTGCCGCGCCACTTCGGCGCGAAGCGGGAGGCGGCCGGGCTGGTCTCGCTGGATCTGAAGGGCGTGGGCGAGCGCGCGTACGAGACGGTGGCGCTGCTGCCTGCCGAGGCCGCGACGAGTCCGGCCGCGCGGGCGCTGATGGGCCTGCTGGAGACCGCCGGGAGCGACTGAGGGGGCGTCGGTGATCGCCCCGCGCACCCGGATCGGTCATGGTGGACGCATGCATGCGAAGGACATCCTCATCGACGCCTACGGCCGCATCCGGGAAGAGGTCCACGCCGCCGTCGACGGCCTCTCCCCGGACCTCCTCAACGCCCGGCCCGCCGAGGGCACCAACTCCGTCGCCTGGCTCGTCTGGCATCTCACCCGCGTCCAGGACGACCACGTCTGCGAGGTCGCCGAGCGCGAGCAGGCCTGGCTCTCCGAGGACTGGCACGAGCGGTTCGCCCTCGACCTCCCCCCGCGGGACATCGGCTACGGCCACACCCCGGCCAAGGTCGCCGCGGTCCGCGTCGACTCGGCCGAGCTGCTCACCGGGTACCACGACGCCGTCCACGAGCGGACCGTGGCGTTCCTGGGCGGCCTGGCCGCCCAGGACCTGGACCGGATCGTGGACGAACGCTGGGACCCGCCCGTCACACTGGGCGCGCGCCTGGTGAGCGTGGTCTCCGACGACCTCCAGCACGTCGGCCAGGCCGCCTACGTGCGAGGGCTGCTGGAGGCCACCGCGGGCTGACGGCCCGGCGCGGGAGGCATCAGAGCACGGCCGCGTACCCCGGCAGGACCACGTCCTCGATGAGGGCGCGGCGCTCGGCGTACGGCAGGAAGGCGCTCTCCAGCGCGTTCACCGTGACCGTGCGCAGGTCGGCGGCCGTCCAGTCGGCCTCCCGCACGAGGAGTTCCATCTCGCGGGTCATCGTCGTGCCCGAGACCAGCCGGTTGTCGGTGTTGAGGGTGACCCGGAAGCCGAGGTCGCGCAGAGCCGTGATCGGGTGCCCGGCGATCGAACCGGCCGCTCCGGTCTGGAGGTTGGAGGTCGGGCACATCTCCAGGGCGACCCGGCGGTCGCGGATCCAGGCAGCGAGTCTCCCGGGCCGGCCGTCCACGATGTCGTCCATGATCCGGACGCCGTGGCCGATCCGCTGGGCCCCGCACACCTGCAGCGCCTGGTGGATGCTGGGCAGGCCGTGGGCCTCCCCGGCGTGGATGGTGAACGGCATGTTCTCGCGGCGCAGATAGGCGAAGGCGTCGAGGTGGTCGGCGGGCGGGAAGCCGTCCTCGGCGCCCGCGATGTCGAAGCCGACGACGCCCGCGTCCCGGTACGCCACCGCCAGTTCGGCGACCTCGCGGCAGCGGTCGAACATGCGCATCCCGCACAGCAGGGTGCCCACCCGGACGGGGGTGCCCCCGGCCGCCGCCTTCGCCGCGCCGGCCGCGAGGCCCTCCTGCACGGTCTCCACGACCTCCGCGAGGCCCAGTCCCCCCTTCACCATCAGCTCCGGCGCGTAGCGCACCTCGGCGTGGACGACGCCGTCGGCGGCGAGGTCGAGGACGTACTCCTCGGCGGCGCGGAGCAGGCCCTCGCGGGTCTGCAGCACGGCGAGGGTGTGCTCGAAGGTGGCTATGTAGCGCACGAGGTCGCCGGAGCCCGCGGCCGCGCGGAACCAGTCGGCCAGGGCGGCCGGGTCGCCGGCGGGGAGGCGGTGGCCGACGGCCCCGGCCAGCTCGAGGAGGGTGGAGGGGCGCAGGGCACCGTCGAGGTGGTCGTGCAGGACGGCCTTGGGGAGCCGGCGCAGGGTCTCGGTGTCGAGGGCGGGTGCGGGGACGCGGGTGGTGGGGGTGTCGGTGAGAGTGGTCATGCCGGTGTGCTCTGCCTGTTCCTCGTGTGCGGGGTGTCGGGGTGCGGGGTGTCGGGGGTGCGCTGGGGGCGTCGGGGGGTGGGGTGGTCAGGCCTCGGCCGCGGGCTGGAGGAGGTCCCAGCGGTTGCCGTACAGGTCCTGGAAGACGGCGACCGTGCCGTAGGGCTCGTGCCGGGGCTCCTCCAGGAAGGTCACTCCGGCCGCGCGCATCCGGGCGTGGGCGCCGGCGAAGTCGTCGGTGTGCAGGAAGAAGCCGACGCGGCCGCCGGTCTGGTCGCCGACGCGGTCGCGCTGCGGGTCGGTCCTGGCGCGGGCCAGCAGGAGTCCGGTGCCGCCGCCGGGCGCCCCGGCCGGTTCGAGGACGACCCAGCGGGAGCCGTCGGGGCGGGGCGTGTCCTCCACGAGCCGGAAGCCGAGGGCGTCGGTGTAGTGGCGGATCGCCTCGTCGTAGTCGGCGACGACGAGGGTGACCAGGGCGATGCGGTTCATGGGCCTTCCGAGGGGCGGGGCGGGTGGGGGCGGGGTAGCTGCGAAGGCCGGCGTTATACGTAGCACGCCGGAGGTCGGCTCATAGGTTATACGTAACACCGACGGGGTGCGTGGCATCGTTGAAGATCACGCCGGAGTGTGCCGTGCCGCTCCGGCGCGCGCATCCCGTACGCACCGCCTCCCATTGGAGTTGAGCTCGTTGTCCGAAGTGCCGAAGTCCACCGGTGCCCCCGCCCACCAGAACGTGACCTTCCCGAGCGCCGGCACCACGGCCCACGGCTACCTGGCCCTGCCGCCGTCCGGACGGGGCCCCGGGGTCGTCGTCATCCAGGAGTGGTGGGGTCTGACCGACCACATCGCCGACGTCACCCGCCGGCTCGCCGCGGAGGGCTTCGTGGCCCTCGCCCCCGACCTGTACGGCGGCAATGTCGCCCACGACAGCGGGGAGGCCCTGCGGATGATGCGGGAGCTGCCGGTGGCGCGCGGGGTGGAGCTGCTCTCCGGGGCGGTGGACCACCTGCTGGGGCTGCCGGAGGTGACCTCGGAGACCGTCGGGTCCGTCGGGTTCTGCATGGGCGGCGGCTTCGTGCTGTACCAGGCGGCCTCGGACCCGCGGGTCGGCGCGGCGGTGCCGTTCTACGGCGTGATCCAGGGGGAGCTGCCGGACTTCTCGGGACTGCGGGCGCAGGTGCTCGGGCACTACGGCGAGCGGGACGAGAGCATCCCGCTCGAGCGCCTGGAGGAACTGAAGGAGGCGATCCGGCGGCAGGCGGGCGTCGAGGCGGATCTGCGGGTGTACCCCGCGGGACACGCGTTCTTCAACGACGGCCGGCCGGAGGCGTACGACGCGGAGGCGGCCGGGGCGGCGTGGGAGAGCACGGTGGCGTTCTTGCGAGGGCGGCTGGGGTAGCGGGGTCCCCTGCGGGGGCTGCGTGGGGGGATGCCCTCTGGTGTGCGCAAGGAGTTGCTCGACCGGTACCGTCCGGCCCACCCCTCGCCCCCCGAAGAACGTCTGCGACCCGAGCCAGGTTGAGGTGTTGTGGAAGTAGGTCAGGTGGTGGCCTTCCGCCACGGTGCTGCGGGGTCGGCGAGGGTGTCGAGGATCAGCTCGCACCAGGTCACCGCAGCGTTGACAGTCAGGCGGGCGTGACGGACACCGAGGCCGGACGGAGCGCTCGCCTGACCGTGGCCACTGCCGAAGCCCTGGTTGCGCAGCTCTGCCACACCCACGGCTATGTTCACCGAACCCGAGAGGATCTTCTTCACGGCCTTGCTGCCGTCGGGCCCGTCGGGCGCCGAGGCAGCATCGAGCTTCAACGCCTTCTGAACGGTGTTGACCAGAGCGGGAACCGCGGCGTTCTTGTCGATCTCGATGCCTAGCTCTCTGAGGGCTGTTTTCGCCGTGGCCTCGATGAGCTGCTTGGCGGCCCCGATGGCCCCGTGAGGATCGGTGGACAGGTCTCGCCGGATGCGCTCCAGCTCGACCACGATTCCTGAGCTGTCGCTCAGAGTGCTCAGGTCGCGGTCCAGAAGGCGGACGGGGGGCCGCTGCCATGAGATCCGGCCACTCCCTTCGAGCAGGAACCCGTCTCGCTCCAGCCGTACCCGGATGTCCTCCAGCCACTTCGGGGTGCCCGGCTGACTGGGGTCGCGGTACTCCCGGATGAAGTCCTCGAAAACCAGCAGTGCCCGTAGAACGTGATCCGGGTTGGACCAATTCACACCCTCCGCGTAGAGCATGAACTCGGTCCGCCGCTGCCCTGAGTCCTGGTACTTCAACTCTTCGGGCGGGATGGGCGCGAACCCGTGGGCCTCCCACAGCTCTGCCACGATCCGAATCGTCAGGTCCGTGGCCAGGGACCGAACAGCATGGAGGGTTGCGGGGCTCACCAGCTCCCGGCGGGCAGTGACGGTCATGATCTGAAGATACGAGCAGACACTGACATCGTCGTGGCCTTTTCAGGCGAAGGCCACGACCTCACCGACGAGAGCCTCGGTCCCGCTCGTCGTCGAACTCGTCCCAGAGCACGCCGAGAATCTGGTCCAGCGCGTTGGCAGGGCTTCTCATGGAGAGCACAAGCAGTGCGTCGCGCTGGGAAGCAGACAGAGTCCTCAAAAGGTAGTGAAACGCCTCCTCCTGGTCATCCAGGAGTGGCGGCTCCTCTGCCTCAGCCGGCATCGACGGCTGTGTCTCCATGTAGATCGGCACGTTCGGGGCGAACATGCCGTGGCCGAGGAAGTGGTCCCGCTGCATCTGCTCGTGGGCCTCGTTAACCAGTTGCTGCTGATACGCGTGCATACCCAGTGGATCATTCACTGCGCGCCCCCTCGTTCCTGTCTGATCTACAGTGTCCGGCGAACCGGAAGATCACCTCAAGCCGCGATATCCGTGCCCTTCGTCGTAAGTTGGGTCAAGTCCCCCTTCGCCAGCCAAGGCATTTGAATCTGCCGGACGCTCAGCAGGGGCGCTCAACTGCAAGCCGGGGAACAAGCAGTTCTAACGCGTCTTCTTTCTCCGCGTTCGCCGCCCTGGGCGACCCCGCGTCCCGGGCCGCCTATTACGCCACGAAGATGACCTCCCAGATAACGCACACCCAGGCCCTGCTCTGCCTCGCCCGACGCCGGGCCGACGTCCTCTTCGCCATGCTCCGCGACGGAGCCTTCTACGGACACTCGGCATCAGCATGCCGCGACAACATCGCTTCAGCACGCGGCACCGGCATAACCACACCGCCCTCGGAGTACTCACTGTGCCAGCCACTCTCACCGATCAGGTCGAGGACCGCCTGCCAATCCTCAGCCACAGTCCCGGCAACCCACACATCCGGGAGGCGTCCCTCGCACTCAAGGTCGAAGACGTCCTTCACGTCATCCCACAGCAGCTCGGACACCAAGCAATGCTGACCTCACCGGCAACCCAACGCACCCCGATTCCGTAGACGAAACCCATAGGGGCACCCCCGCCCCTGGTGGGGCATCGCCCGGTTCCGTCCACTCCTGGCGGCCATCGACGCCCTACTGCTGGTCCACCTCGTGTCGTACGTCCAAGCTGCGGGCCTGCCCCAAGGCCCCTGCCCCGGGTCCCTTAGCCACGCTGACGCCCGTCTTCGGTGTCCCGCCCCGCCGAAGACGGGCTTTCTCATATGTCCCGCCGCTCTATTCTCAACGTCGCGCGGATCGAGATCGTCGACACGTGCGACCCCGCGCCCCACTAGCGGTGGGGGCAACACCCGCACCTCTACACCCCGGAGCTGCCGGACCGAGTGATCCAGGACCTGGCGGTCCTCGCCAGCGTGGGCGCACGAGCAGCACGGCGTGCCCATGTCCAACGCCCAGCAGCCGTCCTTCTCCGGCCACTGCGGGCACCAGCACGTCCCGTCCGGCAACAACCACGGCGACCCGGGCCCGTTCCCCATGCTCGCCATCCTGTCCGCCGCAAGCGGCGGCCTCCTGGCACCCGAGGTGCTCACCGGCGAGAAACGGAAGCCCCCTCACTTCAAGGACAGTTCGGCGAGCATGACGGCGTAGACCGGGGAGTCGGGGAAGGGCTGGCGCTCTCCGACTTTGTAGAAGCCCCAGGATTCGTAAAGCAGCTGGACTCGCGGGTGCTCAGTGTCGACCAGGAGGACGACGAGGTCCTCATCACGGTCTTCCAAGAGGGCTCGGCTGACCAGCTCCGCCGTCCCGGTCTTGCGGTACTTCGTCCTGACGGCCAGCTCCGAGTACGAGAAAGTCCGGTGACTCTCTGAAGCAGGATCGAAGTGCTCGCGCCACCATTCCCGCTTCGGGGTAGCCGGGGCTCCGTAGGCAAAGGCCACTGGTTCCCCGGCGTCGAAGGCGATCACGCAGGCGAAGCCGGGGTTGCCGCCCCAGTGATCCACGAACCACGGGAAGCGCTGGTTGAACTCGTCCTCCATCGCATCGGCGTAGGCGTCCGCGTGGATGTCGAGCAGAGCCTGCCGGATACCGGGAAGGTCCTCGTGGGTGAATCGACGGACCACCAACTCGGGGGCGTTCACGCGCGGCTCCATTCGGTTCGGTAGCGGTCTCCCCACTCTTGTGCGACCGTCGCGTCCGGCGCAAGCGTGATCAGGTCGCGGTAGTAGTCGCCGAGGAGGGATCGCATCCGTCCCGGAAGCGGGGAGCCCGCCATCAGCTCGAACACGCTGGAGGCCGTGGCGCACGCCTGGTCGATGTCGCGCTGATGGAGCTGGGCCAGAGCCAGTCGCGTGGTGGCCAGAGCGCGGTTCCTGCGGAAGTGCTCCGGGACGGTGGCGAGTGCCTGATGGGAGGCGGCCTCGGACTCGGCGGGATCCCCGATCCGGTCCCGGACGATGGCTGTGATGGCCGTCAGTTCAGCCGGCCCGTAGAACGCCGCCCAACTCGGGCGGGAAGCGGAGCCTCCCCTCTTACTCATGGCCTCCTGGGCGTATCCCAAGGAGCGCAGGGCAGCTTGGCGGTCCTTGAGGTTGGAGTGGCCGACGGCCGTACGGGCGTGAGCCAGGGAGGCGTAGAACGGGTCCCGCTTGGTGAGGGAGGTGGCCTGGGCGGCCTGGGCGGAGTCGATGGCCTCGGTGTGCTCTCCGCGCTGGTGGGCGAGCATGGCGTAAGAGTTCCAGACCCTCAGTTCCACGACAGGGTCCTGCGCCATCCCGGCCAGGTACAGGGTCTTGCCCAGCAGGGCGTGAGCGTGGTCCGACCGGCGTGCGTCCAGGGCGCTCCAGGCGGCCGTGGCAGTGTAGTCGGCGGCGACGGAGAACAGCCGGAGGCGGATGCGCTGGGTCGCCCCGAGCTTCTGCTTCTCCAGGGCTTCAGCCGCTCCGGCCAGCGCCGCACGCTCCAGCCCTTCATGACCTCCCTGGGTGTCGTCCAGAGCCATCAGGGCGTCCAGACCGCTGCGGAGGCGAATGACGTCCGAGGTGCCCACCCTGGGCGGAGCACCGCGGAAGACGTTCACGACGGAGGCGGCCGTACCTGTCGTGCTCGTGAGGAAGTCCCTACGCCTCACGGGTGCCTCCTGTTCGCTGGTGGAAGGTGCCGTCGGCGGACAGAAGCCCAGTTCCTCGGCTGTACAGCCGAATACTCCCTCCAGGGCCTCACGTTGCCGGGGGTGAGGCCAGCGGGTTCTTCCGGTCAGCCAGTTGCGGACGGTCCGGTCACTGACTGTTCCGTCGTGTCCGTGCAGGCGCAGACGCTCATTAACCGCCTCGGCCAACTCAATCTGCCGGAAGCCCGCTTCCCGCATGGCGCTGGTGAGGCTCGTGTTCCCCTCCATGCGCCCACGGTAATCACTGACGCCCCGTCAGTTGGGGCGAAAACCCCGAAGTTTCCGCTTGAGGGTGATGTACACCCGGCGGACTTTTCCTCCTCGTGGCAGGTGAGCGGTCGTTGACTGAACCAAGTCCGTCGTACACCGACTCTTCCTGAGGTCCAGATGATCGTGTCAGCGAAGCCGCACCACACGGGGCACCCCGGGTACTCCGAGACCCTGCCGAACCTGGAGGAGAGCGCCGCGGCGGCCCGCAGGCTCGTCCGCACAGCCCTTGTCGTATGGCACATGGACGAGCTGACGGACACCGCGACACTGCTCGTCACCGAGCTGGTTGCCAACGCGGTCCAGCACACCCGCAGCCGGGCGATCCGGGTCGTCATCGCCCGTCCGAGCGAACGCCTCGTGCGGGTCGGCGTCGTCGACAAGGCGCGGAAGCTCCCGGAGTTGGCCAAACCCGGAGCGGACCTCCACACCAGTGGCCGTGGACTCCTCCTGGTCGAGGCCCTCGCCGAGCGTTGGGGAACGGAACTGCACCGCTGGGGCAAGCAGGTCTGGGCAGAGCTGCTCTGCGAGACCTCCCGGTGACCGGCGGGAGGAAGCCCTGGGTCGGCGACCAGGTGCACGACGCCGTTACTGGCCGGGAGGGCATCGTCAGCGACGTGAGGAGTGGGACGACGTACGTCCTGCGCCACCTCTACGGCGGAGGCCTCACCTGGACGGCCACGGCCCCCCAGAGGCTGACCGTGACCCTGCCGCGCGAGGACCGGACCGACTGATGGGTTTCCGGGAGCCGGCCCTCTGGGTTCCCATGACGGCCCCGCCCCTGGAGGCCGCCTGCTGGGAGGGCCGGGAGGAGTTCGGCATCGAGATGCAGCTCCAGCCGACGGATCTGCTGGTCGTGGAGTGGCTCCAGGCCACGCCGCACCGGCCGCAGGGACCGGCTGGCATTCCTGCTCGCGGGCCCCGCCCTGCCAGGGCGCCGACAGATCGCCTTGCAGTTCAGCGAGCTGGCTGGTGCACAGGTTCGACTGAAGCCGTGGTGACAGCGTGCCCCCGGGGTTCGTGTCCCGGGGGCACGCGGGCTCAGGGATAGACGTACGTGTTCAGGGTGGTGACCGCGGCCGCCGGGTCGCCGAGGTCGTAGCGGTCCACGGCCAGGTACGTCGGCTTCTTGCGGGCGGCGGGCTGGCAGAAGCGGCGGGCGCGGTCGGCGAGTTTGGTGTTGTCGGTGCGGGCCGTGGAGGTGATCGTTGCGTCGCGGAAGTGGTTCATGACGAACAGGGGGCGGAAGCCGGGTTCGGTGCGGGTCAGCGGGAGCGTGGTGGTGGCGTCGTACCACCGGCTGTAGCAGGACCAGTCGGAGGAGCCGACGCCCGAGCCCATGGACCAGTAGTTCTCCACGGTCCACTCCCGCTGGTACATCACCCCGAAGCTGTCCCGGGTGAGTCCGGCGGACTCGTCGGCGGCGCGGCTGTGGTCGGTGAACAGCAGCAGCCGCTGGTCGGCGGCGATCAGGTCGGCCATGCGGGGCCAGCCGTTCTGCCGGACGCCCGTCCGGTCGGGCCGGTAGAGCACGTCGGACAGGCCGCGGACGCGGGCGAGTTCGGCGCGCAGGACGCCGGGGTCGACGTAGTCCTCCATGAAGACGGTGACGAACTGGTCGCGGTGGGCGGCGAGGTAGTCGACCATGCGCTGCAGGTCCACCCAGAGGGCGACCGGCCGGCTGACCAGGGTGCAGCTGTCGTGGCAGAGGATCGCGCCGTCGGGCGTCTGGTGCAGGTCGAGCATGAACCCCCGGACGCCGTCGGCGAGTTGCTGGTCGATGCCGCGGTTCTGGTTGGGCAGGAGGTTGACGAAGGGCGGGGCGAAGCCGCCGTCGACCCCGTTGGCGTAGGCGTTGTGGGCGGTGAGGAAGGTGACCTGGTCCAGGGTGCGCTGGTCGGCGGGCGGCATGGGGCGGGTCGGTGAGGCGACCGGGGTGAGGTACCAGGTGGCGAGGTCGCCGGGGGCGCCCACGGCGAGCGCGGCGGGGTGGGTGGCGCCGGCGGGCTTGGGGGCGACGGTGAGGTACCGCTCGGCGCCGGGGGCCTTCAGGGTGTAGCGGTCCTCGCCGGCCGGGGCGATCTCCCAGGCGGCGTCGGCGCTCCCGCAGGCGAGGGTTCTCGCCAGGTCGCCCGCGCGGCCGAGGCAACTGCCCGCGGTGTCGGTGTTCTCCAGTACGTACGAGGAGCCCTGGGCGCGCAGGGTCCACTGCTGGTGGTCCTCGTCGCCCCGGGGATCGTGCTGTTCGACGGCGCCGGAGGCGTCGGCGGCGGCGAGTCCGGTGATGGCGCTCTGGACGTAGTAGGTCCCGGCGGGCGGTACGGCTTCGGCGGGCAGGGAGGCGGCGGGCGCGGGGGCGGTGAGCAGCGCGGCCAGTGCGGCGGCGCCGGTGCTCGCGGCGAGTGCGAGGGTGCGGGGGGTCGGCATGGCAGAGCCCTTCGGCGGGGCGGTGCGTGACAGGACGAGTCGCTTACCTGAATCAGGTACATGACAGCACGCGGAAGGGGCGTCCGTCAGTGGTACGGACGCCCCTTCCCCCTGCCCCGTTCTCGCCGGCCCGGCCCGGGGCCGGCGTTCCTACTCGTCCTCCGCCGCCGGGACCACCACGAGGAACGCGTCCCGTTCGAGGTCCATCACCACGGTCGCCGCCTCGCCCTCGGCGCGGCGCTGCGCGGCGAACTCCTCCGCCGGCCACGATCCACGCGGGGCCCCTGCGGGGAAATACTCCAGCACCTTCGCGCTCATCGCGGATGCCACCTCCGATTCGACTTCCGTTTCGTGCCGTTCACCGTCGTTGTCATGCGCTTGCCCCGGTTCCGCCTGTACATGTGCGGCTCACGAGGTCTTCGGCCGGCGGCGGCCGCGGTGCGGTGAGGGTGCCTCAGCCGGGGAAGCGGCCGGTGTTGCGCAGTTCCCAGCGGCGCTCCGCGTAGGCGAGGTCGTCGCGCCACAGCCGGCCGGAGGCGGCACGCATCAGGGGCCGTACGACGGGGGCGGCCCCGCGGGCGAGGGCGAAGCCGCGCCGTTCGGAGACGGCGACGACGGCCTCGACGACGGCGGTGCGCGGGCGGCCCCGGCCGTCCGTGCCGAGCGGCGTGGCGTGCGTCTCGACGACGGAGCCCCGCCCCTCCCCCTCGGTGATGCGCATGACGACGGTGCGGGGTCCTGGCGCGGTGAACTCGGCGCGGACCGGCACGACGAGCCGGCCCGTCACCTTGAACGCCACGTCCACGACCAGGGTGTCCTCGCCGTCCTCGCGCCCGGGGTCGGGCACGGAGACGACGGTGAGGTCGACGAACGAGTAGGGATGGAACCAGGCGCCGTGCCAGGGGTCGAGCCGGTTGGCGACGACGTCCTCCGGCTCGCAGGTGCCGAAGGCGACGTGCACGGCATCGAGGGCGCCCGCGGTCCCGGGGCGCGGCGGCACGAGCGGGGCGGGCAGCGGGTCCTCGCCGCCGGCCTGGTCCAGCCGCACCCAGACCAGGATGCCGTCGTCGTGCACCGGGTACGGCTGCCAGCCCGCCCGGGCGGTGCCGTCCAGGGCCAGCCCGTGCCAGCGGCACATGAGGGTGCCGCAGCGGACGGGGCCCTCGCGCAGGGGTGCGCCGAGGTGCGGGCAGATGCCGGGGCCGCCCACGAGGGTGCCCTCGGCATCGCGCCACAGGACCACCTCCTGTCCGGCGACGGTACGGGCGAGGGGGCGGTCGGTGGGGACGTCGCGGGAGGCGCCGACCACGAACCAGTTGCCGGCCGGACGGGCCAGCGCCCGCTTCGACAGGCCGGAGATCAGGGCGGGTCTGGCCTCCCGCCAGGTCGGCCGCTGGGCCGCCCAGGCCGGGGCGTGGCGGCGCAGCCGCAGGGGAAGCCGGGCGGACAGGTCGCTGCGGCGCGGACGGTTCCGGCCGCCCGGTGCGGAGGTCATACGGTCTCCCTCTCCTTCGGCTCTCGGGGCTCTCGGGATTCGTGGGGCTCCTGGAGCCGCGCGGCGTGCGGTGCGGTGCCGGGCACCGCGGGGCCGTGGGGCGCCGGGGTGCCGCCCCGGGCGGTGCGGCGGGTGGTGCGGCGGA
>BNBP01000060.1 GCA_014656015.1 Streptomyces griseoaurantiacus | reverse complement strand
GGCGGCTGCGGAAGCACCCGCACTGGGGCTACCTGACGCCGCTGGAGATCAGGCAGCGACACGAGCAAGGACACGCCCTCGCGGCGTAAGCATGGAGTGTCCAGCCTCACGGGGAAAGTTCACTCCGTGTGTACGCGGCTCACGTTCTGCACCTCAACGTAAGCGATCCTCCGGCCATCCTCGGTTTCAATCAAGGTGAAGGGGCCCGCCAGGCCGGCGTTCTCTTCCCGGTCGAGCGGCCTGACCTGAATGTCGACCGTTCTCCGCCGGGCGGCCACCAGCAACTGTTCCAACTGCTCATGAAGGACCGCGCGCCCTCCGATGGGGCGCCTCAGAACGGACTCGTCGATGACGAACGTGGCTAGTGGTGCGGGCTGCCGGGCGAAGAACGACTGCCTGGCCAGCCGACCTGTCACGCGCTGTTCGAGCGTCGCATCGTCGAGGGGCGGACGCATCATGCGGAACACCGCCGTCGCGTAGGACTCGGTCTGCAAAAGCCCAGGCACTGCCTGGTTCGCGTACACGTGGAGTTCGACCGCCTCTGCCTCCTGCCGAGCCGCGTCGCGGAAGAACGCCGGGTACTGGGCCTGTGCCACCTCCTCCTTCAGCTCGCCCAGTACGCCGCCCGCGTCCAGGACCTCGTCGGCCAGGTCGATGAAGGCCGGCGGGGGCACCCTGCGTCCCTGCTCGAATGCCGCGATCGTCTTCGGGGCGTAGCCGACCAGGGCACCGAAGGCCGGGCGGTCGAGGCCCGCGCGGAGGCGGAACCGTTTGAGCTGGCGGCCGAAGGCGCGGAGGACGCCCGGGATATGGTCCGCCGGTGTTTCGCCGGGCGGTGAGCAGTCCGGGGCCTCTTCGGTGTCGTCGTGCATTCGCTTGCGCCTCCGTCCTCGTGCGCGGTTGTCCGGTCACGCCGCCGGATGTTCCTGCCGGGACCGGCAGTCGCCGCAGTGTGCCCTCGGGTCGCGGGAGCGGAAGGCGCGGTCGCAGCCGTCGCAGTTGATCAGGGGGACAGGGCGTGAGGGCTCGGGGCTGTCGGCGCCCCGGGGTGTCGTGGGGAGTGGGGGCGGCAGCAGCGTGGTCAGGCGGTGGGCCAGGAAGCGGGACGGGTGGTGGATGGGGACCTGGGCCGGTGGGAGGCCGGCGGTGAGGGTACGGGTGATCTGGGCGGGGGTCGCGTCCTGGGCCAGCCAGGCCGTCACCGTGGGAACCAGCTCGTGGACGTCGCGGGTGGAGAGGAGCAGCCGGTGGTCCGTCAGGCGCAGGCGGGAGAGGAGCTCCGCCGCCGGGCCCGTGGGGGGCGGCGGGGGCGGTGTGGGGGTGCGCGGCTCCCTCGGCGGGGAAGGCGAGGAAGGGGGCGCGGGTGCCCGCTCCGTGAGTTGTCCGGCACCCGGGTGCTCCTTGAAGAAGGTGCGGGTGGTGATGCGGCCCGTGGTGTCGCGGGTGCGGGTGCGGACCAGGTAGCCCGCCCTCACCAGCTCGTTCAGGGCGCGGGCGATCCTCGTCTCGCCTTCGCTGAAACGGGCGGCCAGTGCTTTGACCGTGACCGGGGCGCCGTCCGGCAGCGACTGGATGTGGACGGCCAGACCGATCGCCGTCGCCGACAGCTCACGGTGTTGTGCGAGATGGTTGCCGACCACCGTGTAGCGCTCGGTGTGGCGGTGGCGGAGGTGGACGACTCCGGCGCGCGGGGCGCCCGGGAGGCGTGGAGGGCACGGGCGCGCGGGCAGCGCCCCGTTAGACTGCGGGTCAGCCATGAGGGAAGGGTCCGTTCTTCCTGAATGGTCAGGCCCTCGGTTCGGATTGCCGTCCTGCCGGGGGCCGTTCTGTGTCCGGTGTGGGGTACTCGCGGCGAACGTACCGCACGTTTCCGGCCGTACCCCCCTTGCATCACTCGAACGAGTGGCGGCCAACACCGCGCTCGCGCGCGGGGTTTGGTTTGGTCGGGTTCTTGCTCCAGGGATTTACAGGGCGGCGGGCGCGACCGGGACGCGGTTTTCCGCGTCCCGGTGGCGAGCGACGTGGCCAACCCATGACCCGGCCATGCCAGTTGGCGCGCCGATCGTCACCCGGCGCCCACACCGGGCGCCACGGCGCCCACAGAGGCGCCTGTGGGCGCGTCGAGGCTCGTCACGGGGGTGCCGGCGCGCCCACGGTGGGGGCATGAACGAACACCCCTCCCCCCTCACGACGCCGGCCCTCACGAGGCGCGAGTTCGCCATGCGGTTCACCTCCACGCCGCGTGGTGCGCGGCTCGCACGGCGGCTCGTGTCGCACCGGCTCGACGCCTGGGGATTCGCGTACGGGTCGGACGTCAACGAGACCGTCACGCTCGTCACCGCCGAGTTCGTCGCCAACGCCGTTCGGCACGGGTGCGTGCCGGGGCGGGACTTCGCCGTGCGGCTCGTCATGGACGGGCGCCTCGTGCGCGTCGAGGTGTCCGACGCTCGGGGCGAGCGGGTGCCGCTGCTGTCGCTCCGGGAACCGCCCGGCGACCACGAGTCCGGGCGCGGCCTCCTGCTCGTCGCGGCCCTGGCCGACCGCTGGGGCGCGGAACCACGCGCCGCCGGACCGGGCAAGACGGTGTGGGCGGAGTGCCGGGTGAGGAGCTGAGGTTCGGATGCGGGACTTCGGGTCGCAGGCAGCGACCGCGGCGGCTCATGCGCCGAAATTCGCGCGTCCCACTCGGGTCCCGGGTTCTACGATCACGCGGTACGCGGGGCGGAGGACGGGCATGGTCGAGGGTGTTGAGGGCGGGGCGGCAGCGGCGGTGCGGCTGGCGGGAGGTGCGCCGCTTCGGGAGACGCTCGATGTCACCGATCCCGGTGACTGGCTCGCGCTGGACGCGGGGGTGCGTGAGGCGGTGTGGGAGCGCTCGCGGTTCCTGCCACGGTGGGAGAGGTCCGCCCCTCTGCCCGACGAGCCGACCGGGCTCGACGAGGCACGGCTCGCGCTCGCACTCTGCCACCGCGACGGGCGGGTCCGTCAGGAGGCGCTGCGCCACTCGGTCCGGCATCCCGAGCTGCTGTCGTTGGTCGTGATCCGCTGTGCCGACTGGGTCCGCCCCGTACGCGAGGACGCCCGGCAGGTGCTGGGCGAGGTCATGAACCTGGGCGCCGCGCTCGAGCTGGCACCACTCGTCCTGCGGGTCGGCCGCCGCGCCAGAGGTGCCTTCGGCGTGGAGTTGCTCGGCCGGGTCCTGCGCCGGGCGCCCCTCGGACTGCTCGTCCCTCTCCTCGCCTCCCCCGACCGCGTGGTCCGGCGGTTCGCGTACCGGCTGGCCGTGGAGGGCCGACTGGTGCGTCCCGCCGAGCTGGCCCGCGTGGCCGCTCAGGACGAGGACACCGTGGTCCAGGACCTGTGCGCCACGGCGGCACTCGCGTCGCTGGGAGACGTCTGTGACGAGGACGTCTACGAGGACGTGCTGTCTCCCCTGCTGTCCGCGGCCAACCCGCGCACCCGCTCGGCGGGTGTCACCGCGCTGAGGAGGGCCGGGCGGTCGGAGGAGGCGTGGACGTTCCTCGGCGACCGTTCCGGCGTCGTGCGCGCCTGCGCCCGGTACGTCGTACGACAGCAGGGGGGTGACCCCGTGCCCTGGTACCGGGAGCGGTGCACGGCACCGGACGATCCCGCGTTGCCGCCGGGTGCGGTCATCGGGCTGGCGGAATGCGCCGACCGCGCGGATGCCGGGCTGCTGCGGCCGCTGCTCGCGCACCCGGCGGCCGGGGTACGCGCGCGGGCGGTGGCGGGACTGAGGGCGCTGGACTGTGCCGAGGTGAAGCAGGTGTGGCCACTGCTCGACGACCCCTCCCCCGGTGTCGTCCGCGAGGTGGTCACCGCGTTGCTGCCCTGGTCCGCCGAACTGCCCACCGAGGAGTTGCAGGCGCGCACCGGCGCGGACCGGGAGCGCCACATCCGCCTCGGCGCCTTCCGGCTGCTCGACGCGCGCGGTGGCGTCGTGGCGCTGCGGGCGGCGGTCGGTCTGCTCCAGGACCCGGACTTCAAGCTGCGCACCTGGGCCGCGCAGTCCGTGCAGCGCTGGCGCCCCTCCCCGGACGAGCGGCGCGGCGACCCGGAGGTGGGCGAACTGCTCGACCGGAGCCGGCACCTCTTCAGCGACCACATGCTGCGCCGGCTCAAGCGGGTGGCGGGGGTCGGCGGTTGACACCGCCCACGTGGTCCGCGCTCCGCCCGAGTGCCGCCACGGCTCGGTTGACCGCCAGGGATACTGCAACTAGGTTGGTTCCAGTTATCGGGGTGACGGCGGGAGTGGGTGGGGCATGGCAGGGCTGAGCGGCAGGAGTGCGGTCGCCGTGCACGCGCTCGCGATGCTCGCGAACCGGCGTGGGGGTTCGCTGACCTCCGCGGAGATCGCGGAGAGCCTCGACAGCAATCCCGTCCTCGTGCGGCGCGTGCTCGGCCGGCTGCGGGACGCCCGCCTGGTGTGGTCCACCGAGGGGCGCGGCGGCGGCTGGTCCCTCGCCCGGGCCCCGCGGGACATCACGCTGTACGACGCCTACGCCGCCGTCGAGGACGGGCAGGTCTTCTCACGGCACGCCCATCCGCCCAACGGGACGTGCGCGATCGGGCGCAACATCGGCGATCTGCTCGACGCCGAGTTCCGAAGTGCCGAGCGGGCGCTGGAGGAACAGCTCCGCGGGACGACGATCGCCGGGCTGCTGCGGCAGGTACTGGACGCCGACAGCGCGTCGAAGGCTCGCTGACCCCCGGCCCACCGACTCACCACTCACCGACCCACTCGGCACGCGGTGACGCGTCGGTTCACCGCGTGCCGGCATACGCCCGAACTGCCACCCAGATGGTTGCAGTATCACTCTCCCAGCACAAGCACACCAGGAGCGGCAGCGATGCCCCAGCAGTCCGAAGCGACCGTGAACCCCGGCCCGCGCGACCGCGCGACCCACACCCCCGTGACCCACGACCCCGCGACCCACGACCTCGTGATCCGTCGTGCGCACGTCTTCGACGGTCACCGGGCGCTCGACGGTCTGTACGACATCGGCGTCGACGGTACGGAGATCACCGCCGTCTCGGCCGAACCACTGCGGGGCGGGACGGAGGTGGACGCGGCCGGGGGGTGGGTCGTGCCCGGTCTGATCGACACGCACGTCCACTTCTACGACGTGCACGCGGTCACCGACGCGGACTCGATGCGGGTTTTCGAGGAACGGGACAGGCCCGGACGGCTCGGGCTGTTCCTCGACCACGGGGTCACGACCGTCAAGTCGGTGGGCGACCCGACGGACGGCATCCTGGACACGCGGGACAGGATCGCCGCCGGCACCCTGCGGGGCCCACGGCTGCTGGCGACCGGGGCCGGCATCACCGGGCGCGAGGGGCATCCCGCCGCCACCGTCTTCAAGGGCAACCCCTGGGCGCGCGCCCGCTGGGCGGCGGAGGTCGACGGCGTGCGACACATCCGCGACGTGGTGCACCGTCTCGCCGACCGCAGGGTGGACGCGATCAAGCTCCTGTCGGAAGGCGCGTGCGCGCACTCCGGCGGGCCGGCGTACCTCTGGCGGAATCCCGCCTTCCCGGACGCCGTCGAGCTGGAGCGGCTTCCCCTCGACGTCCTGCGGGCGGGCATCGAGGCCGCGCACGAGCGGGGTCTGAGGGTCACCGTCCACACCGCCCAGCAGGCGGCGGCACGCGAGGCGGTCGAGGCCGGGGCGGACGGTCTGGAGCACGGGGTCACCGTCGAGCCCCTCACCGACGACTCGCTGCTCGAGCTGATGCGCGCGCACGACGTCACCTACACGCCCACGCTCTGGGTCGACGACGCCCACCCGGACGCCCGCGCCAACCTCAGGAAGGTGGCCGAGGCCGGTGTGCGCCTCGCGCTGGGCAGCGACACCTTCAGCGGCCGGGGCCTGTTCGGGGCCAACACCCTGGAGGAGGCCGAGCTCATGGTGGCGGCCGGGCTGTCCCCCGCGCAGGTGCTGGCCGCGGGCACGAGCGGGGCGGCACGAGCGTGCGTCCGCCCGGACCTCGGCGCGGTGGCCCCCGGCAAGCGCGCCGACCTGCTCCTCCTGGACGCCGACCCCACCGCGGACATCGGCGCCCTCCGCGCCCTCCGCATGGTGTTCCTGGACGGCGGGCTCACCGTCGACAAGCGCTGAACGCCTCCCGGCGGACCCGGTGCCCCCGCCTCATCCGTGGTCCGCGCAGCACGGCGTCGGGTTCGGGACCTCGAAGGGGGCGAGCAGGCCGCCGGGGGCCGGGCTCAGGGCGAGGGTGAGGCGGCCGCCCCGCCAGGTGGGGCGGACGTGGCCGCGGGTGTCGATCCGCGTGGTGGGGGCGGGGGGTCCGGGGGTGCCGAGGACGGTGACGTCGTCCACGGCCGTGTCCGCGAGCAGCCGTTCCAGGGTGAGCGTGCCGGTGAGCCGGTCCGCGCCGGGGTAGACCACGGCCCGGCCGGACGTGCGTTCGGCGTGCTCCCCCGCCGCCCGGGCCGCCGCCCGGGCCGGCTCGTGCGGTCCGTGCCGCAGGGTCCCGAGGGCCGCCCCTGCCTCCGGGGCGGTGGCCGCGAGGTGGGCGGTCAGGCGCCGCCACACCGCCCGCGCCGTGTCCCCGTCCGGCAGGGCGAGGGAGACGGCGAGGTGGGGGCGCGGGCCGGTGCGGACGGGGTGGGTGCAGGCGATCACGGCCGGGGGGAGGGCGAGGCCGGTCACCAGGTCGTGGATCAGGTGGTCGGCCTCGCGCAGGGGGCCGGAGCCGGCGTCCACGCCGATGACGGTGCGGACGCCGGGGGCCGGTGCGGGGGTCATGCGGGCAGGACCCACATCGGGTTGGAGTAGAACCACAGGTCCTTCCACGGGTCGGCGTCGCCGAGGACGTCCATCGCCGGGCCCGCCGGGTCGACGGCCGCGCCCCGTACGCCGACGGCCGAGCGGTTGCCGTCCGTGCCGCGCAGCCGGACGTACACCGGGCGGTCGACGCGGCCGAGGGAGTACGTCAGGTGGACGTGCCCGGTGGACTTGTTCACCTCGAAGGACTTCACGACCCTCGTGTCGGGCGTGGCGAACACGTCCCGGTCGGAGACGGCGCCGGTGACCTCGCCCAGGACGACGTCCACGCGGGCCAGCTTCGGCACGAACTGCGCCCAGTTGGGGCCGCCTGCCAGGCTGATCTCGACGACCAGGTCGACCTTGCCGCCCTTGCGCACGTGCAGGGTGCCGCCGAGCGTGGTCTCCCGGCCGCCGCCGCGCAGCCGGGCGTCGAGGCCACTGATGAGGGCGCCGTGGTCGACCCAGACACGGCCGGCCCGGATGCCGTCCATCACGGCCTGGTAGGAGAAGGAGGCGGCGCCGACGTGCGTGCGGGAGTACTGGCCGGGCCAGAAGTCGGTGTCGGTGAGGTTGGGGCCGCCGCCGTGGACGGGGTCGGCGTGGCGGCCGTCCGCCGCGAAGTCGTCGTGCGGGCCGCGTACGGCGGTGTCGGCGTAGACGTTGTGGGAGTCGGAGTTGGCGGTGATCCACCAGGGCTTGCCCTCGGCGAGGAGGCTGTCCCACAGGCCGCCCACGGTGGCGGTCATCCAGTCGAAGCCGCCCCAGGTGCGGTAGCTCTCCGGCGGGTATCCGGCGAAGGAGTCGGCGCCGGGGCTGTTGTCGTAGATGCCGCGCGCGGAGCCGGGGCCGTACGGGGCGGGCAGGCCGCCGGCCTGGTGGCCGGGGGCGCCCTCCATGCCGACCGCGATGTGCGGCTGGGCGTCGCGCCAGCCGCGGATCTCGTGCGGGGAGTCGATGCCCTTGCGGGCCGGGTGGTTGGCGAGGAACAGGGCGTCCCTGACCGTGCGGCGGCGCACCTGCGCGGCGAGGAAGTCGATGCCCGCGATGGCCAGGGCCTCGTTGGCGGGGGTGCTCCCGGTGGCCTTGTTCAGGCCGCCGTCGTAGGAGACCTCGAACTGCTTGAGGACGGACACCTCGTTGCGGCCGGGGTGCACGAAGACGGTGCCGTGCTCGGCGGCCGGGATGTTCCACTCCAGGCCCTGGAAGACGAGCGTGTCCTCGATCGCGTCGCGGGCGGCGACGATGTCGGGGTTGACCTTCTCGACGCCGATCTTCGCGTGCTGCTCACTGGCGTGGTCGGTGACGACCATCCAGTCCAGCCCGTGCGCGTTGGCCTGGCGGACCTGGTCGACGACGCGGTACTTGGCGTCGGAGCTGTACTGGGTGTGGATGTGGTGGTCGCCGGCCAGCCACAGGTAGCGGCCGGCGCGGGACTCCCGGCGGGCGTGGCCCGAGGCCGCCCGGGTCTGCGCGGCGGCCTGACCCGCGCCGACGCCGCCGAGCGCCCCGCCGGCGGCCAGCCCGGCGCCGAGCAGACCGGCACGGCGTACCAGGGAGCGCCGGGAGAGCTGCTCGGGCGACAGTTCCCCGTCGGGGACGGTCAGGTCGAAGGCCGCCGGGACCGCCTCGGGGGCGGCCGCCTGGTGACCGTGCCCGTGCCCGTGGGTGTGTCCGTGTCCGTGTCCGTGGCTGTGAGGGTGGGGGTGGTGGTGTCCGTTGCCCATGTCGTCAGCTCCCGCTGATCGGTGGTGTGCCCGTGACCTGCCGGGATGTCGTGCCGAGAGTGATCCGTCGCGGTGAATGCCCGGCGTGGGAACGATGGCGCGGACGAAAACGGTCGCCGACGGTGTGCCGACCCGCCCGCACCGTTGATCACCGGTGCGGGCGACGCATAGATTGCGGTCCATGACGAGGACTTCGACCACTGCGACGACTCCGACGGCTGCCCGGGACGGCGTCCGGATCGGCGTGATGTACGACCGGGACTGGGCGCCCGAAGGGCTGCCCGCCTTCGCCCGCGAGGTGGAGGCGCTCGGCGCGGACGACCTGTGGGTCGTGGAGGACCTCGGCTGGAACGGGGGCGTGTCCGCGGCGGCCGTCGCGCTGGGGGCGACCGAGCGGCTGCGGGTCGGCATCGGGATCACCCCGGCGCCGCTGCGCAGCCCGGCGCTGCTCGCGATGGAACTGGCCACGCTGGCACGGGTGTTCCCGGGCCGGCTGGTGGCCGGGATCGGGCACGGCGTGCGGGAGTGGATGACCGCGGTCGGCCTCGCCCCGCGCTCCCCGCTCGCGCTGCTCGAGGAGACGATCGGCTCCGTGCGGGCGCTGCTGCGCGGGGAGCGGGTCGAGGTGGAGGGCCGGGAGGTGCGGCTGGACGGCATCCGGCTGGTGCATCCGCCGGCCGAGGTGCCGCCGGTCGTCGCGGGGGTGGTGCGGCCGCGCTCGCTGGAGCTGTCGGGGCGGGTCGCCGACGGCACGGTGATCGCGGAGGGGCACGGCCCCGCCGAGGTGCGGGCCGCCCGGGAGGCGGTGGCCGGGGGCGGTGCCGGTCCGGCGCACACGATGACGGTGCTCGCCTTCGCCTGCGTGGACGAGGACCCCGACCGTGCCGCCGAGGCGCTCCGCCCGCTCGCGGAGGGCCAGGCCGCCTGGCTCGGCCGCCCGGCGGAGGAGGTCTTCACCGTCTCCGGCCGCCCGGAGGAGGCCGCCGGCCGCGTACGGGACCTGGCGGCGGCCGGCGCCGACACGGTCGTCCTGCGGGTGGCGGGCGCGGAGCCCGCCCGGCAGCTCGGGCGGGTGCTGGAGGCACTGGGCCGGTAGACCGCCCAGGCCCCGGCGTGGCACCGGAGCCGGGCCCCGCTGGCGGAGGCCCGGCGGGTGCGCGGAGACTGGGGGCATGCAGAAGATCTCACTCGACGCCCTGGTCCGCGAGCACCTCGAACAGGCCGCGGCCGCCTCCACCGGACGCAGTGCCACCACCATCCACGGCGGGCACGAGACCGTGCTGCGGCAGACGCTGCTCGCACTGACCGCCGGCACCGCGCTGTCCGAGCACGAGAACCCGGGCGAGGCGACGCTGCTCGTGCTGCGCGGGCGGGTGCGGCTCACCAGCGGGGAGACGTCCTGGGACGGCCGGGACGGGGACCTGCTCACCGTTCCGCAGGCGCGGCACGGGCTGGAGGCCGTCGAGGACTCCGCCGTGCTGCTCACCGTGGCCAAGCTCGGCTGACGCGGCGGACGTGGACGGCCGGGCGGACGCGGCGGAGGGGACCCGGGAGCCCCTGCTCACCTTCGGGCACGGCACCGCCGGTGAGGAGGAGCTGGCCGGGCTGCTGGGCGGTGCCCGGGTGGGCGCGGTGGTGGACGTCCGCACCGCCCCCGGCAGTCGCCGCAATCCGGACGCCGGGCGGGACGCGCTCGCGCGGTGGCTGCCGGGCAGGGGGCTCGGCTACCGGTGGGAGCAGCGGCTCGGCGGCTTCCGGCGGGCGGCGCCCGACTCCCCCGACACCTTCTGGGAGAACGCCTCCTTCCGCGGTTACGCCGGCTACACCCGGGACCCGGCGTTCCTCGCGGCGATGGAGGAGCTGCTGCGGGAGTCCGCGAGGACCCGCACCGCCGTGATGTGCGCGGAGTCGGTGTGGTGGCGCTGCCACCGCCGGATCGTCGCGGACTTCGCGGTCCTCGCCCGGGGCGTGGAGGTGTTCCACCTCATGCACGACGGCCGGCTCACCCCCCACCGGCCCACGCCCGGCGCCCGGCTGCGCGAGGACGGACTGCTCGTCTACGACGTGCGGGACGACGTCCGTGACAACAAGGACACCGGGACCGCCGGGAACACCGGGACCGCCGGGGGCGGCCGGCGCGGCGGCTGACCGGTACCGCGTGGCGGCTCAGGCGGTCGTCGCGAGGACCGCGCACCCCAGCGCGAGCAGCGCCGCCACCTTCACGAGTTCCAGGGCGACGTAGTACAGGTGGGCGCGGGAGCGGCGCAGGGCGGGGTCCTCCCCGGCGAGCACCGCGTCGGAGCGCCGGTTCAACCGGGGCCTCACGAACAGCAGTTGGCCGGCCAGCGTCACCGCGGCGACGGCGCCGAGCGCGAGGACCGCCGCCGGGGGGCCGCCCACGGACACGGCCGCGAGCGCGAGGACCGCCAGGACGGCCTCGGCCAGGTTGAGCGCGCGGAAGACGATACGGCCGATGCCGAGCCCGACCGGGACGGTCACTCCGGGCGCCCGGAACTTCAGGGGCGCCTCCAGGAAGGAGATCGCCAGCACCATGCCGAGCCAGAGGAAGGTGACGGCTCCTGCTACGGCCGCGGAGGTCGGGTTCATCGTTCGCTGTCCTTCGTCAACGGTGGGCGGTGCGGGGCGGAAGGGCGGGTCAGGTGGGGGCCAGGTGTGCCACGCAGGTGTCCGGTTCCGCGAACGGTTCCAGGCGGGTGGCCTCGACGGGGGCGCCCAGTTCGGCAAGGGCGCCCTGCATCAGGCCGAGGTGGAGCGGGCAGACGACCCCGCGGTACTCCTCGGCGAGTTCGAGGAAGGGGCAGTGGCGCAGCCGGATCGCGGCGGGGCCGTCGGTCTCGCCCTCGGTTCGCGGGGCGAAGCCCAGTTCGTCGAGCACGGCGGTGAGCCGCGCCACCGACGCGCGCACGGTGGGGCGGCGCCCCGGGGGGAACCGTTCGGCCAGGTGCCGGCCCCAGGCGCGGCCCGCCTCGGTGGCCTCGGCCGCCGCCTCGGCGGCCGGAGCGGTGGACGCCAGCCGGCTGACCAGCATCCGGGCGAGGAGCCGGTAGTGGCGTGCGCCGCCCCGGTCCATGCCGTGCCGCACGGTGTGCACGGTGCGCGGGCGGCCGGGCCCCGAGGGCTGCTCCACCGTGCGCTCCACGCGTCCCTGGGTCACCAGCGCGTCGAGGTGGAAGCGCACCGTGTTGGGGTGCACGCCGAGCCGTTCGGCGACCTCGGCGATGCCTACGGGGGCGCCCGCGTCCCGTACGGCGTCGAGCACGGCAAGACGGCGCGGGGAGAGCGGGGCACCCTCCTGATGCGTGACCACGGCGACCATCCTTCCCTCCGCCCTTGCGCTCTCCGCCCTCAGCGCCGAGCCCTCGGTTCCCGAGTTTCTCCTAATCGTACATGTAATAATTCGGCGCACTGGAGGCGCGGCAGAGGCGCACGAGAAGCGCGGCGGAACAGCGCCGAGAGGAACGAGAGGAACCCGATGCCCGAGGCACAGCCCGACCCGGCCACCCCCACCGAGGAACCCGCCCCGGCCCCCGTTCCGAGCCTGCTGTGCGACGTCCGGGCGCTCGCCGCCCAGCCCTCCGCCCCGGCGGGCGCGCTCTGGCGGCTCGCCGAGTCCGGACGCCAACTCGACGCCAACCTCGTGCACCTGCCGCCGGACCAGGGGGTCGACACCCACACGGAGCCGGACCTCGACGTGCTGCTGCTCGTCGTCGCGGGGGACGGCAGGCTCGAGTCGCCCGGGAGCGCCGCCGCCGTGCCGCTCACCGAGGGCGCCCTGTGCTGGCTGCCGCACGGCTCGACCCGCCGCCTCGCCGCGGGCCCCGAGGGCCTGTCCTACGTCACCGTCCATCGCCGCCGCCCGGGCATGCGCATCGCGTCCGGCCCTCCGGGCGAACGCTGAGACCCGTCGCCGGACCGGGTGCCACCGGAGGGAGGCGGCCGGGCAGGGGGGCGGGGCCGAGGCGACAGAAACCGACGCTCCGTCAAGATCCCTTTCGCCCGGATTGTGAGATCTGGCACACCGTTCGCGCCTCCCGGACGTGAACTTGGCCGGAAAGCACCGAAGTTGGGCGTGTGGCGGCCGCGTACCGAAGACCGGGCGGTCCTGACGGGCGGGCACACTGCGAAGGAGGGTACCCGGCAGGGCGGTTCCCCCTGCCGGCCACCACCCACGCCACAGGAAGCAGCCTCCCCATGCACGACGCACCACGCCGTTCGTTCCGCACCGCCGCCTCCGACAGCTCCCCCGCCTCCCCCACAACCGAGAACGCTCCCGAGACCGGCTCCGTCCCCCACGTCCCCTACTTCCGGCCGCACACCGTGACCGGCGGCGAGGTCGTCCCCGGCGATCTGCTCGCCCTCTCCGAGCGGGACGTGGCCGAGGACCGCTGGTTCGTGGTGACGCACACCGTGCCGGAGTCGCCGGAGACGATCCGGGTCACCCTCCGCCCGCCGCTCGGCGGCACGGACCGCGAGGCACCGCTCTCCCGTTCCGGCGAGGTGACGGTCGCGTGCCGCCGCATGGACGCCGGCCGCATCCCCGTCGTCACCTCCAGCGATCTGCGTGCCGTGGAGTTCCGGGACGGCGACCGCGTCACCACCCTGCGGGCCGTGGACCCCCGCGCCGAGGAGGAGACCTGGGTACGGCGCTGGGACCGCTGGTACCGGGACCTGGAGAACCGCTCCGAACAGCCGCTGTCCGACGAGGAGTTGCGGGGGCTGGCCGAGGGCGCCGCGCACGCCGACCGCCTCGTGCGGCACCATCCGCGCCCCCGGCGCTCGGCGGGCACGGTGGTGCCGCGCCGGGTCGTGGTCACCGGGCTCGGGGCGATCACCCCGCTCGGCCTCGGCGTGCCCGCGCTGTGGCAGGGCCTGCTCGACGGGCGCTGCGGCATCGGCGAGCTGGAGGGCGAGGAGTTCGCGGGGCTGCCGGTGCGGACCGCCGGGACCGTGCCCCTCGACCCGGCGACGCTGCTGCCCCGCACCCGGGCCCGGCGCATGAACCGCGCCGCCCAGTTCGCGGTGCTCGCCGCGCGGGAGGCCTGGCGGGACGCCGGGTTCGACGAGGCCGGCACCGTGGAGAGCGGACTCGACCCGGAGCGGGTCGGGGTGTCCCTCGGGGCGATACTCGGCGACGCCTCCGTCCTCGTCGGCGGCGACCGGGCGCTGCGGGAGAAGGGGCCGCGCGCGGTGTCGCCGCTGACCACGCCGATGTGCGTGCCCTCGCAGGCCGCCTCCCAGGTGTCGCTCGACCTGCGCATCACCGGCGAGGCGCGCACGGTGACCAGCGCGTGCGCCTCCGGCACGGAGGCCATCGGGCAGGCCGTCGACCGGATCCGGTACGGGCACGTGGACGCGGTCCTCGCCGGGGGCGCGGAGGCGGTGGTGACGCCCGCGATCATGGCCTCCTTCGCCTCGATGCGAGCCCTGTCCACGCACGGCCTCCAGGAGGGGACCTCGCCGTCCCGGCCCTTCGCCAAGGACCGCGACGGGTTCGTCAACGGGGAGGGCGCGGGGGTGCTGCTCCTGGAGGCGGAGGAGCACGCGCGGGCCCGGGGCGCGCGGATCTACTGCGAGGCCGCCGGGTGGGGGCTCTCGGCGGACGCCCACCACATCGCCGCGCCCGACCCCACCGGCAGCGGGGTCGCGCTGGCGCTGCGGCGGGCGCTGCGGGACGCGGGGGCGCACGCGGTGGACGTCGTGCACGTCAACGCCCACGCGACGGGGACGGTGGAGGGGGACCTCGCCGAGGCCGGGGCGCTGCGGGCGGTGCTGGGCGGCTCGGTGCCGTTGACCGCGGTCAAGGGGAACGTGGGGCACCTCCAGGGGGCCGCGGGGGGAGTGGAGGCGGTGGTGACGGCGCTGACCCTGCGGGAGGGGCTGATCCCGCCGACCGTGGGGTGCGAGGTCGTGGACGCGGCGATCGAGGTGGACCTGGTGCGGGGCGCCCCGCGGGAGCTCGGGGGGCCGGGGGGTGTGGCGCTCAGCAACTCCTTCGGTTTCGGCGGGCACAACGCGGTGCTGGCGCTGCGGAGGTGGGGCTGAACGGCGGCGAGTCCCCCCGCCCGTTGACGCTCGCGCCGAGGCTCACGCCGAGCGCCTGCGCGGGGTGGACTTCTTCGCCGTCGTCTTCTTGGCGGCCTGCTTCTTGGCCGCGGTCTTCTTCGCGGCGCCGGCCGCGGCGGGCTTCTTCGCGCCGGCCGCCTTCTTCGCCGGGGTCTTCTTCTTCCGGAGGTCCCTGACCTCCGCGTGCTCGGCCTCCTCGGTCTCCCCGGCGTCCCCCGCGTCCCCGGCGTCACCGGCCTCCCCGGCACCCCCCGAGCCGCCCGCCCGGGACTCCCGCGCCGCCCGGACGCTGCTCTCCAGGGCCGCCATCAGGTCGAGGACCTTGCCGCTGCGGGCGGGGGCCGCCGTCTCGCGGGGTTCCTCGCCGGAGGTCTTGGCCGCGATGAGTTCCTCGACGGCCTCGCGGTAGTCGTCGTGGAGGTCGTCGAGGTCCACCTCGCCCAGCGTGTCCATGAGGGCGTCGGCCAGGTCGAGTTCCTTGTCGCGGACGGTGACGTTCGCGTCCGGCGCCACGCCCTCGGGGGCACGGATCTCGTCCGGCCACAGCAGGCCGTGCATGGCGATGACGTCGTCCACCACGCGGAGCATGCCGAGCCGCTCGCGGCCCCGGAGGGCGTATTTCGCGATGGCCACGCGGTTGCTCCGCTTCAGCGCCTCCCGCAGCAGGGTGTACGGCTTGGCGGCGGGGACGCCGTTCGCGCCGAGGTAGTAGGCGGCGCCGAGCTGGAGCGGGTCGATCCGGTCGGCCGGGACGAAGGCGACGATCTCGATGGTGCGGGTGGTGGGGATCGGGAGCTGGGCCAGGTCCTCGTCGGTGATCGGGACGATGGTGCCGTCCGCGTCCTCGTACCCCTTGCCGATCTCGGAGGAGGTGACCTCGCGGTCCTCCAGCTCGCAGACCTTGCGGTAGCGGATGCGGCCGCCGTCCTCCGTGTGGATCTGCCGGAAGGAGACCGAGTGGCTCTCGGTGGCGTTCACCAGCTTGATCGGGATGCTGACCAGGCCGAAGGATATGGCGCCGTTCCAGATGGATCTCACGTACGGCCTCCTTCCGGGACGAGGGCTCAGGACGACTGCCCGGGACTGCCGCCCGGGACGACCGAGCCGGGGATATGTACCGGTTTCATGGGATTGTCATCTTATGACGCCGATGACAGAGGTGGAGGGGCGGCGGCTCGCGCTCAGCAATCTGGAGAAGGTGCTGTACCCGGCGACCGGCTTCACCAAGGGCGAGCTGCTGCACTACTACGCCACCGCCGCCGAGGTCCTGCTCCCCCATCTGCGCGACCGCCCGCTGTCCTTCCTGCGGTATCCGGACGGGCCGGACGGCCAGCGCTTCTTCGTCAAGAACGTGCCACCGGGCACCCCCGAGTGGGTCGTCACGGCCGAGGTGCCCCGCTCCGAGGGTCCGGCACGGCAGGTCCTCGTGCAGGACCTGCCCTCACTGATGTGGGCGGCGAACCAGGTGGCCGAGTTCCACACCCCGCAGTGGCGGGCCGGGGCGCCGGGCGAGGCGGACCGGCTGGTCCTCGATCTGGACCCGGGGGCGCCCGCGACGGTCGTGGAGTGCTGCGAGGTGGCGCTCTGGCTGCGCGAGCGGCTCGCCGCGGACGGTCTCGCGGCGTACGCGAAGACCTCGGGATCCAAGGGGCTGCACCTGCTGGCGGCGCTCGCCCCCGTACCGTCCGAACGGGCGACGGAGTACGCCAAACGGCTCGCGGTGGAGGCGGAGAAGGCGATGCCGGAACTGGTCGTGCACCGCATGACGCGCGCGCTGCGGCCGGGGAAGGTCTTCGTGGACTGGAGCCAGAACGCGGCGAAGAAGACCACGGCCGCCCCGTACACGCTGCGGGCGCGCCAGGAGCCGATGGTCTCGGCGCCGGTGACGTGGGAGGAGGTCGCCGGCTGCCGGGAGCCGGAGGCGCTCGCCCTCCGGGCCGGGGACCTGGTGCCGCGGCTGCGGGAGCACGGCGATCTGATGGCGCCGCTGCTCGGCGCGGAGCGGGCGGGGGTGCTGCCCTGAGCCGGGAGGGCGTCAGAGCCGGGTCCAGGTGTGGCGGT
Organism: Streptomyces griseoaurantiacus; assembly: GCA_014656015.1. Lineage (GTDB taxonomy): Bacteria > Actinomycetota > Actinomycetes > Streptomycetales > Streptomycetaceae > Streptomyces > Streptomyces griseoaurantiacus. The sequence goes on along the minus strand of BNBP01000060.1, from coordinate 26,935 downwards.
CGCGGGCCAGGGCGTACAGGGACTCGGCGTCCGCCGGTTTGAGGACCCCGCCGAGGCGGGTGAGGGCGCCGGTCAGCTCCGTGTCGCACAGGACGCGCAGACCGTCGCGGGGCGCTGCGGTGACGTCCAGACGCGAGGGGGCGACGAGCACGAGCAGCGGGGTGACCTCGGCCGTCAGGGCGTAGGAGGCGCGGCGGGCCTCGGCGCGCAGCCGGCGCAGCAGCGGCTCGGCCTCGCGGCGGCCGGTGGTGACCTGCGGGTCGGCGACCAGGACGCGCCGCTTGCGGGCGTACAGGGCGTGCACGCACAGGAGGCCGCCGGGGCCGACGGCCAGGTGGTGGATGCGGTCGCCGCCGGGCAGCGGGAGGGAGTGCAGGACGTGCCAGCCGGCGCCGTCGAGGGCGTCCAGGAGACCGCCGACCGTCTGCTCGGCGGTCAGGGCGCGGCGGCGGGGGTCGGGGCGCAGGCGGGCGGCGGTACGACGGTCGGACGCGCGGTCCAGGGCGACGAGGAGGGACTCGCCGGGGCGGTTGGGGGCGAGGTCGTCATCGGGGTGGAGGGCGAGGCGGGCGAGGTCGGCGGAGGTGGGCGCGGGGGGCGGTCCGACGGTGACGGGGCCGGCGAGGAAGGGGGTGAGCGAGCGGAGGACGGCGTCCCGCGAGGCGCTGTCCAGCAGGCTCACGTGCCCGCTGTCGCGGTCGTACCAGGCGAGGGTGGTGCCGTCGGAACGGTGGACGTAGAGGCGGTCCCGGGCGCGGTGGCGGGACGGTGTGACGCGGAGCGGGTCCATGCGGTGCTCACCCCCTCCTTCCATGGAACAGGCGGTGCGCGGCGGGGGCAAGACGTCCGCCCTCCCGGGGCCGCTTGCACCTTGTGCACCTTTGATCCCGGTATGTTGCGACCATGAGGCAGACCGGGAGGCGTGGGGTCGAGGTCTCGCTCGTGGGGCTCGCCGTGCTGCTGTCCGTGTACGGGTACTGCGCGGTCGGGCTCGCCCGGCACGGGGCCCTGCCGCCGGGGGCCGCCGGGTACGGGGCGGGCCTCGCGGTGCCGGCGCTGCTCGCGCACCTGGCGGTGCGGTTCCGGGCGCCGGGCGCCGACCCGGTGCTGCTGCCCATCGCCGTGCTGCTGAACGGGCTCGGGCTCGTCCTCATCTACCGGCTCGACCTGGAGACCCCGGGCGAGGCCGCCGCGCCCGCCCAGCTCAACTGGTCCGCCCTCGGCGTCGCCCTCTTCCTCGTGGTGGTCGTGGCGCTGGACGACCACCGGGTGCTGCGCCGGTACGGGTACGTGTGCGTCCTCGGGGCGCTCGCCCTGCTCACCGCGCCGATCCTCTTCCCGGCGGTGAACGGCGCCCGGATCTGGGTGCGCCTCGCCGGGTTCTCCCTCCAGCCCGGCGAGTTCGCCAAGGTGCTGCTGGCCGTGTTCTTCGCCGGGTACCTCGCCGCCAACGGGCACGCGCTGGCCCACTCCGGGCGCCGGCTGTGGCTGCTGCGGGTGCCCACCGGGCGGGTGCTCGGGCCGGTCGTGGCGATCTGGCTGCTCAGCGTGGGCGTGCTCGTCCTGGAACGGGACCTCGGCACCTCGCTGCTGTTCTTCGGGCTGTTCGTGGTCCTGCTGTACGTGGCCACCGGGCGCACCGGCTGGGTCGCGGCCGGGCTGCTGCTCGCGGTGGCCGGCGCGGTGGCCGTGGGCCGGCTGGAGCCGCACGTGCACGGGCGGGTCGAGGACTGGCTGCACCCCTTCGCCTCCATCGAGGCGGGACAGGGCCCGGGCCAGCTCGCCCAGTCGCTGTTCGCCTTCGCCGCGGGCGGGGTGCTCGGCACCGGGCTCGGCGAGGGGCACTCGGTCCTCATCGGCTTCGCCGCCAAGTCGGACTTCATCCTGGCCACGGCCGGGGAGGAGCTGGGCCTCGCCGGGCTCCTCGCGGTGTTCGCGCTGTACGCGCTGCTGGTGGAGCGGGGCTACCGGGCGGGCCTCGCGCTGCGGGACCCCTTCGGCCGGCTGCTGGCGGTGGGCCTCGCCTCGATCCTCGCGCTGCAGGTGTTCGTGATCGCGGGAGGGGTGACGGGGCTGATCCCGCTGACCGGGATGGCGATGCCGTTCCTGGCGCAGGGCGGCTCCTCGCTGGTCACCAACTGGGTCATCGTCGCGCTGCTCGTCCGGCTCAGCGACCGCGCCCGCCGGGACGCGGCCGAGCGCGAGGACGACCTCGCCCGCCCGCCCGGCGGCGAGGCGGCGGCGGCCGGGGCGGGCCCGGCCGCGTCCTCCTACGACGGAACGGCGGCCCCATGACCCGGTACATCCGCCGCGCCGCGCTGCTGTGCGCGCTGCTGCTGGTGGCGCTGCTCGTCAACGTGGTGCGGGTGCAGCTCGTGCGGTCCGAGACGTACTCCGGCAACCCGGCCAACCGCCGCACGGACATCGCCCGTTGGGGTCAGCCGCGAGGGGACATCCTGGTCGGCGGCCGCCCGGTGACCGGCTCGCGCGACACCGGCGGGCTGTTCCGTTACGCGCGGACGTACACCGACGGGCCGCTGTACGCCCCGGTGACGGGCTTCGCCTCGCAGGTGTACGGCAGCACGCTCCTCGAACACGCCCGGGACGGGCTGCTGGCCGGCACCGATCCGGGCCTCGCCGCGCTCCCCCTGCTGTCCGGCCTCACCCGCGCCCGGAGCGCCGGCGGCACGGTGGTCACGACGATCGACCCGGAGGCCCAGCGCGCGGCCCACGAGGGGCTGGCCGGGCGGCACGGGGCGGTGGCGGCCCTGGACCCGGTGACGGGGCGCATCCTGGCGCTCGTGTCGGCGCCCTCGTACGACCCGGGCGAGCTGTCGGGCACGGGCGCCGCCTCGGCGCGGGCCTGGCGGAGGCTGGACGGCGACCCGGACCGGCCGATGCTCAACCGGGCGGTCGGGCAGACCTATCCCCCGGGCTCCACGTTCAAGGTGGTCACGGCCGCCGCCGCGCTGGACGCGGGCGTGGCCGGGGACCTGGACGCGCCGACGGACTCCCCGGACCCGTACACCCTGCCGGGCACCCGGACCCGGCTGACCAACGAGGTGGAGGGCTGCACGGACGCCTCCCTGCGCTACGCCTTCGCCTGGTCCTGCAACACGGTGTTCGCCCGGCTCGGGGTGGAGACAGGCTGGAAGGCGATGTCCCGCACGGCGGCCGCCTTCGGGTTCGACGCCCCGGGGCCGCGGGTGCCCTTCGCGGTGGCCCGGTCGACGTTCGCCGCGTCCGGGGCGTCCGCGGCGAAGCGGGACCGCGCGCAGCTCGCGCTGTCCTCGATCGGGCAGTTCGACACCCGGGCGACCCCGCTGCAGATGGCGATGGTCGCCTCGGCGGTGGCGGGCGACGGCTCGGTCCCGGTGCCGTACCTGGTGGAGCGGACCACGACGGCGGCCGGCACCACCCTGTCCGCGGCCCGGCCGCGCACCCTGCACCGGGCGATGCGCCGGGAGACGGCCGAGCGGCTGCGGGAGCTGATGACGGGCGTGGTGGAGGAGGGCACCGGCGCCAACGCGGCGATCCCGGGGGCGGTGGTGGGCGGCAAGACGGGCACCGCGCAGCACGGTGTGGGCAACGCGGGGACGCCGTACGCGTGGTTCATCTCCTGGGCGCGGGCCGAGGACGCGCCGGCCCCGGCGGTGGCGGTCGCGGTGGTGGTGGAGGACGCGCGGGCCGGGCGGGGCGAGATCAGCGGGGGCGGGGACGCGGCGCCGATCGCCCGCGCGGTGATGGAGGCGGTGCTCGGCGACCGGGCGGCGCGCGAACGCTGAGCGGCACCTGGTCCGGCGCCCGGGGCCGTGTGCGGGTGCGAGGGAAGTGGCCGCAGGGGATTGACGTCCTTGCTGACAAGCAGTCTCATAAGAGTCGGGCCGCACGTAACCACCGGTAACCCTTCTCCGGGTACCCGCTGGGCGGCGAGGCGCACTCCAGACGCACGTACGCAGGTACGCACGTACGCAGAGGTGGGACAGGAATGACGACCGTGACGGAGGCCGAGGTGCTGCGGGACGCGCTCGGCCTGCTCAAGGACCGGGAGCAGGTGGCGAAGCGGTTGCTCGACTCCTCCGCCAAGCACTCCTTCGACCCCGACAAGGAGCTCGACTGGGAGGCCCCCTTCGAGGAGGGCAAGTGGTTCTGGCCGCCGGAGCTGGTGTCGCTGTACGACACCCCGCTGTGGAAGCGGATGAGCGAGGAGCAGCGCATCCTGCTCTCCCAGCACGAGGCGGCCGCCCTCGCCTCGCTCGGCATCTGGTTCGAGATCATCCTCATGCAGCTGCTGTGCCGCCACATCTACGACAAGGCGGCGACGAGCGCCCACGTGCGCTACGCGCTCACCGAGATAGAGGACGAGTGCCGGCACTCCAAGATGTTCGCCCGGCTCATCTCGCGCGGCGGCACGCCCTGGTACCCGGTGAGCCGCATCCACCAGAACCTGGGCCGACTGTTCAAGACGGTCTCCACCACGCCCGGTTCCTTCACCGCGACCCTGCTCGGCGAGGAGGTCCTCGACTGGATGCAGCGGCTCACCTTCCCCGACGAGCGGGTCCAGCCGCTGATCCGGGGCGTCACGCGGATCCACGTGGTCGAGGAGGCGCGGCACGTGCGCTACGCCCGTGAGGAGCTGCGCCGGCAGATGATGACCGCGCCGCGCTGGTCGCAGGAGTTCACCCGGGTCACCTCCGGCGAGTTCGCCCGCGTCTTCTCCGTCGCCTTCGTCAACCCCGAGGTGTACACCAACGTCGGCCTGGACCGGCGGGAGGCGATGGCCCAGGTGAAGGCGAGCGGCCACCGCAAGGAGGTCATGCAGACGGGCTCCAAGCGGCTGACGGACTTCCTCGACGACATCGGCGTGCTGCGGGGCGTCGGCCGGCGGCTGTGGAGGTCCTCGGGACTGCTGGCGTAGGCACGGCCGCACGCGCGTGCGGCCGCGAGCGCCCGGGAGGTGCGGGGCCGCCCCGGGTTACGCTCGGCACCATGACCTCCGAGGCCGCACCGACGACCCGTGCGCCGCGCGCGTACCGCCGGCTCAGCGTCGAGGAGCGGCGCCGCCAGCTGCTGACGGCCGCGCTCTCGCTCTTCGCGCAGCGGGTGCCCGAGGACGTCTCCCTCGACGACGTGGCCGAGGCGGCCGGTGTCTCCCGGCCGCTGGTCTACCGCTACTTCCCCGGCGGCAAGCAGCAGCTCTACGAGGCCGCGCTGCGCTCGGCCGCCGAGGAGCTGGAGCAGTGCTTCGCCGAACCGGCCGTGGGCCCGCTCACCCAGCGCCTCGGCCGCGCCCTGGACCGCTACCTGGCCTTCGTCGACGGCCACGACGCCGGGTTCAGCGCGCTGCTCCAGGGCGGCAGCGTGGTGGAGACCTCGCGGACGACGGCGATCGTCGACGGGGTGCGCCGGGCCGCCGCCGAGCACATCCTCGACCACCTCGACGCCCCCGAGCCCAGCCCCCGGCTGCGGATGACGGTCCGGATGTGGATCACCTCGGTGGAGGCGGCCTCCCTGATCTGGCTGGACGAGGGCAAGCGGCCCTCGGCCGGGGAACTGCGCGACTGGCTCGTCGAGCAGTTCATGACCTGCCTGGTCACCGCGGCGGGGAGCGACGCCCCCTCGGCCGCGGTGGTGCGGCGGGCGCTGGCGATGGAGAGCGCCGAGGGCCCGGCCGGGGTGCTGGCCCGCCGGCTGCCGGCGGTCCTCGCCGACGCGGCCCACCTGCTGTGAGGCCCCGCGCCCCCGGTCGAGGCGCCACGGGTGAGACTGGTGGGGTGAAGAGCGCAGACACCCCCTTCGTGGGCGGCCCGCTGGACGGGCGCGTCCTGCCCGTCCTGCTGGGCCTGACCGGGCACCCGCCGAAGACCTACCGGGTCCCGGTGCCCGACGCCGAGGGCGGTCCGGCCACCGTGCTCGTCTACCGCAGGGCCTCCTACGGGCGCGGGGGCCGGCTGGGGCTGAGCCAGGGGTGGCGGTACGAGTTCGACGAGGGCGGCGACAGCGGGGGGCACGGCCCCCGATGGCCCTGGTCCCGGCCCGCGTCCACCGCGCCCCGTACCCCACCGGAGGACTCCGGGCCGGACGCCGCGCCGGGGAGCGGCGGGGACCGCACCGAAGGGTGACCCGGCTGCTCCGATGCGACCACCCGGGAGGCGCCCGGGTCGCGATCATCTGATCCTGCCGGTGCGCGGGCGGAGGGGCCGCCCGCCCCGGAGGTGATGACGTGTCAGGACGCCTGCTCCGTCTGGTCTGCACGGTGGCGGTGACCGCCTCGGTGGTCCTGGCACCGGGACGCGCGGCGGCCGAGCCCGCGCCCGGGGAGCGGCCGCTGCCCGAGCTCCTGACCGACCTCTCGGAGCTGTACCGCGGCGCCGAGCGGGCCACCGAGACGTACAACGCCACGGCCGAGAGACTCACCCGGCAGCGCGCCGAGTCGCGGAGACTCGACGAGCGGCTGGCGAAGGCCCGCCGCTCGCTCGACGACGGACGCGGGGCGGCGGGCCGGCTCGCCCGGCAGCAGTACCAGGGCGTCTCCGGCATCTCCCCCTACGTACGGCTGCTGCTCGCCCGCGATCCCCAGCGGATGCTCGACGAGGGCCACGTCGTCGGCCGGCTGGCCCGTGAGCGGGCCGAGGCGGTGACCCGGCTGTCCGGCGGGGAACGCCGCGCCGACGCCCTCGCGCACGCCGCCCGGCGCGCGCTGGACCGGCAGCGGTCCCTCACCGAGCAGCGGAAGAAGGACCGCGACACGGTCCGCTCCCGGCTCGGCGAGGTCGAGCGGATGCTGGCCTCGCTGAGCCCCGCGCGGCTCGCCGAGCTGACCCGGCTGGAGCAGGAGCGGACCGCCGCCGCCCAGGAGGAGCTGCTGGCCTCGGGCGCCGTGCGGGACGACGAGCGGCCGCCGTCCCCGGCGGCCGGCCGCGCGCTGCGCTACGCCCTCGAACAGATCGGCAAGCCCTACGCATGGGGGGCGGCCGGACCGGCCTCCTACGACTGCTCGGGGCTGACCTCGAAGGCGTGGCGGGCGGCCGGCCGGACGATCCCCCGCACCAGCCAGGAGCAGTGGGACCGCCTCCCGCACGTCCCGCTGGACGAGCTGCGCCCCGGCGACCTGGTGCTCTACCACCCCGACGCCACGCACGTGGCGCTCTACACGGGCCACGGCATGGTGGTGCAGGCCCCGCGGCCGGGCGCGGCGGTGACCATGACGCCCCTGGCCACCGCCCCGGTCCTCGGCGCCGTCCGCCCCGGCGCCGCCCTGTGAGGGCGCTCCACCGGCGCACCGCCGCCCGGTCCCCGCGAAGGGGGGCCGGGCGGCGGCGTTCAGGCGGTGTGCGGAAGGCCGGGGCTCAGGGGGTGAGCTGCCAGCGGGCGAGGTAGCCGACGTCGGCGGCCGCCCGGTCCCGCACGCGGAGCTTCCACGTGCCCTCCAGCGGCTGCGCGGAGGCGTCGACCGTGAAGGTCTGGTCGACGTTGTCGGCGGAGCCGCCGCTGCGGTTGAGCAGCGAGTAGACGGTGCCGTCGGGACCGACCAGGTCGACGGTGAGGTCACCGCGGTAGGTGTGGACGATGTTGACGTAGACGGTGGTGGTGGCGGAGGCGTTGCCCTCGCGTCCCGTGATGGTCACCGCCGATTCCACGGCGGGCCCGTTGTCCGGGATGTCGACCCGGGTGCTGCTGCCGTAGACGTAGGCGATGCGCCAGTCGAAGGTCTGGGAGGCGGACGCCCCGGTGCTGTCGGTCACCGTGACGGTGACCTCGCTGGTGCCCAGGGTGGTCGGCGTGCCGGTGATCCGGCCCTCGGGGCTGAGCGTGAGCCCGTCGGGCAGGCCGGTGGCCTCGTAGCTCAGGGTCGCGCCGTTGTTGGTGGTGAAGGCGTCGAGCCGCAGGTCGACGGCCTGGCCGATGCCGCTGATCTGGTCGCCGGTCGGGGCCAGGTTGACGCCCAGGGCGACCCGGTCGCCGACGTTGATCCCGGCCCAGGCGTCGGTGACGGCCAGGTAGGTCGGGCTGTAGGCGCCGAAGAGGTCGGCGGCTGCCGACAGGGTCGCGGTGCGGGCCCCGGCGTAATCGGTCGTCGAGGTCATGTACGTGGTGAGCGCGCGGTACCAGATCGCCTGGGCGTTCTCGATGCCGACGCCGGTGACGGGCAGGCCGTCGGAGGTCGGGCTGTCGTAGTCCACGCCGTTGACGGTCCGGGCGCCGCTGCCCTCGGAGAGCAGGTAGAAGAAGTGGTTCGCGGGGCCCGAGGAGTAGTGGACGTCGACGTTGCCCAGGGTGGAGCTCCAGTAGTCGCGCGAGGCGCCGTCCCGGGAGGGCTTGTCCATGTAGCGCAGCGGGGTGCCGTCGCCGTTGATGTCGATCTTCTCGCCGACGAAGTAGTCGCCGGGGTCGGCCGGGAGGTTCTCGTGGAACTCCACCGCGGCGGCGAAGATGTCGGAGGTGGCCTCGTTCAGGCCGCCGGACTCGCCCGAGTAGATCAGGCCCGCGGTCGAGGCGGTGACGCCGTGGCTCATCTCGTGGGCGGCCACGTCGAGGGCGGTCAGCGGGTGGTTGTCGCCCTCGCCGTCGCCGTACGTCATGCAGAAGCAGGAGTCCTGCCAGAAGGCGTTGACGTAGTTGTTGCCGTAGTGGGCGCGGCTGTAGGCGGCGACGCCGTCGTTGCGGATGCCGTTGCGGTCGAAGACCTCTTTGTAGAAGTCCCAGGTGGCCGCGGCCCCGTAGGCCACGTCGACGCCGGCGGTCTGGCGGTCGGACGGGGTGCCGTCGCCCCAGACATCGTTGTCATCGGTGAAGAGGGTGCCCGTTCCCGAGGTGCGCTGGTTCAGGTCGTAGGTCTTGTGCCCGGCGCGGTCGGGGTCGGTGAGCTGGTAGCCCGATCCCGAGGGAGTGGTGCCGAGCGGGACCTCGCCGACGAACTGGCCGGTGCCGGTGCCGGTGTGCACCTTCTCGGCCGCGAGCAGCCGCTTGCCGGTGGTGGCGTCCACGACGACCTGCAGTTCGCTCGGGGTGCCGTCCTCCTGGACGCCCCGGACCTCGCTCTCCCAGGCCAGTACGGACCTGCCGCTGCCGCCCGCCCAGACCACCAGGCGGGGCTCGGACTCGGCCTCCGGGCCCTTGACCTCGCGGCCGCGCGAGACGGCCTCGGCCTTGTCGGCGGCGCCGGACGCGCTGAGCTTCGGGCTGAGCGAGGGCACGGTCAGACGTGCCGCGTGCGCCTTGGTGACGGTCGTGCGGTTGCCCTTGTCGTGCACGACGAGGTCGCCGCCGAGCACGGGCAGGCCCGAGTAGGTGCGGTCGTAGCGGGTGTGGACGGTGCCGTCGGCGTCCTTGACGACGTCCTTGACGAGGAGTTTCTCCTCGGCGCCGAGGCCGAGGCGCTTCGCCGTTCCGGCCGCCCCGGAACGAGCTTCCTCGATCAGGGCGGCGTGCTTGGCGGGCGAGAGGAAGGTGGGGGCGGCGCCGGCCCGGGGCACGGCGTGGTGCTTGGCGGGGGTGGCGTCCGCCGGGGCGGCGGTCGCGATCCGGGGAGTGGTCACGACGAGCAGGGATCCGAGGGCCACGAGGGCGAGGGCGGTGGCGCGTCTGCGCCGCACGGGGGTGTGGTGTCGCTGGGGCAACGAGCTCTCCTTCGAAACATCGGCCCATGGTGGGGCCGCGATCGGAACGGACCGGCAGGGATGGGCCGGCCCGGCAGCACGGCGTGCGGGAAGGAGGTGAGGGGTAGTCGCTGCGGCGGCGCCGCATGGTGGGTCCGTGAAGGAACGGTGAATCCGCGCAGCAGAGTGACACCCCGTCGGCCGCGATGTCATGGGCCCGTCAAGTTAACGGCCGAATCTGCCCGCCCAGGTCCGGCAAACCGGACCGGACGGCACCGGTTTTCGGCCGCGCGGGCGGCGGGAGAGCCCGCCCGCCCGCTTCCGGGGCCACCCCGCCGCCCCCGGTCGCTCTCACCAACTACGCGTGTATACAAGCGAGTTGACGGACAGGGCCGTTATCCGAGGGCGGGTAGACCGCCCATGGCGTCGAGGGTGGCGCCGTTGACGTAACTCGCGTCGGCGGAGGCCATGAAGGCGATGGCCCCCGCGATCTCCTCGGGGTCGGCGAGGCGCTGGAGGGCGACGGCCCGCCCCGCGGACTCGAAGGCCTCGCCGTGGACGGCGGTGCCTTCGGTGCGGGTGGGTCCGGAGGCGACGGCGTTGACGCGCACACCGGCCGGGCCGTACTCGGCGGCCCAGACGCGGGTGAGGGATTCCAGGGCGGCCTTGGTGGCCCCGTAGACACCGCTGCCGAGGCCGGGCGTCCGGGCGGCACCGCTGCTGACGTTGACCACGGCGCCGTGTCCGCGGGCGGCCATGCCGGGGGCGAGTGCCTGCACGAGCAGGTAGGGGGCGCGCAGGTTGACGGCGATGTGGGCGTCGAAGGCGGCCGGGGTGGTGTCGGCGGTGCGGGCGAAGTGGAAGATGCCCGCGTTGTTGATCAGGATGTCGACCCGGCCGACGCGCTCGGCCAGCGCGTTCACCTGCGCCGGGTCGGCGAGGTCGGCGGGCTCGAAGCGGGCCTTGGCCCCGAGGTCCGCGAGGCGCCGGAGGGCGTCGGCGGCGCGCCGTTCGTCACGGCCGTGGACGATGAGGTCGGCGCCGCGGGCGGCCAGGGCCAGGGCGGTGGCCCGGCCGATGCCGGCGGTGGCGCCGGTGACGAGGGCGGTCTGCCCTGCGAGGTCGTGAGGCATGGTCGTACTCGTTCCTGTGCGGTGTCGGGTGCCGCCGGACCCGGTGAAAGGGGGCGCCCGCCCTCGCGCACGGGGCACGGTACGGGCGGCGGCCCTCCGGATGGTGGCCGGGGAGGCCCGGGGGCGGTCGTCTCCACGGTCGGGCGCCCCGTGCGGATGCGCAAAGATCCTTGCCGCGGTGGCAAGGTGGAACGATGGACGAAGAGACACAGTCGACGATGGCGGCGGTCGGCCCCCGTCTCAGGGGCCTGCGCACCCGGCGCGGCCTCTCGCTGACGGCCCTGGCCGAGGCCACCGGGATCTCCCTCAGCACGCTCTCGCGCCTGGAATCGGGCGGGCGCCGCCCGACCCTCGAACTGCTGCTGCCGCTGGCCCGGGAGCTGCGCGTGGACATCGGGCAGCTCATCGGGGCGCCGCAGACGGGCGACCCCCGCGTGCACCTGCGGCCGGTCACCCGGCACGGCATGACCATGCTCCCGCTCACCCGGCGCGCGGGCAGCCTGCAAGCCTACAAACTGATCATCTCGCCGCGGATGCGCTCCTCGGAACCCGAGCAGGCCAGCCACGAGGGCTACGAGTGGATCTACGTCCTCGACGGCCGTCTGCGCCTGGTCCTCGGGGACCAGGACCTGACCCTGGGCCCCGGCGAGGCCGCCGAGTTCGACACCCGCACCCCGCACTGGTTCGGCAACGCCGACGAACACCCCGTCGAGATCCTCAGCCTCCTGGGGCACCAGGGCGAACGCGCGCACCTCCGCGCCCGCACCGCACCGCGGTGACCACGCCCCGGTGAACGGGCCGCGGCCGGGACCTCACTCCCCGGAGACCGAGGCCAGGTAGGCGGCCGTGCGCTCGGGCTCGTAGAAGAAGTCCTCGAAGTCCGCCGGGTCGTCGAACCCGTTGGCGAAGCGGTTCGCGACCGGCGGCAGTTCCTGCGCCGCCCCGATCAGGTTCAGCACGTGCTCCGGCGGCGGGGCGAGCATGGCGTTCGTCCACTTGGTGACGTGGGAGGCCGTCTCCCAGTACCGCGCGAAGGTGCGGCGCATCCACGCCTCGTCGAACTCCGCCTCGCCGTGCTCCAGGATCGAGGCGAGGTAGGCGGCCGCGCACTTGGACGCCGAGTTCGAGCCCTGCCCGGTGACGGGATCATTGGCGACGACCACGTCGGCGACCCCCAGCACCCGGCCCCCGGACGGCAGCACCCCGACCGGGTTCCGCACGGTGGGCGCGTACCGTCCCGCCAGCGTGCCGCCCGCGTCCGTCAGCTCGACCTTCGTCGCCCGCGCGTACTCCCACGGGGTGTACCGCTCCATCAGCTCCAGCGTCAGCGACAGGTGCTCGGCCGGGTCCTTGACACCCTGGAAGACGTCCAGCGGCCCGCCGGGGACGCCCTCCCAGAAGAGGGTGTCCGCGCGCCCGGACACCGTGTACGTCGGCGTCACGAACAGTTCTCCCACTCCGGGCACGAGATTGCAGCGGACGACTTCGCGGTCCGGGTGCTCCGGGCGCGGCCCGAGCCCGTGCACATAGGCGACGGCGAGGGCGCGCTGCGGCTCGCGGTACGGGGAGCGGGCGGCGTCGCGGCCGAACATCGACACCAGTTCGCCCTTGCCGGCCGAGACGAGGACGAGCTCGTAGGTGCGGGAGAAGTAGTCGAGGTCGCCGACGGCCGCCCCGTGGATGACGAGCTGGCCGCCGCGCTGCACGAAGGTCTCCATCCAGCCGGCCATCTTCACCCGCTGGTCGACGGACTGGGCGTACCCGTCGAGCCGGCCGACCCAGTCGACGGCGCGCCGGGCGGGCCCGTCCTCGAAGGAGCCGGGGGCGGCGACCGAGACGCCGAGCCCCTCGATGCGCGGGGCCTTCGCCTCCCAGAAGTCGAGTTCGAGGTCCCGTTCGTGCTGGAGCGCGGTGTGGAACATGCACTGCGTCGACATGACCCGCCCGGAACGTATCTCGTCCGCCGTCCGGTTGGACATGAGGGTGACCTCGTATCCGTGCGACTGGAGACCGAGGGCGAGCTGGAGTCCGGACTGCCCGGCTCCGACGACGAGTATCTTCCGCATTCGGCTGCTGTCTCCTACGGCTACGGCTCGGGGTGGGGGATCGCGGCGCGCGGGCCGGGGCGCCGGCTACTCGGGCGACATCTCCAGGGCGTGCCGCACGAGGCCCAGCAGGGTCTCGATCGCCGAGATCCGCTTCCGCGCGTCCATGATCATTACAGGGATGTGCGCCGGGATCGTCAATGCCTCGCGCACGTCCTCCGGTTCGTACCGCTCGCTGCCGTCGAAGTGGTTGACCGCCACGATGTACGGCAGACCGCAGCTCTCGAAGTAGTCGAGCGCGGGGAAGCAGTCCGCGAGCCGCCGGGTGTCGGCGAGCACGACCGCGCCGATCGCGCCGCGCACCAGGTCGTCCCACATGAACCAGAACCGCTGCTGGCCGGGGGTGCCGAAGACGTAGAGGACCAGGTCGTCGTCGAGCGTGAGACGGCCGTAGTCCATGGCCACGGTGGTGGTGAGCTTCTCCGGGGTGTCCGAGAGGTCGTCGGTCCCCGCGCTCGCCTCGGTCATCAGCGCCTCGGTCTGCAGCGGCGTGATCTCCGAGACGGCGGTGACGAGGGTGGTCTTGCCGACGCCGAAGCCGCCCGCGACGACGATCTTCGTGGCGACGGGAGCGCGGCTGCGGTCCGTCTGCCAGGCCTGGAGCGACTCCTCGTCCTCGAGGAGCGGGGCGACGCCCGGGGAGGCGGCGTCAGAGACGGCGGAGTCCACTCAGTACCCTTTCCAGCAGCGCGCGGTCCGGCTGTCCGGGGCCGTGACCGGTTCCGTACACACGGATCTTTCCCTGGTCCGCGAGGTCGCTCAGCAGCACCCGGACCACCCCGAGCGGCATCCTGAGCAGGGCCGCGACCTCGGCCACCGTCCGCATGCGGCGGCACAGTTCGACGATGGCCCGCATCTCGGGCATCACTCGGGTGGCCAGTGAACCATTCGTCAGTTCGCGGCGTTCCTCGGGGGGTTCCAGAGCGGCCACGAAGGTCTCGACGAGCAGGACGTGACCGAAGCGGGTCCGTCCGCCGGTGAGCGAGTAGGGGCGCACGCGGGCGGGCGCGCGGTCGGCGCCGCGCACGGGAAGTCTGCGGGGGCCGTCCTCGGTCCGCCGCCGTCGGCCCCGCCCGGGCCGCCCTGCGGCGGACCCGCCGCCGGCGGGCTCCTCGGGGGCGGTAGCCCCGGTGCCCGGCCTCTCGGAGGCTGCGCTCCCGGTGGAGGGCTCCTCGGGGGCGGGTTCTCCGGTGCCCGGCTTCCCGGTGGCGGGTTTCCCGGTCGCGTTCATCGCGCGGCCCCCGGCCGCCCGGCCGGATCGCCCGGACCGGCCGGTTCGGGCTGCTCGGTCTCCAGGGACTGGCGCAGCTCGCTGCGGAGTTCGGGGGTCAGGACGTGTCCGGCCCGGCCCACGAAGAGCGCCATGTGGTAGGCGACCACGCTCATGTCGCAGTCCGCGGAGCCGTGCACACCGAGCAGGGAGCCGTCGCTGATCGACATGACGAAGAGGCTGCCCTCCTCCATCGCGATCATGGTGTGCTTGACCTCGCCGTACCCGACCAGCTTCGCGGCGCCGATCGTGAGGCTGCCGATGCCGGAGACGACGGTCGCGAGGTCGGCGGAGGAACCGCGGGGGCCGGCGGGGGTGTCACCGCCGGCGGTGCGGGCGGCGGCGAGGGCTCCGGGGTCGGAGGAGAGCAGCAGCAGACCGTCGGAGGAGACCACCGCCACCGAGAGGATGCCGGGCACCTCCTCGACCAGGTTGGTCAACAGCCACTGCAGATTGCGGGCTTCGCTGCTCAGTCCGAAGGTGGTGGACGCGGTCAACTGGTTGCCTCCTCGACAGTGCCCCCCGATGTGTCCACGGCCGCCGGGTCCTGAAGCGGGCCGTGTTCTTCCGTGGCAGGTGCGGCGCCGTGCCCGGTCCGTGCGGCCGGGACGGCCCCCTCGGTCCGGTCGGTTCCCCGGGGCCGGTCGGTCCCCTCGGGCAGGTCGGTCCTCCCGGGTCGGCCGGTGCCCTCGGGCCGGTCCGTTCCGCCGGGCCGGTCGGCGAGTTCCGCCTCCGCGGCCCGGGCCCCCTTCCGCGCCCCCTGGTGGAAGCCGCCGAGCCGCCGCCGCAGCGCCTCGGCGTCCACCCCGCCGGTCCTGGCCCGGGGGGCCTCGACGGGTGCGGAGATGCGGGGCGTGCGCTTGGGCAGCCCCTTGGCCGTGAGCCGGGGCGCGCGACCCGGCGCGGGTGCCGGGGTCCCGGTCCCGGTCTCGGTCTCGGTGTCGGTCTCGTCGACGCTGCGCTCGTGGCTGTCGGGGCCTATGGAGTAGCGCTCACCGGCGGGGGCGGTCTCCGGGGCCGCGGGCGCGGGGGCCAGCAGTTCCATGGTCGTCTCGGAGGTGACGGCCTCCTCCTCGCGGCTGTCCCGCCCGGCGCCGCCCTCGGGGCTCGCGGCCGCGCCGTGCTGCACGGGCGCCTCGTCCCCGGCGGCGTCGCCGTGGGGTGCGGGCGCCTCGTCCCGGGCGGCCTCCTCCGCGGGCGCCGGGGACGACCCGTCGACCGGGGTCTCGGAGGCGTCCGGAGCCCCCGGTGCGTCCGAGGGCTCGGGGGCGTCCGCGGCCGGGTCCGCGGTCCGCGCCTCGTGGGCGCGGACCGTCGCCTCCGCCGCGGCGATCAGCGGGTCCTCCTCGCCGGGCGGCGCGGGGCGCGCGCGGGTCGGGAGCACGTTGGAGTTGGCCTCCGCGCCGGCGCCCGGCAGACGCAGCGACTCCGTGCCGGGCGCGGCCGGGGTTCCGGGGGCCGCCACCGCCGTGGCCTCGGCGCCGGCCAGCAGCGCCTTGGGCAGCACGGTGACCGCCGTGCTGCCGCCCTGCTTCTGCGCGCGCAACCGCACCCGCGCCCCGTGCCGGTGGGCGAGGCGGGCGACGACGTACAGGCCGAGCCCGAGCCCCTCGCCGTCCTCGCTCCCGTAGGGCCGCTCGGGGTCGAAGCCGGTGAGCCGGGCGTTGAGGCGGGTCAGCCGGTCGGGGGTGATGCCGATGCCCTCGTCCTGGACGGAGAGCATGACCTCGCCGTTCTCCAGCAGCCAGCCGGAGATCTCCACGGAGG
The DNA here is from genome assembly GCA_014656015.1 of Streptomyces griseoaurantiacus. GTDB lineage: Bacteria > Actinomycetota > Actinomycetes > Streptomycetales > Streptomycetaceae > Streptomyces > Streptomyces griseoaurantiacus. The sequence goes on along the minus strand of BNBP01000060.1, from coordinate 11,061 downwards.
CGTCCGGCGGCGAGAACGAGGTGGCGTTCTCCAGGAGTTCGGCGAGCAGGTGCGAGAGGTCGTCCGCGGCGAAGCCGGTGACATGGGCGTGCGGCGGCAGGGTGGCGATGCGGACGCGGTCGTACCGTTCGATCTCGCTGACGGCGGCCCGCACCACGTCGACCAGCGGCACGGGCCCGGCGTGCTGCTGTCCGTGCTCCGCGCCGGCGAGGACGAGGAGGTTCTCGCTGTGCCGGCGCATGACGGTGGCGAGGTGGTCGAGCTTGAAGAGCGTGCCGAGGCGCTCGGGGTCCTGCTCGCGCTCCTCCAGCCCCTCGATGACGCCGAGTTGGCGTTCCACGAGGGCGAGGGTGCGCAGGGCGAGGTTGACGAAGGTGCCGTGGACGGTGCCGCGGGCCTCCTCCAGCCGGCCGGTGGCCGCCTCGAGTTCCTCGCGCAGGCGCTGCCGCTCGTCGGCCACGCTCTGGCGCTTCTCGATGAGGTGCTTGCGGTCGGACTCCAGGGTGCCGACGCGTTCCTGGAGGGAGACGGCGTGCGCGTGCAGGGCGTTGACGGAACGGACGACCTGCGCGAACTCGTCGTTGCGGCCGGTGAACTTGACCGGCTCCTCCCCCGCCGGGTCGCCGGCCAGCCGCGCGGAGCCCTTGCGCAGGACGGCGAGCGGGCGGGTGAGGCTGCGGGCGAGCGCGGTGGCGATGGCGACGGCGAGCAGGACGAGCGCGCCGAGGACGGCGACGCGGATCTCCAGCGAGGTGACGTCCTCGTCGCGGAGGCGTTCGAGGTCCTTGCCGCGGCGCTCGTAGAGGGAGGACTCGGCGCCGCGCATCGCCTCGACGCGGGCGGACAGGGCCGTCTCCAGCTTGGTGGCGCTGGTGTTGAGCTCGCTGTCGGAGAAGGTGGGCTGGTCGGTGAGGCGGGTCAGGTACTTCTCCGCGCTCGCCACCTCGGGCCCGGTCACGGTCGTGTCGTAGCTGTTCTTCGCGGCGGAGCCGGCGGTGTCGCGGAAGTCGGCGACGGCCGCGTCGGAGCGGACGTCGGCCTGCTGGGCGGCGGCGGTGAGTGCGTCGCGCTGCTTGGCCTCGGCGGGGGTCCCGGTGCTGCTGGTGCTCGGCAGGCCGGTGACCGGGTCGATCACGGTGTGCGTGCCGTGCGGGACGGCGAGCGCGGCGAGCAGCAGCCCGCGGGCGGCGGCGGCCTGCTGGACGGCGGTGTCGAGCGAGGCCAGGGCGTGGTCGCCGCCCCCGGCCCGGGGCGGCAGCTTCTCGGCGAGATCCTCTGCCAGGGCGTGCAGTTCGCCGAGGACCTCGGTGTAGGCGCGGTGGGTCTCGAGGGCGGTGCTCTTCCCGGTGAGCGCGGCCCGGCGGGCGGCGGCGACGTCCTGGAGGGCGGTGCGCAGCGCCTCGGGCAGGTCGGGGTCGGCGCGCAGTTCCTCGACCTGCCGGTCGACGCGGGCGCTGCGCTGTTCGCCCGGCGCCTCGGACCGGGGGCGCCCGGCGGCGACGAAGGCGGTGACCTGGTCCCGCTCGTCGGCCAGCGCGTGGGCGAGGGAGAGCGCGTCACGGGTCTGCTCGCCGAGGGTGACGAGGCTCTGTGAGTCGTTGAGGTCGCCCGAGGCGGCGAGGACGCTCGGCGCGCCGGCACCGGCGACGGCGGCGGCCACCACGGCCACCGCGACGATCAGCCGGTTGCGGACGTGCGTGGGCCGTCCCCTTCCCACGGACTCGGAGGAGGCGCCGTCCTGTGCGGGAGGCGTCTGCTTGCCTGGGCGCCGAGGCCGCGTTTTCTGCACCGGTGCTCGCATTCCTGACTCGTCTACCAAGGGCCCGGGTGACGTCCCGTCACGGGAGGAGGGTCGTCCCGGTACGGCTCCCGACCCTCCCAGTGACGCTGGGCAGTGGCCCCACTTCGCCCGGCCCGCCACCCGAAGGAGTGAACCCCGGCGGGGAGTTGGCGGGCAAGTTCCTCCGGCCTGTGCCACGACGGTCCGCGGCGGGCCGGTTGGACGTCGGCGCCGCGCTTTGGCAATATTCGCCGCCACGTTTCACCGGATGCTGTCAATCGGTGCCAAAACCGGCGGTGGGAGCGGGTGTCCGTGCCCGTCCGGCGGCGAATGGCGGGCTTTTGCGGACCCTGTGAAGGGCTCGTGCAGACTGGCCGGATGCGTACGGAACTCATCTCGGAGCCCGCGGGTCCCGACCGCCCCAACGAGGACTTCACCGCCCTCGCCCTGCCCGCCTCGGGACAGGGCGGCGCGCTGGCGGTGCTGGACGGGGTGACCCCGCCGACGGTCGCGCCGGGGTGCGCGCACTCGGTGCCGTGGTACTGCGCCCGGCTGGGCGGCGCCCTGACCGAACTGTCCGTTTCCCGACGGGATCTGACGCTGCCCGGGGTGCTGTCCGCGGCAATCTCCCGCACGGCGGAGGCGCACGCCGCGACCTGTGACCTTTCTCACCCGCGCACGCCTCAGGCGACCGTCGCCGCGGCGCGCTGGGACGAGGCGGTCGTGGAGTACCTGGTCCTGTGCGACGCGGTACTGCTGCTGGAGGCGCCGGACGGCACGGTCACCCCGGTCCTGGACGACCGCCTGGCCCGGCTGCCGCGCGCGGCGCTCAGGTCGGCGGCGGTGGTGGACGGGACGCTGCGCAACAAGGAGGGCGGCTTCTTCACGGCGGCGGCCGACCCGGCGGTGGCGCGGCGGGCGGTGAGCGGGACCGCGCCGAGGGGGTCCGTGCGCGCGGTGGCCGCCCTGTCGGACGGGGCGGCGCGGTGGACGGAGACGTTCGGCGAGGGCGACTGGGCGGAGCTGTTCGCGGTGCTGCGCGGGCGGGGCGCGGCGGCGCTGGTGGAGCGGGTGCGGGAGCTGGAGCGGGGGGACGCCGAGGCCCGCGTCCGGCTGGGCGGGGCGAAGACGCACGACGACGCGACCGTGGTGTTCGTGGAGCTGTGAGGGCGGGCGCCGGCCAACGGGGCCGACGGGTTATGGGGCCGGCGGACTACGGGTCCGGCGGGCCACGGGTCCGGCGGGCTATGGGTCCGGCGGGCTATGGGGCCTCCTCCTCCCGTCCGGAGATCCCCTGGTTGAGCTCGCGCAGCAGCCTCGCCAGTTCGGCCACCTCGCGCGCGTCCCAGTGCGCGAGCTTGCGCACGTACCGCGCCCTGCGCGCCACCCGCACACTGGCGACCCGGCGGCCGCCCTCCTCGGTGAGGTGGACGAGCCAGGCGCGGCCGTCGGCCGGGTCGGGCTCGCGGGCGACGAGGCCGAGGTCCTCCAGTGCCCGGAGCTGGCGCGACATGGTGGCCTTGCCCACCCCGACGAAGGCGGCGAGGTCCGTGGCCCGCTGCCGGCCGCACTCCTCCAGCCGGACGAGGAGTCCGTACGCGGCGGGTTCGAGGTCGGGGTGCACCTCGCGGGCCATCTCACCCTGCTGGGACCGGGCGCGCCGCATGAGAACGGTCAACTCCCTCTCCAGGGCGAGGAATTCGGGCGGGGCCTGGCCTCCGCCGTCCACGACCGGTGCCGTCCGGACGGCGCCGGTCCCGTCCTGACTCGTTCCGTCCTCGTGCACGTCCGCACTCCCGGGCTGGTTCCGCTTGTTTCGCCGTACTGAAAGTTTCCGCCACGCGTGGCCGTCGCCGCAGTTCCGCCAGTATTTCGCAGGCGTAGACCATCGGCGGCCCCCGGCCCCCCTTCCCTGCCCGGGTCTACGTGCGTAGCGTCGTCCGCCGCCAGGACCTTCCACCGAAAAATGACATGCGCACGCCAGACCGAACCACCGACCCCACTCGGAGGCAGTCATGCCCGTGCACAAGCGGAGATCCCGCGCCCCGCGCCTCGTCGCCGCGGCGCTCGCCCTCACGGCACTCCCCCTGCTCGCCGCCCACCCCGCCGGGGCCACCGACGCCGCCCCCGCTCGCGGCACCGCCCACATGGGCATGGGCGTCCTCGCCCACGACGGCCGGGGCGGCACCCCCGCGCCCACCGCCGCCACCCAGACCGAGGGCGTGGACGTCTCCGGCCACCAGGGCAGCGTCTCCTGGTCCACCCTCTGGAACAGCGGCGTGCGGTGGGCCTACACCAAGGCCACCGAGGGGACGTACTACACCAACCCCTCCTTCGCCCAGCAGTACAACGGCTCCTACGACGTCGGCATGATCCGCGGCGCCTACCACTTCGCGACCCCGGACACGACGTCCGGCGCCGCCCAGGCCGACTACTTCGTCGACCACGGCGGCGGCTGGTCCCGCGACGGCAAGACCCTGCCGGGCACGCTCGACATCGAATGGAACCCGTACGGGGACGCCTGCTACGGCAAGTCGGCCGACGGGATGGTGAGCTGGATCCGGGACTTCCTGAACCGGTACAAGGCGCGCACCGGCCGGGACGCCGTGCTCTACACGGCCACGAGCTGGTGGACGCAGTGCACCGGCGACTACGGCGGCTTCGGTGCCACCAACCCCCTGTGGATCGCCCGCTACGCCTCCTCGGTCGGCACGCTCCCGGCCGGATGGTCCTTCCAGACCATGTGGCAGTACACGTCCTCGGGGCCCACGGTCGGCGACCACGACAAGTTCAACGGCGCCCTGGACCGGGTGCGGGCGCTGGCGAACGGCTGAGGGCCCCGAGAGGGGGCCCTCGAACGACAGGGCGACAGGGCGACAGGGCAAGGGGGCGGCGGGGCGGGGGGTTCCCGCCGCCCCGCCGCCCCCTCGCTCAGGTGAGGGCCGTCCTCACGTCACTCAGGTGACGGCCGTCCTCACGCGGCGGCCGGCACCGCGTCCGAGGCGACGTCCGCCGGCGCCAGGGCGAGCTCCAGCACCTGCCGGACGTCCGTGACCGGGTGCACGTCCAGCTTCTCCAGCACCTCGGCCGGCACGTCGTCCAGATCGGCCTCGTTCCGCTTGGGGATGATCACCGTCGTCACGCCCGCCCGGTGCGCCGCGAGCAGCTTCTGCTTCACGCCGCCGATCGGCAGCACCCGTCCGGTCAGCGAGACCTCGCCGGTCATCGCCACGTCCGTGCGGACCAGCCGCCCGCTCAGCAGCGAGGCCAGCGCCGTCGTCATCGTGACACCGGCGCTCGGGCCGTCCTTCGGCACCGCGCCCGCCGGGAAGTGGATGTGCACGCCCCGGTCCTTCAGATCGCCCACCGGCAGTTCCAGCTCCGCGCCGTGCGAGCGCAGGAAGCTCAGCGCGATCTGCGCCGACTCCTTCATCACGTCGCCGAGCTGACCGGTCAGGGTCAGCCCCGCCGCGCCCGTCTCCGGGTCGGCCAGCGAGGCCTCCACGAACAGCACGTCGCCGCCCGCCCCGGTGACCGCGAGCCCGGTGGCGACACCCGGCACGGCGGTCCGGCGCTCGGCCGGGTCCTGGGCGGACTCGGGCACGTGGTGCGGCCGTCCGATCAGCGCGCGCAGATCCTCCGCGCCGACCGTGAACGGCAGCTCACGGTCGCCCAGTTCGTGCTGGGCCGCGACCTTGCGCAGCAGCCGGGCGATCGACCGCTCCAGGGTGCGCACGCCCGCCTCGCGGGTGTACTCCCCGGCCAGCCGGCGCAGCGCGCTCTCGTCGATCGTGACCTCCTCGGCGGCCAGGCCCGCCCGCTCGAGCTGGCGCGGGAGCAGGTGGTCGCGGGCGATGACGACCTTCTCGTCCTCGGTGTAGCCGTCGAGCCGGACCAGTTCCATCCGGTCGAGCAGCGCCTCCGGGATGGCCTCCAGGACGTTGGCGGTGGCCAGGAAGACGACGTCGCTCAGGTCGAGTTCGACCTCCAGGTAGTGGTCCCGGAAGGTGTGGTTCTGCGCGGGGTCGAGGACTTCGAGGAGGGCGGCGGCCGGGTCGCCCCGGAAGTCGGAGCCGACCTTGTCGATCTCGTCGAGGAGGACGACCGGGTTCATCGAGCCGGCCTCCTTGATCGCCCGCACGATGCGGCCGGGCAGCGCGCCGACGTAGGTGCGCCGGTGGCCGCGGATCTCCGCCTCGTCGCGCACACCGCCGAGGGCGACGCGGACGAACTCGCGCCCCATCGCGTGGGCGACGCTCTCGCCGAGCGAGGTCTTGCCGACGCCGGGCGGGCCGACGAGCGCGAGCACGGCGCCGCCGCGCCGCCCGCCGATCACGCCGAGCCCCCGCTCGGTGCGGCGCTTGCGCACCGCCAGGTACTCGGTGATCCGCTCCTTGACGTCCCCAAGGCCGGAGTGCTCGGCGTCGAGCACCGCCTTGGCGCCCTGGATGTCGTAGGCGTCCTCGGTCCGCGTGTTCCACGGCAGTTCGAGGACGGTGTCCAGCCAGGTGCGGATCCAGGAGCCCTCGGGGGACTGGTCGCTGGACCGCTCCAGCTTGTCGACCTCCTTGAGCGCGGCCTCGCGGACCTTCTCGGGCAGGTCGGCGGCCTCGACGCGGGCCCGGTAGTCGTCGGACTCCTCGCCGTCCTTCTCACCGTTGATCTCGCGCAGTTCCTTGCGGACGGCCTCGAGCTGCCGGCGCAGCAGGAACTCGCGCTGCTGCTTGTCGACGCCCTCCTGGACGTCCTTGGCGATCGTCTCGGCGACGTCCTGCTCGGCGAGGTGGTCGCGCAGGTGCTGGGTGGCGAGCTTCAGGCGGGCGACCGGGTCGGCGGTCTCCAGGAGCTCCACCTTCTGCTCGGTGGCCAGGAAGGGCGAGTAGCCGGAGTTGTCGGCGAGCGCGGCGACGTCGTCGATGGCCTGCACCCGGTCGACGACCTGCCAGGCCCCCCGCTTCTTCAGCCAGGTGGTGGCGAGGGCCTTGTACTCCTTCATCAGCTCGGTGACGTGCCCCGGCAGCGGCTCGGGCACGTTCTCGGCCACGCGGGTGCCCTCGACCCACAGCGCGGCGCCCGGGCCGGTGGTGCCGGCGCCGATCCGCACCCGGCTCCGGGCGCGGACCAGGGCCCCGGGGTCGCCGTCCGCCAGCCTGCCGACCTGCTCGACGGTGCCGAGCACGCCGGTGGCGGCGTAGGTGCCGTCGATGCGCGGGACCAGCAGCACCCGGGGTTTGCCGGGGGTGGTGCCGGCGGCGGCCTGGGCGGCCTCCACGGCGGCGCGCACCTCGGAATCGCTCAGGTCCAGCGGGACGACCATGCCGGGCAGCACGACCTCGTCGTCGAGCGGCAGGACGGGAAGGGCGGAAGGCGCGTCCGGAGACGACGGGGAGGACACAGTCTCAGCAGCCATGATCTTCCTCTCGACATCGAAGTTGAGCTATGCCGACTCAATGCATGTGAGCCCCCGAATGTTCCGCCGGCCGCGTTCGCCCACAGCGATCAGACCCCGGCACCCTCGTGACGTCGGCGGTTCCGCGCCCGCCCGGGGCGAAAACCCTCCGGGTCGCCCCCGCCCGTCGCCCACAATGGCCCCATGTCCCACCCCGACACCGAGGCCCCCGTCACCCTCGACCACCGCACCGGCCCGCACGGCGAGATCACCCTGCGCCGGCACGGCGCCCATCTCCAGATCATCGCCAACGGCTGCTTCCTCATGGACACCTCCGACGGCCGCTCCGAACGCCGACTCGTCGACGCCGCCCTCGAAGCCCTCGAAGCCCCGGCCGCCCCCGGCGGGAGCCGCCCCTCTCCCGCCGTCCTGATCGGCGGCCTCGGGGTCGGGTTCTCCCTCGCACACGCCTCCGCCGACCCCCGCTGGGGACCGATCACGGTGGTCGAACGCGAGGCGGCCGTCATCGACTGGCACCGCGCGGGCCCGCTCTCACCCCTCACCGCCGACGCCCTCGCCGACCCGCGCACCCGCATCCTCGCGGCGGACCTCGTCGCTTACGTCAATGAGACATCGGACACATACGACGCCCTCTGCCTGGACATCGACAACGGCCCCGCCTGGACCGTGACCGAGGACAACGAGACCCTCTACTCGCCCTCCGGACTGGCAGCCTGCGCAAGGGTGTTGAGGCCCGGCGGGGTGCTCGCCGTGTGGTCCGCGCAGCCCTCTCCGGAATTTGAAGGAACTCTACGGAATGCCGGGTTCCAGCAGGTGCGTACCGAAGAGATCCCCGTTGCCCGGGGCGTTCCCGACGTGGTCCACCTGGCAGTCCGCCCTGGATAGCCGAGCCGGTGTTACTGCCCGTACGCTGCTCCCCTGACGCGGATCATTCAAGGAGCAACGACGCGTCTCCGCAGACATGGGATCACCCCACGGATTCCGGAAAGCAACCCCAGGGGCGGGCGATGGAGCAGACACACACCTCCCACAACGGCACGGCGACGACGAACGGCGCTCAGCGCCGGGTCCTGGTGGTCGAGGACGACCAGACGATCGTCGACGCCATCGCGACCCGTCTGCGCGCCGAGGGATTTCTCGTGCAAACGGCGGGCGACGGCCCGTCCGCGGTGGACACCGCCGAGGCCTGGCAGCCCGACCTGCTCATCCTCGACATCATGCTGCCCGGCTTCGACGGGCTCGAGGTCTGCCGCCGCGTGCAGGCCCAGCGCCCGGTGCCGGTGCTCATGCTCACCGCGCGGGACGACGAGACCGACATGCTGGTCGGGCTCGGCGTCGGCGCCGACGACTACATGACCAAACCGTTCTCCATGCGAGAACTGGCCGCCCGGGTGCACGTGCTGCTGCGCCGGGTGGAGCGGGCCGCGCTCGCCGCGACCACTCCCCGCTCGGGCATCCTCCGCCTGGGCGAACTGGAGATCGACCACGCGCAGCGACGGGTCCGGGTGCGCAGCGAGGACGTCCACCTCACGCCCACCGAGTTCGACCTGCTGGTGTGCCTGGCCAACACCCCGCGTGCCGTACTGTCGCGCGAGCAGCTGCTCGCCGAGGTCTGGGACTGGGCGGACGCGTCCGGGACGCGGACCGTGGACAGCCACATCAAGGCGCTGCGGCGGAAGATCGGTGCGGAGCGGATCCGCACCGTGCACGGTGTGGGCTACGCGCTGGAGACGCCGACGCCCTGAGCGGACTTTCCCACCCGGCTCCCGACCCCCGGCCCCGGCGACGGCGCCGCCGGACCCGCGGGAGCCGGGCAGCCGAAGGGGGCTGGAAGCGATGAGCGGTGCCGGTGGCACGCGCCGGGGCGCGGTCCTCACCCGCCTGGCGGGGCGCAGGGCGGGCGCGCGGAACGCGAGAGCCGCGGGGCACGGAACGCGCCCCGGACGCGGCCAGGCCGGCCGGAGCGCCGGGCGCGGCCCGAGGGCGGGAGGCACGGCCGGGTACGGCGCGGATCCCCGCCCCCGGCGCGGCGTGTGGCCCTTCTCCGTCAAGACGAAGCTCGGCACGCTGGTCGTCGTCTCCGTCTTCATCACCACCGGTCTGCTGATGATCGCCGTGCGGACCGCGACGGAGCTGCGCTTCATCACCGTCTTCTCGGTCATCGCCACCCTGCTGATCACCCAGTTCGTGGCGCACTCGCTGACCGCCCCGCTGGACGAGATGAACGCGGTGGCCGGCTCCATCTCGCACGGCGACTACACCCGCCGGGTGCGCGAGAACCGCCGTGACGAGCTGGGCGACCTCGCGCAGACGATCAACCGCATGGCCGACGAGCTGGAGGCGCAGGACAGCCGGCGCAAGGAACTGGTGGCGAACGTCTCCCACGAGCTGCGCACGCCCATCGCGGGGCTGCGCGCGGTCCTCGAGAACATCGTGGACGGTGTCACCGAGGCCGATCCGGAGACGATGCGCACGGCGCTGCGGCAGACCGAGCGGCTCGGCCGGCTGGTGGAGACCCTGCTGGACCTCTCCCGCCTGGACAACGGCGTCGTCCCGCTGAAGAAGCGCCGCTTCGAGGTGTGGCCGTACCTGGCGGAGATGCTGAAGGAGGCCAACATGGTGGCCTCCGCACGCGCGGGCATCGCCTCGGGCTCCGGCGGCCACACCCGCAAGGACGTCCATCTGCACCTCGACGTGCATCCGCCGGAGCTGACCGCGCACGCCGACCCCGAGCGCATCCACCAGGTGATGGCCAACCTCATCGACAACGCGGTCAAGCACAGTCCGCCGCACGGCCGGGTGACGGTCAAGGCGCGGCACGGGCAGCTTCCGGACTCGCTGGAGCTGGAGGTCCTGGACGAGGGCCCCGGCATCCCGCGCTCGGAGTGGCACCACGTCTTCGAGCGGTTCAACCGGGGCGCCGTCCGCTCCCCGCACGGTCCCGGCAGCGACGGCGGCACGGGGCTCGGGCTGGCGATCGCCCGCTGGGCGGTGGATCTGCACGGTGGCCGGATCCGCGTGGCCGAATCCGAGCGGGGCTGCCGCATCCAAGTCACCCTTCCAGGGCTCCCCTCTTCACCAAGTTGACGTAAAGTGCGCAGCGGAGCCGCATGATCACCGGCACTCCGGGAATCCGCAGGGCGGTACGGAGAGCCGCTGCCGGAGCCACCGGGCCGCCGCCCACGGCGGTGGACGGACGGGCCCCGCGCGGGCACCGGGAACCCCCGGCGCCGCCACCGCGGCTCCAGCGGGACGGCGCCGGCGCGCCGCTCCCTCGGGCTCCCGTACCCTTTTCGACCGTAACCGCGCTTGTTTCCCGCCAATTCCAGCGGCGAAACACGGTTTTGAATGTGATGTACGTGACGATGAACCGGCCCGACCTCTCCTTCCCGGGCGCGGAGGCGTAGCCTTTATTCCCGCTGTCCATCACCTTGTGAAGCGGAAGAGGGCGGTTGCCGCCGTGTCGCCACAGTCCCCCAGTAACTCGAGCATCTCCACCGAGACCGACCAAGCCGGGAAGAACCCCGCGGCCTCGTTCGGGGCCAATGAGTGGCTCGTCGACGAGATCTATCAGCAGTACCTCCAGGACCCGAATTCGGTAGACCGCGCCTGGTGGGACTTCTTCGCGGACTACAAGCCCGGAGCGGCCTCCGCCCCGGCTTCGGCGGGTGACGCGGCCGCGGGGGCCGCGCGCACCACCACCGCTCCCACCCAGGCCGCCCCTGCGCAGCCCGCGGCCCCGGCCCAGCGCGCCGCGCAGCCGCCCGCCACCGCGCCTACCTGGGCTTCATGTGGGCCCACCCCGGCAAGCAACTCCTCTTCATGGGACAGGAGTTCGCCCAGGGCGCCGAGTGGTCGGCGGACGCGGGGC
>BNBP01000059.1 GCA_014656015.1 Streptomyces griseoaurantiacus | reverse complement strand
GCCGTTCCCCAGACGTGCGGCGGCAGGTGCGGGGCGCGCGCGGCGGGCGCGTCCCGGCCGGGGGCGGGCGGCCCCTGCGGGGTGGCGCGGACGGCGGCGAGGACCCGGTCGCGCATCGCGGGCGGGGCGGGGGCGCTGGTGGACCAGGCGAGCCGGACGGCGTCCTCGGAGAGCGCGCGCACCTCGGCGGCGCAGCGTTCGCAGCGGCGCAGGTGCTTCTCGAAGCGGCGGCGCTCCTCGGGTTCGAGGGCGTCGAGGGCGTAGGGCGCGGCGAGCGAGTGCGGGTCGTCACGGCCGAACAGCCGGCCGAAGGGGTTCATGCCGCACCTCCCAGGCAGTGGCGCAGCCGGGTGAGCCCGTCGCGCATCCGGGTCTTGACCGTACCGAGCGGCAGGGACAGCCTCTCGGCCACCTCCCGGTACGTGTAGCCCTCGTAGTAGGCGAGGGTCACGGACTGCCGTTGCAGCGCGGTGAGCCGGTCGAGGCAGCGGCGCACCCATTCCCGTTCGAGACCCGCCTCCACCTCCTCCGCGACCTGGTCGAAGGCGGGGTGGTGGGCGCGGCGGGCCTCGCGCTCCTCGCGTTCGCCGGAGGCGCGGGCGCTGCGCACCCGGTCGACGGCGCGGCGGTGGGCGACGGTCAGGATCCAGGACAGCGCGCTGCCGCGGTCCGGATCGAACCGGGGCGCCGAGCGCCACAGTTCGAGGAGCACCTCCTGCGCCACCTCCTCCGACTGCGCCGGGTCCCGCACGACGCGGCGCACCAGGCCGAACACCGGCCCGGACACCATGCCGTACAACTCCTCGAAGGCCTTCTGGTCGCCTCCGGCCACGAGTGCCAGGAGTTCCTCCGCCTCCACTCGTACCCCCCTCTCCGGCCGCGGCACACGGTGCGCGGACTCGTCGGTCGTCCCACAGGTCGTCCCACAGGTCGTTCGCTGGGCGCTCGCAGGTCGTTCGCAGGTGATCGCAGGTCGTTCGCAGGTGGTGCGTAGAACGTTCGGAGCGATCACGCCCTTGGACGGGATTACGGATCGGCGGGCCGAAAACGCGGGTCGGACGGCGAGGAATACGGCGGTCCGCGCGGGCGGCTCCCGCGACGGCCGGCCCCTCGCTCCGGTCCGGCACCCGCGACCCGCCTGACGGCCCGTGAGATTTTCCGCCGATCCGACCAATCCGGCCCGACGGGCTCTCCGAATGCCCGGTCAGTGAGGCAAATCGGCGCCGCGGCCGTATGGACGCGAGGAACGCACGGCTTGCGCGGACGGACGAACGGAACGGATGAACGGATGGACGGACGGATGGACGCACACACGGACGGACGATCGGGGCGGCCCACGGCTGGGCGGACCGGACGCATGACCCCCCTTCCCGGCCGGGGCGTGGGGCGCCGGAGCCTCGCGACCCTCCTGTGCGGCGCGATGGCCGCCGGGGGACTCGCCGCCGCCGGTGTGGTCGCACTCGAACCGGGGGCGGCCTCCGCCTCCAGCCACCGGGAGGCTCCGCTGATCTCGGGGCAGCCGCAGTACGACAACACCGACGTGTACGCGTTCGTGAGCCCGGACAAGCCGGACACGACGACGCTCGTGGCCAACTGGATCCCGTTCCAGGAGCCGGCCGGCGGACCCAACTTCTACACGTTCGCGGAGGACGCGCAGTACGACCTCCACGTCGACAACAACGGTGACGCGCAGAGCGAGCTGATCTTCCGGTACACGTTCCGCACGCACACCAAGAACGAGAACACCTTCCTCTACAACACGGGCCCCGTCGACAGCCTGGACGACCCGGACCTCAACATCACGCAGACGTACGACATCGACCTCATCAAGCTGCACAGGCAGAAGCTGGTGTCGAAGACGAAGCTCGCCGACGACGTGCCGGTGGCGCCCTCCAACGTCGGCAAGGCGTCCATGCCGGACTACGGCAAGCTGCGTTCGCAGGCCGTGTACAAGCTGTCCAACGGCTCCACGACTTTCGCGGGCCAGGCCGACGACCCGTTCTTCCTGGACCTTCGCGTCTTCGACCTGCTGTACGGCGGCGACCTCTCCGAGGTGGGCCGGGACACCCTCAAGGGCTACAACGTCAACTCCATCGCCCTGCAGGTGCCGAACGACATGCTCACCGAGTCGAAGGAGCAGCCGGTCGTCGGCATCTGGTCGACGACGCAGCGCAAGGACGCGCGCGGGCACTGGCGGCAGGTCTCGCGGCTGGGCAACCCGCTGGTCAACGAGGTCGTCAACCCGCAGAAGGACAAGGACAGGTTCAACGCCTCCGCGCCCTGGGACGACGCGCAGTTCCTGAAGAACGTGACCAACCCCGAGCTGCCGAAGCTCATCGAGGCCATCTACAAGATCGACGCGCCGGACGAGCCGCGCGACGACCTCGTCGACGTGTTCCTGAAGGGCGTCAAAGGGCTCAACCAGCCGCCGTCCGTGCGGCCGGCGGAAGAACTGCGGCTCAACACCTCGATCAAGCCCGCCGCCACTCCCAAGCGGCTCGGCGTGCTCGACGGGGACAACGCGGGCTTCCCGAACGGGCGCCGGCTGACCGACGACGTGGTCGACGAGGCGCTGCAGGTCATGGAGGGCGAGCTGGTCGGCTCGAAGAACGACCTGGGCGACGCGGTCGACGCCAACGACAAGAAGTTCGGCGGGTCCTTCCCCTACCTCGCCGAGCCGACGGCCGGTTCGCGCGGCGCGACGGCGAAGACGGACGGCAACAGCGTGCGCAACCAGCTCGGCGACGCGCTCCACACGAGTGGTGTGGGCGGCGGTTCGGACACGACGCTCATCGTGACCTCCGCGGCCGCGGGGGCCGCCGGCTTCCTCCTGATCGCCATGGCCCTCGTGTGGTGGCGCCGCCGCACCCGCCGCACGTACTACTGACGGCCCCCAGGGCACCGGAACGGAGGAAGTCCCATGCCCCCGCACACCCCCGACACCCCGACACCCGAGGGTTCGTCGCCGCAGGCCCCGCAGGCCCCGCAGGCCCCGCAGGCCCCGCAGGCCGAGGCTCCGGTGCCCGGCACTCCGGAGAGGGAGACTCCGGCCCCCGGGACCACGGCGGCCGAGGTCCCCGGCGCTCGAGCGGCCGGGACCCGGGTCCCCGAACCCCGAGAGGCCGGGGCCCCGGCCCTCGAGACGGCGGCGCCCGGGAACCCGGCATCGGGAACTCCGGTGGCCGGGGATCCGGGTCCCGGGCCCCGGGAGGGTAAGGCCCCGGTGATCGAAGCCTCGGTCCCGGGACCTCCGATGGCCGAGGACCCGGTGGCCGGGCCCCGGGAAGGCGAGGCCCCGGCCCCCCGAACGCGGGAGGCCGAGGACCAGGGTCCCTACACCCCGGTGATCGAAGCCCCGGTCCCGGCACCTCCGATGGCCGAGGACCCGGCCCCCGGGCCCCAGGAAGGCGAGGCTCCGGTGGCCGGGCCCCGGGAAGGCGAGGCCCCGGTGGCCGGCACCCCGGTGGCCCCGGTTCCCGGGGTGTCGGCCGGCGGGGGTGCCTCCGTGCGGACGCCCTCCCGTCTGCACCTCGTGCTCTCCGCCGGCGCCCTGGCCGTCGCCCTCACCACGGGAGCGCTGGCCACGGGCGCGGCCCGGCAGGCCACGCCCGCCCCGGCGTCCCTGCCCGTCACCTCCCCGCGGCTCCTGAGCGGCGACGACCTGGCCGCGAGCATCCGCGGCCTCCAGGCCCACCTGCGCGCCCAGCCCCGTGACGCCGAGGCCTGGTCCACGCTCGCTCTCGCCTACGTCGAACAGGCCCGGACCGAGGGCGACCCCTCCCGCTATCCGCAGGCCGACAAGGCCCTCGACCGCGCCCTGGAACTGCGCCCCCACCACGACCCCGCCCTGGCCGGCCGCGCCGCCCTGGCCGCCGCACGGCACGACTTCCGCGGCGCGCTGAAGTACGCCGACGAGGCCCTCTCCCGTAATCCGTACAACGAACGCGCGCTGTGCTCCCGCATCGACGCCCTCGTCGAGTTGGGCCGCTACGAGGAGGCCTCGAAGGCCGCCGACCTGGCCGACTCCCGGCGCCCGGGCGTACCGGTCTTCACCCGCTACGCCTACGTCCGTGAACTGCGCGGCGACACCGCCACCGCCCGCGAGGTGCTCACCCGCGCGCTCGGCACCGCCGCCACCCGCGGCGACGTCGCCTACGTGGCCACCGCCCTCGGGCAACTCGCCTGGAACCAGGGGCAGTACAGGACCGCCCTGCGTCACTACGCCCGGGCGCTCGCCGCCGACGACACCTACCTCCCGGCGCTCGAGGGCCGGGCCCGCACCCAGGCCGCGCTCGGCGACCGCGCGGCGGCGATCACCGGCATGGAACGGGTCGTCGCCCGCGCCCCGCTCCCCCAGCCGCTCGTGGAGCTGGGCGAGCTGTACGAGGAGCGGGGCGGGAAGGGCGACACGGCCAGGGCCCGGGACCAGTACGCCCTGGTGCACGCCTGGGTCTCGCTCGCCCGCGCCAACGGGGTGGACGCCGACCTCGACACCGCCCTCGCCGCCGCCGACCACGGCGAGCGCGGGGCCGCGCTGAAGGCGGCGCGCGCCGAGTGGAAGCGCCGCCACACGGTGCACACCGCGGACGCGCTCGCCTGGGCGCTGCACGTCAACGGCCGGGACGAGGAGGCCCTCCCGTACGCGCGGCGGGCCACCGCCACCGGCTACCGCAGTGCCTCCTTCCGGTACCACCGCGGCATGATCGAGCGGGCCGCCGGTCGGCCGGACCGGGCCCGCGCCTCCCTCACCGCGGCCCTCGGCCTCAACCCGGGCTTCGCGCCGCTGGGCGCCCGCGCGGCGCACGCGGCCCTCGCCTCCCTGGGAGGCACGGAATGAGGCCCCGCGGGCGCCGGTTCGCCCTCGGCGCGGGGCTGGCCACCGCCGTGGCGGCGCTGGTCCTGCTCCCGGCGGCGCAGGCGGGCGCGCATCCGCTCGGCAACTTCACCGTCAACCGGTACGACGGTCTGGTCGCCGCGCCGGGGGAACTGCGGGTCGACCACGTGGAGGACCTCGCGGAGATCCCCGCCACCCAGGCGGGCCCGGGCATCGAGCGGGCGGGCGGCCTCACCGGCTGGGCCCGGCAGCGGTGCGTGGAGGCCGCGCGCGGCAGCGGGGTGACCGTGGCGGGGCGGGCCGCCCGGCTCGGCGTCGCCGCGAGCACCGCGCACCGGCGCCCCGGGCAGGCGGGTCTGGACACCCTGCGCCTGGAGTGCCGGCTGACCGCCCCGCTGCCCGAGACCGGCACCGTCCGGGTGGTGTTCCGCGGCGCGGGCGGCCCGGCCTCCGGGCCCGGCTGGCGGGAGATCACCGCGCGCGGCGACCGTACGACACTGACCGGATCCGATGTGCCCGGGACCTCGGTGTCCCATGAACTGACCGATTATCCCAAGGAGTTGCTGTCCTCCCCCGCGCACACCGCGCGCGCCTCCTTCGAGGTCCGGCCGGGCGGCCCGGCGCTGGACCGGGAACGGCAGGGCGACGCCCCGGCCGCCTCGGTGCTGCCGCGCGGCGCCGACCGCTGGACCCGTGCGCTGGACGGCCTGGTGGCCCGGCACGACCTCACGCTCGGTTTCGCCGCGCTCGCCGTGCTGCTCGCGGTCGGCCTGGGCGCGATGCACGCGCTCGCGCCCGGCCACGGCAAGACCCTGATGGCCGCGACGGCCGCGGCCCGCGGCGGCCGGGCCCGGCCGCGGGACGTGCTGCCGCTCGCCGCGTCGGTGACCGTCACCCACACCCTCGGCGTGGTGGCCCTCGGCCTGCTGGTCACGGCCGGTTCGGCGGCCGCGCCCTCGGTGATCACCTGGCTGGGCCTGGCGAGCGGCGCGTTCGTCACCGCGGCGGGCGTCACCCTCGTCCGCCGTGCCTGGCGCGACCGCCACGGACGGGGGCACGGCCATGGACACGACCACACGCACGAGCACGCTCACGAGCCGGCCTCAGAGCCCGCGCACGAGCACCCCCACGACCACGACCACGCCCACGCCCACGAACATGGGCACGACCACGACCACGGGCACACCCACACGCACGGTCACGGACGCCCGCACACGCATTCCACCGCCCCCACCCTCCGCGGCACCCTCCTCCTCGGCTTCGCCGGGGGCCTCGTGCCCTCGCCGTCCGCCGTCGTCGTGCTGGTCGGCGCCGCCGCGCTGGGGCAGGCCTGGTTCGGGCTGCTGCTCGTCGTGGCCTACGGCCTCGGGCTCGCCCTCACGCTGACCGCGGCCGGCTTCGCCGTCGTCCGGCTCGGCGGCGGGATGAACCGGCTGCTCGCACGCCGTCCCCGCTGGGCCGGGGGCGCGACGGCGGCGCTGGTGCGGCGGGCGGCACCGCTCGGCTCGGCGTGCGTCGTGCTCGTGCTCGGCGCCGGACTGGTGCTCAGGGGGGCGGCAACCGCCCTCGGCTGAGCTACTTTGAACAGGCGTGGCAGGCGGCAGCTCGACACGACGGGGGGACGCACGTGTCCGACGGAGAACCGGGTCGTGAGCGTGTGGTCGCGGGACGCTACCGGCTGCTGTCCCCGCTCGGCGAGGGCGGCATGGGGACGGTGTGGCGGGCCCGCGACGAGGTGCTGCGGCGGGAGGTCGCGGTCAAGGAGGTGCGCGCCCCCGACTGGCTGACGGCGCCGGAGCGGGAGCGGATGTACGCCCGGCTGGAGCGGGAGGCGTGGGCGGCGGCCCGGGTCGCGCACCCCAATGTGGTGACGGTGTACGACGTGGCCGCGGAGGACGGTCGGCCGTGGATCGTGATGGAGCTGGTCCGCGGTCTCACCCTCGCCGATCTGCTGGACGCCGAGGGCCCGCTGCCGCCCCGCCGGGCGGCGGCGATCGGCGCGGAGGTGCTGTCCGCGCTGCGGGCGGCGCACGCGGCAGGGGTGCTGCACCGGGACGTCAAGCCGGGCAACGTGCTCATGGCGAACGACGGCCGGGTGGTCCTCACGGACTTCGGGATCGCCCGCGTCGAGGGCAGTTCCGCGCTGACCATGACCGGCGAGGTGATCGGCTCCCCCGAGTTCCTCGCGCCCGAGCGCGCGCTGGGCCGGGACCCCGGGCCGGAGTCGGACCTGTGGTCCCTCGGTGTGCTGCTGTACGCGGCGGTGGAGGGGGCGAGCCCGTTCCGGCAGGACACTCCGCTGAGCACGCTGCGGGCGGTCGTCGACGAGGCGCTGCCGCCGCCGCGCCGGGCGGGTCCGCTGGCGCCGGTGATCGAGGGACTGCTCCGCAAGGACCCGGCCGGGCGGCCTCCCGCCGAGCGGGTCGAGGGGGATCTGCGGGCGATCGGCTCGGGCGACCCCCCGGACGCGGGCGGACCGGCGCACTCCCTCACGCTCGCCGCCGTCCCGGGCTTCGGCCCGCCGCCCACGGCCGGGTACGAGGGCACCGCTCCGACGGCGGCGGCGCCCTCCCCGTCGCCGTCGCCCGCCTCGCCCTCGCCGACCCCGCCTCCTCGGCGCGAGCGCCGTACGGTCCTCGTCCTCGTCACCGGGATCGTCGTGCTGGTCCTGGCACTCGCGGGGCTGACGTACGGCCTGCTCCACCGGGACGGCGACGATCCGGACGCGAAGGGGAGTGGTGCGACGCGCCGGGCGGAGACCGGGGGCGGGAGCACCGCGCGGGAGAGCACCGCCGAAAGCGGGGACGGAGCCGCCCCGAGCCACCGCCGGAGCACCTCCTCGGCTGCCCCGGCGCAGTCGGTGAAGGTGACGATCAGCGGCGGTCATCCCTATTCCGGGGCCTGCGAGGAGGGCCGCCACACCCTCGACCTCCGGGTGGACATCACCGTGGGCCGGGCGCCCGCGACGGTGGAGTACCGCTGGAACAGCCGGGGCGGCCCGGTCTCGGACTGGCGGACGAGGTCGGTGGCCCTCGGCGCGCGGAGCGTGCGGGTGGCGGACTCCCTCGCCGTCCGCCCCACGGGTTCCGGGAACCGGGTCTGGGCCGAGGTCCGCTCCCCCGTGCACACCACGTCCAATTCCCTCCCCCTGTCCGTGACGTGCACGAGTGCCACCCCCTCCACTTCGGCGCCGGAGGCCACGCCGACCTCCTCGTAGGGCTGAGGCCCGCCCGCGTGGATCGCGGACGGGCCCCGGTGCGGCGGAACGGGCCGGTCAGGCCAGGCTGTTGAGGAGGGGGAGGTAACCGCCGGACTGTCCGGCGGCGGTGGGGTGGTACGACTCGCCGATGTCGAGCAGTTCGAGGCTGTGCAGCCACGCCGATCCCGAGCACAGTTCGTGACCGGTGAAGGTGGTGCGGACGTCGCCGAAGGCGAAGCCGTGGTCGGCCGCGCGCTTGGCGAGGGCGGCGTCCAGCCGGTCGGCGGCGTCGTTGATGGCGGCGCGCTTGGTCGCGGAGAGGCCGAGGCAGGTGGTGCCGAGCCGGTAGAAGCGCGGGTAGCCGAGGACCACCACGCGGGCGGCGGGGGCCTTGGCACGGATGGCGGAGTAGACGGTGTCGAGGCGGCCCGGGAGCGTGGAGTCGACGAACGCCCTGGCGGTGTCGATGCGGGCCAGACAGGTGGCGTCGGACTGGAGCACACAGGTCGTCATGACGTCGGCGAAGCCGGCGTCGTTGCCGCCGACGCTGATCGAGACGAGGTCGGTGGCCGAGGTGAGGGTGGAGAGCTGACCCGACATGACGTCGCTGGTGGTGGCGCCGGAGCAGGCGAGGAAGCTGAACGAGGAGACCGAGTGGGCGGCCTGCCACAGGTACGGGTAGGACTTGGTGCTGCGCTTGCAGTCGCCGCCGGAGCTCAGATAGCTGCCCGAGCCGACGCCTGAGGAGTAGGAGTCGCCGAGGGCCACGTAGTCGGTGCCGGCCGCGACCGAGGACGCCTGTGCCGTGGCCGCCCCGGTGAGGGTGAGGCCGACGGCGAGGAGGAGCGAGGTCACGTATGCCGCGATTCGGGAACGTCTCATGGAACCTCCCTTTAGCAGGATCTCTGCGACAACCGTGGTACCAGCTACGCGTGTTGACTGGAAGTGCTCATGCCAAAATTGTTGACGAGTGTTCAAACCCCGTACGACCGAAGGCCACCTGCACGAAGGCACCCTCGAGCGACCCGTGGGAGGCCTCACCTGTACCGGTGAACGGCTCCCGGGCCCCGGGTTGACACGTGTGCGGAGGGCCGGGGCGCGGCCCGGCGGAGCCCGACGGGCCGGGCGCGGGAAATCCGGTGCGCGGGCGGGCTTCCTGACGGATCATGGCGACATGTCCGCGAACCCGCCCGACAAGCCGCAGCCGCAGCCGCAACCGGGACAGCCGTACGACGACCCGTACGGCATCCTGCCGGTCCGGCTCAACGTCGACGACTCCGACTCCCCGTCCGACGTCGTCGACGCGCTGTTCCTCGGCCGTTTCGCGACGGGCGAGCAGCCCTGCTCCCACGCGGCCACCATCGACCGGGTGCGCACGGGCGCCACCCTGCTCCCCCCGGGCGCCCGCGTCCTGCGCACGGCCCGGGACGACGACCGCAGCGCGATCCTCGCCGAGGGCGAGGGCTGGACGCTGCTGATCTCCCGCTGGAACCGGGGCGCCGACGTCACGGTCACCGCGATCACCGCCGAACTCGCGGAAAAGGTGCTGGCCCAGGCCACGGACGGCGCCGTCGACGAGCCCGAGCCCCAGCCGGAGAACGTGACGATGGGGTTCTGGTACGTGTCCCCGCGGCGCGGCCCGCACCGCACCACACGCCGGATCTCGGCGGGCACGTGGGAGGAGGTGCGGGGCAACTACACGGCACCGGTGGCGGAGGCCATGGACCGGCTGATGAAGACGACCCCCGAGGACATCGCGGGCCGGCTGCTCCTGCTGCACGGCCCGCCGGGCACGGGCAAGACCTCCGCGCTGCGCACCCTGGCCCGCTCCTGGCGGGACTGGTGCCAGGTGGACTGCGTCCTCGACCCCGAGCGGCTGTTCGGGGACGTCGGCTACCTCATGGACATCGCGATCGGCGAGGAGGACGCGGGCGGCAAGGGACGCTGGCGGCTGCTGCTCCTGGAGGACTGCGACGAGCTGATCCGCGGCGAGGCCCGGACCATGGCGGGCCAGGCGCTGTCCCGGCTGCTCAACCTCACGGACGGACTGCTCGGCCAGGGCCGCAACGTCCTGGTGGGCGTGACGACCAACGAGGACCTCGAACGCCTCCACCCGGCCGTCGTGCGCCCCGGACGGTGCCTGGCGCGGATCGAGGTGGGCCCGCTGACCCGCCCCGAGGCGCTCGGCTGGCTCGGCAGCGAGTTCCCCGGCCGCGAGGAGTCCGTCTCCCGCGAGGGCGCCACCCTGGCCGAGCTCTACGCCCTGCGCCGCGGCACCAGCCCGACCTCGGTGCCGGACCAGCGGGACGCGGAGTCGGGCCTGTACCTGTGAGGGGCCGGGGGCCGGGACGGTCGGGGGGCGGGAACGGCCGGGCCGACGGAAGCGCCCGGGGAGGGGAGGGCCGGGGCTGACGGGAACGGCCGGGGGGCGGGAACCGCGGGGAAGAAAACCGGCCCCCGCACGACCCCGGGTGCTTACATACCCGTATGCCCCTCTTCGTCGGCACCTCCGGCTGGCAGTACAAGGACTGGCGCGACGTCCTCTACCCCCCGGGCCTGCCCACCGGCCGCTGGCTGGAGGAGTACGCCGGCCGCTTCGCCACCGTGGAGATCAACAACGCCTTCTACCGTCTCCCCAGCCGCGAGACCTTCGCACGCTGGCGCGAGCGCACCCCGTCCGACTTCGTCGTCGCCGTCAAGGCGAGCCGGTTCCTCACCCACGTCAAACGCCTCCGCGATCCCGAGGAACCCGTACGGCGCCTGATGACCCACGCCGAGGGCCTGGGCGACCGCCTGGGTCCCGTACTGCTCCAGCTCCCGCCCACCCTCCGCGCCGACACCGGCCTCCTCGACGACTGCCTGGCCCGCTTCCCGGCCGGCACCCGTGTGGCCGTCGAACCGCGCCACGAGTCCTGGTGGACCCCGGCGGTCCGGGACGTCCTCACCGCGCGGGCCGCCGCCCTGTGCTGGGCGGACGTCCTCTCCCGCCCGGTCACCCCGCTGTGGCGCACGGCCGACTGGGGATACGTCCGCTTCCACTCCGGCCGGGCCCGCCGCAGCCCGCACTACGGCCGGCAGTCCCTGTCGAGCTGGGTGGGGCGCGTCGGCGAGGCGTGGCCGGACGAGTCGGACGTGTACGCCTACTTCAACAACGACCCGCGGGGCGCGGCCGTCCTGGACGCGATGCTCTTCGCCCGGACGGCGCGGGCGGCGGGCCGGACGGTGACCCGCACCCCCCACCACCTGCCGCCCATGAGCCCTCGTCCCCCGCGCTGAGCGGCGCGCTGCCGACCCTGCGCTCCTCACCTCTGCCCGTACGCCGCCCGCAGGGCGTCCCGCACGGCGGCCAGCGCCTCGCCCTCCCCCAGGCCCAGCCTTCGCACCCGCTCGGCGTACTCCTGCGCGGCGCTCGCGGCGGTCCGCTCCGCGGCGGAACCGGCGGCCGCCACATAGGTGCCGTTGCGGCCCCGCGTCTCGATCACGCCGTCGGCCTCCAGTGCCCGGTAGGCCTTGGCGACCGTGTTCGCGGCGAGGCCGAGGGTCTCGGCGAGGCCCCGCACCGTCGGCAGCCGGTAGCCCACCGGCAACGCCCCCGACCGTGCCTGCTCGGCGATCCGGGCGCGCACCTGCTCGTAGGGCGCGCCGCCCTCCGTACTGTCAATGATGTCGATCTTCAGGCTCACGCACCGATTGTCGCCCGGAGCGCACCCCCGGGAACAGCGAACCGGCGCCCGACGGCGCGAAATTCGGAGGCGCCCCCGCCGCCCTTCCTCGTACCGTGCCCTCACATGAGTAGCGATCCGTCCGTGACCGTGCACCGCCTGCGTCCCGACGCTTCCGAGGACTGCGAGGCCTTCGCCCGCATCCGCGAGGAGGCGCTCCCCTTCATCCTGATGACCGGCGAGGCCCTCGCCCACGACCTGCTGCACTCCCCTCCCGAGGCGCACTACGAGCCGCTGCTGGCGCGGGTGGACGGCGAGGCGGTGGGCTCGGCCCAGGTCGGCCTCGTGCACGACAGCCCCCAGCCCGGCCAGGCCTATCTCAACATCTACGTACGGCCGAGCCACGAGGGCCGCGGCGCGGGCACGGCGCTGGTGCGGGCCGCGGAGAAACGACTGCGGGAGGTGGGGGCGCGGGACGTGTACTCCTGGGTCCTGGACACGCCCGCCAACCGCGCGTTCGCCGAGCGGCGCGGCTACCGGCCGGGCCGCTCCGCGCACTTCCTCCGGCTGGACCTCACGGAGGGCTCGTTGCCGCCGCTGCAGTCCGCGCCGCCCGGCGTGGAGGTGATCCCCGGCACCGACTTCGTGTCCGACCCCCGTCCGCTGTTCGCTCTCGACGCGGAGACCATGGCGGACGAGCCCAGCGACATCGACTACGAGCTGACGGACTACGAGTCCTGGCTGCGGGGGACCTGGAACCACCCGCTGACCAGCAAGGAACTGACGTCGGTGGTACTCGTCGAGGGCCGCCCGGCGGCGTTCACCATGGTCCGCACGAACAGCGGCACGCGCTACGGCACGATGATGACGGGCACGGCCCGCGCGTACCGGGGCAGAGGCCTGGCCAAGCTCGCCAAGAACGACTCCCTGCACCGCGCCCGCGCCGCCGGCTTCACCGAGGCCCTGACGGGCAACGACGACGGCAACGGACCGATGCTGGCGATCAACAAGTGGTTCGGGTACGAGATCTGCGGGACGGAGGTGCACCATGTCCGCGCCTTCGGCTGACCGGGCGCCTGAGGCGGCCGGGCGGATCGAGGTGGTGCTGCGGAAGGCGGGCCGCACGAAGATGCGCTACGCCGCGGACCTCCTCGCCGACGACGGCCGCCGGATCACCGTGCGGGCCCCCTGGGCGAGCCCCGGCGTACGCGACTTCGGTTTCGTCCGCTTCGCACCGGGTGACGTCCTCACCGAGCACTTCTGGCGCGACCGCTGGTACGCGGTGAAGGAGGTCCGCGCCGGCGACGGCACGCTGAAGGGCTGGTACTGCGACATCGCCAGGCCCGCCGTGCTGACCGGCACGGAGCTCCTCTCGGAGGACCTGGACCTGGACCTGTGGCGCTCGGCGGACGGCGCGACGGTCCTCCGGCTGGACGAGGACGAGTTCGAGCAGAGCGGTCTCGCCCGGACCGACCCCGAGGCCGCCCGGGCCGCGCTCACCGCGCTGGACACCCTGGAGGCGCTGGCCGCCGGGCCGGCGTTCCGGGAACTGCTCAGCTGACGGCCACCACCGCGTACCGCTCGTCCCCCACCTCCCGCCCCCACAGCCGGGCATCGCCCGACAGCCGCTCCACCTCCACGTGAGCCAGGAGCGGTGCCAGCAGCCCGGTGACCCGGTCGGCCGGTATGCCGACCGGGCTCACCGTGCCCCACACGCCCTCGACCAGCACCATCCGGCCACCGGACCGCAACAGCCCGCGCCAGTGCCGCAGCGCGGCCGCCGGATCGGGCAGCGTCCACAGCACATGGCGGACGAGCACCGCGTCGAACCGCCGCCCGCCCACGGGCGGGGCCGCCGCGTCCCCGCGCAGGAACTCCGCGTCCCGCCCGGCGAGCTTGGCGCGGGCCCGGTCGAGCATGGCCGGGGACGTGTCGACGCCGGTGACCCGGTGCCCCGCCTCGGCGGCGAGCAGCGAGAGACTGCCCGTGCCGCAGCCGAGGTCGAGCAGGTCACCAGGGCTCCCGGGCAGCCACCGCCGCAGCCGTCCGGCCCAGGCGGCACGGATGCGCGGATCGCCCAGCCCGTGGTCCGGCTCCTCGTCGAAGGTGGCGGCCAGTGCCTCCCAGTCGTCACCGGAGGGCGCTTTTTCCTCACTGTGGGTGTGCATCGAGTCAGCATGGCAGTCGCCACTGACAGCACTGACGGCCCGATCGTGACAAGCGTTACTGACAGGGAGGGTGGGATGGGCCACGCTCCGGGTAGAGGTCCAGACCCGTGGTGACGCGGGACCTGGTGATCTCGGAGGAGGCAGCCATGCGCCGGACGACCGTGCAGAAGCCCCTGAGGAAGTCGGACTCCCGCCGTGTGCGGGAGGAGGCCGACGAGCGCCCCGCCGAGCGCCCCGAGGTCCGCAAGGACATCCACCGGACCTGGTGGCCGGACGGCTGAGCCGGCCCGGTCCGGCCCTGCGCCTCCGCCCTCCCGGATCCAGGGGGCGGAGTCCCTGCCCGGGCTCACGCGGGGGCTCTACCTGATGCCGGTCTGAGCACTCCCTTAACGCGAGCATAAGGATCCGCTCCTCGGCCCCGAACAGGGGATTCGCCCGGTCCCGCGCGGCTAGTTTGCTGACCGCACCCGCCGCTCAGGACCCCCGAGGAGCCCCCCATGCCCGCAGGCCGCCGTCGCCATGCCGCCGTACTCGCCCTCGTCGGCGGCACCCCCCTCGCCCTGACCGCCCTCGCCGCCGCTCCGGCCGCCGCGCACGGCACGATGGGCGATCCCGTCAGCCGGGTGGCCCAGTGCTACGCCGAGGGCCCGGAGTCCCCGAGGTCGGCCGCCTGCCGGGCGGCGGTCGCCGCGGGCGGCACCCAGGCGCTCTACGACTGGAACGGCATCCGCATCGGCGACGCCGGCGGCCGGCACCAGGCCCTCATCCCCGACGGCAAGCTGTGCAGCGCGGGCAACGAGGAGTTCAAGGGCCTCGACCTGGCCCGCGCCGACTGGCCCGCCACCTCCGTGAAGAGCGGCGCGTACACCTTCAGGTACCGGGTCACCGCGCCCCACAAGGGCACCTTCAAGGTCTACGTCACCAAGCCGGGCTACGACCCCGCCAAGCCGCTCGCCTGGAAGGACCTGGACCTCGACCACCCGGTCGCGAGCGCCACCGACCCGGCCCCGGTCAACGGTTTCTACACCTTCTCCGGTGCTCTCCCCCAGCGCTCCGGGAAGCAGCTCCTCTACGCGATCTGGCAGCGCTCGGACAGCCCGGAGGCGTTCTACTCCTGCTCCGACGTCGACTTCGGCGGGAGCGGCGGCGCGGGCGGCAACAGCGGCAGCGGCAGCGGCGGCTCGGAGGGGGCGGCTCCCGCGCCGGCCGCCTCCGCCCCCACCGACCGGCAGATCGAGGCCGGTGCCGACAAGTCGACGATCGAGCACCACGGCCACGGCGACGACGACGCCCGTACCTCGGCCGAGCCCCGCCGCGCCGAGGCCGCCGAGGGTTCGGGCGGCGCCGGTACCGGCGGCACTGCGGGCGGCACGGCCGCCGAGGACACCCCGGCCAACCGGCCCGCGGCCGACGGCGCCTCCGGGAACCTCGCCGAGACGGGCGCCGACGGGCGCACGGCGTACGTCGCGATCGGCGGCGCCGCCGCCCTCGCGCTCGGTGCCGCGGCCCTCTTCGCCTCGGTCCGCCGCCGCGCGGGCCACGCGGGCCGCCACGGCCGCTGAGCGGCCGGTACGGGAACTCGGGGTCCGCCCGGCGGCTCAGGCCGGGCGGACCCCGTCCGCGTTCCCGGGCCCACCGGTCCGCCGGTCGGCGCGGCCACCGCCGTACCTCATCACCAGGTGGGCCGCACCGGCCCGCCGGGCGCCACCGCCAGCAGCGCGGTACGCAGGTGCCGCACCCCCTGCTCCCCCAGCAGCGCGGCCCAGGGCCGCACCGCCTCCGCCGCGGCCTCCTCCGCGGCCCGGGCACAGGCCCAGCCGCGTTCGGTCATCACCACGAGCCGTGCCCGCGCGTCCTCCGGGTGCGGCCGTCGTTCGACGTAGCCCTTGCGCGCCAGTTCCTCGACGAGCTGGCTGGCCGCCTGCTTGGTGACCCCGAGGTGCGCGGCGAGATCGGTGACCGTCGCCCCGTCCGGGGCGAGCCGGGCGAAGGCGAAGCCGTGGGCGGGCCGCAGCCCCTCGAAGCCCCGGGCGAGGACCCCCGCGTGGATGCGCTGGGTGAGATCGCCGGCGGCGGCGAGCAGGGCGGCGGACAGGGCCAGGGCCTCGGAGTTCTCCACGGTGGCATTAGAACACCCTTGACGAATTGGTCAAGCTGCTTGACCATAAGAGCGGGGCATTTGGTCAAGCGACTTGACCAAATATCCGCCCCGCTCCTGCCCGCCCCCTTCTCCTCCGGAGGCCCCCATGCCCGTCGTCCGTCCGTCCGAGGCCGTGACCCACGAGATCCACGGCGCCCGCTTCGTCTCCCACGCCGCCCCGCGCACCGGCAGCAGGGAGCTGTGCGCCTGGCGGGGCGAGATCCCCGCCGGGACGAAGGCGCCGACGCACACCGTCAGCCGGGAGGAGATCTTCCACCTGCTCGACGGCGAACTGCTCGTCACCCTGGACGGGCGCACCGAGCGGGTCCTCGCGGGCGACACCGTGATCGTCACCCCGGGCGCGGCCTTCGGGGTCGAGAACCCCACCGGCCGCACCGCCGTCACCTGGGTCACCACCACCATCGGCCTGGAGGCCGAACTCGCCGACGGCACCCGGCTCAGCCCGCCCTGGGCCAACTGAGGGCCGTCCCGTACCGGCTCCGTCAGGCCGCCAGCGAGCCCGGGCCGATCGCGCCGGGGCCGAACTTCGCCCGGACCCGGTCCGCCACCTCCTCGATGCGGCGGACCTTCTCGTCCACCGGGTCGAAGGTGAGCTGGTGCGCGGCCCGTTCGGCGGGGGTCAGCCCCTCCGCGCGCAGCGCGAGGCCCCGCACCCGGGCGCGTTGCAGGCCGAGCGCCTCGTACAGGCGGTACGCGGTCCTGGTGAGCGCCGCCGAGTGCGC
Source organism: Streptomyces griseoaurantiacus (assembly GCA_014656015.1). Classification (GTDB taxonomy): domain Bacteria; phylum Actinomycetota; class Actinomycetes; order Streptomycetales; family Streptomycetaceae; genus Streptomyces; species Streptomyces griseoaurantiacus. Next base: position 27,511 of record BNBP01000059.1, on the reverse strand, counting down.
GGTCGGCTCCGCCAGGGCCCGGCTGCGGACGGTCGCGGAGCGGTCGGCGTAGCGGACGGTCAGGGTCAGGGTCCTGCACACCTGTTCCTCGGCGCGCAGCCGGGCGCCCAGTTCCTCGGCGGCCGAGAGCAGGGCGCGCCGGTGCCGTCCGGGGTCGATCTCGTCCAGGTCGAAGGGACGTTCGGTGGCGAGGGAGCGCGCGACCGCGTTCGGGACCACCCGTCCCCGGTCGAGGCCGTTCGCCCTCTCGTGCAGTTCCCGTCCCGCCTTCGCGCCGACCAGCCGCTGCAGCGTGGCCGGCGGCGCGGCGGCGACCCTGCCCACCGTGTCGAGCCCGTACTCGCACAGCGTGCGGGCGGTGCTGCCGCCGACACCGGGCAGCACCCGCACCGGCCGTCCGGCCAGGAACTCCGTCACCGCACCGGCCGCCTCCGGTACGGCGACGACCGCGCCCGGCGCGGCCTCCCGCAGCGCCATGCGGGCCAGCATCGGGCCGGGTCCGGCGCCGATCGCGCAGTCGACGCCGTGGTGCGCGAGCGCGCGCACCCGGATGAGCCGCGCCAGTTCGACGGCGTCCCGCCCGAAGTAGCGCTCGGCGCCGCGCAGATCGACCAGCGCCGTGTCCGGCGGCAGCGCCTCGACGACGGGGGTGAACTCCTCCAGCAGCCCGAGCAGCCCCGGCAGGGCCGCCTCGTCCGCCGATGACAGGTGGAACCGTACGCAGAGGATGGTCATCCCGCACTCCCCGGACTCTGGTGCCACAGTTTCCTTCCGCCCGGCGGGCCCTCGCCCGCGGGGCGCAGATCGGCCCAGGGGTGCATCTCGTACCCCGTGGCCATCCGGATGCGCCGCCCCCGGCCGTCGCCCCGGTCCTCGTCCCCGTCCCGTGCCTCCTCGGCTCTTTCGGTCCCCTCCGTCCCCCCGGCCCCCTTCGTTCCCTCGGTCCCCTCCGCCCCCTCGGTCTCCTTCCGCCGTTCCTTCGCCCGCCGCCGGCGCTCCATCGCGTCCTGGGCGGCGGACCCGGTCGGGCGCGGCAGCCCGTCGGAGCCCGCGACCGCCTCCGCCCGGACCCGGCCGCCCGGGCCCCCGGTGGTGCCGGTGCCGCCGTCCGCGCGGCCGCCGTCCCCGTCGGCGCCCGCGGTCCCCGTCTCCGCCAGCCGGGCCGCCACCCCTTCGAGGCCCTCCCGGCGGCGTATCTCCAGCAGTTCCGCGAGGTTCCAGGCGGCCGCGCCCACCACGCTCAGGCTGCGCGGCCCGCGCCGCTGGACGACTCCGCGCACCAGCAGCAGCCAGGAGTGGAAGACGGTGTGGGCGCAGGTGTCGTGGGAGTCGTCGAAGAAGGCCAGGTCGACCAGTCCGGTGCCGTCGTCGAGGGTGGTGAAGATGACCCGGCGGCCGGAGCGGATCGGCGGGGTCTGGGTGGCCGCCTTGGCGCCCGCGACCAGCACCGTCTCACCGTGCCGTGCCTCGCGCAGCCTTCGTGCGGACAGCACGCGCAGCTCGTCGAGGAAGGCGCGGTGGTCGTCCATCAGGTGGCGCGAGGCGTCCATGGAGAGCACGCCGAGTTCGGCGCTGAGCCGTTCCTCCTCGGACAGGTCGGGCAGCCCGGCGGAGGCGGTCCGGCGGCCCCCGGCCAGCGGGAGCTGCCCGCCGCCCCCGCCCCGGGCGCCCCGGTGCAGTTCGGTCAGGTGCAGTTGCAGGTCGCGCCGGTTGGCGCCGAACGCGTCCAGCGCGCCGACCTGTGCGAGCCGTCCGGCGACGGGTCTGCTGGGCCGGGCGCGTTCCCAGAAGTCGAGCAGGGAGGCGTACGGCTGCCCGGCGGCGATGCGGGCGGCCTCGGCCTCGCTGATGCCGTGCACGTCCGAGAGGGCGAGCCGCAGTCCCCAGGCTCCCGCACGCCCCTCTCCCTCGGACACCAGTTCGATACGGTGGGCGACGCCCGAGCGGTTCACGTCCAGCGGCAGCACCGGCACCCCCCGCCGCCGGGCGTCCGCGAGCAGCAGCCGCTTGGGGTACATCCCGGGGTCATGGGTGAGCAGCCCCGCGTAGAAGGCGGCCGGGTGATGGGCCTTGAGCCAGGCCGACTGGTACGTGGGCACCGCGAAGGCCACCGCGTGCGCCTTGCAGAAGCCGTAGCTGCCGAAGGCCTCGACGATCTCCCAGGTGCGCGCGATCGTCTCCGCCCCGTACCCGCGCGCGGCCGCCTGCTGCGCGAACCAGACCCGGATGCGGCCCTGCGCCTCGGGGTCGGACAGCCCGCGCCGCACCCGGTCGGCCTCGTCGAGCCCGCAGCCGGTCAGGGTGTGCACGATATGGATGATCTGCTCGTGGAAGACGACGACGCCGTACGTCTCCTTCAGCGGTCCCTCCAGGTCGGGGTGCGGGTAGCGGACCGGGGCCCGGCCGTGCCGTGCCTCGATGAAGGGCCGCACCATGTCGGCGGCGACCGGGCCCGGCCGGAACAGCGAGATGTCGACCACCAGGTCGTGGAAGGTCGCGGGCTGGAGCCGGCCGACCAGGTCCCGCTGGCCGGGCGACTCGATCTGGAAGCAGCCGAGCGTCTCGGCGGACCGGATCAGCCCGTACGTCGCCGGATCGCCCGGAGGCACCGCGTCCAGGTCGATCCGCTCGCCGCTGGTGCGTTCGACCTCGGCGACCGCGTGCGCCATCGCCGACTGCATCCGCACCCCGAGCACGTCCAGTTTGAGCAGCCCGAGCTCCTCCACGTCGTCCTTGTCGAACTGGGACATCGGCAGCCCCTCGCCGCTCGTCGGCACCACCGGCGTGCGGTCGCGCAGGGAGGCGTCGGAGAGCAGCACCCCGCACGGGTGCATGGCGATCCCGCGCGGCAGCGCGTCGAGGGCCTCCACCAGTTCCCAGAGCCTGCCGTACCGCTCCCGCTCGCCCGCGAGCGCGCGCAGCTCGGGCAGTTCGTCGAGGGCCGCGCGGACGTCGCGGGCCCGGATGTGCGGGAAGGACTTGGCGATCCGGTCGATCTCGGCGGGGTCCATGGACAGCGCCGCGCCCACGTCCCGGACGGCGTGCCGCACCCGGTACGTCTCCGGCATCGCGACGGTGGCGACCCGCTCGGCGCCGAAGCGGTCGATGATCGCCCGGTAGACCTCGATACGGCGCGCGGACTCCACGTCGATGTCGATGTCGGGCAGCACCGGGCGCCGCTTGGACAGGAAACGCTCCATCAGCAGCCCGTGCTCGACCGGGTCGGCGTGCGCGATGCCGAGGAGGTGGTTGACCAGGGAACCGGCGCCGGAGCCGCGCGCGGCGACCCGGATGCCCATGCCGCGCACGTCGTCCACGACCTGGGCGACGGTGAGGAAGTACGAGGCGAAGTCGTGGTGGGCGATGATGTCCAGCTCCTGGTGCATCCGCTCCCAGTACGCGCGCCGCCCGGCGTGGCCGAGGCGGACCATGCCCGCCGCCGCCCGGGAGGCGAGGGTGCGCTGGGCGGTGCGGCGGGCGGCGCCGACGAGGTGGGGCTCGGGGAAGTGGACGGTGCCGATGCCGAGGTCGTCCTCGGGGTCGACCACGCACTCGGCGGCCGTGGCCCGGGTCTGCTCCAGCAGGTGGTGGGCGGCCCCGCGGGGAAACCCGGCCGCCTCCACGATCCGCTCGGCGGCCTCGGTCATGGCGCCGGTGTCCTTCAGCCAGGCCTCGCCGGAGTCCAGCTCCTTGGCGGGGTCGATGGGGACCAGGCGGCGGGCGGCGTCCAGGACGTCGGCGACCGGGCCGAGGCCGGGGTCGGCGTAGCGCGCGGCGTTGCTGAGCACCGGCCGCACGCCCTGCTCGGCGGCGAAGCCGACGGTACGGGCGGCCAGCCGCAGGGAGCCGGGACCGGTGCCGGTGCGGCCGTGCCAGACGGCCTCCAGGCGCAGGGCGGCGCCGTACCTCTCGCGCCAGGGCGCGAGCAGCCGGGCGGCACGGTCGGGCCGGCCGGCGGCGAGGGCCCGGCCGACGTCGGAATCGGGGCCGAGCAGCACGGTGAGGCCCTCGCCGTGGTTGGCCTCCCAGGGCAGCAGCGGGGGGCCGTCGCCGGGGGTGCGGCCGGCGTGGGCCGCGGAAACGATTCTGCAGAGGTCCGCCCAGCCGGTGACCCCGTCCCGGGCGAGGAAGGTGACACGGGGGGCCGACTCGTCGACGAAGGCGCCGCCCCGGACGGGGGTGCGGCGGCGCTCCCGCCCCGGGCGGGCGGGACTGTACGGGGCGACCGCCAGGTCCACGCCGTACAGCGGGCGCACCCCGGCCTTCACGCACGCGCGGGTGAACCGGACGGCACCGGCGAGGGTGTCCCGGTCGGTGAGCGCGAGGGCGTCCATCCCGCGCTCACCGGCGCGCTCGGCCAGCCGCTCGGGGTGCGAGGCGCCGTAGCGCAGGGAGAAACCGGAGGCGGTGTGCAGATGCGGGAACGCGAACACCACGACACCACACCTCCCGCTCCGCGACTCCCGGGCGCCTCACGCCCCACTCGAACATCAGTTCCCTATCCACCTTACCCCTCACCTTCGAACGACTGTACGAAACCCGCAGCCGGGGGCCCACCTGCGGGAAAGGGGGTGTCCGGGGGCTTCGGGGGGCGCCCCACGCTCCCCTCGGGGGATGGGTAGCCGGGGGCGTGTTCGACCGCGGGTGCGTCGTGGCTGGTCACGCAGTTCCCCGCCCCTGAGGGTGTGGGCGGTCAGGGGGCGTGTTCGACCGCGGGTGCGTCGTAGCTTGTCGCGCAGTCCCCGCGCCTCTGAGGGGGCGCTCGCGCTCGCGCCCCTGACTCGTCACCGTGGAGGGGTGGTGGCTCGGCGTGGCTCGGGGGCGCCATGCCCAGGGGCGCGGGGAACCGCGCGACCGACCACACACCACCCGCACCCGCCCGCGCACCCCTCCACCCGAGCCCTCCCGCGCCCCGCCCGAAGGGCGTACGGGCCGGATGGCGTACGGGGCGGATGGCGTACGGGCCGGATGACATAGGGGGCGGATGGCGTACGGGGCCGAGGGGCGGAGCCCTCGCCTACCCCTCCGGCGGCGCCGCCGTCGGCCCCGCCCCCGGCGTCGTCCCCTGCTGCGCCCGCTCCAGGAACCGCAGCAGCTCCACCGGGAACGGCAGCACCAGCGTGGAGTTCTTCTCCGCCGCCACCGCCACCACCGTCTGCAGCAACCGCAACTGCAGCGCCGCCGGCTGGTCCGCCATCTGCGCCGCCGCCTCCGCGAGCTTCTTCGAGGCCTGCAGCTCGCCGTCCGCGTTGATGACCCGCGCCCGCCGGTCCCGGTCCGCCTCCGCCTGCCGGGCCATCGACCGCTTCATCGTCTCGGGCAGCGACACGTCCTTGATCTCCACCCGGTCGATCGTGACCCCCCACTCCACCGCGGGGCTGTCGATCATCAGCTCCAGCCCCTGGTTGAGCTTCTCCCGGTTGGAGAGCAGGTCGTCGAGATCGCTCTTGCCGATGATCGACCGCAGCGAGGTCTGCGCCATCTGCGAGACGGCGAACCGGTAGTCCTCGACCCGGATGACGGCGTCGGCCGCCGAGGTCACCCGGAAGTACACGACCGCGTCCACCCGCACCGTGACGTTGTCCCGCGTGATCCCCTCCTGCGCGGGGATCGGCATCGTCACGATCTGCATGTTGACCTTGCGGAGCTTGTCCACGAACGGGACGACCATCGTGAACCCGGGCCCGCGCACGTCGGACCGCAATCGGCCCAGCCGCAGGATGACACCGCGTTCGTACTGTTTGACGACCCGGGCCCCCGCCGCCACGTAGACGCCCACGGCGCACACCAGCGCCACACCCGCCGTCACCAGTTCCTCGACCATGTCGGCCCCCTCGGGTCCGCAGCGAGAGTGCGCCGCGGGGGGCGTGCCGGGGCCACCCGCCCGCACCTGGTCCTCCCCCACGGTAGCTCCGGGACGGACACCGGGGCGAGCCCCGTACACGGACGAACTCCCGTGCGCCGACGGGCTCCGTACACCGGCGAGCCCCCGTACGTCACGGCGGGACACCGCGACGTACGGGGGCTCTCACACGGCCGGCGCCGCAGAGGGCCGGAACCGGATCCGCGCCGGATCGGTACCGGACCCGTGCCGGATCAGTACACGTGGACCCCGTACGCGTTCAGGGCCTCGGTCACCGGCTGGAAGAAGGTCGTTCCGCCGGAGGAGCAGTTGCCGCTGCCGCCGGAGGTCAGACCGTAGGCGATGCCGCTGTTGGAGTACAGCGAACCGCCGGAGTCACCGGGTTCGGCGCAGACCGTGGTCTGGATCAGACCGGAGACGATGTCGCCCCCGCCGTAGTTGACCGTCGCGTTGAGCGCGGTGACCCGGCCGCTGTGGATGCCGGTGGTGGAGCCGCGACGGTAGACGGTGGTGCCGACGGACGGCGTGCCCGCGCTGGTGATGTCGACGCTGCCCACCGAGCCGGCCTTGCTCACCGAGCTGTTGGTGTAGCGCACGATGCCGTAGTCGTTGCCGGGGAAGCTGGATCCGGCGGTGGTGCCGAGCGTCGTCGAGTGGGAGGAGTTCGACCACCAGGTGCCCGCGCCGTCGGTGCAGTGCCCGGCGGTCAGGAAGTAGTAGTTCCCGCTCGAGTCCTGGACGTTGAAGCCCAGGGAGCAGCGCCAGCTGCTGGCGTAGATGGCGTCGCCGCCGCCGATCAGCTTCTTGAACGTGCCGGGGGTGCGCTTGATGGTGAGCGCGCCGGATTCGCTGCCGGCCGCCTGCTTGATCTTGGTGATCTCGGACTCGGAGACCGTGCTGTCGACGGTGACGACCACGCGGTGGTTCGCCTTGTCGACCGCCCAGGCGGTGCCCGGGACGTCGGCCTGGAGCACCGAGCCGCCGGCCCGGGTGAGCTGGGCGTTGCTGAAGGTGGCGGCGGTGTCGGACGCGTTCGCGCTGGGGACCGCGAACGCGGCGGCGGCCACGAGGGTCGAACCGATGGCGATCAACCGGGTCCGTCTCGACATGCCGCTGCGAGAGGTGGTGCGCTTGATCCTCACTTTTCGTTCCTCCATGGGGGGAAGTCGGGGGCCCGCGTGGGGTCGGGGCCCGGTGAGGCGCAGTCGGGGACCGCCGCGTCCGGGTTACGAACACGCCGTGTCCCTGACAAGCGCTGTGGGGGCAGTATTCGGTCACCCGGTGGACGGGCGCAAGGGTGCCTTTCGGCCGTGCGCACGAACGGTCGGTAGGTGTGTGCATACGGAGAGGGAGGAGTGCGGGATGTGTGACGAACCCGTGCGAGGGCGTGCGGAAACCGTGACGGGACCGCGTGGGAGACGTGCGGAGGCGTGCGGGATGACGGTGCGCCGAGTCAGCGCAGGGTGCGCTCCCCCGCCGCGATCGCGACGTCCAGCGTATTGCCCGGCGGCGGGAGGGGACAGAGGAAATGGGGGCAGAAGGCGCACGGGGGGAGGTACGCGCGGTTGAAGTCCACCGTCGTGCTCCCCTGCGCGTCGGGCGCCGGCGCGTCCAGGAAGCGGAAGCGGTGACTGCCGCCGTCCGCGCCGGTGGTGTCGGTGAAGACGGCCCGCAGCGGGCCGTCCTCCCGCACCGCCACCTGCAGGGTCAGGTCCTGCCCCTCGAGCGTGAAGGCGAGCACTCCGCCGAGCCTGAGCCCCCGGTAACGGCCGTCCGCGTTCTCCACCCGCACGGTCCGGGGCGCGCCGTACGGGGTGAAGTGGCCCGGCACCGTCCAGCGCGGGTCGTACGGCGTGGCCTCGATGCCGCGGAACTCCCGCCGGGCCGGCGCGGCGGGATCGTGGACGCGGACGCCCCAGACGTCCTCACGGTGCAGGACGACCAGGCGCCGCTCGCCGTGCGCCACCCTGGCCGCCTCGACCGGCCCGGGGTCGGCGGTCAGGCGGATCCGGCCGGTGGCGGGCCCGCCGTCGACCGTCAGGCCGTCCTCCGCGCGCGCGGTGAGCACCACCGCGTCCTCCTCGGCGGCCCACCGGCCGGGGGTGTCCGGAATTCGACCGTCCGGGAGGTCCTCGATCCAGTGGATGCCGGTCGGCGTGAGGGGCCCGTAGGGGGCCGAGACCGCCTCCAGCCGGTTTTCCTGCCACTGCTTCCACGCGTCGGGTGCGTCCGTCGTCATGCGGCCAACCCTGCCATATGCGCATGTTTATGACAGCTCGTGACGATCCATGACAGGACATGACAGTGCGCGCGAAACCGGCGCCATCGGTTCGTCACCGGTTCCCACCGGGACCGGAACCGCCTACGTGTCCTCAGCAGTCGCAGCAGGAGCAGCAGTCACAGCAATCGCAACAGTCGCAGGCATCGCAGCAGTCGCAGTCGCAGTTGCTGAGGCACCCCTCCCGCTTCTTGCGCGACCAGGGCCCCTCGTACTCGTCGGCACAGCACACCCGGCAGGTGCAGCACAGCCCCGTGGCAACCGCGCACCCGGCGAGCCAGCCCCGCTTCTCCGGCGGCCGCGGCGGCTCCGGCGGGCCGAACGGCGGCCCGTACGGCGACTGCGGGGGACCGTAGGGCTGCTGCGGCGCCCCGTACGGCGGCTGCGGGGGCCCGAAGGCACCCCACACCGGGCCGGCGCCCGCCGCGCGTCCGGCATCCCCGTCGTGGCCGTCGTGCCCACACGACTCCGTCCCGAACGCCCGGTCCACCGAGCGCGGCAGTTCGTGCACGAGGAGCAGGTGGGCCAGCGCCGGATCGGTGAACTCCACCTCGCGCAGCGCCAGCCGGATCCCGTGCAGCGCGTCCCCGGCGAGCCGGCGCGCCTCGGCCGTGGAGGTGCCGGTCGCGGTGAGCGGGTTCCAGGCGCCGGTGGCGGCGTCCTCGACCTGGTCCTCGACCGCGTCCAGCAGGTGCGCGAGCCGCCCGAAGAGCCGGCCCGCCTCGGCGAGCGGCTCCGCGTTGGCCGGGCGCCCGGCGAGCAGCGCGGTGTGCGCGAACGCGGCCGCGGTGGCCGTCTCGGTGGGCTCGGTGACCGTCAGCAGGGGCGTGCCGGGCCCGGCGAGCGCCTCGATGCCCGCCTGCCGCTCCACGGCGTCGAGGAGCAGTGCCGTGTCGAAGCCGACCTCGTGTCCGCCGCGGGCGCCCGCGCGTCCCCAGTTCGCGGCGATCCGGCGGGCGGCGAGGGCCACCGGCCGGCGGGCCAGCAGCCCGTCCCCGTCGGCGACGTGGTCGCGCACCTTGGCGGAGGCGAGCACCAGCGAGACGGCGGCGGCGAGCCGGGCCCCCTCGCCCCGGGCGACGGAGGCCGTCCGCATGCCGCGCAGCGGGCAGGGTCCCGCGAGGCGCCGGGCTCCGGCGGCGGGCGCGGACTGAGCCTCCGTCAACACCGATATGAGAAGGCCGTCGTAATTTGTCGCGACCCTCGCGAATTGTCCGTGGTCTTGGCGCAGCGCCAGGCACAGCCCGCACAAGTGGGCCATCCACTGATTTCTGAGCCCCTCGCTGAGCCGGTGCCGGCAGGGGCGAACGATTCCGAACACGACACTTCCCCCGGTGGTGTGCTGGATGTGGGGCGGAGACCGGAAAAACGACGTTGAGCTGCGGCATCGTACCGGCTGAAGGTCTCTTCGGACCCCTTCGCGAGAGGGTTCGGCACCCTCTTACGGGCCCCTTCCGGGTTCACTCTTCCGCATCAGCCGTCACCCACTCGCCGTGAAGAATCATATTTCACTCCCAGTCAGCACCCGTTTGTGTCGCGACCCTTGGGAAACGCGGGCTCTCGACGAACGCGCTCTGCACCAGTACCGTCACGAAACCCCCGCGCGGCGTCTATCCCCTTGGCGCTCCCTCCGCATCATGGACGACCATGGGGATGCGGAAGGCAGGCAGGACCGCTGTGAAAGGAGGCGTCCATGGGATCGGTGCGCAAGGCGAGTGCCTGGCTTGGCCTCGTCGACGACAACGATGACGAGCGTTACTACGACGACGACTACGCCGAGAGTCAGGAGACGGGCGGCGACGCCTGGGTCACCGACCCACGGGTGAAGGTGGCCTCCGAGGCGGCCGAGGAGAGAAGCCGCCGGATCGCCACGGTCACCCCGGACAGCTTCCGGGACGCCCGGGCGATCGGCGAGCTCTTCCGGGACGGTGTCCCGGTCATCATGAACCTCACGGGCATGGAGCCCGCCGACGCCAAGCGCGTGGTGGACTTCGCGGCCGGGCTCATCTTCGGCCTGCGCGGCTCCATCGACCGCGTCTCCACCCGTGTCTTCCTGCTGACCCCGGCGGACACGGAGATCGTCAGCGGGGAGGCGATGAGGGGGCCGTCCGACGGCTTCTTCAACCAGAGCTGAGGCAGGGCCGCTCACCGGCGCCCCGCGCCCCTTCCGGTGTTCAGGTCACCGGAACGCGTCGAGACCGGTGAGCGCCTTGCCCAGCACGAGCTGGTGCATCTCGACGGTGCCCTCGTAGGTGAGCACCGACTCGAGGTTGGTGGCGTGCCGCATCACGGGGTACTCCAGGGAGATCCCGTTGGCGCCCAGGATCGTCCGGGCGGTGCGGCAGATCTCGATGGCCTCGCGCACGTTGTTGAGCTTGCCGAAGCTGACCTGCTCGGGACGCAGGCGGCCGGCGTCCATGCGCCGCCCCAGATGGTGGGCGAGCAGAATCCCCTTGTGCAGTTCGACCGCCATGTCGGCGAGTTTGGCCTGGGTGAGCTGGAAGCCCCCGATGGGCCGCCCGAACTGCTCGCGCGTCCTCGCGTACTCCACGGCCGACTCGAAGCAGGAGCGGGCCGCGCCCATCGCCCCCCACACGATTCCGTACCGGGCGTGCGAGAGACAGCTCAGCGGGCCGCGCAGTCCGGTGACCTCCGGGAGTACGGCCTCGGCGGGCAGCCGTACGTCGTCCAGGACGAGTTCGCTGGTGACGGAGGCCCGCAGGGACCACTTGTGCCTGATCTCCGGGGCCGAGAAGCCGGGGGTGCCCGCCGGGACGAGGAAACCGCGAATGCCGTCCTCCGTCCGCGCCCACACCACGGCGACACCGGCGACCGAACCGTTGGTGATCCACATCTTGCGGCCGTCGAGGACCCAGTCGCCGCCGTCCCTCCTGGCGTGGGTGCGCATACCGGCGGGGTCGGAGCCGTGGTCGGGCTCGGTGAGCCCGAAGCAGCCGATGACCTCGCCGGCGGCCATGCGGGGCAGCCAGTGCCGCTTCTGCTCCTCGGAGCCGAAGCGGTGGATGGCGTACATGGCGAGGGAGCCCTGGACCGAGACGAGCGAGCGGATGCCGGAGTCGGCGGCCTCCAGTTCCAGGCAGGCCAGGCCGTACTGGACGGCGCTCGCGCCGGCGCAGCCGTAGCCGGTGAGTGACATGCCGAGCGCGCCGAGGTCGCCGAGTTCCCGGGCGAGTTCCCGGATGCCGGGGAGTTCGCCGTTCTCGTACCACTCGGCGATGTGGGGGGCGACGCGGCGGGTGGTCCAGTCCCGGACGGCGGCCCGGACGGCGCGGTCCTCCTCGGAGAGGAGGTCGTCCAGGCCGAGGGGGTCGGCGGGGTCGAAGGCGGGGAGTTTGGCGGACGCGGACACGGACACCTCCGGCAACGGAAAACTAGCGGCGCTAGTCACGGGTAGGGCACGGTAACACCGACGCGGGGACGACCCGCCCGTCCCCCGCCCCCGACAGCCCCCTACGCCGACACCCGCGAGGACCTCTCCACGGCACGCGGCGCCGGGACCGCACCCCCCTGGACGGGCTTCTCCGCCGCCGCGTCCTGCTCGGGGTCCACGCACTGCATCACCCTCGGCAGCCGCAGCGCCATCACCGCGCCCGCGAGCAGCAGCCCCGCGCTCACCAGCAGCGTCACATGCAGTCCCTGCACGAACGAGTGACGTGCGGCCTGCCGCAGCAGCTCCCCGCGCTCGCCCCCGAGCCGCCCGGCCACCGCGTAGGCCTCCCCCAGCGAATGCCCGGCCGCCGCCGAGGCCCCCGCCGGCACCCCCGGCACCGAGGCCAGCCCCGGGGCGTACGCCGCGTTCATCACACTGCCGAGCAGCGCGATGCCGATGCCCGCGCCGAGCTGGTAGGAGGTCTCGCCGATCGCCGCCGCGCCCCCCGCCTGCTCCGCCGGCGCCTCGCTCAGCATCGACTCGTACGCCCCGAACAGCGTCGTCTCCAGCCCGAAGCCGAGCAGCAGGAAGGCGCCGAGCAGCAGCGGCGGCTCGTCCTGGGCGCCCATCACGGTCAGGGTGAGGACCGCCCCGGCGGTGAGGAGGAAGCCGAAGGCCACCGTGCGCCGTGGCCCGAAGCGCTGGAGCAGCCGGGAGCCGAGCAGGCCCGCCGCCATCGCCGCGAAGGTCAGCGGCAGCAGCCGCAGTCCGGTCTCCAGCGGCGACAGCCCCAGCACGAGCTGCAGGTACTGCGCCGCGATCAGTTCGAGGCCGACCAGCGCGAGCATCGCCAGCACGATGCAGCCCACCGAGGTGCTGAACGTCTTCCGGGCGAACATGCCGAGGTCCACCAGCGGATGCTTTCTCCTCCGCTGCCGCCGTACGAACAGCACCAGCAGCAGCGCGCCGGCCAGCAGCGGCACGAGGGTGAGCACGGACAGCGGGGGCTCCCCGCCGCCGAGCCGCTTGACCCCGAACACGCTGCCGAAGAGGCCGGCGGCGGCCATGCACGCGCCGGTGACGTCCCAGGGGCCGTTCCCGTCGCCGCGCGACTCGGGCAGCAGCGCCCGGCCCACCGGCAGGCTGACCAGCATCAGCGGGATGTTGACGAGGAAGACCGAGCCCCACCAGAAGTGTTCGAGGAGGAACCCGCCGAGCAGCGGGCCGACGGCCGCCCCGACCGCCGCCACCGCGCTCCACACGCCTATCGCCAGCGCCCTCTCCCGCCGGTCGGGGAAGACCTGGCGGAGCAGGGAGAGCGTGGCGGGCATGATCATGGCGCCGCCGACGCCCAGCAGGGCGCGCGCGCCGATGAGCATGTGGGCGTCGCCGGCGAAGGCCGCGAGCGCCGAGGCGAGTCCGAACAGCGCGTAGCCGAGCAGCAGGACGCGTCTGCGGCCGATCCGGTCGCCCAGAGTGCCGAAGAGAATCAGCAGCGAGGCGCAGACCAGCGGGTAGACGTCGACGATCCAGAGCAGTTCTATCGCGCCGGGCCGGAGGTCCTCGGTGACGGCCGGCACCGCCACGTGCAGCACGGTGGCGTCGACGGCGACGAGCAGCAGGCTGACGCAGAGGACGACGAGGACGATCCAGCGGTTGGCACCTGCCCCGGGCTCCCGACGGCTTCGTACGGCGGCCGTGGTCGTCCCGGACATGTACGTACCTCCCAGATGGTTCCTCGCATTCGGCGGATCCACGGGGTGGGGACGTCCCCGCGGGGCTGCGGCCCGGAGAGGGGTGCTCCGTGGGCGCCACGCAACGATGCGAGTGAGCCGCCAGAGTACGCGAGTTCTCGCCGGTGGCCAGTGGTGGACCCCTCACGTCCGAGGCTCCCGGGTGTGGTGTGCGCCACGCGCCGCCGGGTGGAAGAGGCGGGAGGGGCCGGGCCGGGCCGGCCCTGCGTCGATAATCGAGCGCGTGACCGATCTTGCTCTGCGCACGGCGCCCACCCGCACGGAGGGGCGGCTTCCCGCCCTGCTCGGATACGCCGCCGTGCGCGCCCTGGGGCTGCTGGCGCTCGCCCTGGTGAGCGGCGCGCGCGGCGCGGACCCGCGCACGCTGCTGTCCGCGCGCTGGGACTCGCTCTGGTACACCCGGGTGGCGGAACTCGGTTACGGCTACGAGGTGCGGCTGCCGAACGGCGACGTCCACTCCGACCTCGCGTTCTTCCCGCTGCTGCCCTGGCTGGAGCGGCTCGGCGCGGCCCTGACCCCGCTGTCGTCCGCCGACACCGGACTCCTGGTGAGCGCGCTCGCCTCGCTCGCCGCGGCCGCCGGGATCCACGCCGTGACGGCACATGTGTACGGCGACCGGGCGGCCCTGTACGCGGTACTGCTGTGGGCGGTGCTGCCGGTGGGGATCGTGCAGTCGATGGCGTACAGCGAGTCGCTGTTCACCGCGCTGGCCGCCTGGTCCCTGTACGCGGTGCTGACCGGCCGCTGGGTGGGCGCGGGCGTTCTCGCCCTGCTCGCGGGGCTGACCCGGCCGGTGGGGCTCGCGGTGGTGGCCGCGGTGTGGGCGGCGGCGGTCCGGGAGCACCTGCGGGAGCGGCGCGAGGCAGGGGCCGGGCTCCGCGCCGGGGCGGCCCGGCTGCTCGGCGTGGTGCTCGCGCCGCTGGGGACCGCGGGGTACGTCCTGTGGGTCGGGCACCGCACGGGCGGCGGGTTGTTCGGCTATCTCGACGTCCAGGCGGGCTGGCGCAACGGCTTCGACGGCGGGTACGCCTTCGCCCGCTTCGTCGGCGCGAAGTTCGCCTCGTTCCCCTCGGCCCTGGCCGGGCTGGGGCTGCTCGCCGGGGTCGCCCTGGTGGTGTGGCTCTGCGTCACGTGCGTACGGCAGCGCCAGCCGCTGCCGCTCCTCGTGTACGCGGGCGCGGTGACCGCGCTGGCGCTGTGCGCCTCGAGCTACTTCGGGTCCAAGCCCCGACTGCTGCTGCCCGCCTTCCCGCTGCTGCTGCCGCTCGCGCGGGCCCTGGCCGGGTGGCGTCCCCGCCGGTCGGCGGCGGTGCTCGGGGTCGTGGCGGTGGCGTCCGCGGTCTACGGCGCGGTGTGGCTGAACGGTTCGGGGCCGCCCTGAGCGCCGCCCGGACGACTCGATGAGCGCCGGGGTAATTCGGGACGATGACGCGATGAACTAATTGAATACGGACGCATAACCGGAACGCCCGACGATCAAAGGAAATGCGGGAGAGACCTGCCGTGCGATCAGGAATTACACAGAAAATAAGCTCTCGCTGAGAGGAATCCCACATCACATCGTCATCACAAACCCGGTGATAGTGCGAGGGCGACAGCTCACTCGCTGTAACGTCGATTGAGTGCGTACCGAAGCAATGCTGACCCGTCTGGACGGGCTGTTCGCGCGGCTCGACCGTGAGCCGGAACGGCCGGCCCACATCGACGTGCCCAGAATGAGCCGGCACCGCGTGGTCCTCTTCGCCGCGACGCTCGCCTTCTACGGCGCGATCGTCTGGGCCGTGGTCGTCACCTCCTGGCTGGTGCGGCTCGACTGGCAGGTCATGTTCTTCCGGCCGTACCAGCAGTGGCCCGAGATCCACGCCTTCCTGGACTACTACGTGGTGCTGGGCCAGCGCGGGCCGACGGCGGTGATGGTGGCGTCCTGGCTGGGCTGGCGCTCCTGGCGGCAGCACACCCTGCGCCCGCTGCTCACCCTGGGCGCGGCGCTGCTGCTGCTGAACGCCACGGTGGGCGCCGCCAAGTACGGCATGGGGCGCCTCGGTCCGCACTACGCGACCACGATCGGCTCCAACGAGATGTGGAACGGCGGCGACATATTTCCCTCCGGGCACACCGCCAACGCGGTGGTGACCTGGGGCATCCTCGCCTATCTGGCCTCGACGCCGCGCACCCGGCGCTGGCTCTCCGCGGTGTCGGCGGTGACCTCGCTCGGGGTCGGTCTGACCACGGTCTACCTCGGTACGCACTGGCTGAGCGACGTGGTGCTGGGCTGGACGGCGGGATTGCTGATCCTGCTGGGGCTCCCGTGGTGCGAGCCGCTGATCGCCCGCGTGGAGGTCGTGATCCTGGACCTGCGGGACCGCTGGCGCGACCGTCTCCTGGCGCCCGCGCCCGCCTCCTCGCCCGCCGCGGCCCCTTCCCCGGCCCCGGCGGCGTCCCCCGCCCCGGTGGCCGCGTCGGCACCGTCCTCGGCCCGTTCGGGCGCCGGCGGCGCCGAGGAGACCGGTTCCCCCGCCCGGGAGGCCGTCTCCGGTGCCCGGGCGACGCGTCCCCCGGCCTATCTGGCGCCCGGGCCGCACACCACCCGCTCCGAGCGCACACCGGTCACCCCGGCCGGCAGCCGGCGTCCGCCGCACCCGGAGCGCACGCCGCGCGCCGCCGCGGGCTCGGCCCGGCCGCTCGGCGGCGGCTGAGAGGGCTCAGCCCTTCCAGCAGCGCCTCACCCTGCCGTCCGCCACCTCGAAGTTCAGGCGTCCGACGCGGTACTCCATGGTGATGACCGTGCCCGGGGCCAGGGACCGCACGGTGCTCCAGCCGCGTTCCCGGGCCAGTCGCTCGGCCGCCGCTGCCTCCTGACCGACGTAGTCCTCCGGAGAGTCCTGGGGTTCCCGGGGCGGGGTGGGAAGAGATGCCATGCCGCCACGGTAGGCGCCACCGGAGGCCCGGGGAAGCGGGAGGGCGTGCCACACCGGCCCCGCCGGGTCCACCCGGCCCGTACGGGCGCGAGGGGGCCGGACGGTTCGTACGTTCCCCGCCGGTCACACTTCTGTCACAGGACAACGACATACGTTTCGGTGCAATCAGTTCACCCGAACGAGCGGTTTCGCGGCCTCCCGACCGCCCGTCGAACGTAATTCCACCTCCCCTTCCGCGACCCCGGACCGGCCCTCGAAAAACCGTGCGGAATATCCGTACAAGGGTGCGGGTGGGGTGCGCAATCCCGCGCGGCCGGCCCTTTTTCCGCCCGAACCCGGACTCCCCGCGGGACTCGGCACCATCACGGGAAAAACACGGTTCGCGCACAGCACCGCCCCGCGCCCCGCACCCTCGGCAGGGTGCGGGGCGCGGGGCCCGGCGGGGCTGCGACGCCTACGGCACCGGGGTGACCGTGAGGGTCAGGTCGTTCGAGGCGGTGTAGGCGGGGCGGACGTGCAGCGACGGGGCGGACGGCGGGTAGTCGGTCCCCGGGTAGTGGAAGACGTCGTGCTTGTCGGCGACGTCGTCCAGGAGGCGGGACAGGCGCACCCGGGGTCCCTCCTCGCCCGCGGGCCGCAGCCGGAACCTCCAGGCCCCCTCCGTCAGCGTCCCGTGCTCCACCGTGCAGGAGAAGCCGCCCGGCACCGAGGGCTCCGCGGTCACCTCCGCCCGCAGCACCGGGCCCTCGCGTCCCGCGCTCAGCTCCATGTGCGCCCCCTGAGCGAGCGCGGCGCCGTAGAGCCGGCCCCGCACCGTCAGCCGGTCCTGGCCGAGGGTGAGGTCGCCCGCCTCCGCGTGCGGCGCCCGCAGCCAGCTGCGCACGCTGAGGTTGCCGTGCTTGGTCGTGTAGGGGATGCGTACCGCGATCCGTGCCGCCCCCGGGTCCGGGGAGCGGTCGACGAGCGCCCGCAGGTCGTTGATGCCGGGGGTCAGCCGGCGCGGCTCCGCGTCGCCGACCCGTATGTGTGTCTCCCAGCGTCCCTCCGCCAGTTCGACGCCACTGGGCAGCACGGCCCGCAGCCGCCCCTGGGCGACCGGCGTCAGCGGCAGCCGCACCACGTCCTCCTCGGCGGTGCGGCGGACGAGGACGAGATGCGCGCGGCCGCTCCCACCGCCGTCGAGAACGTCGAAGGTCAGCCCGCCGGCACTGTCGGCGATGCAGTCGGCGCGCGGGGCAGGGATGGCGTCCTCCTTGGGCTGGAACGTGCGCTGGGAAGTTTCGAGGAGCTGATCGGCCGTCGGCTGCGTCATGACGTGCGTCCCTTCCGCAGGGCGGCGTGTCCGGCGTCGCGGACGGCGTAGGCGCTGCCGAGCAGGGCCGCGCGCGTGCGGTGTAAAGAGCCGCGCATCCGGCCGCCCGCCGAGCCGCCGGTGCGGGCCCCGAGGTCGGCGAAGAGCGACTCGTAGCGTTCGGCGATCCGCGCGGGGTCGAAGCGCGCCGAGTTCTTGAGCGCGGCGTGCGACATCTGCTGCCGCTGTTCGTCGTTGTTGATGAGGTCCAGCAGCCCGCCCGCGATCGCCTTCACGTCGCCCACCTTCACCAGGCGGCCGTCGGTGCCGTCGGAGATGATCTCGCCGGGACCGTGGGGACAGTCGGTGGCGACCACCGGCACACCGAGGCGCATGGCCTCGACGATGGTCATGCCGAAGGACTCCATGGTGGAGGTGACGGCGGCGAGGGAGCCCTTGGCCCACTCGGGGTCGATGGGGTGGGCGGCACCCATCAGGTACACGTGGTTGTACAGGCCGAGTTCCTCGATCAGGGCGCGCAGCCTGTCCTTCTGCTTGCCGCGGCCGTATATCCGCAGCCGCCAGTCGGGGCGTTCGGCGGCGACCGTGGCGAACGCCCTGATGAGGAGGTCGTACCGCTTGACCGGGGCGAGCCGCCCGGCCGCCACGACCCACTTTCCGGAGCCGTCGGACGGCTCGACGGCGGGCGCGGGCACCGGGTTGGGCACGGCCTGCAGCCTGACCCCCGGGAGCCGCATCTTGCGCTCGTAGGAGCGGGCGTCGGCCTCCGTGGTGGTGGTGAGCGCGTCCAGCCTCGGGTACACCCCGCGCAGCGTGCGCCGCAGTTGGGGGGAGTGGGTGTCGAGGGTGAGGTGCTCCTGGCCGACGCGCAGCGGGCCGCGCCGGGTCTGCCGGGCGAGGTGCACGTTGAGCCCGGGCCGGGTGCCGACCACCACGTCGGCCTCGACGGAGGCCAGGTGCTCGGCGATGCGCCGGTCCGTGAGGGCGTTGTACTGGTGGAAGCGGGCCTCGGCGTGCGGGAAGACCTCGGCGGGGCGCAGCCGTTCGGGGTCGGCGGCGTCGGCGGTGTCCGGGCGCAGATCGACGAGGTGACGTACGCGCACGCCCGGAACGTGGTCGAAGACCGGGTCCTCGCGGTGGCGGAAGACGGAGACGATCTCCACGTCGTGCTGCTCGGCGAGGGTGTTCGCAAGGTTGTACGTCGTACGGATCGTCCCCCCGATGCCGTACGCGTTGTGCAGAAGGAAAGAAATATGCATGCGTCCCTGTATCCCCTGAGTTCACCTTGCTCGTCCGCCTACTGCATGGTTAGACCCACCACCACGCCCAGAGGTTGGGGTGCCTGACCATCTTGTTCCCGAACGGATGCGCGATCGGTAAGCCGCTCGTGGAACCGTTTGCCCTGTGCAAACGTCAGGGGCTGGAGGGGGCGGGAAAAATTCCGGGGAATCTCAGGGGAGTACGGGGCAACCCCGCCGACTGTTCAAGAGTCGGCGGGCATGGGCGCTCCGGGTCAGAGATCCAGCCGCCGGCCGGGAACGATCAGATCGGGGTCGGCGCCGATGACGTCGCTGTTGGCGGTGTAGAGCCGCTGCCAGGTCGTACCGTGCCGTTCCGCGATGCCACTGAGGGTGTCGCCGGTGCGGACGGTGTAGTCGCCGCGCGAGGCGCCTCGGTCGGCGTGCCGCGCCGGACGATCGGCCGGCGCGGTTCGCCGGGACGGGGCGGACTCGGGCGCGGCCCGGTGCGGGGCGCTGTTCGAGGCGCCGCTCCCGCCGCTCCCGCCGTTCCCGCCGCTCGATCCGCTCGATCGGCCCGATCCGCTCGCCGTGCCGCCCGAAGCGGCGGGGGCGCTTCCGGTGGCTCCGGCGCGGGCCGAGCAGACGGGCCAGGCGCCCCAGCCCTGGGCCCGCTGCACCCTCGTGGCCACCGCGATCTGGGCCTCCCGCGAAGCCCCGTCGGCGGTGGCGGCGTACGCGGTGCCGCCGTACGCGCGCCAGGTCCCGGCGGAGAACTGCAGTCCGCCGTAGTAGCCGTTGCCGGTGTCGATGTGCCAGTTGCCACCGCTCTCGCACCGCGCGATGCGGTCCCACACCCCGCCGTCGGCCGCGGCGGCGCCGCCGGCGGCGGCGAGCAGTCCGGCCGGGGCGAGCAGCGCCCCGGCGAGGACCGCGGCCCCGCGGGCCGTACGTGACGCGCGCGGCGTGCGCGGCGTGCGCGGACGGTCCGGACCGCCCACCGCGGGCGGCGTCGTACGGACCTTCTCAGGACGGGAGTTGTCGGCACATGCGGACATGTATTTCCCTCTCGGCATACCCGGGGTCCCCCAGGCGGCGCGCGGCGCCCCACGTGTCGTACGCGGTCGTCGCGCCCCGCCCCGTCCGCCGGTGTGATGCCCCGGACCCATATCGCGGTCCGGCCGGTGGACGTGCCCGGACGGTGCTCGGTGCACACGGCGGAGGAATGTAGGTACGGCGCCGGTCCGGCGGCAACGGTCGGCCCGTCCGGGCAGGCCACTCGACCGTTACCGCCGGTAGCGACCATTTCCGGACACCCACTTCATTGCCCGATTTCCGGATTTGTCAACCGTGTCACGACCGGCACTGTGAGCCACTTCATAGCGTCAAATACCTTGACGCGTGCGCCAGTTGACGGTGAGTGAGGAAATCCGGCGGCGCTCTCACCGTGCGCGTCGGT
The DNA here is from genome assembly GCA_014656015.1 of Streptomyces griseoaurantiacus. Classification (GTDB taxonomy): domain Bacteria; phylum Actinomycetota; class Actinomycetes; order Streptomycetales; family Streptomycetaceae; genus Streptomyces; species Streptomyces griseoaurantiacus. Next base: position 7,298 of record BNBP01000059.1, on the reverse strand, counting down.
CGGTTCGATTCCGTTCGCCTTCGGGCGTGACTCCGGCCACAGGTCCTCCGTTGTGTTCTTCATGAGCCGGGACCCCGGCTCATGGCCGGGGGCCACCCGGCATCGTCACGCACGCATCCCGAGGGAGCCACCCGTGCCGCGCATGCTCGATGTCAGCGACGACGTACGCGCCGAGATCGGCGACGAAGAGGCCGAACGGCTGCTCGCCGGAGAGAACGCACCCGGCGGCTACGACTGCACGTCGTGCCGCACCCCGGGCGACTCCGAGCAGGAGCGCACGAGCACCGTCCTGTTCATCGGCGAGGAGACCGCCGTCCTCGCCTTCGCCCACGCCGGCTGCCTGCCCTCGCAGGTCGTCAAGGTCACCGAGGAGCAGCTCCAGGGCGCCGTCCGCTCCATCACGGCGGACGCGGGGGCGGGACAGCCCGGACACCCCGGGCAAGCCGGTTACGCCGGGCAGGCCGGTTACGCCGGGCAGGCCGATCAGCCCGGGCAAACCCCGGGGGCGGCGGCACCCGAGCAGGCGGTGCTCGGGGTCACCAGCGGGCTCGTCCTGATCGCCGGTGAACTGCACCCGGCGCTGGTCGTCGAGCCGACCGCGCCGATCGCGCGGCCCGGCGCCACGGGCGTGGGCGACGACTTCCTGCCGCTCCTCATCGAGCAGGGCTTCATGCCGCTCACCGCGATCGAGACGGTGCCGGCCGTTCTGCACGGGTGGTCGGTGCTGCTCGCGATGGGGCGGCTGCACGCGGTGCTGCAGCCGGGCCCTTCGGGCGGCTCGCCGGTGGCGTGGTGGCAGGCTCACCAGCCGCTGCAGGTCACGGAGGGCTGGCGGACGGCGGCCAACAAGCACCAGCAGGTGCTGCTGTTCGCGGCGCCGGTGGGGTCCATCGGCCGGCAGCCGCGGGAGGACCTGCTGCGGGATGCACTGGACCGGGCGGCGGCGGAGGGCAAGCTGGTGGGGGCGGCGCTGCCGCTGGCCGGCACCTGACCGTTCCCGCCCGCAGGCGAAGGACCGCGCCCCGTCTCCGGCGGGGCGCGCTCGTGCGCCGAGCCGATCGCCCGCTCGTACGCCGAGCCGATCGCCTGGTTGATCGCCCGGCTGTTCGCCGGGTTGTTCCCCGCGTCGTTTGGCCCCCTTGGGGTGGGAGTGGGACGAATCGGCGCATCCTCGGGGCGCGTCACGTCGTTGGCAGTGACGTGCACGCATACGACTCCCCCCACCGCCCCGCCTTCCACCCCGTTCCGGCCGCCCGGAGCGGGCAGGACGCTCCCGGCGGCCCCTCGGCCACGCCGATCTACGACGCGCTGTACGCCGAGTACGTCAGGTCCTACCGGACGCTGCCCGGTGACCGCACGGGCGAGGAGGAGCTCCGCTTCAGCGGTTTCGGCGACACGTTCCACCACCGCACGGGCACCTACCACTCCCCCACCCACGGCACGTACGGCGCGTTCAGTGCCGGCGCGCACGGCGCCCGCCGTACCGCCGCGCAGCAGACGCACTCCGGCACCGCGGCCTGGCAGCCCGGTGCCCACCGGCACGGCAACGGCATGCACCACGTGCCGGCGGCCCTGCCCCCGGCCCCCCGCCGGGCGACCTGACACACGGGCGGGCGGCGACCGGATCCTCCCGGCCGCCGCCCGCCCCGCAGGTCACTCCCCGAGCTCCCCGGGCTCCCCGGACCCGTCGGACCCGTCGGTCACTTCTTCTTGGCGCCGCGCTTCTCGCGGACCCGCACCGAGATGTGGATCGGCGTCCCCTCGAAGCTGAACTCCTCCCGCAGCCGGCGCTCGATGAAGCGCCGGTAGCCCGCCTCGATGAACCCGGAGGCGAACAGCACGAACCGCGGCGGCTTGGTGCCGGCCTGCGTGCCGAAGAGGATGCGCGGCTGCTTGCCGCCCCGGACCGGGTGCGGATGTGCGGCGACCAGCTCGCCGAGGAAGGCGTTGAGCCGCCCCGTCGGCACCCGGGTCTCCCAGCCGGCCAGCGCCGTCTCGATCGCCGGGACCAGCTTCTCCATGTGCCGCCCGGTGCGCGCGGAGACGTTGACCCGCGGCGCCCAGGCCACCTGGCCGAGCTCCGTCTCGATCTCCCGCTCCAGGTAGTAGCGGCGCTCCTCGTCGAGCGTGTCCCACTTGTTGAAGGCCAGGACGACCGCGCGGCCCGCCTCGACGGCCATGGTGACGATCCTCTGGTCCTGCACCGAGATGTTCTCGGAGGCGTCGAGCAGGATGACCGCGACCTCGGCCTTCTCGACCGCGGCCGCCGTGCGCAGCGAGGCGTAGTAGTCGGCGCCCTGCTGGAGGTGCACCCGCTTGCGGATGCCCGCCGTGTCGACGAACTTCCACGTCACGCCGCCGAGTTCGATGAGCTCGTCGACCGGGTCGCGGGTGGTGCCGGCCAGTTCGTTGACGACGACGCGCTCCTCGCCCGCCACCTTGTTCAGCAGCGAGGACTTGCCGACGTTGGGCCGGCCGATGAGCGCGATGCGGCGCGGTCCGCCGAGACCGGTCCCGCCGAAGTTCTCGCGGGGGGCCTCGGGCAGGGCCTCCAGGACCTTGTCCAGCATGTCGCCGGTGCCGCGGCCGTGCAGGGCCGAGACCGGGTGGGGCTCGCCGAGACCGAGCGACCAGAGGTAGGAGGCGTCGGCCTCGCCGCTGGGGCCGTCGACCTTGTTGGCGCACAGCACCACCGGCTTGCCGGCCTTGCGCAGCAGCCGGACGACGGCCTCGTCGGTGTCGGTCGCGCCGACCTTGGCGTCGACCACGAAGACGACCGCGTCGGCGGCCTCGATCGCGTACTCGGCCTGCGCGGCCACGGAGGCGTCGATGCCGAGGACGTCCTGCTCCCAGCCGCCGGTGTCGACGACCTTGAAGCGGCGGCCGGCCCACTCGGCCTCGTAGGTGACGCGGTCGCGGGTGACGCCGGGCTTGTCCTCGACGACCGCCTCGCGGCGGCCGATGATGCGGTTCACCAGGGTCGACTTGCCGACATTGGGGCGGCCGACGACGGCGAGCACGGGGAGCGGGCCGTGTCCGGCCTCCTCCAGGGCGCCCTCGACGTCCTCGACGTCGAAGCCCTCTTCCGCGGCGAGCTCCATGAACGCCGCGTATTCGGCGTCGCCAAGCGCTCCGTGCTCGTGCTCCTCGCCCGAGCCGCCGGAGGGGATGTGGTCGTTCATGAAGTGCGTACCTCGTCGTTCATCGTGGTGATCGGTGGTCGCCCGGTGAGGGAGAGCCACTACTCAAGTGTCGCAGGGTCTGCCTTGGCTTTCCCTAACGCCCGGTCAGGCGCCTGGCGTTTTCCAGGTGGGCGGTGAGCTGCTTCTGGATGCGCAGGGTCGCCTCGTCCAGCGCCGCGCGCGTGCGCCTGCCGCTGCCGTCACCGGCGTCGAAGGGATCGCCGAAGACGACGTCGACGCGGGAGCGCAGCGGGGGCAGCCCCTTCATCAACCGTCCTCGGCGCTCGGAACTTCCCAGCACCGCCACCGGGAGGACCGGGGCGCCACCGCGCACGGCGAAGTAGGCGAGCCCGGCGCGCAGCGAGGCGAAGTCGCCCTCGCCCCGGGTGCCCTCGGGGAATATGCCGAGGACACCGCCCTGGTCGAGGACGGCGAGGGCACGGCTGATCGCCGTGCGGTCCACACCGTGGCGGTCCACCTTGACCTGGCCGATCCCGGTGAGGAAGGGGTCCAGCGGGCCGATGAACGCCTCCTTCTTGATCAGGAAGTGCGTCGGCCGGGGCGCCACGCCCATGACCATGGGGCCGTCGACGTTGTGCGTGTGGTTCACGGCGAGGATCAGCGGGCCGGTGGCGGGCACCCGCCAGGCGCCGAGGACGCGCGGCTTCCACAGCCCGTACATCAGCCCCACGCCGATGCGGCGGCCCACCTCCGCGCCGCGCTCCGAGGGCGGGCCCGCCTCGGGCTTCGAGGGACGGCTCACTTGGCCGCCCGCTTCTCCTCGACGAGGGTGACGACGCACTCGATGACCTGCTGCAGGGTCAGCTCGGTGGTGTCCACCTCGACCGCGTCGTCCGCCTTGGCCAGCGGGGAGGTCTTGCGGCCGGAGTCGGCGGCGTCCCGCTTGATCAGGGCCTCGCGGGTGGCGTTGACGTCGGCGCCCTTGAGCTCGCCGCTGCGGCGGGCGGCGCGCGCCTCCGGGGAGGCGGTGAGGAAGATCTTCAGGTCGGCGTCCGGCAGGACGGTCGTGCCGATGTCACGGCCCTCGACGACGATGCCCCGCTCGGCGGCCGCGGCGAGCGAGCGCTGCAGCTCGGTGATCCGGGTGCGCACCTCGGGCACCGCGCTGACGGCGCTGACCCTGGCGGTGACCTCCTGGGTGCGGATCGGGGCGGAGACGTCGGTGCCGTCGACCGTGATCGTCGGGCGCTCGGGGTCGGTGCCGGAGACGATCTCGGGCTTGCCGGCGGCGTCGGCGATCGCCGACGGGTCGTCTATGTCGATGCCGTTGGTCACCATCCACCAGGTGATCGCCCGGTACTGGGCTCCGGTGTCCAGGTAGCTCAGGCCGAGCTGCGCGGCCACGGCCTTCGACGTGCTCGACTTGCCCGTGCCCGAGGGGCCGTCGATGGCGACAATCACTGCCGGGACGCTTTCCACGGTGGAACACCTTCCAGGTGAAGGGTGGTGGGTGAGGTGGTGCGGGACGTTGGGCAGGGCCCTGAGGCGCCCCGCACAAGGTTACTGGCTCCCGGGCCCCCCTCCGACAGCCGTACGCGGGCGGGCGCGGGGCCGGCGGGACGCCGGGGCCCGGCCGGTCTCACTGCCGGATGGCCCAGCCCCGTTCGCGCAGCACCGCGGTGAGGACCGGGGCGCGGCTCGGCTCCACCATGAGCTGGACGTGACCGGCCTGCTGCCCCGTGGCGTGCTCGATGCGGACGTCCTCGATGTTGACGCCGGCCGCCCCCGCGTCGGCGAAGATGCGGGCGAGCTGGCCCGGCTGGTCGTCGATGAGCACGGCGACGACCTCGTAGACGCGCGGGGCGCTGCCGTGCTTGCCGGGGACCCGGACCTGTCCGGCGTTGCCCCGCCGCAGCATGGTCTCGATGCCCTCGGCGCCCTCGCGCCGCTTGCTGTCGTCGGAGGACTGCAGGGCGCGCAGGGCGCGCACGGTCTCGTCGAGGTCGGCGGCGACGTCGGTGAGCAGGTCGGCGACGGGGCCGGGGTTCGCGGAGAGGATGTCGATCCACATCCGGGGGTCGGAGGCGGCGATCCGGGTCACGTCCCGGATGCCCTGCCCGGACAGGCGCACGGCGCTCTCCTCGGCGTGCTGGAGCCGGGCGGCGACCATGCTGGACACCAGGTGCGGCATGTGCGAGACGAGGGCGACCGCGCGGTCGTGGGCGTCGGCGTCCATGACGACCGGGACGGCCCGGCAGTGCGAGACCAGTTCGAGCGCGAGGTTGAGCACCTCGGTGTCGGTGTCCCGGGTGGGGGTGAGCACCCAGGGCCGGCCCTCGAAGAGGTCCCCGGTGGCCGCCAGCGGCCCGGACTTCTCCCGGCCGGACATGGGGTGGGTGCCGAGGTAGCGGGCCAGGAGTTCCTCGCCGAGGCCGAGGGCCTCCAGGGCGCGGCGCGGTCCGCCCTTGACGCTGGCCACGTCGAGGTAGCCGTAGCCGAGGCCGCGCCGCATGGCGTCGGCCAGCACGGGGGCGACGTGGGCGGGCGGGGCGGCCACGAGGACCAGGTCGACGGGGCCCTCGGGGGCCTCGTCGGTGCCGGCTCCGAGCGCGGCGGCGGTGCGGGCCTGCCCGGGGTCGTGGTCGGCGAGGTGCACGGTGACGCCGCGCTGCGCCAGCGCGAGGGCGGCGGAGGTGCCGATCAGGCCGGTGCCGAGGACGAGTGCGGTTCTCACTGGGCGATGTCCTTGCGCAGGGCGGCCGCTGCGCCGAGGTAGACGTGCGCGATCTCCGCGCGGGGCCGGTCGGTCTCGATGTGCGCGAGTATCCGCACGACCCGGGGCATGGCGCCCGCGATGTCGATCTCCTGGGCGCAGATCAGGGGCACGTCGACGAGACCGAGCTTGCGGGCGGCGACCGCCGGGAAGTCGCTGTGCAGGTCGGGCGTGGCCGTGAACCAGATGCTGATCAGGTCCTCGGCGCTCAGGCCGTTGCGCTCCATCAGCGCGGTGAGCAGTTCGCCGACCTGCTCGCTCATGTGCCCGGCCTCGTCCCGCTCGAGCTGGACGGCGCCCCGGACCGCTCGTACCGCCACGGTGCTGCTCCTCGCTGGTGTCACCTACGAACTGCGTGCACGGCCAGCGTAGTCAGCCGGGAGCCGTCCCGGCGGACGGGCTCCCGGCGCCCGTCCGCCGGGACGGCCCGGCCGCGCCCCTTGGCGCCCGGCCGCACCCCTTCACGGGGGTGCGGCTGCCGGGTTGTGGGGCTACAGCTCCACTTCCTGCATCAGCATGCCGACCTCCGTGTTGGACAGCCGCCGCAGCCAGCCCGACTTCTGGTCGCCCAGGGTGATGGGGCCGAAGGCCGTGCGGACCAGCTTGTCGACGGGGAACCCTGCCTCCGCCAGCATCCGCCGCACGATGTGCTTGCGGCCCTCGTGCAGGGTGACCTCGACGAGGTAGTTCTTGCCGGTCTGCTCGACGACCCGGAAGTGGTCGGCGCGCGCGTACCCGTCCTCGAGCTGGATGCCGTCCTTGAGCCGCTTGCCGAGGTCGCGCGGGATCGGGCCGACGATGTGCGCGAGGTAGGTCTTGCGCACGCCGTAGCGCGGGTGCGTCAGCCGGTGGGCCAGCTCGCCGTGGTTGGTGAGCAGGATGACGCCCTCGGTCTCGGTGTCGAGCCGGCCCACGTGGAAGAGCCGGGTCTCCCGGTTGGTGACGTAGTCGCCGAGGCACTGCCGGCCCTCGGGGTCCTCCATCGTGGAGACGACGCCGGCGGGCTTGTTCAGCGAGAAGAACTGGTACGACTGCGTGGCGACGGTGAGCCCGTCGACCTTGATCTCGTCGTGCTCGGGGTCGACCCGCTTGCCCTGCTCCAGCACGATCTCGCCGTTGACCTCGACACGGGCGTCCTCGATCAGCTCCTCGCAGGCGCGGCGGGAGCCGTAACCGGCGCGGGCGAGGACCTTCTGCAGCCGCTCGCCCTCCTGCTCGGCGCCGGGGAAGGTCTTCGGCGGCTTCACGTCCTTCTTGCCGGCGTACCGCTCGCGGTTGCGCTCCTCGGCGCGGGCCTCGTACTCCCGGGAGCGGGCCGGCTCCGTGCGGCCGCGCCCGGAGCCGCCGCCGCCCTGCTGGGGCTGCCGGGGGCCGCCCTTGGC
>BNBP01000058.1 GCA_014656015.1 Streptomyces griseoaurantiacus | reverse complement strand
GCCGGCGTGCCCGCCCCCGTCGCGGCGCCGGCGCCCGTGCCGCCCGCCGCCGGCCCCTCGCCCGGCGCACCGGACCCCGGCACGCCGACCGCCGGTACGCCGACCCCCGGAAGCGGCGAGGCCACACCCACCGGCACACCCGCCTCCTGGCCCGCCTTCGGCGCCTACCTCGACTACGGGGCCCTCGGCGTCGCCCGCATCGACGAGCTCAGCAAGTGGCTCGGCGGCACCGAGCTGCGCGTCGGTCACACGTACCTGCCCGGCGACCGGTGGGCCAACATCGAGGGCCCGGAAGGCTTCCTCGACGTGTGGGCGCGCTGGCGGCGGCAGAGGGACGACCGGATGCTCGTCCTCAACGTGCCGATGATGGAGCGCAACGAGGCGCACGTCCCCGACGAGGAGGTGCGCGCGCTGCTGCGCCGGGGCGCGGCCGGCGAGTTCGACCGGCACTTCAAGGCGCTCGCCGAACGCCTGGTCGCGCTGAAAGTGCCGGACACCGTGATCGTGCTCGGCTGGGAAATGAACGGCACCACGTACACCCATCGCTGCGGGCCCGACCCGGAGAACTGGAAGAAGTACTGGAACAGAATCGTGTCGACCATGCGCGCGGTGCCGGGGCAGGAATTCCGGTTCGATTTCGCGCCGAGCCGGGGCCGTGACGCCGTGCCCTGGACACAGTGCTATCCCGGGGACGACACGGTCGACATCCTCGGCATGGACGCCTACGACCAGCCGCGCGGCCTCTCATTCGAGGAACAGGTGAAGGAGCCGTACGGACTGCAGGCGCACGTCGATTTCGCGAAGGCGCACCACAAGCCGGTGTCGTATCCGGAATGGGGGCTGTTCCGCAACGGCGACAATCCGGAGTACATGCGGGGCATGCTGGACTGGATGGCCCGGCACGAGCCGGTGTACAACACGCTGACCGACTACTGCCCGCACGGCGTGTGGACCTGCGAGAAGAATCCCAAGGCGGCCGAGGTCTACCGCTCGCTGCTCTCGCACCTGCCGCACGTCACGCCGGCACCCGCGCCCACCCCGGTCCCTCCGGCCCCCACGCACCCGGCGGGCTGTTCCCCGCTCAACCTCGGGGACTGGGTGGAGTACTGGCTCGGCGGCAAGCTCTGCGTGAAGTTCGACTGGTGGTCGCGCAGCCGTTGAGCGGAAGGCGCGCGCGGGGGCGCGAGCGGCGTGTTCAGCCACTGTCGCCCCCGCGCTCGCGCCGGCGCCGCAGCAGTTCCTTGCCGCGCCGGCGCGCGGCCACGTCGGCGAGGACCGCGCCGATCAGCGGGGCGGTGTGCCGACGGGCCAGCAGCAGCCGCCGGTTGGCGACCGGGTCGGGGCGCCAGTGGTGCTTGTACGGTTCGTCGCCTCGCAACAGGCTCAGCACGGTGCGGCCGGCCTCCGGGCCTGTGTGGCGGCTGCAGGCGTCCAGCAGCATCACCGCGACGTCCGCCTTGCGCTCGCGCAGCCGCGGATGGGCGCCGTACAGATAGCCGCCCGCGAGGCCCCGGGAGAGCAGGGTGAGGTCGACGGCGGCCACGGATCCGTCGAGACGGAACTCGGTCACCACCGCGTCCCCCTCGCGCACCATCGGCCCGACCGCCCGCACGAGGTGCGCGGCGAACCGGTCCGTGAGGTGCTCCGCCGTCACCTTCCGGCCCCGCCACTGCAGCCGGTGCAGCTCAAGCAGCCGGTGCAGCGCGGCCTCCACCCCCTCCGGCGGCACGACGGTCCGCTCCACGCCGAGCGCGTCCAGCTTGCGCAGCTTGGCGCGGACCCGCTGGGCCTTGCCGGAGGGCAGGCGGCCGATCAGCTCGTCCATGGGCGCGGCGGGCAGCTCCAGGCAGAGCGAGTCCTCCAGACACCGGCGAGGGCCGCGCCAGAGGCCGTAGACCTGTTCGACGGCGGCGCCGGGCCGCACCTCGCGGAAGTCGATCACCGCGGTGCGGGCGGCGGCCGCCAGCCCCTCGGCGAGCGCGGCGGCGGCGGGGCCGGCGTACTCGTCGTCGAGCAGGACGTCGGCGTAGTCCGAGATCGCGCCGCCGAGCGGAACGAGGGCGGGCACAGGACCGCGCACCCGCGTCAGCGGGGCGAGAGCGCGCAACTCGGCCCCGTCACGCACCAGGACCAGACGCAGCCGGCCGCGCCGGCCGTACGAGCGCCACCAGGAGTGCGTCCAGGCGTGGCTCTGGAACGGCGTGGCCGCCGCGCACCGCCGGTGCAGCCGCCCCCAGGCCGGGGCGAGCGCGGCGAACTCCCGCTCGTCCTCGACGATCTCGACGACGAGCCCGGTCCGGTCGCGCACCGGGGCGCCGGCGGGGCGCCGGGCGGCGGGGGCCCTGTCGCCACCGGGGGTGTCACCACCGCGGACGTCGGGTGCCGGGCCCTCCGAAGCGGACGCCACGCCGTCGGGGGCGGCAGCCGCGCCGTCGGGCGCGAGGGTCGGGGGCCGCCGGGTTCCTTCCGCGCGCACCGTGTGGTTCACCGCTGGCCGTGGACGTCGGCGGCCTGGGCCGGGCTGGGCACCGAGGCCGGGCGGGGCGGTTCCTCGGGGGCGCGGCGGGGCCGCACCAGCAGGGCGAGACCGCCGAGGAGGCCGCCCGCGCCCGCTCCGACCAGCCCGGTGAGCGGCGCGGAGGGGGAGGAGGGCGAGGCCGGTTCGACCGCGCGGGAGAAGTTCACCAGCTTCACGTGCGTGCTGGACTGGGTGTCGTTGGCGTGCCGGGTCAGCGAGCGGGCCACCGCGTTGGCGATGTCCGCAGCCAGGTCGGGCCGCGCGGACGTGGCCGTCACCGAGATCATCGGCGCGTCCGGCGAGGTCGCGGCCCGCACGCTGTTCCGCAGCGTCGACACCGGCACCCCCGCCCACACCTGGGCGTCCCCGAGTACGGCGAGCTGCGTGGCGACCCGCCCGTACGCCTGGGCGAACCCGGTCGCCGAGGCCGGGTCCGACTTCTCGGTCGGCACGGCCACGACATAGCTGGACGCGGAGTACTCCGGGGTCCGCAGCTCCCCGTACGCCCCGCCGGCGAGCCCGCCGCACAGGACACCGGCCGCGACCAGCGTCCACGGCGGGAGTGCCTTGACACGGCTCGGCAGCGCGCCGGCGAAGCGGCGCCTTCGGGTGGGATTCTCGGTCATCGGGAACTCGCTCCTGCTGGTGTGGGACGGGCGACGGCGGCCGCGTACACGCCCATCAGGCGGGCGGTGCTGCGCGTGACGCAGTAGTGGTGGGCCGCGTCCGCGGGCTCGCGCGGGAGCGCACCCCGGGCGCGGACATCGGTGACGGCGCGGGCGAAGGACTCGGGGGCGCACTCCACACGCTCCGCGCCCTTCGCCGCGCCCGGCGGGAGGTCCTCGATCGCCGGGCAGGACACGTAGCGCACGGGCAGCCCGGCCGCGAGCGCCTCGACCGCGGCGAGCCCGAACGCCTCCTCCGGGGACGGCGAGGCGAACAGGTCCATCGCGGCCAGCAGCGAGGGCAGGGCGGGACCGGGCGTGCCGTCCGGCACCGCGGGCCGCTCCCCGGCGAACAGCACCCGCCCGGCGACCCCGGCCCGCCGCGCGGCGGCGCGCAGCGCGCCCTCCTCCGGCCCGGCGCCGACCAGCAGCAGCCGTACGTCGCCGGGCAGCAGCGCGAGCGCCCCGACGAGGACGTCGAAGCGCTTGCCCGGCGCGAGCCGCCCGACGCCGCCCACGACGAACGCCTCGGCCGGCAGCCCCAGCTCCCGACGGGTACGCGCCCGGCGCTCCGCGTCGAAGCGGAAGCGGGCGGCGTCGATGCCGTTGGGCACGACCTCGATGCGCGGCGCGGGCACGCCCCACCGCTTGAGCCGGTCGGCGACGGTGGGGGAGACGGCGACCGTGGTCCGCCCCAGGCGCTCGCCCGCCAGGTACAGGGCGCGCACGCCGGTGCCCAGCGCGCGGCCCTCCATCTGCGAATCGCCGAGCGAGTGCTCGGTGGCGACGACCGCCCGCACCCCCGCCAGCCGCGCGGCGATCCGGCCGTACAGGCAGGCCCGGTACAGATGGGTGTGGACCACGTCGTAGCCGCCGCGCCGGACCAGCCGGACCAGGCGCGGCAGCGCGGACAGGTCGCGGTTGCCGGTCATCCCCAGGTGGTGCACCCGGACGCCGTCGGCGGCGAGCCCGGCGGCGACCGGACCCGGGTTGGTGAGCGTGACGACCTCGCAGGTCACCGGCAGGTGGCGGAGCAGCAACCGCAGTTGCTGCTCGGCGCCGCCGACCCCGAGACCGGTGATGACGTGCAGGACGCGCATGCGCTCACACCCCCTCTGCCGGGCGGCGGCGCCACCGGTGCAGCCGGCGCTTGAGGGAGAGCCGCAGCGGCGTGTCCCGCTCGCCCACGTGCAGCCGGGGCAGGGCGAACGGCCCGGTGAGCGGGCCCGGGTCGATGGCGCACCCGTACGCGTAGCCCGCGTCCCGCACGGCGTCCGCGGCCCGGCGGTCCACCGTCCCGTAGGGGTAGCAGAAGCCCGGCACGGGCGCGCCGACCAGCTCCGAGAGCACGGCCCGGCTGTCCGCGACCTCGGCGCGCAGTGTCGCCCCGTCGACCCGGGTGAGGTCCAGATGGGTCAGTCCGTGCGAGCCGATCTCGATGCCCTCGGCGGCGGCCTCCCGGATGCCGTCGGCGTCCAGGAGCGGCTTGCGCGGGCCCAGCGGGTCCCACGCGTTGTCGCCGCCGAGCCTGCCCGGCAGGACGTAGAGGGTGGCGCCGCAGCCGTGCCGGCGCAGCAGCGGCAGCGCGGCGGAGAGGAAGTCGGCGTACCCGTCGTCGAAGGTGAGGCCCACCAGCCCCGCGCCCTCGCCGCGCGCCCGCGCGGCCAGCAGCTCCGCCACGCCCACCCCGCGCAGACCCCGGCGACGCAGCGCGCCGAGCTGCTGGTCCAGGCGTGCGGGGGAGACGGTGACGCGGTACGGGTCCTCGGAGCAGTCGCCCACCGAGTGGTACATGGCGATCCACGGCACGGCCGGCACGGCCGCACGGAAGGCGGGGCTCCTGCGGGAGAGGGGGACGGCGGGCACGGCGCGGGGGGCCGGCGCGGCGGGCGCGGCGGAGCGCGTGGCGTCAGCGGGAACGGACATGGGCGAGCCTCCGGGAGACGGAGCGGGTGACGGAGTGGACGGCGGGGGCGATCGGCTGGGCACCGAGCGCCCAGGCGACGAGGACGAACACGACGGCCACGACCACCGAGCCGAGGGCGAGGCCCAGCACGGGGGAGTCCGGGCGGCTCGCGCAGAACGTGCCGAGCGCGGCGGCCACCAGCGCCGCCCGTACCGGCCTGCCGAGCTCGGCGAGCACCGCGCGGATCCGCACCGGCACGCTGCGCGCGCCCATCCCGTACAGCAGTACGACGGCGCTGAGCGTGACCCCGGCCGCGTTGGCGGCGGCGATCCCGCACACCCCCCACGTGCCGACGCTCAGCACGCCGAGCCAGGAGGTGAGCGCGACGCCCGCGGCCATCGCGAACATCGGGTACCAGGTGGGCCGGCCGCCGGAGAAGTACGAGCGGGCCAGCGCGCCGACCAGCGTGTGGCCGAGCAGACCGAGCGCGTACACCCGCATCACGGCGGCGGTGGCCCCGGTGTCCCGTGCGGTGAAGGCGCCGCGCTGGAAGAGGAGTTCGACGATCTGCGGGGCGCAGGCGACCACGGCGGCCGCGCCCACGAGCACCGTGCACGACACCAGCGCCAGATCCCGCTCGACGCGCCCCCGCGCGCGCTCGGTGTCGCCCTCGGCGAGCGCCTGCGCCACCACGGGGAAGGTCACCGTGCAGAGCATCAGCGCGATCACCATCGGCATCTGCGCGACCTTCTGGGCGTAGTTGAGGTGCGAGATGGCCCCGGCCGGGAGCGAGGACCCGAGGAACCGCTCGACGAGCACCTGGGACTGCCGGGCCAGCGCGAACATCAGCACGGTGGCGATGGCGGCGAGGTCGACGGAGGAGCGGAGGGAGTCGGGGGAAGAGGCGGGTGCGGAGGGCTCGGCCGACGCGGCGGATTCGACCGACGCGGTGGGTTCGGCCGCCGTCGTCCGTTCCGCCGCGCCTCCCGCCCGCAGCCGGCGCCACAGCGAGGGCAGTTGCACTGCCGCCATGAGGAGGCCGCCGACCGCCACCCCGGCCGCCGCGGAGCGGACGCCCCAGGCGGCCCCGAAGAGGAACATCGACGCGATGATGACGGCGTTGTAGGCGACGTAGATCGCGGCCGGGGCCACGAACCGCCGGTGGGCCCGCAGCGCCGCACTGCAGTACCCGGCCAGCCCGAAGCTCAGGACGCAGGTGGCCGTCAGCCGGGTGCAGTCCACCGCGAGTTCCGGGTCGGGCAGCCCGGGCGCGAGGGCGGCGACCAGGTAGGGCGCTCCGAGGATCAGCAGCGCGGACACGGCGAGGAACGCCGGCACGAGGCGCGGCAGGGTCGTGCGGACCAGCGCGCGCACCGGGTCGTCCGCGCCGCCCTGCGCCCTGCGCGCCAGCGCGCGGCTGAACGCCGGGACGAGGACGAAGGCGAGCCCGTCCTCGATGAGCAGCGTCGCCGCGAATTCCGGCACCGTCCAGGCCACCAGGAACGCGTCGGTCTCCGGGCCGGCGCCGAACAGCCGGGCGAGCGCCTGGTCGCGGCCGAGCCCCAGCACCGCTCCCGCGATCGACAGCCCGATGGTGACGAGGGCCGCCCTGGCGAGGAACCGGCCGGTGGCGGGGGCGAGCCCGGGGCGTGCCGGACCGGCGACCGCGGGGCGGGCGCTGCTGGGGGTGGGGTCGGGGGTGCCGGTGTCGCCGCCGGTCCCGGGGGCGAGGTCGCTGATGGCCTCGGCGTCGGTGGCGGAGGCGGTGTGGGTGGGGGGCGGGGTCACCGTCATCGTGCCGCGGCCTCCTTCGGGTAGGTCGGGGCGGGCGTACGGAGCCGGTGGGGCAGGGCCGCGGCGCAGGCGGGATCGGCCAGCGCCCAGCGCGCCACCAGCCCGAGGCAGACGGCGGTCAGCGCGGTCGAGGGCCCGCCGATGTCGCCGTACGCGAAGTCGACGAGCTGCCAGAGCAGCAGTCCGCACGCGAGGAGCGCGCAGTCGAGCCCGCGCGGGACGGGCGTGCCGTGGCCCTCGCGGGCGCCCGGCGTGCCCCGGCGCACGCGCCACAGCCCTCGCACCCCGCACACCAGCAGCGCGAGCCAGCCGCCGACGAGGGCCGTCGCGCCGAGCAGCCCCTGCTCGCTGAGGACCAGCAGGTACATGTTGTGCGGCGAGAGCAGCGGCTGCTTGCGGAAGGCGGCGCCCGCCCCCTCCGTGTCGCTGCCCGAGGAGAGGGCCAGCGAGGCGTAGCCGTCCCGGTGCTCGGGGAAGCCCTTGAGACCGACGCCGGTCAGCGGGTGGTCGCTCCACATGTCGACCGCCGCCGTCCACATCGTGTACCGGTCGGTGACGGACTGGTCCGGGGCGTCCGTGACCTGCCCGATGCTGCTCAGCCGTTCCTGCAGCACCGCCGAGCCGAGTCCGAAGCCGCCCACCAGCACAAGACCCGCCGCGAGCGCGACCGCCAGCACCCGCAGCGCCCGCCGTACCCCGGCGAGCAGCAGCTGGGCGCCGCAGGCCACGGCCGTCGCGATCCACGCCCCCCGGCTGAACGAGAGCGCGAGCGGCGCGAGCAGCACCAGCGCGCACACCAGCGCGCCCGCGCGCTGCCGTACGCTCCCGGCGCCGAGCGCGAGTCCGACCGCGCACACCACGCCGAAGGACACCACCGCCGCCATGCCCATGACGTCGGTCGCCCCGAAGGTGCCCACGGCCCGGATGTTCTCGCCCCGGTACGAGGCACCGGTCCCGGTGGCGTACTGGTGCACGCCGAGCGCCCCCTGCCACAGCGCGAGCCCCACCAGCGACCAGGCGAGCAGCCGCAGATCCGCCCGGTCCCTCAGCAGCAGGACGACGGCGGCCGGGACCAGTACGAAGACCTGCAGATACCGGCCGAAGCCGAGGAGCCCCTCGGCCGGCGAGGGCGCCCCGAGGGCCGCCGCGGCGAAACCGAGGACGGGGAGGCCCAGCACCACTGCGGCGGTGACCGACAGCGGGCGACGCCGCCCGCGTACGAGCCGGAGCGCGCAGTACGCCACCAGCGCGCCGGAGGCCACGTCCGCCGGGGTCGCTCCGCCCTCGCCGCCGGGCGCGACGGGCAGCGCGAGCAGGGCGACGACCGCGAGCACCGGCAGCACCGGCGCCACGGCCGCCAGCCGGCGGCCGAACGACGTCGAGGCGGCCGGGGAGGGGACGGCGGGGGGAGGAGGCCCGGAGGGGCCCCCGGGGTGGGGGAGCGGCGGGGCGAGGTGGCTCACCGGTCAGCTCCCCGTCGGGCGGACCAGCGCCGCCGCCGTGCGCAGCAGGATGCAGACGTCCTGCCACAGCGACCAGTCGTCGATGTAGGCGTTGTCGTAGCGCGCCCGGTCCTCGATGGAGGTGTCCCCGCGCAACCCGCTGACCTGGGCGAGCCCGGTGATGCCGACCGGCATCCGGTGCCGGGCCGCGTAACCCGGGTACGACCGGCTGAACGTCTCGACGAAGTAGGGCCGTTCGGGGCGCGGTCCGACCAGGCTCATGTCGCCCCGGAAGACGTTCCACAACTGCAGCAGCTCGTCCAGCGAGGAGCGGCGCAGGAAGCGGCAGAAGCGGCTCATCTCCGCCTCGCCCGCCACGCTCCACCGGGTGGCGGCCTCGTGGGCGTCGGCGGGGCGGTGGGTACGGAACTTCAGCAGGGTGAACGGCAGGCCGCCCTTGCCGATGCGCTCCTGCCGGAACACCACGCCGGGCCCGTCGGACAACCGCAGCACGAGGGCACAGCCCAGCAGCAACGGGGAGATGAGCAGCAGCAGGGCGCCCGAGACCAGGACGTCCAGTGCCCGCTTCACGGCGGTGGCGAGGCGCGGGCCCGGGCGCCCGGCGCCGTCGAGCCGTCGGCAGACGAAGCCCGCGAGCCGTACGCCCGGAGCGCTCCGAAGGGAGGCGGCGCCGGCGAACGGGGCGCCCGCGGCGTAGGGGGTGAAGGGCGCGTGCTCCGCGCCGTGCGCGGGTGGCCTCGCCTCGACCTCCCACAGGGCGCAGCCGGCCGCGGCCAGTTCACCCGCGAGCACGAGGTGTTCGGGCTCGGCCGGGGCGTCGGTGGGACCGCCGGCGGCGCCGCCTCCCGTCTCCGTGCCGGGGTGTGCGCCCGCGTGGGGGTGCGCGGACGTACTGCCCGTGCCTCTGACGAGCAGGACCGCGCGGACGCCGTTCTGGATGAACGCCCGCCGCACCTCCTCGCCCGTGGTCAGCACAGGGAGTCCTTCTTCGTCCTGGGAGGGAGCGGGCGCGACGACACCGACGGGACGCAGCCCGCAGCCCGGGTGGCGCAGGAAGGCCGCGGCGACCCGCTGGGCGGTGGCGGCGTCCCCGGCCACCAGCGCCGCACCGGGACGGCGGACCAGCGCCCGGCGGCGCGCCCAGTGCACGGTGCCGCGCCCCGCGCCGCTCGCGGCGGCCTGGAGGACGCACCCGAGAACGAGGGCGTGCGCGGAGAGCGCGTGGGCCGGGGTGAACGCCGCGGTGAGCGCCGCGAGCGCGCACCAGCCCACCACGATCCGCCCGCACAGCGCGGGCAGTTCCTCGAGCAGGACGGGCATGGCGGGCGGGCGGTGCAGCCCCGCCCGCACGTTGAGCGCGAGCACGCCGAGCAGCAGCGCCCCCGCGGCCAGCGGGTGGCCGCGGGTCCCGTCCACCGCGAGGGCGGCGAGCAGCGCGGCCCCGGCGTCCACGGCGAGCAGCGGTGCCGCAGGCGGGCGCGGGACGAGGGACGGCCGGCCGGCGGGCAGCCGGTGACCGTCGGCGGCCTCACGGGGAGGGATGACCGAGACGGGCGAGTGTCCGTACTCCCGCGGCTGTCCGCCGGGGGAGGGAACGGTGCTTTCCGCAGTCACGTGTGGCTGGACTCCCTGCACTCGGTGGCTTCCGCGCCGGTGGTGTGCGCGGCGCGCACGGCGCACGAGGCGCACGGGACGGACCCGCCGCCCGGGGCGTGATCGGTGCGTCTGGTGCGCACGGTCTCCGGGAGGTGCGCGGCGCAGACGGCGGCGCGAGGCGCGGCGACGCAGGCGCCCCACGCCCCCCGTACGTCCGTCGCGCCCCACAGGGCCCGTACGCCCGTCACGCTCCGCGCGTCCTCAGCGCTCCGCGAGCGCCCGGTGCTGCCCGCACGCCGAGGAGCATCCGCCCCCGCGCCCGGTACCGGCACCGCGCGCGGTCCTGACGCCGCTTCGGGGGCGAGCAGTTCGCGGTAGATCTCCATGACCGCCTCCGTCGCCCGCCGCACGTCGTGCGTGGCCAGCACGTGCGCGCGGGCCTCCGTGCCGAGGCGGGCGCGCAGTGCGGGGTCGAGCAGCAGGGCGGTGATCCGGTCGGCCAGCGGGCCCGGCTGTTCGACGGGCACCGGTTCCTGACCGGGCGGCAGGCACTCCCGGGCCCCGGCGACCTCGGTCAGCACGACCGGCCGCCCGCACGCCATCGCCTCCAGGGGCGCCAGCGCCATGCCCTCCCAGCGGGAGGGCAGCACGACCAGATCGGCCGCGCGGTACCAGGGCACGACCTGGTCCACGGCACCGGCGAACAGCACCGAGGCGGGTGCCTCGGCCCGCAGGCGCGCCTCCTCCGGCCCGTCCCCGACCAGCACGAGGCGGGCCCCCGGTACCCGCCGGACCACCGCGGGCCAGGCGCGCAGCAGCACGTCCTGCCCCTTCTGGCGGCACAGCCGTCCGACACAGACGACGAGCGGGCCCTCGGAGGCGTCGGATCCGGAGGCGGGAAGAGCGGAGAGAAGGGGGAGCCCGGAGCGCGCCTCGGCGGGCGGTGCGGGCCGGTGGTGCGCGGTGTCCACCCCGTTCGGCACGACGCTCCACGAGGCGTGCACCCCGGCGCGTACGCCGGTCTCGCGCTCCGCCTCGCTGACGCACACCACGCGGGAGGTCCAGCGGGCGCTCCAGCGTTCCCAGCGCACCGACAGCGCCGCCAGCGTCCCGTCCACCGCCTCGAAGGACCAGGCGTGCGGCTGGAACACGGTCGGTACCCGGCCCCGCAGGGCGAGCCGGGCGACGAGCCCGGCCTTCGCGCTGTGCGCGTGCACCAGGTCCGGCCGCGTCGCGGCGAGCACGCGCCGGAGTTGCCGTAGCTCCCCGGGGAGCGCGCGTCCCGGGGAGCGGGTCGCAGGCCAGTCGTGCACCTCCGCGCCGAGCGCCCGGAGTGTGCCGGCGAGCCGGGAGCCGTCCGGGCAGGCGACCGCCACGCGCAGACCGGCGGCCCGCTGGGCGCGCACCAGATCGGCCACCACACGGGCCACCCCGCCGTCGACCGGCTGGGTGACGTGCAGGACGAGTGGCCGACGGCCGGTTGCTGGCAGGTGCATGCACGCTTCCTCGGTCACGGACGGCGTCAGGGGGCGCTCGTCACTGCTGGGCATCGACGGCGACGAAGAGCGCCCCGGTCCAGGCCGCGTCGTGTTGTGAAACGATCAGAAAGTCCAACCGGTCACCCCCGTTCCTGGTCGCGTCGCCGAGGGCGAGCACGTCGGAGTCGTATCCGAGGGTGTTCACCGGGCCGGACCGGCGCGGCCCCGGGCTTCTGGGGGACAGAGCGGGCCGAGAAGGCCCGGCAAATCCGAAGGAATCGTCCCTTTCCTCCGACGATCCGGCCGGTCCCGCGAGGGTCGAGTTCAGTACGTCGTTACGCGGATTGGCGGAATCACTCAGGACCGTGCGCGCCCCCTGGCGCGCGGACGCGCTCAGCGAGTCGCCCGTACGCCCCCGGTCGCCGTTGTAGGCGACCAGCCCCACGAGACCGTGCGCACCAGGCGCGAACGGCATCCGGCGCATCCGGACCAGCGTGCGGGTGCCGGGCGCGAGCGCCTCGAAGCCGTCCCACAGCGCCAGGTGCCGCAGTGGCTCCGAGGCCTTGTCGTAGGCCACCACCAGCGTCCAGCCACCCCAGGAACCGGCGGCCGAGCGGCCCTTGGCCACGTTGATCTGCGCCACCGTGTACGCGCCCGAACCGCTCGACCGGACCAGCCCGGTGACGTCCGCGGAGGCCTGGTAGGCGTCCGCGCCGTGGGCCGCGCGGTGGCCGACGACGGTGTCCGCGAGCAGCGCCTTGTAGGCGCCGCCCGGTTCGGCGATCAGTACCCGTCCGTTGTCCGCGGGCGGCTTCTGCTCGCCGACGCGCAGGTTCCCGCCCCAGTAGAGGCGCGCGTAGCGGACGGAGGCGCCCGGCGGCAGACGGAGTTCGGCGCGGCTGGAGTTGTAGGTGTTCGGGTCGTCGTCGACATCGACGTACGTCATGTCGAAGTCCCCGTTCGCCCCAGGGCCGCCCGCGCGGGCGGTGAGACAGGCGCGGTCGCCCCCCGGGGCGCGGGTGGGTCCGCCGGAACAGGTCACGGCGGTGCCGGCCGCCCGGACGATGCCGCCGTGCCGCAGGGCGCGGTAGCGCTCGGTGAACGGGATGCGTTTCCGCTCCGGGCGGGGCGCCGCGGCCGGAGCGGAGGCCGTGTGCGAGGCCGGGGCGGGGGGTGTGGCGGAGGTGCCGGGTGCGGCCGAGGGGGTGGGGGCGGGCCTCGGGGCCGCGGTGGCCGCGGGGGCCCAGAGGGCGGTGAGGGCGCAGACACACGCGAGAGCGCGGCCCAGGGGATGACCGGAGGTAGCACGCATGACCGGCTTCGCACCCTTCGCGGCTTGTGGGTGGTTTCGAACGGCCGTCACTGTAGCCACAGGGGGGATGTATCGGATAAAAGCGGCAACTGTGTCGGGCCGGTCAATCTCCGTACCGTCGGAGTTCACTCCTTCGGCGGCACAACCCGGGCCGGGGCCACGCGTTGATTCAACGTCGGGCAAGCCGCCCGGCTGTTGTGACAACCCAAGGAGCACTTCTCCATGTCGCGTATCGCGAAGGGCCTGGCCCTCACCACCGTTGCCGCCGCGGCCGTGGCGGGCACCGCCGGCATCGCCGCTGCCGACGCCGACGCCGGGGCCGTCGCCGCCCACTCGCCGGGTGTCGTGTCGGGCAACGCCATTCAGGTCCCGGTCCACATTCCGGTCAACGTCTGCGGCAACACGATCAACGTCATCGGTCTGCTGAACCCGGCGTTCGGCAACACCTGCGTCAACGACTGACGCGTCGACGGACCCGCGGACCGGCCGCCCCCTTGGTGGGGGCGGCCGGTCCGTGCTGCGCGGCCGCTCCCTTGCCAGGGGTGGCCCTTCGTGCTGCCCGGCCCCGAACGGCGGCCCCGAACGGCGGCGTGCGGCCGGGGGTGCCGCCAGGGCCCCTATCAGGGATGACGCCGTGTCCGGCCACCCGGCTGATCGCTTTCCGTGTTTGAAAAGTTGCAATAAGTCACTACCCCTTTCACGGTGGGCAGAGGATCGATGCCCCGCTGAAAGGAACACCCATGCGTGCTCTGCCCGCACGGCACCTCGCCTCCCCGGCACTCTGCGCCGTGCTCCTGCTCGGGATCGCCGCACCCGCCGCCGTGGCGGCCGACGGCCAGTCGGCGACCGGGCAGTCGGCGACCGGTCAGTCCGAGTCCGGCTCGTCCGCCTCCGGCCAGGCGCAGGTGCCCGTCCCCGGCGCGGACGCACTGCTCGGCCAGGTCAGGTCGCTGTCCACCGCCGGAGGTGTCCTCACTCCCGTCACCGACCTGCTCGACAGCACCCTCAAGGCCGACAACGGCCAGCTGCCCGCCGACCGTGCGGACGAGCTCGGCAAGGCGGCCAAGGACGCCATCAAGAAGGCGGCGGCGGCCCCGTCGACGGTCGCGCTTCCCGCGAAGCCCGCGGAGAAGCCAGCCGTCACATCCCCCTCGGCCGCCGGATCCGCGCACGCCTCGAAGCCCGCCGACCCGGCGAAGCCGGCGGTTCCCGGCGTGGTCGCGGCCGCGCCGGACGCCTCCGCCGACGCGTCCCGGCGGCCGGTGACGCCGGCCGCCCCGCCGCTGTCGAAGACCGCCGCCCTCGCGAAGACCCGGGCGCACAGCCGCGCCGCGACGCCCAGGGACGCCACGCAGGACGCGCTGACGGCCCTGCAGAAGGCGGTCGACGCCCTGGTGAAGGCGTCCACCTCCGGTGACGTCGGCCAGGTGGTACCGGCCATCTCCGAGGTGGTCAACAACCTCGTCGACGTGCTGATCGCCACGCTCACCGGCAGCAGCCTGGCCGACCCGGCCCTGACCGACCCCGACCTGGCCGGTCTCATCCCGTCGACCGGCGCCGCCGACGCGGTCACGCTTCCCTCCGCCCCGGACCTGCCGCCGTTGCCCAGCGACCTGATTCTCCCGACGAGCTGAGCCGCCACCGGTCGGCGGGTCCGCGAACCGCCCGCGCGCCGGTCCGCACCACCCCTGAGCGCGCCGCCCCTTCCCGGGGCGGCGCGCTCACGTGTGTGCGCGCGGTCTTGGGGCGGTGCGAGCACGGATTCCGCGCGGTCGTGAGGTGGTGCGAGCACGGGGCCGCGCGGCCCTCGGGCGGTGGAGTGTCCGGCGACCGGTGGACCACCTGGACCTGCCCGTTTCCGTGCCCCGTGGGGCTCGTTAAGCCGTGCGCACACACCCTCCGGCGACGTACGCGCGTCGCCGAAGAAGGAAGGAACACGATGAAGTCGCTCAAGGCCCTCGCCGTCGTCGCCGGGTCCCTCGCCGTGGCGGGAGCCGCCGCTCCCGCTCTCGCCGCCACGCAGCCCGCCGACTTCGAGACGCCCACCAGCATCAACGGCGGGGTGGAGAAGGCCCTCAGCACCCGGACCCTCGACCTGCGCCCGTTGCAACACCAGTCGGACGCCCTCGACACCGAGAACGAGGACTCCGTGCTCAGCACGGTGAACGGCGTGACCGAGACCCTCAACCGCGGCGCCGGTGCCGCCGGACTCCTCGGCGGGCTCCCGCTGACGCACTGACGGCCGGTCCTACTACTGCGTCACGCGGGGGAATCCCGTACTGGCGCCGTCTCCCGGCCGTTACCCGATACGCGAACAGCCCCACGCCCCGTCCGAAAGGGACCGCACCCGTCATGAAGCCGACCACCCGAGGAACGCTCGCCGCCGCCGTCACCTGTGTGGCCGCCGCCGCGGCGGCCGCCACCGCCGCCACGCCCGCCGCGGCGAGCACGGTCCCCGTGCCCCTGCCGCTGGACGGTGTCGAGAGGTCCCTCCACATGGAGATGCCCCACGTCGCCGGAGAACTGCCGGTGCCCGTGCCGGGCGCCCCCGAGGGCACCCGGTTCGCCGAGGGGCACCTGCTGCCCGAGCGCACCCTGCCCCGGCTGCCGGTCAGCGGAGGGCTGCCCGGCGGGGACGTGCGCGCCCCGCTGCCGCACGTCCTGGGTGAGGGCTTCGACCACCTGGGCGTCAGCGCCCCCGCCGCCGACCTGCGCACCGCGGTCCCGGGGCTCGCCCTCGACACCCCCCTGGGCAGGCCGGACGCGGAGAACGGGGGCCTGCCCTCGCTCGGCGGGGAACCCCGCGCCGCGCTCGACACCCCGCTGCTGCGGACGGTGCCGGGTGCCGAGATCGTCACCGGCCCGGGCGCGTAACCGCACCGGAAGCCACCCCCAACCAGGCGGAGGAGAAAGAGCGTTGGCCGAGAGAACTCGCAGAGACGCCCTGCGCGCCCTGGCGGTGACGGCGGGTGCCCTGGCCCTGGCACCCCCCGTCACCGCCTCCCGCTGCGGGCGCACGGAGGACCTCGCCGCCGGCCCGCACGCCACCCGGGGAGGCGGTGGGGGCGCCCCCGGTGACGACCCGACCGCCCCCGACTCCTCCGCCGGCCGGCCCGGCGGCCCGGCGGGGGCGGCCGGACAGCGGCGCCGGTTCACCCAGACGTACCGGGGCCGCCGGATCGAGGGCACCTGGGCCGCGCCGAGCCGGACCGCCCGGGACGGGGCCGGCCGCGACCCGGGCGGAGGGGACGAGGGGGCCGGGCGCTGGCACATCACCGTGGACGGCCGTCCGCTGCACCTGATGCGCCGCGCGGACGGCACGTGGGTCAGCATGGTCGACCACTACGCGTCCTATCCCACCCCGCTGGCCGCCGCCCGCGGCGCCGTCGACGTCCTCGGCCCCGGCGACCACCTGCGCGCGCCCGAACCGGCGCACGACGGGGAGCACGTCACCGCGGGGCCGCCCGCCCGCCGTCCACGCCACACCACGAGCGAGGACATGACCCGCGGCACGAGCCACGACATGTGACAGCTCCGGGCACGGCGCAACCGCACGACGGCGCAACTGCACGACGGCACGACAACGCGTCGGCACAACGGCACAACAGCGCGTCGAACAAGAACACACAGCACAGCCACAGCACAGCCACAGCACAGCCACAGCACAGCCACAGCACAGCCACAGCACAGCCACGGCACATCGCGGCCGCCCGGTGCCGAGGGGGCCGTGGCGCGCCGGGGAGGGGGAGGACCGGATGGCGGTCCACACACGGAA
Source organism: Streptomyces griseoaurantiacus (assembly GCA_014656015.1). Classification (GTDB taxonomy): domain Bacteria; phylum Actinomycetota; class Actinomycetes; order Streptomycetales; family Streptomycetaceae; genus Streptomyces; species Streptomyces griseoaurantiacus. The sequence goes on along the minus strand of BNBP01000058.1, from coordinate 27,989 downwards.
GAACGTCACCGCGCTGTCCCGGAGCGAGCGGCGCCGCCTCGTCGAGGCGCTGCTCGCCGTCAAACGGCGCGGGGAGTACGACGAGTTCGTCCGCACGCACATCGAGCACTACGTGTCCGACGGGGAGGGCGGACTGCGCACGGCCCACATGACACCGTCCTTCCTGCCCTGGCACCGGCAGTTCCTCCTGGAACTGGAGCGGGCGCTGCAACGCGTCGACGCGGCGGTGACGGTGCCGTACTGGGACTGGACCCGCACGCGCGGCGCGTCCGCCGCGCCCTGGACCGAGGACCTGCTCGGCGGGAACGGGCGCCGCTCCGACGGTCAGGTCACGACCGGCCCCTTCGCGTACGCCGGGGGCGCCTGGACGATCAAGGAGAGCGTGACGGACGCGGAGTACCTGATGCGCGACCTCGGCCGCCACCAGGACCCGATCGGGCTTCCCACGCGCGCGGAGCTGGACCGGGCCCTGGCCGAACCCCTGTACGACGTCGCGCCCTGGAACTCGACGTCGGCGAAGGGGTTCCGCAACAAGCTGGAGGGCTGGGGCCGGGGTACGGGAAGTGCGGCCTGGCACACCCACAACCGCGTCCACCGCTGGGTCGGCGGGCACATGCTCGGCGGCGCCTCCGTCAACGATCCCGTCTTCTGGATGCATCACGCCTTCGTCGACCTGCAGTGGACGCGGTGGCAGCAGCGGCACCGGGGAGCGCGCTACTTGCCCGCCCGGCAGCCGGGGCGCGGGGACGCGCAGCACGGACGCATCGTGGCCCGCGAGGAGCGGATGCCGCCGTGGAACGTGACACCGGCGGACATGGAGGACGTGAGCCGGCTGTACCGGTACGTGTAGTGGTGCGGACTCCCGGAGCCCGGGTGCGTCCCGGACCGGCTACGGCGAAGCCCCCGGCGGTCGGACCGCTGGGGGCTCGCTCATGCGTCCGGCGCTGAGGCCGGGGTGGTTCAGCCGCCGTAGCCGCCGTTCTCGTGGTGCTTGTGGCCCGACTTGCCGTCGTCCTTGGAGTCGGACTTGTGCTCTTCGCCACCGGCGTTGACGCAGGTGTTGCCGAAGGCCGGGTTCAGGATGCCGACCACGTCGATCGTGTTCCCGCACAGGTTGACGGGGATGTTGACGGGGATCTGGATGACGTTGCCGGACAGGACGCCGGGCGAACCGACAGCCGCGCCCTGGGCACCCGCGTCCGCCATGGACAGGCCGGCGCCGCTGAGCACCACGGCACCCGTGCCGAGAGCGACCGCGGCCGCCTTCGCGATGCGAGACATCACATACTCCTTCGGTGAAAGGGGGAGCACGGTGATCGTCACCGTGCTCCCCCTTCAACGCGCCCGCGCGGTACCGGTCACGGCGTACCCCGGCGGATCACCCGTTCCGAACAGGACGCTGCGCCGGTGGGTCCACAGCGGATGCGCTCACGCCGATGCCGGGTTATGGGGACGCGGGAAACCCACGACCGCGCCCCGGCGGGACGGTAGCCGCGGGCCCGCGGCCCTACGCCGGTCCCAGGACGCGTATCGGCTCCCCGGCCAGATAGGCGCGGATGTCCTCCACGGCCTGCCCGTAGTAGCGCGCGTAGTTGGCCCGGCTGACGTACCCGAGATGCGGGGTGGCCAGCAGGCGCGGGGCGGAACGCAGGGGGTGGTCGGCGGGCAGCGGCTCGCTGTCGAACACGTCGACGGCGGCGCCCGCGAAACTTCCCTCGCGGAGGGCGGTGAGCAGGGCCTCCTGGTCGACGAGGCCGGCCCGTGAGGTGTTGACCAGGTAGGCGGTCGGCTTGAGGAGGGCGAGTTCGGGGGCGCCGAGCAGTCCCCGGGTGCGCTCGCCGAGCACGAGGTGCAGCGAGACGAAGTCGCTCGTACGGAGCAACTCCTCCTTCGACTCCGCGCGTTCGACCCCGACCTCCTCGGCGCGTTCCTGCGTCAGGTTCTGGCTCCAGGCGCTCACCCGCATCCCGAACGCGAGCCCGACCCGGGCGACCCGGCCACCGATCTTCCCGAGCCCGAGCAGCCCGAGCCGCTGCCCGTGCAGATCGGCGCCGAGGGTGCTCTGCCAGGGGCCGCCGGAGCGCAGCGCGGTGCTCTCGGTGACGATGCCGCGGGCCAGCCCGAGCAGCAGCGCCCAGGTCAGCTCGACGGGCGGGGTGGGGGAGCTCGCCGTACCGCAGACGGTCACCCCGTGCTTCTCGGCGGCGGCGTAGTCGATGACGCTGTTCCGCATCCCGGAGGCGACGAGCAGCCGCAGCCGCGGCAACCGGCCCAGCACGGAGGCGGGGAACGCGACGCGCTCGCGCAGCGTGACGACGATGTCGAAGCCGGCCAGCGCCTCCACGAGGGCGTCCTCGTCGGCGAAGTGCTCCCCGAAGGACACGACCTCGAGTTCACCGTCGAGCGCCGACCAGTCGGCGACGGAGGTCGCCACCCCCTGGTAGTCGTCCACCACCGCACACTTGAGCCGCATCCGGCCCCCTTCCCCTACGCCTCGACCACGCCTCACACCCTAACGACCCCCACCGACATCCCCGCCGACCTGCGAGAACACCCGTCGTACGTGCCAGGAAGCGATCCGCGAGCCGCGAGCGCGATCGAGCGGCCTCGCGAGCGCCGCCGGACGACGTCCGACCCCGGTGCCTTCGAGGCGGTGAGACGGAGCCGTTGCCGTCAAAGACGCGAAACGCCCCGGAAGGGCTACTCCTTCCGGGGCGTTTCCGCTGTTCAGACGTGGCGCCCCCGGCAGGACTCGAACCTGCGGCCAAGCGCTTAGAAGGCGCCTGCTCTATCCACTGAGCTACGGGGGCCGATGTGGTGGCCTGTGTCGTGGTGCCCGGGTGTGGGGCGATCCGTGACTCGCCGGGGACAAGGATAGGGCTCCCGAGCCCTTGTCCCTGTTGCTTCGCCTCCGTGGCTCGATGTGGAGGTTCGGTGAAGCGGGTCCGATAATCGCAGGCAGGTACGAATCCTGCATCGCTTTTGGCCGCTCGCGCAGCGGGTGTTGTGCACTCGTTATGCCTGGACTGTGCCCTTGTCCCGGTCGTCCTTTCCGTCCCGTGTGTCCAATCGGCGCGCAGAACCAGTTATATGCTTCAGAAAGACTGCAAAATTGGGCATTCTTCACATGTGGTGACCTTGGACGTACGGCCCCAGCTGCTCGACGCACTCTCCGCCCTGCGCGACCGTGTGGCCGCCGCACGCTTCCCGCTCCCCCTCGCGGGAGCGCCACGTGCGCGTGCGAACCGGGACGAACTCCTCGCGCAACTCGACGACTACCTTGTGCCCAGACTCCGTCAACCAGAGGCGCCACTGCTTGCCGTGGTGGGTGGTTCGACCGGCGCCGGCAAGTCGACACTCGTCAACTCCCTGGTGGGCCGCAAGGTCAGCGAGGCCGGGGTCCTGCGGCCCACGACCCGTACTCCCGTGCTGGTCTGTCACCCCGAGGACCACCACTGGTTCAGCAGCATGCGGGTCCTGCCCGAACTCGGCCGCGAATGGCTGCCCCACGGGGAGACCGGCGAGGACGACCTGCCCTCCCTCGGTGACCAGGGGCAGCGCGTGCTGCGCATCGAGACCGCCGAGACGCTGCCGCCGGGCCTCGCCCTCCTCGACGCCCCCGACATCGATTCCCTCATCGCCGACAACCGCACACTCGCCGCCGAACTGATCTGCGCCGCCGACATCTGGGTGATGGTCACCACCGCCGCGCGGTACGCCGACGCCGTCCCCTGGCACCTGCTGCGCACCGCCAAGGAGCAGCGGGCGACGCTGGTGACCGTCCTGGACCGGGTTCCCCACCAGGTCGTCTCCGAGGTCTCGCGGCAGTACGCCGCGCTGCTCACCAAGGCCGGTCTCGGCGACGTGCCCCGCTTCACCGTGCCGGAGCTGCCCGAGTCGGCCTGGGGCGGCGGGCTGCTGCCCGCCACCGCCGTCGCGCCCCTGCGGACCTGGCTCACCCATCTCGTGCAGGACCCGGCCGCTCGGACGGCCGCCATGGCCCGTACCGCCCACGGGGTTCTGGGTTCCCTCGACTCCCGGCTGCCCGAACTGGCCGGGGCCGCCGCCGCGCAGTACGCCGCGGCGCTCCGGCTCACCGCCGCAGTCGACAGCGCGTACGACAGCGAGTACGCGCGGGTGCGCGGCCGTTTGCAGGCCGGTGCCGTGCTCGCCGGCGACGCGCTGAAGCGCTGGCGCAGCTTCCCGCTGGACTGCACCGCCCGGGAACTGCTCGACGCCCTGGTGGAGAGCCTCGGCGCGCTCCTGCTGTGTGCCGTCACCGCCGCCGACGAACGGATCGACGAGGCCTGGCGCCTCGAACCCGCCGCCGAGGCCCCGGAACTCGCCGGCCACGATCCGGCGGCCGACCACACCGAGCACCGGATCGGCCTGGCCGTGCGGCGCTGGCGGCGCGTGCTGGAGGAGTACGCCGAGGAGGAGGCGCGCGACCTCGACCGGAGCGTGGCGCCGGACGCCGAGGTGGTGGCCGCGCTCGTCGCCACCGCGCTGCTGGGCGGACGGCGGGCGCGTTCCGCGGGCGAGCGGCTCGCCGAACGGATCGGCGCCCACGGTGCCCTGCGGCTGCGCGACCGGGCCGCACGGCTGCTCTCCGACTACGTCGACCGGGTGCTGCACACCGAGCGGGAGCGCCGGCTCGCCCCGCTCGACGGCCTGGAGGTCCATGCCGAGCCCCAGGCGGAACTCATCGCCGCGCTGTCCCTACTGCAGAAGGAGAGGTGACCGGGGTGACCGCCGTCACTGACCGCACGGACCACGCCCCCGAGCGGCCCGGAGGGCAGGGGGAGCCCGGCCGGCCCGGCGGGCCCGGGGGTCCGCACAGCCCGGAGGGCGGGGCCTGCGAGGGCTGGACGGGGCGGGAGGCCGCGCCGCACGCCGCGGGGAACGACGCCGGGGCACCGTCGGACATGCCGGAGCCGGCGGGAGCGGGGGAAGCGGAGGGGGCGCAGGAGACAGAAGGGGGAGCGCGACGGGCGCGGGAAGAGCGGGGACCCGGCGTGTCGCGTGACCGGGAAGGCGACAGCGGCGGGGACGGCGGCGTCGGCCGGGACGAATGGCGCCGCGGTGAACGCATCGAGGAGGGTCCCGTCGAGGACGGCAAGGAGAGCGGTGTGGACGGCGATGCCGTCACGGGCGGGAACGGTGGGAGGAGAGAGGCCGCCGGGGACCCGCGCGCGCACATGGCGCTCCAGCGTGCCCAGCCCGACGTCCGCAGGCCGTCGGAGGCCGCCCGGGCGGGTGGCCGTACGGCGGCACCCGAGGGGCGCGCGCCCGCACCCGCGCCGGCGCCCGGCGCCGGTGCACGCGAGGCTCACGACCCTCACGACCCGCACGGTGTTCACGGCGTTCGCGAGGGGCGCCGTCCAACGCCTGAGGACGCTGTCGGGAAAGGGCGCGCGGCCGCCCCGCCGGAGGACGGCGAGGGCGACGACGCCTGGGACGACGGGCTGATCGCGCGGCGGGTGAACGAGAAGAACGCCGCCCAGGAGGCGCCGCCCGCCGTGGAGACCAGGAGCAGCGCCGCACGGCGGCCCGCGCCCCTCGCCTACGACGGCCGCCTGCGCTCGCGTCTCGACGCGCTCCGGGAACTCGTCGGACTGTCGCGCACCCGGCTGGACAGCCGCACGCTGACCGAGGCGAGCCGGGTCCTGGAGGAGGCGGCGGCGCGCCGCAGGCTCTCCGGGCAGCACACGGTCGTCGCCCTGGCCGGGGCGACCGGCAGTGGCAAGTCGGCGCTGTTCAACGCGCTCGCCGGGGTCGCGATCTCGGAGACCGGGGTGCGCCGCCCCACCACCGCCGCGCCTCTCGTGTGCAGTTGGAGCGACGGCGCGGCGCCGCTCATCGACCGGCTGGGCATTCCCGGACGGCTGCGCAGACGTCCCGTCCAAGGGTCCGACGGCGACCCCCAGTTGCGCGGGCTGGTCCTGGTGGACCTGCCCGACCACGACTCGGCGGCCGTGGAACACCGCGAGCAGGTCGACCGGGTCCTCGCCCTCGTCGACGCCGTCATCTGGGTGGTCGATCCGGAGAAGTACGCCGACGCCGTCCTGCACGAGCGCTATCTGCGGCCCATGGCGGGCCACGCGGAAGTCATGTTCCTCGTGCTCAACCAGGTGGACCGGCTCCCCGGGGAGGCCGCCGAACAGGTGCTCGACGATCTGCGGCGGCTGCTCGACGAGGACGGCGTCGCCCTCGGCGAGTACGGCGAACCGGGCGCCACCGTGCTTCCGGTGTCGGCGCTCACGGGTGACGGCATCGGGGAACTGCGCGAGGCACTCGGCCAGTTCGTGTCCGAGCGCGGGGCGCCCGGCCGCCGGGTCTCGGCGGACGTGGACGCGGCCGCCGCACGGCTGCGGCCGGTGTACACCACGGGTCTGCGCGCCGGGCTCAGCGAGAACGCGCGCGACGAGTTCGCCGCGCGGCTCGCGGACGCCGTCGGCGCCACGGCGGCGGGCGAGGCGGCCGAACGGGCCTGGCTGCGCAACGCCAACCGGGCCTGCGGCACGCCCTGGTTGCGGCTGTGGCGCTGGTACCAGGACCGGCGCGAACCCCCGACCGGACGGCTTCCGCTGCGCGCCCCCGCGGACGAGGAGGCGACGGCGCGGCAGCGGGTCGAGCAGGCGGTGCGGACGGTGGCCGACCGCGCGGCGACGGGCCTGCCCGCCGCTTGGGCGCAGGCGGTGCGCGAGGCCGCCGTGCGCGGCGCGAACGGGCTGCCGGAGGCGCTGGACGCGCTGGCCGTGCACGCCGGTGCGCCCCCCGGTCGCCCGCCGCGTCCGGGCTGGTGGCCGGCGGCGGTGCTGGCCCAGGCTTCGATGACTCTGCTGCAGGTGGTCGGCGGCCTGTGGCTGCTCGGGCAGATCATCGGATTCATGTCGCCGAACCTGGGCGTACCGGTGCTGCTGATGGCACTCGGGATCGTCGGCGGACCGGTGGTGGAGTGGAGCTGCCGGATGGCCGCGCGGGGGCCGGCGCGACGGTACGGGCTGGAGGCGGAACGCAGGCTGCGGGAGGCGGCCGCCGGGTGCGGACGCGCCCGGGTGCTGGACCCGGTGGCGTCCGAACTGCTGCGGTACCGGGAGGTGCGGGAGCAGTACGCGAGGGTCACGGGAGCGGTGGCCGGGGGCGGTGCCGGTGCCGCGGGGCCGGCGGGGGCGGGTGGCCGAGGGAGGTGAACGGACGGGGGCGGACGAGCCGGCGGAGGGGCAACTGCCGAGGCGGGTTCCCTCCTTCGAGTGACGGAGATATCCACAGCTCGGCGGCCGTCCACAGCCCTCAGCGAGAACGGGCCGGCGGAGGCAGTCTGGTGCCCGCGGCGCTCGCGAGAGGAAGCGAGTGGCCGCGGCAGACGCCACCGCGCGGGAGGTACCCGCGCGTGGATCCGCCGTTCCGTCGGCCCTGACCGGCCGGGGGCGGTGAGGGAGGGGTACGGCATGAACGAGACGACCGTGTGCGTGGTCGGCAACGTCGCGACGCAGCCGGTGTTCCGCGAGTCCGCGAGCGGCCCGTCGGCGCGCTTCCGGCTGGCGGTGACGTCGCGGTACTGGGACCGCGAGAAGAACGCGTGGGTGGACGGGCACACCAACTTCTTCACGGTGTGGGCCCGTCGGGCACTGGCCACGCACGTCGGGGCCTCTTTGGCCGTGGGCGATCCGGTGCTGGTGCAGGGCCGGTTGAAGGTGCGCACCGAGCAGCGTGACGGACAGAACTGGGCCTCGGCCGACCTGGACGCCTCCGCGATCGGTCACGATCTGGCACGGGGCACGTCGGCCTTCCGGCGGGCCCCGAGGCCCGAGACGCCGGGGAGCGCGCCGGTACCGCGGGCGGACGCGCGGCCGGAGCCCGTGTGGGAGACGGAACCGCCCGGCGAACCGGCGGCGGACCACGGACCCCGGACCGGACCGCAGCCGGTCGCGGCCGGGGTGACATGAGGCGGGCAGACGCCCGCCGGGGCACGGAACCCCCTCGACAAGTGTCGACAAGTCCCCGAAAAGCGCAGCTCACACACAAGCTGTGGACGGGATAACGATTCCGATTCGGATCAGTCGCGCGGGGAGGCGACCGGGAAAAGTGGTGTCTTCGCGTCCTTAGGATGCCGGGCATGACTCACGGGGCTCGTGAGTGTGCCGGCGGGACCGCTCCCCGCCACCGTCAAGGAGCCCTGTTCTAAGGGGGATTGGTTGTGAAGTCCGCGTTGTCCGCCCTGTCGGGGCTGTCCGCATGGACCGGCACGCTGTCCGCGCGCGGCCGACGGGCCGTGCGGGCGGTACTGCCGCGGAGGCCCGCGCGTCTCGCCGCCGTGACCCTGGTGTCCGGACTGGTGACCGCCGGGACCCTGGCCGGCGCGACCTCCGCCGTCGCGGAGGAGGCGCCCCGGAGCGGGGGCGGCGCCACGGCGACCATCGGCGGCCTCAAGACCTACGGGGACGCGGTCGTCCACGGCGCGGACGGGGACCGGCAGGTCTCCGCGGGACTGTTCGCGATGTCCGTCGAGGGCGGCGGCACACTGCAGACGTACTGCGTCGACATCGACAACCCCACCCAGAAGGGCGCCCGGTACCAGGAGACTCCCTGGAGCGGCACCTCGCTGGGCGCCAACGCGGCCGCCGGCCGCATCCACTGGATCCTGCGCAATTCCTATCCCCAGGTCAACGATCTCGCGGCACTCGCCGCCAAGGCAGGGGTCCCGGGACTCACCGAACAGGACGCCGCGGCCGGCACCCAGGTCGCCATCTGGCGGTACTCGGACGGGGCCGACGTCGAGGCCCTGGCCCCGCGGGCGGAGCGGCTCGCGGACTACCTGGAGCGCAGCGCCCGCGACACCGCCGAGCCGCAGCCCTCACTGAGCCTGGACCCGCCCGCCGTCTCCGGGCGCCCCGGCGAACGGCTCGGACCGGTCACCGTGCACACCACGGCCGACAGCGTCACCGTGACACCGCCGGCCGCCGCCACCGCGAACGGGGTCACGGTGGTCGGCACGGACGGGAAGCCGATCACCTCGGCCGCCGACGGCAGCCGGATCTACTTCGACGTTCCCGGCGACGCGACGGCAGGCTCGGCCTCGCTGACCGTCCAGGCGTCCACCAGCGTGCCCGTCGGCCGGGCCTTCGTCTCCGACAGCCGCAGTCAGACGCAGATCCTCGCCGGCTCCAGCGAGTCGACGGTGTCCGCGACGGCCACGGCGGACTGGGCGGAGCAGGGGGCGATACCCGCGCTGTCGGCCCGCAGGAACTGCGCGAAGGGCGGGCTCGACATCACCGCCGCCAACCAGGGGGACGAGCCCTTCGTCTTCTCCCTGATGGGCACCGAGCACAGCGTCGCGGCCGGCGGAAGGCAGACGGTGCTGGTCCCCCTGCAGGAGGACCAGGCGTACGACTTCACCATCAAGGGGCCGCACGGGGCCGGCAGCCGCTTCGAGGGCGTCCTCGACTGCGCGACCGAGACCGCCGAGAGCAAGGCCGTGGGCGGCGAGTCGGTGCAGACGCTGAGCGAACCCAGCCCGCTGACCGTCGGCGGCGGCACCGATACCACCAACCTCGCCGAGACCGGCGGGTCGGGCGCCACCCCGCTGATCGCGGGCACGGCGATCGGCCTGGTCGTGATCGGCGGCGCGGTCCTGCTTCTCCTCGGCCGCAGGAAGAACCCCACCACCCGGCACTGACCGGCGGCACCTTGGCAACTCCACAGTGAACGGCTCCACGGTCGACGACTTCACGGTCACCGAGCCCCTTGCCGAAGGGCCAGGTCAGAGCCCATCCGGCCAATGCGTTTTCGCCCAGGGGCGGCGGTGCGGCAAGATGGGTGTGTCTGCCCACTCCCAGATTTCAAGCTGCCGGACGGTTTCTCTTGGCTGAGTTCATTTACACCATGCGCAAGGCGCGCAAAGCGCACGGCGACAAGGTGATCCTCGACGACGTCACCCTGAACTTCCTGCCGGGGGCGAAGATCGGCGTCGTCGGCCCGAACGGCGCCGGTAAGTCCACCGTCCTCAAGATCATGGCGGGCCTCGAGCAGCCGTCGAACGGTGACGCCTACCTCTCGCCCGGTTACACCGTGGGCATCCTGCTCCAGGAGCCCCCGCTGAACGAGGAGAAGACGGTCCTCGAGAACGTCCAGGAGGGCGTCGCCGAGGTCAAGGGCAAGCTCGACCGGTTCAACGAGATCGCCGAGCAGATGGCGACCGAGTACACCGACGAGCTCATGGACGAGATGGGCAAGCTGCAGGAGCAGCTCGACCACGCGAACGCCTGGGATCTCGACGCCCAGCTCGAGCAGGCCATGGACGCGCTGGGCTGCCCGCCCGGCGACTGGCCCGTGGTCAACCTCTCCGGCGGCGAGAAGCGCCGGGTGGCGCTGTGCAAGCTGCTCCTCGAGGCGCCCGACCTGCTGCTCCTCGACGAGCCCACCAACCACCTCGACGCCGAGTCGGTGAACTGGCTGGAGCAGCACCTCGCCAAGTACGAGGGCACCGTCGTGGCCGTCACCCACGACCGGTACTTCCTGGACAACGTCGCCGGGTGGATCTGCGAGGTCGACCGCGGCCGTCTGCACGGCTACGAGGGCAACTACTCCAAGTACCTGGAGACCAAGGCCGCCCGCCTCAAGGTCGAGGGCCAGAAGGACGCCAAGCGGCAGAAGCGCCTCAAGGACGAGCTGGAGTGGGTCCGCTCCAACGCCAAGGGACGTCAGGCCAAGTCCAAGGCCCGCCTCGCCCGCTACGAGGAGATGGCCGCCGAGGCCGACAAGATGCGGAAGCTGGACTTCGAGGAGATCCAGATCCCGCCGGGGCCGCGGCTCGGCAGCGTGGTCGTCGAGGTGGACAAGCTCAACAAGGCCTTCGGCGACAAGGTCCTCATCGAGGACCTGAGCTTCACCCTCCCGCGCAACGGCATCGTCGGCGTCATCGGCCCCAACGGCGCGGGCAAGACCACGCTGTTCAAGATGATCCAGGGCCTGGAGCAGCCGGACTCCGGTTCCATCAAGGTCGGCGAGACCGTCAAGATCTCCTACGTCGACCAGAGCCGCGAGAACATCGACCCGAAGAAGACGCTGTGGGCCGTTGTCTCCGACGAGCTCGACTACATCAACGTCGGCCAGGTGGAAATGCCCTCCCGGGCGTACGTCTCCGCCTTCGGCTTCAAGGGCCCGGACCAGCAGAAGCCGGCCGGTGTGCTCTCCGGCGGCGAGCGCAACCGCCTCAACCTGGCGCTCACCCTCAAGCAGGGCGGCAACCTGCTGCTCCTGGACGAGCCGACCAACGACCTCGACGTCGAGACCCTCTCCAGCCTGGAGAACGCGCTGCTGGAGTTCCCCGGCTGCGCCGTGGTCGTCTCCCACGACCGGTGGTTCCTCGACCGCGTGGCCACGCACATCCTCGCCTACGAGGGCGAGTCCAGGTGGTTCTGGTTCGAGGGCAACTTCGAGTCCTACGAGAAGAACAAGATCGAGCGTCTCGGTGCGGACGCGGCGCGTCCGCACCGCGCCACCTACAAGAAGCTGACCCGGGGCTGATCGATCTTGCGGCATCTCTACCGCTGCCCACTGCGCTGGGCGGACATGGACGCGTACGGCCACGTCAACAACGTGGTGTTCCTCCGCTACCTGGAGGAAGCCCGTATCGACTTCCTGTTCCGCCCGGACAAGGACTTCCGGCAGGGGTCCGTGGTGGCACGCCATGAGATCGACTACAAGCGGCAGCTCGTCCACCGGCACGCGCCCGTGGACATCGAGCTGTGGGTCACGGAGATCAGGGCGGCGTCCTTCACCCTCGCCTACGAGGTGAAGGACCCCGGCCAGGTCTACGTCCGCGCGTCGACGGTGATCGTGCCCTTCGACTTCGAGGCGCAGCGGCCGCGTCGGATAACCGCCGAGGAGCGCGAGTTCCTCGAGGGCTACCGGGACGAGGACGCGGCGGACGGAGCCACGGGCGCACCCCAGGACGAGGGCGAGGCCGTCGCCGCATGAGCGTGCTGCACCTCGCCGACGAGGGGGAGGCGGCCGACCTGGCCGGCTTCCTCTCCCGGCTGCTGCACTACGACCGGGCGGCGGCGGTGCGGCTCCAGGCTGCCGGGACGGCGCTCGCCGTGTTCGGCCGGCCGCCCTCCTTCGAGGTGCTGGCCGTGCGCGCGGTGCGGCTCGCCAAGCCCTACGAGCACGGTCTCGAGGCCTCGCTCGACGTGACCGTCTCCGCCGGTGACCTGCTGGAGTCCGTGGACGAGAAGGCGGCCACGGCCGCCGTTCCGGCCGCGGTCACCGGCCCGCCGTGGGCCGGGGTGCTGCCGCCGCGCGGCGGCTGGCGGCCCGAGCCGGGGCTGCCGGCGCCGGACGTGCTGCGGGCGACGGTGGCCGAGGCGGTCGCCGAGTTCCGCACCCGTACGGACGCGCTGCCCGAGGAACGGCGGACCCGCGCCGAACTCGACGGCATAGGACGGGAGATCTGGTCCCGCCCGGTCGCCGGCACCGCGCTGCCCGTGCGGGTGGTGCACGCGGCGCAGACCCTCGGCTTCCTGCGACCGGCCGGGGGAGTCGGAGGACCCGGGGGAGCCCCGCCGGAGGCGGCCCGGCCGGGACTGTTCTCCTCGGGCTCCTGGCTCAGGCTGCGTACCCCTTACGGCTCGGTCGCGGTGCGCCGCACGGGCCTCGGCGTGGGCGGACTGGGCGTCAGCGTCCGCTGAGCCGGGCAGGGAACCGGCCTGCTCCGGGTCCGGTTCCGGGGTCGGGGCGCGATCACGATCACGGCCGGTTCCCGGTCACCGGTCACCGGTTCCCGGTCACCGGTCCAGGCTCGTGTCCCGGTCCGTGTCATCGGGGCGGACGGCGATGTGGTCGGGTTCCAGCTCCAGGGCGACCCGGTCGCGCATGCCGAGGGCCTGCGTGTAGTCGGCGGGCAGTTGGAGCCGGCCGGCCCGGTCCAGCATCGCGTACTCGCGGGCCACCACCGCCTCCCGCCCGGTGGCCGCGTCCACCTCCGTGCGGCGCAGCACCTCCGTGGAGGTGCGGCCGTCGCGGATGGCGACCGTGCGGCGGACCTCGCTCGCCACCGCCTGGTCATGGGTGACGATGACGACGGTCGTGCCGAGGGACTCGTTGGCGGTGCGGAACGCGGCGAAGATCTGCTCGGCGGTGCCGGAGTCGAGCTCTCCGGTGGGCTCGTCGGCGAGGAGCAGGTCGGGGGCGTTGACCAGGGCGACAGCGATCGCGACCCGCTGCTGCTGGCCGCCGGACATCTGGTGCGGGCGGCGGTCCCGGCAGTCGGCGACACCGAGCAGGTCGAGGAGTTCCCCCACACGTTCCGTGCGGGCGCGGCGGCGGGCCCGGATGCCGCGGACGTCGGCCGGGCGGCCCGTCAGCCGCAGCGGGAGCGCCACGTTCTGCGCGGCCGTGAGGTAGGGGAGCAAATTGCGGGAGGTCTGCTGCCACACGAAGCCCACGGTGTCCCGGCGGTAGCGCAGCCGGTCACCGGCGGTCATGGCCAGCAGATCCTGACCGGCCACGCGGGCCGCGCCCGCGGTGGGGGTGTCGAGCCCGGCGAGGATGTTCATCAGTGTGGACTTGCCGCTGCCGGAGGCGCCGACCAGCGCCATCAACTCGCCCTTCCGGACGAGGAGATCGAGCCCCTGCAGGGCCTGCACCTCGACGCCGTCGGCGGAGAAGACCCGAACCAGACGGTCGCAGGTGATCAGTGCGTCGTGACCGTAGGCGGGCCGCGAGCGGTCCGCGCGGGCGCGGTCCGCCAGGTCGGCGAGCGTGGGATCGGTAGTCATCATGGCCTCCCGCCGGTGGTGATCATGTGCGCTCTCCCACCCGTAGCTCTCGCACCGAGCCGCGCCGCCCCGTCACCCACGCCTGCACCGCCGCGACCGCGACCGTGAGCAGCAGCACGGCCAGGGCCGGCAGCAGCAGGGACGCCGGATCGGTGCGCAGGTGGCCGACACCGGCCGCGCCCGGGGTGGCCAGGGCGAGCGTGGTGAGGTCGATGCCGGGGGACAGCAGCCGTACCGCCGCCCAGCCCGTCAGCGTGCCGCCCGCCGCGGCGAGCAGGGCCTGCGGCAGCGATTCCAGGATGAGCAGACGGCGGCCCTGGGCACGGGTGAGGCCCATGGTGCGCAGCCGGGCCAGCAGCGCGACGCGTTCGGGGGCGGCGCGGACCAGGGCGAGCAGCAGGGCGAGAAGGGCGTAGCCGGCGCCGGCGGCGACCGCCGCGGTGTAGAGGTGCTCGGCACCCGTCTGCAGGGGCGAGTGGGCGTAGGCGGCGCGTTCCTGGGCGCGGACCGTGACGCCAGGGGAGCCGCCCGCGGCTCGGCGCAGTGCGGTGGCGTCGAGGTCCGAGCCGGTGACGAGGAGGGTGGTCGGGCGGGTGGCGGCCGAGGGGAGCCCGGAACGGTCGACGACGAGGAACTCCGTGCCGGTCACGGCGGGGGTCGACTCCCGTACCAGCGCGATCCGAACGGTGACGTGAGCGCCGTCCGCCAGCCGCACCGGGAAGGGGGCCGTGCCGTAGCGGTGGGCGACGGCGGACGAGGCCAGCACGGGCAGCGGGTCCGCCTCCGAGCCGGCGGAGCCGCCCGAGCCGCTTGCCCCGCCCGGACCGGCGGAGCCGCCCGAGCCGCTGGACCCGTCCGGACCGCTGGACCGGCCCGAGCCGCTTGACCCGCCCGAGCCGCTGGAGCCGTCCGGCGTGGTCGTGGCGGCGGTCAGGGTGCGGGCCGGGAAGGCGCCCAGGTGCACACGGTCGGCCAGCCGGGCGTAGGCGTCCGGGGAGACCGCGGTCAGGGGCACCGACTCCGGGCCGTCGTGCGGCTTCGCCTCCAAGGTCAGTGCCGCCGTGGTGACCTCCTCCACCCCCGGCACCCCGCGCACCCGTTCCGCCGCGCCGGCCCGCAGCCCGGACGTCGACTCCACACGGGCGTCCGCGCCCGTGGTGAGGAGGGCGGCGTGGTCCCGGGCGGCCCCGATCCCGGAGGTCACCGAGCCGCCGAAGGCGGCCGTGGTCAGCGCGGTCAGCAGGGCGAGCAGGGGCAGGACGGCGGAGACGGAGGCGCGGCTCGTCCGGGCGAGCGCCAGGGAGACGACGGCGCCCCGCAGCCGGTCCGTCGCCCGGGTCAGCAGGCGCAGGGGCAGCGGGTGCAGTCGCACCAGCACCAGGGCGGCGATCACCGCGACCAGCACGGGCGCCAGGGAGACCAGCGCGTCCCCGCGGGTGCCCGCCCCCTCGGACGTGCCCCGCCGCCGCAGTGCCTCCACCGCACCGGCGGCCAGCACCAGCAGGGTGAGTTCGGCGACGGTGCGGCGCCGGGAGGGACGTGCGGAGACGACGTCCTCACGGCCCGTGTGGAGGTGGGCCGTGCGGTGCCGGGCCGCCGCGCGCACCGGGAGCGCGAGGCAGGCGAGCAGGGTGACGGTGCCGGCCGCCGCCACCGCGTACGCCGAGCGGCCGTGCGGGACGGCCCACAGCGCCGCGGCCAGGCCCAGCGCGCCGGCGGGCACCGCCACCACCGCCGTCTCGGCGAGCAGCCGTCCGGCGAGACCCGGCAGCGAGGCGCCGCGGGCGCGCAGCAGTCCCAGTTCGGCGCGGCGGCGGTCGGCGGCGAGTCCGCCCGCCATCAGCAGGACGACGAGGGCGACCGCGCCGGTGCCGAGGGCGGCGACGGAGACCAGCGGGGCGATGCGGGAGCGCAGGTCCTCGTAGTCGTCGAGGACGGTGTCGAGGTCGGTCTCGGTCACCGCGTCCGGGTCGACGGCGTCCCGTATCCGGCCGTGGCCGGGGCCGCTCTCCAGGGTGGCGACGGCGGAACGCAGCTCCGGCAGCGCGTGCGCGGGCGTGCGGGTGGTGTCGGGCGCCACCTGCCAGTAGCGCACGGGGTTGCCCGAGGTGCCGAGCATCGCGGGCGCGGCCTGTGGTGGCAGCAGCAGGGCGCCGAGCCAGTAGGTGGGCGCGGCGGGCGAGTTGCCGTCCCGGACGAGGGAGGGGGAGCGCAGCAGGGGCTGGGCCTCCCAGTAGGCGCCCTCGGGCTGCCGGGGCGCGAGGATGCCGGTGACGCGCACGGCCAGCGGGGCGCGGTCCGCGCCGGGCACGTGGATCACCGAGCCCACCTCGATGCGCAGGTGCTCGGCGGTCTCGGTGGTGACGGCGGCCTCGACGGCGCGGGTCGTCGCGGTCACCGTGCCGGTGGCGCGGGGCAGTCGGCCGGAGCGCGGCCGGGCGTGGCCGGCGAGGTCGTTCTGGGCGGCGAGCACCACACGCGGCGGGACGTTGTCGGGCCGGGCCAGACCGGCGTCGGGCACCGCCAGCGGCGTCGCGGTGCGGACCCCGTAGGAGGACTGCGCGCGGTCGGCGGCCAGCGGCCGGCGGACCTCGCCGAGCACGGCGGCGTACTGCCGGCGCAGGGTGCCGGGCCGCAGTGCGGCTTCGCGCCGCTCAGGCGAGAACCCGGGGTTGAGCTGCGGGGCCGCGACCTGCACGGTGGTGCGGCGGGCCTCGGCGTCGGCGACGGCCCGCCGCAGCCCGGCGTCCTCGGCCCGGTCCACGACCCGCGGGCACACGGCGGCCAGGAAGGCGGTGACGGCCACGAGCAGGGCGAGCCCCACCGCGACCCCGGGAGCCACGCGCAGCCGGGTCCGCACCCAGGGGGCGGGGACCCGGGTGCCGAGGGGGGTACGTCGGTGCGGGCGCATGTCACTCGCCCCCTTGGCGGCGCAGGGAGGACGCCGGGTGCGGACGGCGGCGCAGGGACAGGTGGACCGTGAGGGCGAGGGGCGCCGCGGCGACCACGGCGAGGAGCAGGAGGGACTGGGGGAGGGGAAGCCGCACCAGGACGTCGGGCACCGGGCGGGCGGCGCCCGAGGTCATGACGATCAGCGGCACCACGGCCCGGGTGAGGACCGTGCCCAGGGCCGTGCCGACCAGCAGTCCCAGCGCCACCAGCAGTCCCTGTTCGACGGCGACGAGCCGGGCGAGTTGCCGGCGTGGGGCGCCCAGGGCACGCAGCACCGCGAACTCCGTGGCCCGCTCCCGCAGCGCCCCCGCCGTGCTCACCGCGAAGCCCACGGCGGCCAGCGCCGCCGCGACGACGGCGGCCGCGGCGAACGCCGTCTGCGGGCCCACGCCGAACGGGTCGTCGCGCAGCCGGGCGGCGATCTCGTCGCGGACGAGGACCTGCGAGGGCGTCAGCTCCGGGCGCTCCCGCAGCGCGGCGGCCACGCGGGCGGTGGCACCCGGGTCGGGCCGCAGCCACCACTCGGTGGGCGGCGCGCTCTGCCCGTAACGGGTGCGCAGCACGTCGTTCACGGCACGCAGGTCGACGAGGAGGGCGCCGCCGTCGGCCTCCTCGCCCCGGCCGGCTGCGGAAGTGCCGGTGGTGGAAGTGCCGGTGGCACCGGCGGCGTTGACCTCGGGGGTGGTCGTCGGGAGGGCCTTCGTCGTCCCCGTGATCCGCACCGGCACCGTCGCGCCCCCGAACTGCACGTCGACGCGTTCGCCGCGGCGGGCGCCCGAGGCGCGCAGGAAACGGTCGGTGGCGATGCCGGTCACCTCCGGCGCCTCCGTCCCGCCCGCCCGCAGCCGGACCGTCAGCGTGCTGGACGCCCAGCTGAGCTGACGCGGCACGAACCCGGTGCCGTACCGCACCGAGACCGTGCCGTCCGGGGCGCGGCGCACGCGGGGCGCGGTGGGCCGGTCGCGGCCGTCGACGGTGGCTTCGGCGCCGTCCGTGCGCGAGGTCGCCGTCCAGGCGGTGGCGGCGCGCGGGCGGCTCGTGCCGCCGTCGGCGGCGACGGCGGTCAGCCGCTCGACGGCGAAGGTCTGCCGCCGTGCGCTGGAGACCGGCTGCGGCACCGTCAGCTCCAGACCGGTCAGGGTGAGCGGACCGGCCGCCCCGGACAGGTCCAGGGTGACCTCGTGGCGGCGCCCGTCGGCCGGGAGCGCGCCGGCCGTCAGCGGGTACGGGACGCCGTAGCGGTCGACCACGGTGGCCCGGACGTCGGCGGTGGTGCCGGATTCGGCGGGCGGATCGCTGCGCAGCCGCAGCGCCACGCGCAGCGCGGCCGCGTCCTTCGGCAGCCGGGTGCCCGCCGTGGCGGCGGCGGACCGCTTCGGCGCGAGTCCGGTGAGGGGGGTGCCGGTGGGCGCCAGGTCGGAGCGGAGCAGGACCGTTTCGGCGGCGTGCGTGGTGTCCAGGGCCAGCACGGTCGCCGTGCGGTCGCCCGAGAGCGGCGCGGTGGTGCGCGCGGCGGGGGCGGCCTCGCGCACCCCGGGGAGCTCGGCGAAGGCCTCGGCCTCCCCGAGCGTGCCCTCGCCGGTGAGCGTCACGCGCACCGGGGCGCCCGCGCGGAAGTCCGCCTGGTCGTCCTGCGAGCGGCTCCAGGAGGCGGCCTGGCCGATGCCGAGCAGGCCGAGCGCGACGGCGAGCACCAGCAGCAGCACCGGGCCGCCGGTACGTCCCGGGCGGCGGCTGAACTGCCAGCCGGCGAGAGCGGCCGTCAGTCCGCGGCCGGCGGCCGCCCGGCGTTCCGCGAGCCGGGCCACCGGCGGCAGCAACCGCAGTGTCAGCACGGTCCCGGCGAGCAGCGCGAGCGCGGGGGCCGCCACGAGCAGCGGGTCGATGCCGAGGCCGCCCGACCCGTCACCGCTCACGGCACCGCCGGCCCGGCGGTCGAGCTGCCAGTACGCCACTCCCGCCACGGCCAGCAGGCCGAGGTCCGCCCCGGCGCGCACGGGAGCGGGCAGCGCGCGTGCGCGCCCCGTCGGCGCGTCGGACGCCGCGGTGAGCGCCGGAGCGGCCACCGCGAGCGCGCAGCCCAGCGCCACCGCGACCGCCACCAGCCACACCCCGGGCTCGTCCGCCGAGGCGTCCGGGCGCAGTCCGATCCGGGCCGGCGGGCCCAGCCCGGAGAGCAGCCCGGTGAGCGGGCCCGCGAGCAGGGGGGCGCAGACGGCGGCCGGCAGCGCGAGCAGCAGCGCCTCCAGGCCCGCGAGCCCCGCCACCCGGGGCCGGGAGGCGCCGCGGGCGCGCAGCAGCCGGGTCTCGGCGGCTCGCTCGGCGCTCAGCAGCCCGGCGACGAGCAGCAGCGCGTACCCGGCCAGGAGGACGAGCTGCAGGGCGACGATCAGCAGGGTCGAGCGCGCCACGAGCAGCGCGCGTTCCACCCGGTCCAGGACGGCGGGCAGCGAGGTGCTCACCGCGGTGGAGCCGCCCAGGGCGGGGGAGCGGCGCAGCGACCGGGAGCCCGCGACGGCCGCGTCCCGCAACCGGTCGAGGTCGCCGGTGCGCAGGCGGGAGTGGTCGGCGGTGGCCAGCCAGGCGGTGGTGCCCGTGCCCACCCGGCCGGAGGTGAGCGCGCCGGGGTCGGTGAGGAGGGGGCCGTAGGTGGTGAAGGAGAGGGTGCCGACGCCGCGGCCGCCGAGGTCGTCGAGGCGCCAGTAGGGGGCGTCGGGGCGCGCCGGACGGTACAGCCCGCTCACCCGGACCTTCACGGAGGGGCCGTCCAGGCGGTCGGTGACGGTGAACCGGTCGCCGGGGGCGAGCCGCAGGCGCTTGGCGGCGGCCTCGGGGAGGGCGACCTCGACGGTGCCGGAGGCGGCCGGGGCGGCGGGGGCACGGCCGGCGGTGAAGCGGATCTGGCCGCGGTCCAGCGCGGCGAAGAAGGTGAGGTCCGGATTGTCCCCCTCGCCGCTGCCACTGCCGCTGCCGCCGTTCTCGCTGTTCTCGCCGGTCTTCCCGTCGCCTTCGCCGCCGCCCTTGCCGTCGGCCCCGGCGGCGGGGTGGGCGGCCGGGCGCAGGGAGCGGGGGAGGGCGTACGGGCCGGAGCGCACGAGGGTGCGTACGGTCACGGGGAGCCCGTCGAAGGTGCGCCGGGCGCCCGCCCGCACCGCCTTGTCCGCCGCCGCGCGCCCCTGAGCCGGGACCTCCGCCTTGACGACCAGCGCGGCCTCGCCGGCCGTGGGGGCCTCGGCGAGGGCGTGGCGCACGGAGGCGTCGCCGAGGGCGCCCGAGTAGGCGGTGAGGGTGGCCAGGACAGCCGTGGTCAGCACGACGGTGAGGAGTGCGGCCGCGAGCAGCAGGCGGTGCGCGCGAGCGCGCAGTAGCACCAGCCCCGTCACCCGGCCCCCCGCCGCTCGTCCCGGTCGCGCGCCCATGTGTCGGCGCGTGCGCGTCCCGGGTGATGTTCGCAGAGGGGAACGGGCGCGGGTAAGGCCGTGGGGTACGGCTTTGATCAGATTGTGATCGGAATGCGGGGACCGGTGACCGGAATGCGCGCCTCACCGGGGTCGGGGAGACGGCCTCGATGAGAGTGCCGGGCTCAGTCCGGGGTGTTGATCATCGTGGCGGCGGCGTACGTCAGGTACTTCCACATCGTGCGGTCGTGCTCCTCGGGGAGGGCGAGCTCGTCCAGGGCGTCGCGCATGTGCTTCAGCCAGGCGTCGTGAGCGGCGCGGTCGACGGTGAAGGGGACGTGCCGCATGCGCAGGCGGGGATGGCCGCGGCGCTCGCCGTAGGTGGTGGGACCACCCCAGTACTGCATCAGGAAGAGGGTGAGGCGCTCCTCGGCGGGGCCGAGGTCCTCCTCGGGGTACATGGGGCGGAGCACCGGGTCGCCGGCCACACCCTCGTAGAAGCGGTGGACGAGGCGGCGGAAGGTGTCCTCCCCGCCGACCTGCTCGTAGAAGGTCTGCTCCTGAAGCGTGCCGCGCGGGATCTCATTCACCGTTCCATGGTCTCAGACGGCGTAACGGTTCCGCGGGGAGTGGGAGGGGCCGGACGGCGCAGCCGCGCGCGGCCGTCCGTGCCGTGCGGGGCACCGTCCGGCGGCCGGGGTGGAACAGTGGGGGTATGGGCGGTTTCGCGGAAGTCGAGCGGGAAGCGCGCGGGGACCTCGTGCGGGCGATCGGGGCGCGGGGGACGTGGGAGGGCGAGCCGCGGTGGCGTGAGGCGTTCGCCGAGGTGCCCCGGCACCTGTTCGTGCCGTACTACTACGTCGGCGTCATGGGGGGTCACGAGCGGTGGTGGGGCGAGCATCCCGACCCCCGGCACCGCGAGCGCTGGCTGCGGGGGGCCTATGAGGACGTCCCGCTGGCCACCCGGCTGCGGGACGGGGAACTGGTCTCCTCCAGCAGCCAGCCCTCCCTGATGGCGTCGATGCTCCTCGCCCTCGGCGTGCGGGACGGCGACGACGTCCTCGAGATCGGCGCCGGCACCGGCTACAACGCCGCGCTCCTCGCCCACCGGCTCGGCGAGGAGCACGTCACCACCGTCGATCTCGACCCGGAGATCACCGAATCGGCCCGCCGGCACCTCGAGGCCGCCGGCTACCACCCCGCCGTCGTCACCGGCGACGGGGCGCGCGGGGTGCCCGAGCGCGCCCCCTTCGACCGGATCATCGCGACCTGCGAGCTGCCCTCGGTGCCGCGCGCCTGGCTCACCCAGTGCGCTCCCGGCGCCCGGATCCTCATTCCGCTCGCCACCGGGCTCGTGCTCCTGCACGTCACCGGCGCCGGGCGCGCCGAAGGGCGCTTCCTGGACACGCCCGCCTACTTCGTTCCGCTGCGCGGTGACACCCCGCCCGAACCACCGCTCCCACGACTGGAGGGGCTGCCCCGCCGGGTCCGCGGCGACGACCGCTTCCGCTTCCTGCTGACGCTGACCGCCGGCGGGATCGACCCCCACGAGGCGTACGCCGTGTGGGAGCGCGAGGGCCGGCCGCCGCGCGAGCGGTTCGGGATCACGGTCGAGGGCGAGCGCGCCTGGAGCTGGCTCGACGACCCCGGGGGCCCGTACGCCTGGCCGCTGCCCTGAGGCGTGCGCGCGGGCACGCGCCAACGGCCGCACGCTCCCCCTGAAGGGGCGCGTACGGCCGTGCGGGCGCCGCGGCTCAGCCGCGGTGGATGGTGATGGTCGTCCAGGCGCCCACGTGGACCCGGTCGCCGTCCTGCAGCGGCACCGGCACGAAGGGCTGGATCGGCTCCTCGCCGCCGTTGACCGTGGTCCCGTTCGTCGAGTTCTGGTCGACGACCGCCCAGGTGCCGTCCTGCTGCTGCACCAGCATGGCGTGCTGGTGCGAGACGCCCGGGTCCTCCGGCGGCACGGCCAGATCGATGTCGGGCGTGTCACCGGTGGAGTGCCGGCGGCGGCCGATCGTGATCTGGTTGCCGGTCAGCGTCCGCTGCTGCTCGGGCGAGTAGGCGGGCAGGTTCAGCCCCGCCGCCTCCGGACCCGAACGGTGCATCATCGCCAGGAAGTACTCGCGGTCCGGGCCGATGGTGGCCGTCCAGGTCGCCGGGCCCTGGTCGTACGAGGGCGGGGCGCCCTGGCCGGAGC
Source organism: Streptomyces griseoaurantiacus (assembly GCA_014656015.1). Taxonomy (GTDB): domain Bacteria; phylum Actinomycetota; class Actinomycetes; order Streptomycetales; family Streptomycetaceae; genus Streptomyces; species Streptomyces griseoaurantiacus. Next base: position 5,658 of record BNBP01000058.1, on the reverse strand, counting down.
CGGGCTGCGGGAAGCCGTAGCCGCCGCCGGGACCCTGCCCGCCGCCGGGACCCTGCTGCCCGCCGCCGGGCGCGGAGGAGGAGGGCGGGTTGAGGACCCAGTCGTCCTCGCCACCGCCGAAGGGCGGGGCGCCGCCCTGCTGCGGGTAGCCGGGAGGCGAGGCCGGGCCGCCGGGCCGCTGGAACGCGGACGGCGCACCGGCGCCGAAGGCGGCGGCACCGGGCGCGCCACCGTCCGGACCGCCGGGGCGCTCACCGGGGCGCGCCTGGTCGCCCCCGTAGCCGCCGGGACCCTGCGGGCCGCCCCGGCGGGGCAGCTCGCCGCCGCCGAAGCCCCCGGGTCCGCCCTGGTCGCCGCCCTGACGGGAGGGGTCGTTGCCGAAGGCGCCCGGACCGTTCGGCCCTCCGGGACGTGCGGGGTCACCGCCGAAGCCGCCGGGTCCTCCGGGTCCGCCCGGTCCGTCGGGGCCGCCGCGCCGGGACGGGTCGCCGCCGAAGGCGCCGGGTCCGCCCTGGCGGGAGGGGTCGTTGCCGAAGGCGTCCGGCCCGTTCGGTCCGCCGGGGCGCGCCTGGTCGCCCCCGTAACCGCCGGGTCCTCCGGGTCCTCCGGGGCCGCCCGGTCCGTCGGGGCCGCCGCGCCGGGACGGGTCGCCGCCGAAGGCGCCGGGTCCGCCCTGGCGGGAGGGGCCGTTGCCGAAGGCGTCCGGCCCGCCCGGGCGCCCGGGGCCGCCGGGACGCGCGGGGTCACCGCCGAAGCTGCCGGGTCCGCCCGGACCTCCCGGACGCGAGCCGTCCCCGTACCCCGAGGGACCACCGGGGCCGCCGGGGCGTGCCGGGTCGCCGCCGAACGGCGGTCGTTCCGGGGCGCCGCCGAAGGCCGGCGGGCCGCCCGGCCCGCCGGGTCCGCCCGGCCGGCCCGAGGGCTCGCCGCCGAACGGCGGGCCGGGCGGGATCGGTTCCGCCGGGCGGTTCATCTGCGAGGGGCGGGAGCCCTGGTAGTCGTAGGAGTCGGGACCCGGACCCGGCTGGGTCCGCGGGCCCTGTCCCTGCCCCTGTCCTGCCCCGGGTCCCTGCCCGGGGAACCGCGGCGGCGGTCCGGCGGAGCCCGTGGGGCGCGGCGCCGCCGGGGTGTACGTCGTCGCCGTGTTCGTCAGGAAGTTCCACCGGCACTCCTCGCAGAAGGGCGCACCCCCCTCACGGGGCGTGCGGCACTGCGGGCAGAGTTCCGGCTCGGAGTCGCGGCCGCCGCCGAAGGGGCCCCGTCCGCCCGCGGCCCCGGAGGGCGGCGGGGGCGAACCCGGGGGCGGATAGCCGTAGCCCGCCGCGGGCGGCGGCGGTGGTGGCGGAGGCACGGCACCGGCCATGCGGTGACCGCAGACCTCGCACCAGTCGTCGGAACCCGACTGATGTCCGTTCGGGCAGGTCGGCATGTCGGCGCTTCCCCCTCTCCTTCTCCGGCCCCGTGACCGCCCCGTACGGCCGGAAGGGACCGGACGGGGGCCGCGGTGGCCGTGTGCTCCCACCCCTGGGGGTCGGGCTCGGTGCTGGCTGTGACCTCTTCAGGTCACTTCTTTACACGAACTGTCTTTGTGGACCTGGTCTCGAGGGTCATTTCGTCCGCCTCCTCGACCTTCGCCTTGAGTCGCACAGTACCTGCCGCCGCGTCGACCACGTCCACCACCTTCGCAAGCAGTTTCGCAGTATCCGCGTTCCCCGAGACGCCGGCGAGCTGCACCGCCCGCCCCAATTTCGCGGTCGCTCCGTCCAGATCGCCCGCTTTGCGAAGGTCGAGCCCCTCCTGGATGACATGGGCGAGTTCGGCCTGGCCCGTGTAGTGGGCGACTTGGGGGTTGATCCGGGTGGAGGCCGCCACGTCGTCCGTCCACACCGCCCGTACGAGGCCCTGGGCGCCCAGGTTCTCGGCCGAACCTCCCCCAGGCGGCGGCACGACGAGCGAGACCCGGGCGGCGAGCATCTCCTGGCCGATGCCGGCGGGCGGAACCTCCAGGCACACGTGGTAGTCGCGGGACTCGTCACCCCAGGAGCCGGTGGGGTAGTCGCCGGTGCGCGGGCCCGCCTCGGAGCGGCGGTCGGTGAGATCTTCCACACTCGGCGCGACCTGCTTGACGAAACGCACGGTGGTGCCCACCGGCGTCCACAGCCGCAGCGCCACGTCGGCGACCTCCTTGCCCATCGCCGTCTCCATCATCGCCGTGAAGTCGGCGGCCAGGCCCGCCGGATCGGCGACGATGTCAGCCGTCCCGAGCAGCGCGGAGGCGATCTGGGTGACCTCCTTGACCTCCCAGTCGGTGCCCACGCCACGCGCGTCACAGGTGAAGCGCCCGGCGCAACCGTCCAGGGCCGACCGCAGGGCCTCGGGCGTCTCGTGCTCGTTGCGGCCGTCGGTGAGCAGGATGCCGTGCCGGATGGTGACGTCCGCCGAGGACAGCAACCGGTCGGCCAGCCGCAGCCAGGTGCCGATGGCCGTGCCGCCGCCCGCGCTCAGCCGCCGCAGCGCGTACGTGGCCGCGGCCCGCGTGGCCTCGCTCGCGACCGCGAGCCGCCCGGCGCCCGGATAGACCTCCTTGGCGACGTGCGTGCCGCCGATCACCGCGAAGTGGACGCCGTCGCGCAGGGTGTCGACCGCCGCGGCCGTCGCCTCGCGCGCGTTGCGCATCTTCGTCGGCGGGTAGTCCATCGAACCCGAGCAGTCGACCATGAGGGCCACCGCGGCGGCGGGCCCCCGGCCCGGGGAGTACAGGTGCGGCGCGCCCACCGCGCCGCCGATCGTGCCGCCGCCGGTCGCGCTCACCGTCACGACCGCGTTCACCTCACGGCCGCCCTCGGGCAGGTACTCGTTCTGGTAGACATCCACCGCGAACCGGGGCACCGTCGGTTTCGAGAAAATGGCCATGCCGTTCCACGTCCCCCTCGTGCGCCCCACCGGGGTGGGGCGATGACTGGATGCGGACCGGTCCCCTCCGGTCCGCGGGCCGCCGCACACGCCCCGTGCCGCGCCCGGGGAGCGCCCAGCGGGCAGCGCTCGCCGGGCACCCGCGCCGGGGCGCCCGTGGCCCTCAGGCGGATCCTGCCCCCTCCGGCGGCACGGGGAACGGCACGACGGCCACTGTTACGTTGTCGTGGCCCCCACCGTCCAGGGCGTGACCCACCAGCACCTGCGCGGCGTGCAGCGGCCGGGCGGCGGCGTCGGGCGGCAGCAGGGCGGCCAACTCCTCGGCGGACTCGGCGTAGTTCCACAGCCCGTCGGTGCACACCACGACCACGCCCGGCCGGTCCGGCTTGAACGCGGCGGTGTGCGGCTCCAGTTCGTAGGCGTCGGCGCCGAGCCAGCCGGTGATGGCGTGGGCCCGCTCGTCGGCGTACGCCTCCGCCTCGCTCATCAGGCCCGCGGCGACCATCTGCGCCGCCCACGAGTCGTCCTCGGTCAGCCGGACGGGGGGCACGGAGCGGTCGGCCGGGATCCAGTAGGCGCGGCTGTCGCCGACCCAGCCGATGACCAGCAGCCCCTGGGTGACGACCGCGCCGACGAAGGTGCACGCCGGCGCGTTCTGGTGCGGGGTGTGCTCCTGCGCCGTCTCCGGCTCCTCGGCCAGCGCGGTGACCGCCCGCGCGGCGGTGAGGATGGCGTCGTGCATTGCCGCCTGCGGGTGCGTGCCGCGCAGCAGCGCCCCCGACAGCGAGGTGCCCGCCGTCTCGGCGGCGGCGAGGGAGGCGTCGTCGGGCCGGGTCGCGGAGGACACGCCGTCACAGACCAGTGCCAGCACGGCCGGTGGGGCGCCGTCGGGGAGCGGGGCGGTGAGCACCGCGAACGCGTCCTCGTTGCGGTGGTGGCGCAGTCCGCGGTCGGTGACGGCGGCCACCGGGCCCAGGTCCCGCTCCATGTGGTCGCGCTCGCGGGGCTGGGCGTGGCCGCAGTTCTCGCAGTAGCCGTCGCTGTCGACGGTGCCGGCCCGGCAGGCCACGCACACCCCGCTCCCGGCCGCCGGGGTGCCGGGCTGCGGGCCGCGGGCCCAGGGGTCGCCCGCGGGCGGCGCCGTCGCGGCGCGCGGCTCCGGCGGGGCGAGCGGGTACTCGTCGGGCTCACCGGCGGCGTCGTCCGCCCGGTCCGTGGGTCCGTCGTGACGTTCGTGCATGGCGGCCTCCGCGTGCTCCGGCCGGTCGGTGGGACGCGGCCGGTCCAGCCGCACGCCGCCCGTGCCGCGGGCGTGGACCTCGCCGTGCGCCTCCGCGGGCGCCGGGCGCGGCACCGAGGGCGAGCCGCCGCCCGGTTCCGCGCCGACCGCCAGGTGCACGGTGTCCCCGGCACCAGGGCCGGGCTCCGGGCGCGCAGCGCCCTCCATCGTGAGCGTCGGGGTGTCCCCGGACGCGTCCGGCCCGGCCGGCGCCGCCGACAGGTCGTGTCCGCACGCACCGCAGAAGCGGTCACCGGATTCCAGCGGCTCGTCGCAACTGGGGCACCTGGCCGGTGCCGTCTGCTGGGGCATCTGCGACATCACTTCACACCCATGTCCGGGGGCGGTAACGGTTGGCACGTTCCACCAGGTCGATCCTCTCCTCGCCGCCGCTCGCCAGCCGGGCCAGCGTGCGGTACGAGCGTTCCAGGCCGAACCGGAGTCCCCGCTCGTCCAGTCGGCTGCCGAGCAGCGCGGAGCCGGCCGGCGCCGGAGCGGACGTCCGGCTACCGGAGAGTACCCAGTCCAGGGCGGACCCGAGGACCTCCGTGGCGAGCCGCTCGCGCCGGACGGCGTCCAGACCGTATCCGTCGAGGGCCTCCACCTGCCGCGCGGCGGCGGTGAGTTCGTCGAGGAACACGTGCGGGGACGGGGCGTCCGGCGTTTCGTTCGTACGGGGTCGCAGCCGCGCCCGTACGGCGGCCACGCGGGCCGCGGTGTAGTGGATGGACGACTCCGGCACGGACTCCAGGGTGCGGACGGCTCCGGGCCCGTCGCCCGTGGCCAGTTGGACGCGGGCCAGGCCGAAGGCGGAGCCGACGTAGCTCGGGTCGGTCGTCCAGACGAGACGGTAGTACTCGGCGGCGTTGTCCAGTTGACCGAGGACCTCCGCGCACAGGCCGAGGGCAAGCTTGGGGGCGGGCTCGCCCGGGAAGGCGTCGTAGACCGCGTCGAAGGCCAGGGCGGCGTCCTCGTGGTCGCCGGTGACGAGCGCGGTGAGGCCGCGGTACCAGACGACGCGCCAGTCCTCGGGATGCTCGTCCGCGAGGCTCCGCAGGGACTCCAGGGCGGCCTCCGCGCCACCGGCACCCGCGGCGCTCCCGTCCCGCGCGCTCTCCAGCCACGCCCGGATCCGGCGGAGCCGCGTCTCCGTGGACGCGGAGGGGAGGTTGTCCAGCGCGGCGATCAGCTCCGCCGGGGCGGAGGTCAGCAGGCCCGCCAGGAAACCGGCGTGGGGGTCCTCGGGGTCGACCCTCGGCACGGGCAGCGCGAGCGCGGCGGCGCGGGCGTCCAGCGGCTTCGTCACGGCCCCGGACGCGGCACCGGCATCCGCACCGGTGCCCGGGACGGCACTCGTACCGGCACCCGGGCCGCCACCGTCCGCGACACCGGCGGCCGGCGCACCGGCGGCGAGGGCACCGGCGGCCGGCACACCCCCGGCGGCGGCGTCCGGCGCGGGCAGGGCG
>BNBP01000057.1 GCA_014656015.1 Streptomyces griseoaurantiacus | reverse complement strand
CGGGCCCGGCGGACGCTGGCCCCGGCTCGGGTCCGGCGGCCCCTCGGTGGGGCGGGCCCCCGGCGCCGGGCCAGGAGGGCGCCTTCGGCGCCACCGCCCCGCTTCCGGCCGGCGGGTACCCGGGGGCGCAGCCCGGCGCGTACCCCCCGCCGTATCCCGGCCAGGCCGGCTACCCCGCCCACGCCGCTTATCCCGCCTACCCCACCCCCCTGCCCCCGCGGCGGCGGGGCCTGCGGGTGGGGATAGCGGTGGCCGCCGCCGTGGCCGTGCTCGCCAGTATCGGGGTCGGCGCCTACGTGCTCACCAAGGACGACGGCGGCAGCGGCGGCACCAGCAGCAGCAGCGCGCAGGGGCCCGGGGGCGAGCGCCGGGGCCGCGAGGGCGGCTCCGGTGGCTCCGGCGGGGGCGGTCCCGAGTCCGGGCGGCCCGAGGCGCCGAAGATCGAGAGCGGTTCCGTGGCCGACCCGATCGACGGGATCAGCCTGCCGGTCCCGGACGGCTGGTACGGACAGCAGGGCCAGATCGGCGCCCAGCTCTCCTCCAAGGACACCTACAAGTGCCCCGGCGACACGTCCAAGACGTGCACGCGGGGCGGCGCGTACTCGACGCCCGCACTCGCCCTCGGGACCAAGGGCGGCACCGCCGAGGAGGTCGCGAAGGCGGACATCGCCGACAACGCCGAGGAGTCCTACGGCGGCGACAGCTACGGCAGCATCACCTCGCACGAGGTGCTCGCCTCGAAGGCGGTCACCGTGGCGGGGCAGAAGGGCTACCTGGTGCGCTGGAAGGCGGTCACCAGCAAGGGCTCGGACGGCTATGTGCAGTCGCTCGCCTTCCCCTCGCCGGTGAGCGCGAAGCAGATGGTCGTGGTGCGGTTCGGCGTCGACGTGGGCCAGAAGCAGTCCCTCCTGGACGAGATCACCGAGGGGATCAAGGTCTCCAAGGGCGGCGGCAGCGGTCAGGACGTCTGACGCCGCCGGGCGCGGCCACGCGTACGAGTCGGCCGGGTGGACCCCCTCTCCGCTCCGGAGGGGGTCCACCCGGCCGGGTGGTGCGCCGCGCCCGTCCCCACGGTGCGGCGCGCAGGTCCCCGTCCGGTCATCCCACGGACGGCGGGCCTGGTTCTAGGTGAGGCCGAGTGCCGGGAGCACCGCCGCCTCGACGAAACGTTCGAGGTACGCGCCGTCCGCGTACCGGCCCTCGAGCATCGGCCGGACCCGCGCCATGCCGAGGATCTGGGCGGGCACGTAAGGCAGGGCGGGATGGTCGGCGCGGACCTCTCCGCGCTCGACGCCGCGGCGCAGGATCGTCTGCAGCATCCGCACCTCGGGCTCCACCAGGGCCTCGCGCAGCGCCTGCTGGAGTTCCTTGTCGAGCTTCACCGCGTTGCCGAGGGCCTGCATCAGCCGGGTGTCGTGAGCGGACTCCCCCGCCGCCCGCGCGACCGCCCGCAGGTCCTCGGCGAGCGAGCCGGTGTCGATGCCGGTGAAGCGCACGCACCGGCTGGAGCGCAGTGCCGCGGCGACGAACCGCGGCTTGTTCCGCCACTGCCGGTAGAGCGTGGACTTGCTGCAGCGGGTGCTGGCCGCGACGCCCTCCATGGTGACCGCCTCGTAGCCGCATTCACGGACCTGTTCGAGTACGGCGTCGAAGAACTCCTGCTCGCGTTCGGGCGTGAGCTTGGAGCGGCGCGAGGCGGCCCCCGTCGGGGACGCGTCCGCTGCCTGCGACGTCATGGCTCCGATCCCCTCTCCTGCTCCGGTGGTACTTCCGTGCTGCGTGATGCCCGCTGTCCCGGTGCCGCAATCCGCGCCGGCCAGTGGTGCTCTTCACACGATACATCGATACGCCAGTGTACCGATACGCGACCGTATCGGTACACTGGCGTATCGATGAGCCCGGAGTGATCCCTCACGTCCCGAGCTCCGTACACCGTCAGCAGAAGGACCGCGGGATGGCTTCCAGAACCGAGCCGCCGGACAGCGAACCATCCGGCAGCGCGACCGGCGTTTCCGTCAGGCCGCCCCTCCTACGTGAACTCCTCCTCGTCGCCGGACTGTTCCTCCTCTACAAGGCCGGCCGGCAAGTGGCCGACGGCCATGTCGCCGAGGCCTTCCGCAACGCCCACCGGGTCTGGGACCTGGAACGGGACGTGCGCCTGCCGGGCGAAGGGGCCGTGCAGTCCCTGCTCCTGCACGGCGAGACCGCGGTGCACCTGGCCAACACCTACTACGCGGTGGTGCACTTCCCCGCCACCGTCGCCTTCCTCGTGTGGCTGTATCTGCGCCGCCCCGCGCACTACGTGTGGTCCCGCAGAATCCTGGCGCTGCTCACCGGCGCGGCCCTCGCCCTGCACCTGGCCTTCCCGCTCGCCCCGCCCCGCCTGCTCGGCGCGGCGCACCTGGTGGACACCGGTCGGATCTACGGGCCGACGGTCTACGGGGCGCGGCCCTCGTCCGACACGATGGCGAACCAGTTCGCGGCGATGCCCTCGCTGCACTTCGGGTGGGCGCTGATGGTGGCGCTCGGGCTGATCGCGGCGACCAGGACCCGGTGGCGGTGGCTGTGGCTGCTGCACCCGGCGGTGACCCTGCTGGTCATCGTGGGCACGGCGAACCACTTCTGGCTGGACGCGCTGGTGGCGACGGCGCTGCTGGGCATCGCCCTCGCGGTCGTCCCCTCACCCGCCCGGCGCGCGAGGACACGGGCGAAGGCCGGGAGCGCACCGCCCACCGGGTCCGGGGTGCCGCCGGTTCCCGCCGGGTCCGGCAGCTCGCCGGTCCCCGCCGGCGCCGTCGGCCGCCGGCACGGTCTCGTGGGAGCGCGGCGATGAGCCCGGCCGTCCTCGCCGTCGCCCTGTCGCTGGTCTCCGCCGCCGCCTACGCGGCCGCCGCGGTGGCCCAGGAACGGCTCGCCGCCCGCAGCACGGGCACCGGTCTGCTGCGGCTGCTCGGGCGCGGGGCCTGGTGGTGGTCGGTCCTGCTCAACGCGGGCGCCGCGCTGCTGCACGTCGCCGCGCTCAAGTACGGCACCCTCACCCTGGTGCAGCCGCTGGGCGCGCTGACGCTGGTGGCCGCGGTGCCGCTGGGCGCCCGGGCGGCCGGGCGGCGGGTCACCGCGGCGGAGTGGCGCGGCACCGCGCTGACCCTGGCCGGTCTCGCGGCGCTGCTGGTCGCCGCGTCCGGGCCGGCGCCGGAACGGATCCTGTCCCTGCCGCAGGCCCTCGCGGTCGCCGGGGCGACGACGGCGCTCATCGGGATGCTGGCCCGGCCGGGCGCCCGGCCCGGGTTGCGGCACGCGACGGCCTCCGGGGTCGCCTCGGGGGTGGCCTCGGCGCTGACCCAGACGGTGACGGTGGCCGCGACGGACCGCTCCGAACCCACGCTCGGCGCCCACGTGGTCCTCGTGGCGCTGCTGGTGGCGGCGTTCGCGGCGGGCGGTCTGCTGCTCTCGCAGACGGCCTACCGGGGCGGGCTCGGGGCCCCGCTGGCCGTGGTGACGCTGGCCAATCCGGTCGCGGCGGCGGCGATCGGCGTGACGCTGCTGGGCGACCGGCTGCGCGGCGGGCTGGAGGGGCTGCCGGCGGGTGCCCTCGGGGCGCTGCTGGCCGCCTGGGGCGTGGTGGTGCTGTCACGGGCGGCCCGGGTCGTGGGCGCGGTGCCGGTACCGGTACCGGCCGTGGCGGCCGTGCCGGAGGGGGCGGCGCTTCCGGACGTGGTGACGGTGCCGGAGGAGCATCCCGTCGCCGCGGTGCTCGCCCTGGACCCCGAGAGCTGTCCGACGGAGGCACCGCCGGAGCGTCCCTCGCCCCCCGTGTCCCTGCCGTCGCCCAGGGGTTCCACGGTTCCCCTCCGCTGAGCGAGGGCGGGCCGGATCCCCGCGCCGAGGACGCCGGGGACACCGCGCCCGCTGTACCTTCCCCCGTCACCCGTTCGTCTCCGCACCCTTCCCTCCCGTTCGGTGCGCTTGGAACACTCCAGGCGCACGTGCCGAAGCGCCCCGGCGGGCCGCCCGCCGGGAGCCGAACAGAAGGAGAGGGCCCCCATGCCCGAGGTCGACCGGCGCCGCTTCCTGCAACTGGCCGGCGCCACCGCCGGATTCGCCGCCCTGTCCGGCAGCATCGAGCGCGCCGCCGCGCTTCCCGCACACCACCGCACGGGGACCCTGGAGGACGTCGAGCACATCGTCGTCCTCATGCAGGAGAACCGGTCCTTCGACCACTACTTCGGCTCCCTCAGAGGCGTCCGCGGCTTCGGCGACCCGCACCCGGTGACCCTGCCCGGGGGCAAATCCGTGTGGCACCAGCCGGACGCCACCGGAGACGGGGTGGTGCTGCCCTTCCGGCCCGAGGCCGACGACCTGGGCCTGGCGTTCCTCCAGGACCTCCCGCACGGCTGGAACGACGGCCACGCCGCATTCGCCGGGGGCAGGTACGACGGCTGGGTGGGTGCCAAGTCGGCGACCACCATGGCGCATCTGACCCGCGAGGACATCCCCTTCCACTACGCCCTCGCCGACGCGTTCACCGTGTGCGACGCCTACCACTGCTCGCTGCTCGGCTCCACCGACCCCAACTGCTACTACATGTGGACCGGGTACACCGGCAACGACGGCCGGGGCGGCGGTCCCGTCCTCGGCAACGACGAGGCCGGTTACCGCTGGACGACCTACCCGGAGCGGCTGGAGAAGGCCGGGATCTCCTGGCGGATCTACCAGGACGTCGGCGACGGGCTGGACGCCGAGGGCGGCTGGGGCTGGATCCAGGACGCCTACCGGGGCAACTACGGCGACAACTCGCTGCTCTACTTCGACCAGTACCGTGAGGCCCGGCCCGGCGACCCGCTGTACGACAAGGCCCGCACGGGCACCGACGCCCGCCGGGGCGAGGGCTTCTTCGACCGGCTGCGCGCGGACGTCACCGGCGGCCGGCTCCCGAAGATCTCCTGGATCGTGGCCCCCGAGGCGTTCACCGAGCACCCCAACTGGCCCGCGAACTACGGCGCCTGGTACATCTCCCAGGTGCTGGACGCGCTCACCGCCGACCCCGCGGTGTGGGCGCGGACCGCGCTGTTCGTGACGTACGACGAGAACGACGGCTTCTTCGACCACGTCGTCCCGCCCTTCCCGCCCGGCTCCCCCGCCCAGGGCGCCTCGGCCGTCGACGCGGGCGCCGACGTGTTCCCCGGGAGCGCCTCGCTCGTCGCCGGGCCCTACGGGCTGGGCCAGCGGGTGCCCATGCTCGTGGTCTCGCCCTGGAGCAGGGGTGGCTGGGTCTGCTCCGAGACGCTGGACCACACCTCGATCATCCGGTTCATGGAGCGCCGCTTCGGCGTCCACGAGCCGAACATCTCGCCCTGGCGGCGCACCGTCTGCGGCGACCTGACCGCCGCGTTCGACTTCTCCCGCCGGGACACCGGTGCCGTGTCGCTCCCGGACACCGAGGGATACCGGCCCCCGGACGGCCTGCGCCACCCCGACTACGTGCCCACCCCGCCCGCCACCGGCCGGCTGCCCCGGCAGGAGCCGGGAACCCGCCCCGCCCGGCCGCTGCCGTACGTGCCCCACGTGGACGCCTCGGCAGGGCGGGGCGCCGACTCGCTCACCCTCACCTTCTCCTCCGGCCCGCACGCCGGCGCCGCGTTCCTGGTGACCTCGGGCGGGGCCGAGGAGGGCCCGTGGACGTACACGGCGGCGCCCGGCCGCCCCGTCTCCGGCACCTGGGACCGCGCCGAGGCGAAGGGCGCGTACCACCTCACCGTGCACGGACCGGGCGGGTTCCTGCGCGAGTTCGCCGGCACCACCCGGAAGGGGGCCGCGGCGCCCGAGGTGACGGCCCGGCACACGGACGGCGACCTGGAACTCACCTTCACGGGCGGCGCGGCCGGCACGCTGCGGTACCGGCTCGCGGGGGCGCGGGGCGGGGCGCGGACGTTCCGGGTGCGGGCCGGGGAGCGCGTGCGGCACCGGGTTCCCCTGGCGGCGAGCCGGCGGTGGTACGACCTCACCGTGACCGTCGACGGCGACCCGTCCTTCCGGCGCCGCTTCGCGGGGCACGTGGAGAACGGCCGGGCGGGCGTGAGCGATCCCGCGCTGGGAGGGCACTGACCGGCGCGGGCGGCCCGGGTACGGACGGAGTGGGTGGAAGGGACATATGCGTCGGAGGCGGCTCGCGGTAGTGTGCCCCGGTGACCACGCATTCGAACACTCCCGCAGGCTGGTACCCCGATCCCCACGGAGCGGTACAGACCCTGCGCTACTGGGACGGAACCCAGTGGACCCAGCACACGAGCCCGGACCAGCAGGGGGCGCAAGCGGCGCCGCCCGCCCCGGGTACCGCCCCGGCCATGCCCCAGCAGGCCGCCCCGCCGGACCCCCGCGTGCAGCGCCAGGTGCAGCAGCAGGCCGGGGTCGCCCCCGGTGCGGGCGGCGGCGGTTCGCTGTTCAGCGAGCCGGTGCTGGTGGTGAACCAGAAGGCCAAGCTGATCGAGCTGACCAACGAGTACAAGGTCTTCGACCAGCAGGGCAACCAGATCGGCTCCGTGGCCGAGGTCGGGCAGAGCGGGCTGAAGAAGGCGCTGCGGTTCGTCTCCAGCCTCGACCAGTACATGACCCACAAGCTGGAGATCCGTGACGCCTACGGCCAGCCGCAGCTGCTGCTGACCCGGCCCGCGAAGTTCATCAAGTCCCGGGTGATCGTGGAGCGTCCGGACGGACAGCAGGTGGGCGAGATCGTCCAGCAGAACGCGATCGGCAAGATCAACTTCGCGATCAACGCGGGTGGTCAGAAGATCGGCGCGATCAAGGCCGAGAACTGGCGGGCCTGGAACTTCGCGATCACCGACCACGCGGACAACGAGGTCGCCCGGATCACGAAGACGTGGGAGGGCCTCGCCAAGACGATGTTCACCACGGCGGACAACTACGTCCTGCAGATCCACTTCCAGCTCCCCGAGCCGCTGCGGAGCCTCGTCGTGGCGACGGCGCTGACCGTGGACACGGCGCTCAAGCAGGACGCACGCGGCCTCGGCTGAGGCGCACGGGCACAGGCCGCCGCACGGCACACGGACCGCCCCGCGCGCCCGAAGGGAGCGCGGGGCGGCCGTGCCGGGGGCGGGCCCGGCCGTGGGGCCCGGCGGGGTCAGGACCGCCGGGGAACCGGGGCCGGCCCTCGCGAAGGAGGCTCCTCCCGGCCGGGCGGCTACTGCAGGTAGGCCTCCACCTCACTGAACTGGGCCGCCGGCCAGCCCGTGTTGGCGGTGACGTCGAGCCGCAGGTACCGCAGGTCGGCGTTGGCCGGGAGGGTGACGGTGGCCGTGTTGCCGGTAGCCGGGTCGAAGCGGTAGCCCTTCGAGCCGACGACCGTGGACCAGCCGGAGCCGTCGGTGCTGCCGAGCACGGACAGGGTCTCGGTGCGGGCGCCCCATGCCGAGGACGGCGGCAGCTTCAGCACCAGCCTCCGCACGGCCTGGCTCGAGCCCAGGTCGACGGTGAACGCCTGCGGGAAGGCGTTGTTGCTCGACTCCCAGTAGCTGTTGGCGTCGCCGTCCACCGCCTTGCCCGGGGTGTAGACGTCCTGGGAGCCGGTGGCCGTGGCCGGGCGGCCCTTGGCGAGGTTGCGGGTGGGGTCGGGCGCGGGGTTGCCCTGGCCGGGCTCGGGCCAGGTGGTGCAGTCCGACCAGGTGCTGTTCCACCCGGAGTTGCCGCCGCCGTCGGTGAGCGTGAAGGTGCCCGAGTCGGCCGGGTAGGGGCAGTTGTAGACGCCGGCCGAGCCGACTCCGGTGGCGGTGACGTTCTTGAAGGTGGCGGCGCCCTGCGCCTCGGCCTGCACGACGACCGTGCCGGTGTTCTTCACGGTGGCGCCCGTGACGTTGACGTTCTTCACCGGGTGGCCGGTGCCCCCGCCGGAGACGAACTCGAAGGCGCTGTAGGGGCTTTCGGTGATCATGGTGTCGGTGATGTTGACCGTGGCGTTGATCTGGCTGTCGTAGGAGTCGACGCGCAGCGCGCCCATCGGGTGCTTCCAGTTGGGGTTCATCGCGCCGGCGCGGACGAGTGTGTTGCCGTCGACCGTGATCGTCCCGGCGAGCGGGTGGAACGGGTCGAGGAACTTCTGGTTGGAGATCGCGATGCCGCTGCCCAGGGCGTTGGTGTCGGAGATCAGGTTGTTCCGCACCGTGATGTCGGTGCCGCCGTAGATGGCGATACCGTTGGCGAGGTTGGGCTGCGAGATGGTGTTGTTCTCGAAGCTGCTGCTGATGTCCGGGGAGTTGAGCGACCACATGGCGAGCGAGTCGTCGCCCTGGTTGCGCAGGAAGTTGCCGCGCACGTGGACGTTCTTGGCGGTGCCGTTGAGGTTGAGTCCGTCGGCGGTGGTGTCGAGGATGCGGTTGTTCTCGACGACGAGGTTGTCGTTGGTGCCGGTGAGCCAGAGGCCCACCTTGAGGTGCTGGAGCCACATCCCGGAGACGGAGGAGTTCGCGCCGAGGGAGCCGTTGACGAAGTTGTCGGGGCTGCCGTCGTTGCGCTCGGTGACCTCTCCGATCACCGCGAAGTCCTTGAGGTGGACGTTGCCCGCGCTGCTCTGCTGGTCGATGAAGCTGGAGCTGTGCACCACGGAGTGCCAGCTCCCCGCCCCCTGGAGGGTGACGTTCTGCACGTTCTGCAGGGAGGAGGTGACCCTGTAGTCGCCCGGCGGTATCCACACCACCCCGCCCTGGGCGGCGGAGATGGCGGCGCGGAAGGCCTGGGTGGAGTCGCCCTGGCCGCTGGGGTCGGCGCCCTTGTCGGTGACGGAGACGGCCCCGGAGGGCTTGCCCGAGGCGTCGGCGACCTGCTCGAAGTCGGCGACGTCGACCGTGACCTGCACATTGCTCGCCTGGAGGGCGATCTTGTCGCCCGCCTGGACGTTCCGGCCGAGCAGCAGCCGCGCGTTGTCGAAGAAGTGGTGGGTCTTGGAGCCGGCGATCCAGCCGGTGTCGACGTAGGAGTACTTCGAGGTCACGGGGAGGGTCTTGGCGAGCTTGGTGCCGTTGACGTACACGTCGAGGCTGCCGGACTGGCCGTCGGGCACGTTGTAGGAGACGTTGATCGCGTTGGCGGCGCGCGGCACGGTGAACTCCACCCGCTGCCCGGAGTTCAGGCGGACCGCCTGCCGGCCGGAGGCCTCGGAGGCGACGGTGCCCTGGGTGTGGTCGGGACCGATCCTGGCGCCGGTGCTGCTCGCCGACTCGGCCTCGACCGAGGTGAAGGGGAGGGTGGCGCCGGCGGCCGCCTGTGCGGCGGGCGCGCCGAGGGTGACGAGGGTGCCGGCCGTGAGGGCGACGGCGGTGGCGACGGCGGAGAGTCGTCCGGCGGCTCTGGCCGTGGTGCGGTGGCGTGGGGTGCCCTGTGACATGGTGCTGATCCCTTTCGAGTGGGGTACGGGGATAGCGCGTCGCGGGGAGGCGGCGGCCAGGGCCTCTCGTTCGGATCACCCCGGCGTCTCGGGGTCCGGCACGCACCGGACCCCGCTCGGGACGGCCGAGGACGCACCGCGCCTCCCAGCCGGCCTGATCCGAACGAAAGGCCCTAGTCGCGCAGCCAGACCGCGGTGTCCCGCGGCAGCCGTCCGTCGTCGTCCAGCGGACCGCTGCCGAGCAGGAGGCGTGCGGGGGTGGGGAGTTCCACGGGGTCCTCGCCGAGGTTCACCACGCAGCGGACGCCGTCGGCGCGGGTGAAGGCGAGGACTCCCTCCGGGGCGGGCAGCCAGGTCAGCGGCCCGTCGCCGAAGACGGTGCGGAGGCGGATCGCCTCGCGGTAGAGGGTGAGCATGGAGCCGGGGTCCCCGTCCTGCCGGTCCGCGGCGTACGCGGCCCAGCCCTCGGGCTGCGGCAGCCAGGGCTCCTCGCGGGAGCCGAAGCCGGCGTACGGCGCCTCGGCGGCCCAGGGCAGCGGCACCCGGCAGCCGTCGCGGCCGGGGTCGGTGCCTCCGGAGCGGGCGTGCATCGGGTCCTGGATGCGCTCGCGCGGGATCTCGGCCTCGGGCAGGCCCAGTTCCTCGCCCTGGTAGACGTAGACGGAGCCGGGCAGGGCGAGGGTCAGCAGGGCTGCGGCGCGGGCGCGGCGGGTGCCGAGGGCGAGGTCGGTGGGGGTGCCGAAGGCCTTGGTGGCGAAGTCGAAGCCGGTGTCGGCGCGACCGTAGCGGGTGACGGTGCGCGTCACGTCGTGGTTGCACAGCACCCAGGTGGCGGGGGCGCCGACGGGGGCGTGTTCGGCGAGGGTGTCGTCGATGGAGGCGCGCAGCCGGGCGGGGTCCCAGGGGCAGGACAGGAAGGAGAAGTTGAAGGCGGTGTGCAGTTCGTCGGGGCGCAGGTAACGGGCGAAGCGCTCGGTGTCGGGGAGCCAGACCTCGCCGACGAAGACGCCCTCGTACTCGTCGGCGACGCGCCGCCAGGAGCGGTAGACCTCGTGGAGTTCGTCGCGGTCCACGTAGGGGTGCGGGTCGTGGCCGGGGGTGAAGTCGGGCAGCGCGGGGTCCTTCACCAGGAGGGCGGCGGAGTCGATGCGGACGCCGGCGACGCCCCGTTCGAACCAGAACCGCAGCACGTCCTCGTGTTCCTGGCGGACGGCCGGGTGGGCCCAGTTGAGGTCGGGCTGTTCGGGGGCGAACAGGTGCAGGTACCAGTCTCCGTCGCCGAGCCGGCTCCAGGCGGGGCCGCCGAACTCCGACTGCCAGTCGTTGGGCGGGAGTTCGCCGTGCTCGCCGCGGCCGGGGCGGAAGTGGAACAGTGCGCGCTCGGGGCCGCCCTCCAGGGCCTTGCGGAACCAGGGGTGCTGGTCGGAGACGTGGTTGGGGACGATGTCGACGATGGTGCGGATGCCCAGTTCGCGGGCCTCGGAGATGAGTTTCTCGGCCTCGGCGAGGGTGCCGAAGGCGGGGTCGATGCTGCGGTAGTCGGCGACGTCGTAGCCGCCGTCCTTCATCGGGGAGGAGTACCAGGGGCTGAACCAGAGGGCGTCGACGCCGAGTCGGGCGAGGTGGGAGAGCCGGGCACGGACGCCCGCGAGGTCGCCGGTGCCGTCCCCGTCGCCGTCGGCGAAGCTGCGGACGTACACCTGGTAGATGACGGCGGAGCGCCACCAGTCGGTCCCTTTTCGGGCAGGGGTGGGCTGTCCCACGGTGCGTGCCTTTCTGTTCGGTGGGGGGCGGGCGGTCCGGTCCCTCGGCCGGGGACGGCGGTCAGCCCTTGGTGCTGCCCGCGCTGATGCCCGCGATGATGTGCCGCTGGAAGACGAGGAACAGGGCGACCATCGGGATGCTGGCGATCACCATGGCGGCGATGAGCACGGTGAGCTGGATGTTCTGCGAGAGCTGCACGAGGGCGACGCTGATGGGCTGCTTGTCGGTGTCGGAGAAGACCATCAGCGGCCACAGGAAGTCCTGCCAGACGGCGACCAGCGCGAAGATCGACACCACGCCGAGCACGGGCCGGGACATGGGCAGGACGACGGACCACAGGATGCGCAGCTTTCCGGCGCCGTCGATCTCGGCGGCCTCCAGCACGTCCTTGGGCAGCTGGTCGAAGAACCGCTTGAGCAGGTAGAGGTTGAAGGCGTTGGCGACGGCGGGCAGCCAGATGCCGAGCGGGTCGTTGAGCAGGCTGGTGTGCACGAGGGGCAGGTCGGCGACGGTGAGGTACTTCGGCACGACGAGGGCCTGCGTCGGCACCATCAGGGTGGCGAGGATGCCGCCGAGGATCACCTTGCCGAAGGCGGGCCGCAGCCGGGACAGGGCGTAGGCGGCCGCGGTGCAGAACACGAGCTGGAAGGCCCAGGCGCCGGCGGCCTGCACGAGGGTGTTCCACAGGTGCTGCGGGAGCTGCATCAGGTCCCAGGCGTCGGTGTAGCCGCCGAGGCGCCAGTGCTCGGGAACCAGGGTGGGCGGGGTCCTGGCGACCTCGTCCGGGGACTTCATCGCGCCGGTGACCATCCAGTAGACGGGGAAGAGGAAGGCGAGCGCGAACAGCAGGACGACGGCGGTGAAGACGGCCCAGTAGAGCGCCTTCCCGCGCGGGCGGGCCAGGGTGGCCGGGGAGACGAGGGTACGGGTGCCGCTCATGCTTCCTCCCCGTCGGTGCGGGTGAGCCGGAGGTACAGGGCGGAGAACAGGCCGAGCAGCACGAGCAGCATCACGCTGAGCGCGCAGGCGCCGCCGAAGTCGTTGTAGAGGAAGGCGTACTTGTAGATGAGGTAGAGCACGGTGACGGTGGCGTTCTCCGGGCCGCCGCCGGTGATGACGAACGGTTCGGTGAAGACCTGCATGGTGGCGATGATCTGCAGCAGCATCAGCATGAGGATCACGAACCGGGTCTGCGGGATCGTGACGTGCCGCACGCGCTGGAGCAGGTTCGCGCCGTCCAGTTCGGCGGCCTCGTAGAGCTCGCCGGGGATGGACTGCAGGGCGGCCAGGTAGATGAGCACGGTGCCGCCCATGTTGGCCCAGGTGGCGACGAGGACGAGGGAGACGAGCGCGGTGTCGGCGCCGTTGGACCAGTTGGACGTGGGCAGGTGCAGGAAGCGCAGGGTCTCGTTGGCGAGGCCGGTGCCGGGGTCGTAGAACCACTTCCACAGCAGGGCGCTGACCACCGGCGGGATCATCACCGGCAGGTAGACGGCGACGCGGAAGAACGCCTTGGCGTGGCGCAGTTCGTTCAGGACCAGGGCGAGGAGGAACGGGACGGCGAAGCCGATGAGCAGCGCGAGCCCGGTGAAGGTGAGCGTGTTGCGCCAGGCGGCGCCGAACTCGGGGTCGTGCAGGACGCGGGTGAAGTTCTCGGTTCCGACCCATTCCGGGGAGGAGCCGGGGGTGTACTTCTGGAAGGCGATCACGACCGCGCGGATCGCCGGGTACCAGGAGAACAGGGCGAAGCAGAGCAGGCCGCCGAGGAGGAAGGCGTAGGCGCGGGCCTGGTCGCCGAGGCGGCGCCGCCGGCCCGCCCCGGACGCCGGGGAGGGCGTCCGGGCCGGGGCCGGGCGGGCGGCGGCCGCCTCGAGGGGCGGGCGGGAGGCCGTCTTGGTCATGTGCGGTCAGCCCCGGGAGAGGATGCTGTCGATCTTCCCGGAGGCCTCCTCGAGGAGGTGGTCGATGTCCGCGTCCTTCTTGGTGAGGACGGCGGAGACGACGCCGTCGAGGACGGAGTAGATCTGCTGGGCGTGCGGCGGCTCGATCTTCATCGCGAGGCCCTGGTTGCCGTCCAGGAAGCTCTGGTAGTTCTCCACGGGGACGTTGGCGTTGGCCTTCTTGACCTGCTGGTCCTTGGAGTCGGCGGCGCCGGTGAACAGGCGCGGCTCGGGCAGTCCGACGGGGGCGTCGTTCTTCTTGGCGCGGGCGTAGTCGCCGAGGAAGCCGTCTCCGGGGGTGAGGAACATGTGGTCGAGCCACTTGAGGCCGGCGCGGATCTGGGCGGGGCTGTCCTTCTTGTTGAACATGTAGCCGTCGCCGCCGATGAGGGTGCCCTTGCCGCCGGGCATGGGGGCGAGGGCGAGGTCCTTGTAGTTGCCGCCCTTCTCCTTGACCAGGATGGGGATGTTGTCGGGGGCGGCGAGGTACATGCCGAGCTTGCCCGAACCCATCATCTGCTGGGCGTCGTTGATGACGAGGAGCTGCTTGGAGCCCATGGAGTCGTCGCTCCAGCGCATGTCGTGCAGGTTCTCCAGGACGGCGTGGCCCTCGGGTGTGTCGACGGTGGCCTTCTTTCCGCTCGCGTCGACCACGTCGCCGCCCTGGGAGTACAGCTCGGCCGTGAAGTGCCAGCCGCCCTGGTTCTGGGCGCTGTAGTCGGCGTAGCCGACGGTGCCCTTGCCGAGGGCGGCGATCTTCTTGGCGTCGGCGCGGACCTCCTCCCAGGTGGCCGGCGGCTTCTCCGGGTCGAGCCCGGCCTGCTCGAACAGCTTCTTGTTGTAGATCAGGCCCATCGAGTAGCCGGTGCGCGGGACGCCGTAGACCTTGCCGTCGACCGTGTAGATGTCCCTGAGCTGCTTCTGCAGCGTGGAGTAGCTCTTCAGCTCCTTGACGTACGGGGTGATGTCGGCGGCCTGGCGGATGTCCACGACGTGCCGGGCGTCGGTGAAGTACGTGTAGAACACGTCCTCCATCTGGCCGCCGGCGAGCTTGGCGTCGAAGGTCTTGGGGTCCTGGCAGGGGAAGGCGTCGTGGGCGACGACGTCGATGTCCGGGTTCTTCCTCTCGAAGGACGCGATGTCCTCCTCGAAGAACTTCCGGTCGACCTTGGCGCTCTTGGGCGGCATGCAGTTGACGGTGATGCGGGTCTTGCCGCCGCCCGCGTCGTCGTCGTTCGAGCCGCACGAGGTGACGGCGAGGGAGGCGAGGGAACAGACGCCGATCGCGACGAAGGTACGGCGGAACCCGGTGCGTGTCATCGGTGGACCCCTTTGGGCAGGAGCGTGGAAAGGCCCACGGGGGTGCGGGACCGTGCGTACCCGCGGCGCGTGACCGCGCATGGTCCGTACCACCCGTGACTGGCGAGGCACACTCAAGCACCGGGAGACGGGGTGCGCAATAGATCGCGCGAATTTTGAAATTATTCGACAGCTGCGTGGATATGCATGGCGGTCACATGAATCGTTTCGACGCCGCTCAGCCGCGGGGGGCCTGTGCCGTCGAGCCGCGCACCACCAGTTCCGGCTCGAACAGCAGCTCCTCGGCGGGGACGGAGGTGCCGGCGATCTGGGCGTTGAGCAGTTCCACGGCGGCCCTGCCCATCGCGTCGATGGGCTGGCGCACGGTGGTCAGCGGCGGCTCGGTGCAGTTCATCAGCGCGGAGTCGTCGTAGCCGACGACGGAGATGTCGCCGGGGACGCCGAGCCGGCGGCGGCGGGCGGCGCGGATCACGCCGAGGGCGAGCGGGTCCGAGGCGCAGATGAACCCCGTGACACCGCGGTCGATCAGCTTGCTCGCGGCGGCCTGGCCGCCCTCGATCGAGAAGATGGCCCGGGCGACGGCCTCGTCCGGCAGCGCGTCCCCGGCCACCGCGCGGGCGGCGGCCAGCTTGCGCGCGGAGGGCATGTGGTCGGCGGGGCCGAGCACCAGGCCGATCCGCTCGTGCCCGAGGGAGGCCAGGTGGCGCCAGGCCTGCTCGACGGCGACCGCGTCGTCGCAGGACACGGCGGGGAAGCCGAGGCGGGCGATGGCGGCGTTGACCAGGACGACGGGGATGTTGCGCTCCGCGAGCTGGCGGTAGTGGTCGTGCGGGGCCTCGGCCTGGGCGTACAGGCCGCCGGCGAAGACCACGCCGGAGACCTGCTGCTGCAGCAGGAGGGTGACGTAGTCGGCCTCCGAGACGCCGCCCTTCGTCTGCGTGCACAGCACGGGGGTGAGGCCGAGCTGCGCGAGCGCGCCGCCGATCACCTCGGCGAACGCGGGGAAGATCGGGTTCTGCAGCTCGGGGAGGACGAGGCCGACGAGGCGGGCGCGTTCGCCGCGGAGCTGGGTCGGGCGCTCGTAGCCCAGCACGTCGAGGGCCGTCAGCACGGACTGGCGGGTGGCCTCGGACACCCCCGGTTTGCCGTTCAGCACGCGGCTGACGGTGGCTTCGCTGACCCCGACCTTTTTCGCGACCTCGGCGAGACGACGTGTCATGCGCGCAAGCTTAACGCAAGCGGTGCAAGCCGCTTGCGCAACGAGACGCAAAGCCTGCCGGCGGCTTGGCGGGGAGGGGGTGGTTGCGGGGGTCGCGCGCGCCGGAGGGGTGGGGACGGTGGGGGGTGCGTGCGGGCGCGTCGTAGCTGGTCGCGCAGTTCCCCGCGCCCCTGAGGGGGTGGGGGGTGACGGTGAGAGGGTGCCTGCGGGTGCGTTGGGGTTGAGCGCGCAGTTCCTCGCGCCCCCTGACGGGGTGGGGGTGACCGTGTGAGGTGCGTGCGGGTGCGCCGTGGTTGAGCGCGCAGTTCCTCGCGCCCCTGAGGTGGGCCCGGGGTGCTCAGGGGCGCGGGGAACTGCGCGGCCGGTCACGGACGAGCCGCACCCACCCACACACCGGCAGGAACGCAGGCTCACCCCGCGAACAAGGCCCGCCCCGGCCCACCCAGGGGCGCGGGGAACTGCGCGGCCGGCCATGTCCGAGCCGCACCCGCCCACGCACTGGCACCCCCGTCCTCCCCAGGGGCGCGGGGCATCCCCGCCGAGCCCCGCAGGGCCCCGGTGCCGTCGGTGACCTGAACACCGACGGAGCCGGGGCCCGGACCGGAGGAGGGTCAGGGCGCCGTCGGCGGGACCACCCGGAGGTGGTGCCCGCCCCGCCCCGGCCCCGCCGCGCCCGCCTCCCGCAGGACCAGCGTGACCCGCGCGTACCCCACCTCCCGCAGTGTCCGCGGGGTCTCCCCCACCACCCTGCACACCCCGCCCCACCGGGGATCGGGGTGGCGCAGCGGCCGCACCGCGCCGTCGGGCTCGCCCGCGTCCTGTCCCACCACCCGCAGCCAGTGCGGCACACCGTGCCGGTAGGCGACGTCCATGATGGGGTCCTGCGCGATCTCCCGCCGGATGGCCTGAAGTACCCGGTCGTGGCCGTGCCGTTCCACCGCCGACGCGAAGTCGGCGAGCATCGGCAGGCACCAGCTCGACTCGTGCTCGCCGAGCACCCGCGCGGCGTCCGGGTGGAACAGCACGAACCGCAGCAGGTTCTCGCCCGGCATGGCCGTGGGGTGCGTGCCGACCTCCGCGAACAGCTCCTCGTACGCGGAGTTGGCGAGCACGACGTCCCAGCGGTGGTCGTGGACGACCGACGGGAAGGGCGTGGACTCCAGCAGCGCCGCGTAGTCCCGCAGATATGCCCGGATGTCGGGGCGTCCCGGGCCGGACCGCGGCGCCGACCGCTGTCCCCCTGCCTGCTGCACCATCGGGAGGTCACCCCTCTTGCCCCTGGGGCCCGCACTCTCCGGCCGGTCCCGCTCACCCGCCGTCACGCGGAGTCCCGATCCTCGGGGCGCGCGCCGACGCGTGTCAACTATCGTGGCATTCCCACGTCATGGACGGCCGAATCTCGCCACAGTTGTGGCGAGACCTGGATGCGAGTTCGAAGAAGCCGTTACTCTCCGGGTGGTTCGGGACACACGACGCGAGTCGTCCCTGTCGGCACCCGGCCTTCCTGAGAGTTGCGCCGAGGCAACGGCCGTGCCAGACGGCCCGAGAAACGTGGGAGTTGGGCCGGTGACGGATGGCTTCGAGGTTCCGGGCGCCACGGCCACGGCTTCGCTGCCGGCCGTCGTGGCCCGGGTCACCGCCCTCGCCGACCGCCTCGGCGTGCCGCACGCCCAGGTCTTCGACACCGGCCGCCTCTGCGCGGCCTCGGGCGTCCCGGAGTCCGTGGTGAAGGCGCTGCTCGCGGGGCGCCCCGCGGGCGAACCCGACCTGCAGGCCCGGTTCCTGCGGCGGCTGGACCTGCTGCGGCGCACCCGGCTCAAACCGAACGGCCGCAAGTACACCCAGCAGGAGATCGCGGACGGCGCGGGCATGTCGCGGCAGCAGGCGGGCGCGCTGATCAACGGCGACCGCCGTCCCACCATGGAGCACTGCGACGCCATCCAGCGTTTCTTCCGCGTGCACGCCGGCTTCCTGACCGCCGACGACCCGGACGCGCTCGCCACCGCCCTCCAGCACATCGAGCAGGAACTGCTCCAGCAGCTCGCCGACCGGGAGGGCGCGGCCGGCGCCCCGGAGAGCACCGGGGGGGCATGTGCGGAGCGCGAGGGCGCACCCGGCGGAGGCGAGGCCCTCGCGGGGGCGCCCGCCGCCGGGGACGAGCCCCTGGAGCGGCTGCTGCAGGACCACGGCGTGCGCGGCATCGCCTGGCGGGCCGCGCAGTTGCCCACCGACCAGCACCGCGACAAGGTCGCGGAATGGCTGGACATGCTCCTCGAGAGCGTCAAGCGGCCCGAGTCCTGAGCCGGGAGGGGGAAGGGGGAGACCGACCATGGGCATTGGCAGGGACATGCGCCGTCTGTGCGGCGAACTCGTCGCGGAACTCACGCTCCCGGCGCCGGCCGACCCGGCCGCGCTGTACGCGGCGCTGTGCTCCGGCATGAGCCGGCGGCGCGGCCGGCCCGTGCAGTTCCGCACCGCCGTCTTCCCGCCCGGTACGGCAAGCGGGCTCTGGCTGGACATGGCCGAGCAGGACCTCGTCGTCGTCGAGGAACGCACCGCCCCCGACCACCAGTTGGTGATCCTGGGCCACGAGCTGTGGCACATGAGCGCCGGGCACCACGGGCACCACGTGGAGGGCGCGGCCGTGGCCGCCCGCCTGCTGAGCGACACAGCCGATCTCCAGGCCACCGTCCACTCGGTGGCCGCCCGCACCCGGTTCGACCTCGCGCACGAGAAGGACGCCGAGAGCTTCGGCCTGCTCCTCGCCAGCAAGTGCCGTACGTGGCTGGCGGGTTCACCGATGCGCGGCCCCGTGCGCCGGGACGACCTGGCGGGCCGCATCGAGGCCTCGCTGGGCTACCGCGGACCACAGGGCTGAGGGGACTGGCGCACCGACACGATGGACGGCTCCGGCTACTACCTTCCCTCCGCCGCGATGGCGGTGGCGCTCACCGTCAAGGCGCCCGCGCTGGCGCGCGCGTGGCGCGATCCGCTGCTGCGCTCGGTGTGCGTGCTGATGGCTCTGGCCGGACTGGTCTTCTGCTTCGCCGCGCCGCCGACGATCGCACAGGTCAACGAGTGGACCGGGATCGTCAACTTCTCGGCGCCACTGGTGTACTGCCTGCTCAGCGCGTTCAGCGCGTCCTGTCTCGTGCTGATGGTCAACTGGCGCGGTGGCCCGCCCGCCCGGACCCGCCGGATCAACCGGTGGATCACCGCCGGGTACGGCCTGGTGATCGTGGCGCTGGTGGTGCTGTTCCGGCTCGGCAGCACGCCGGTGGAACGGCTGCGGGACTTCGACACGTACTACGCGCGCACGCCGTACATCCGCGAGCTGATCGTGCTCTACCTGGTGGCGCTGACGGTGGCGGGCGTCGCGATGAACGTCATGTGCGGGCGCTGGGCGCTGCGGGTGAAGGGCTGGCTGCGGGCCGGCCTGCTCATCATCGTCGTCGGCTATCTGTGCAATCTGGCCTACCTGGCGACGAAGTTCACGGCGGTGATCGCCCGGTGGCGCGGGGCCGACCTGGACTATCTGAGCAGTGACTGGGCCCCGGTGCTGGCCTCGGCCGGCGCGCAGATCAGCGCGGTCGGCTTCTGTGTGCCGCTGGCCTGCCGGCGGGCCGGGGACAGCTGGCAGACCTGGGCCACCTACCGCAGGCTCGGCCCGCTCTGGCGCGAACTGCGGCCGGTGGCCGCGCAGTCGCACCGGGGCGTGCGGATCGCCTGGTGGTCACCGGCCGCACTGCGGGTGACCCAGCGGGAGTCCGACATCCACGACGGCATGCTCGGTCTGTACCCGTACTTCGACGCCGAGCTGCGCCTGCGTGCCCGGGACGCGGCCCTGGCCTCGGGCGCGGACCCGGAGCAGGCGCGGGCCGAGGCCGACGCGGCGATGGTGGCGGCCGCCGTACGGGCCCGGGCCGCCGATCCGGAGGGCCGGCTGATCGACGCGGCCGGTGCCGCCGGCGTCCGGGACACGCCCTCCGAGCCGTCCCCTCCCGCTTCCCTCGACGGTCCCCGCGACCTCGTGCGGATGTCCCTCGCCCTGCGTCAGTCACCCGTCGTCGCGGCCGTCCGGGGACGGACCGCCACCAGCTCAGGAAGCGAAACCCATGAGTGAACCCGTCGGCACCCCCCGTGGTGCCGCGCCCCGTCGGGCCGTCGTGATCGGCGGTGGCATGGCCGGCATGCTGGCCGCCGCCGCGCTGAGCGCGCACGCCGAGGTCACCGTCGTCGAGCGCGACGCGCTGCCCGGGGGTCCCGAGCCGCGCAAGGGCCTGCCGCAGGCCCGGCACGTGCACGTCATCTGGTCCGGTGGCGTCCGGGCGATGGAGGAGCTGCTGCCGGGGGTGACCGACGCGTGGCTGGCCGGCGGGGCGCGGCGGATCTCGCTGCCCACGGGGCTGGTGTCGATGCAGCCGCGCGGCTGGTTCCGGCGGTGGCCCGAGATGCAGTTCATGATCGCGTGCAGCCGGGACCTGCTGGACTGGGTGGTGCGCGAGCGGGTGGTGAAGGACCCCCGGGTCACCGTGGTGCAGCGGGCGGAGCTGCTCTCGCTGGAGGGGGACGCCGACCGGGTGACCGGCGTACGGGTGCGTGCCACGGACGGCGAGGAGCGGGTGCTCCCCGCCGACCTGGTCGTCGACGCCGCCGGACGCGGGTCGCGGGCGCAGCGGTGGCTGGGCGAACTGGGGGTGGCCGACGCCCCGATGGAGGAGGTCGACTCCGGGCTCGCCTACTCCAGCCGGCTCTACCGGGCACCCGCGGGGACGGAGGAGTTCCCGCTGGTCAACGTGCAGTCGGACGCGACGGTGCCGGTGCCGGGGCGGACCACGACGATCGAGCCCGTCGAGGGCGGGCGGTGGCTGGTCACGCTGTCGGGCACGCGGGGCGGGGAGCCGCCGGCCACGGCCGAGGAGTTCGAGAGGTTCGCGCGCGAGAGCGTGCGGCATCCGGTGGTGGGCGAGCTGATCGCGCACGCGGAGCCGCTGTCGGAACCCGTGCTCACCCGCAGCACGATCAACCGGCGGCGCTACTACGAGAAGGTCACGGGCTGGCCGGAGGGCTTCGTCGCGATCGGTGACTCCGTCGCCACGTACAACCCGGTGTACGGGCACGGGCTCTCGGTCGCCGCGCAGGGCGTTCTCGCGCTGCGGGAGGAGGTGGCCCGCGCGGGTCTCACCGCGCCGGGGCTCTCGCGGCGGGTGCAGCGGGGCGTGGCGCGGCCGGTGGCGACGGCGTGGGAGCTGGCGACGAGCACGGACATCCACTACCCGGGGGCGATCGGCGAGGCCCCGGGGCCGGGGAACCGGCTGCTGGGGGCGTACGTCAACCGGCTGATGCTGACGGCGACGGGCCGGCCGCTGGTGGCGAAGGCCTTCTTCGACGTGGTGACGCTGTCGAAGCCGGTCTCGGAGCTGCTGCGGCCCGCGGTGCTGCTGGCGGTGCTGCGGGGCCCCCGGCGTGAGCCCCTGGCGGAGCCGCCGCTGACCGAGGCGGAGTGGGAAGCGGTCCGCGCGGCCCGGCCCCCGCGCGATCCCGGCGAGGGGTGACGGGCCGAGAACGCCGAGCGCGCCGCACGGCATCCTCGTGCGGCGCGCGGCACTCCCCGTCCGGCGCCCGGCCGGGGCGGCGCGCCGGGGGGGGTCAGGACGCCGGGGCGGTCAGGGCGGTCTCGGCCGCCAGGCGGAGGGCGTCGACCATGGGGTTGGCGTCGTCCTTGCGGCTGGCCAGGACGACCTGGCTGGGCGGGGCGCCCTCCAGCGGGACGCTGACGAGGTCGGGCCGCAGCGAGCTGCGCCGGTCGCCGACCGGCAGCACACCGATCGCCCGGCCGCTCGCCACGAGTTCCAGCTTGTCCTCGTAGGTCTCGACGGGGCTCTCGAAGGCGCTCTCCAGAGGTGGCACGCCGGAGCGGAGGATGCGGTAGGAGGTCCAGTCCTCGGTCTCGAAGGCACAGGGCAGCGCCTCCTGACCTGCCAGTTCCTCCGCGCTCACCGAGGCCCGCCGGGCCAGGGGGTGCTCGCGCGGGACGACGAGCATCCGGGGTTCCTCGTACAGCGGGACGGTGGTGACCTCGTCCTCGGCGAGCGGGAGCGGGGACCGCGCGATCAGGGCGTCGATGCGGTGCTCGGTCAGGGCCACGACGTCGTGGCAGTCCAGGTACCGGGTGACGATCTCGGCCTCGGGGTACCGGCGGCGCAGCTCCCGTACGGCGTCGGTGATCACCAGGTCCTCGACGTAGCCGACGGTGAGGCGGGCGGCCCCGGCCTTCTCCCGCACGGCCAGCGAGGCCTGGCGGGCGGCCCGCAGCAGTGCCTCGGCCCAGGGGAGGAATTCCTGGCCGGCCGGGGTGAGCCGGGCGCCCTGGGGGGTGCGGTCGAGGAGCCGGGCCCCGAGCTGTTTCTCGAGCCGCTGGATCTGGCGGCTCAGGGCGGGCTGGGCCACGTGCAGGTCGGCGGCGGCCCGGCCGAAGTGCCGGTGCGCCGCCACGACCGTGAAGTGGTGGACGAGTCGCAGGTCCAGTTCCTGTCCGGGATCGCTCACCCCTCCAGGGTACGGGCGATGCCGTTCAGGCATGAGGGGGTTGCCGGACAGGTCTTGGACGCGGCCGCCGTGCCGGGCTTTGACTCGGAGGTGCACAGTTTCCCTCCACGGAAAGCGACAGGCGTGAGCGTGATGAAGGCGATCCAGTTCCACGAAGCGGGCGGCCCCGAGGTTCTGCGGTACGAGGAGGTGCCGGTGCCCGCGATCGGCTCGGGCGAGGTCCTCGTCCGGGTGCGCGCGGTGGGCGTCAATCCGCCGGACTGGTACCTGCGCGAGGGCATGAAGGTCATGCCGCCCGAGCTGCGGCCGGTGCTGGAGTTCCCGCTGGTCCCGGGGACGGACATGTCGGGCGTGGTCGAGGCGGTCGCCCCGGACGTGACGGGCTTCGCCCCCGGGGACGAGGTGTACGGCATGCTGCGCTTCCCCGGCTTCGACGGCCGTGCCTACGCCGAGTACGTGGCCGCACCGGCCTCGGACCTGGCGCACAAGCCGGCGGCGCTGGACCACGTGCGGGCGGCCGGTGCGCCGATGGCGCTGCTCACGGCCTGGCAGTTCCTCATCGATCTGGGCCACAAGGTTCCCTCGCCCTTCACCGGCCTGGTGCACGAGCCGGTGCCGCTGTCACCGGGGACGACCGTGCTGGTCAACGGCGCGGCCGGCGGCGTGGGGCATTTCGCGGTGCAGCTCGCGAAGTGGAAGGGGGCGCGCGTGATCGCGGTGGCCTCGGGCCGGCACGAGGAGTTCCTGCGCGCACTCGGTGCCGACGAGTTCGTCGACTACACCACGACGGAGGCCACGGACGTGGTCGGTGACGTCGACGTGGTCATCGACACGGTCGGGGGTCCGCGCAGCGGGCGCTTCCTGCGCGTGCTCAGGCGCGGCGGCACCATGCTGCCGGTGTTCTTCGCCGAGTTCGATCCGGAGGAGACGGCGCGGCGGGGCGTCACCGTCTCGAACATCCAGGTGCGCGCGAACGGCCCCCAGCTCGCCGAGATCGGCCGCCTGTTCGACGAGGGCGCGTTGCGGGTCGGGGTGGACAGCACCTATCCCCTGTCCGAGGCGGCCCGCGCCCACACGCGGGCCGGGCAGGGCCACATCCAGGGCAAGATCGTCCTGACGGTGGGCTCGTGAACGCCGGGAGCGCGGACCCCGGGCAGGTGGTGGCGGCCTACGCCCACGCCCTGGACGCGCTGGACGTGCCGGCGCTGGAGGCGGTCCTGACCGAGGACACCACCTGGAGCTTCACGATGCCCGGGCCGAAGGTGCTCGGTCCGGTCTCCGGGCGGGCGGCGGTGCTCGACTTCGTCCGGGCCGGGCACGCCGCCCGGTCGGGGACGGTGCGGCACCACCTGGGCAACGTCCTCCTCACCGCTGCGGACGCCGCCGGCGCCGAGGTCCGGGCCTACCTGCTGCAGACGCGGAACACCGGTGACGGCGTCCGGCTGCTCTCCACCGGGGTCTACACGTTCGGCCTGCGCCGGGACGGGGCCGGGTGGCGGATCGCCCGGCTGGCGCTGGCCCTCGACAACGCCCTGTAGGGCGGAAGTCCGGCACTTCGGGCGCGCCGGGCCACCCCCGTTGTCAGTGGCGCACGGCAAGCTGGGCGGGTCCGTCGTGGCCGACACCGGGGAGAGAGGGACCATGCCCACCGCCGTACTGACCGACCGTCAGCGCATCGCCGTCCAGGCCTATGTGCGGCTCCTGCACACCGTGCGGGCCGCTCTGGACGATCCACCGGGGCCGGGCGGCGGCTCCGCACGGCCGCCCCTCGTGCCGCCCGGGGTGCTCGCGGAGGCGGAGCAGGCGCTCGCCGCGGCCGGGCTGCCGGGTACCGACGCGGAGTTCTTCCGGCTGCTGAGCGGCTGGTGCGCCGTCCTCGACCCCACGGGCCGGGGCGAGGCCGGGCACCGGAGCGGGGACGGAGGCTGAACGGCCCGGTGCCGAACGGTCCGCCGTCGAACGGCCCTGTGCCCAACGGCCCTGTGCCCAACGGCCCTGTGCCCAACGACCCGGTCAGGCGGTGCCCTCGGGCGCGTTCCCGTGCGGCACCGCCACCGCCGTCGCCAGGAGCCCCTCGCGCGCGGCCCAGCGGCCGTCGAAGGCCCGTACGAGGCGGTCGCCGACGCAGGGGCCCTCCACCAGCAGTGTCGCCCGGAATCCGCCGGTCGTACCGCCGGCGGCGGGCGGCCGGATCTCCAGGTCCGCCTCGAGGAAGTCCAGCCAGCGGCCGGTCAGCGGGAACCACGCCTTGTAGACGGCCTCCTTGGCGCTGAACAGCAGCCGGTCCCAGTGCACGGACGGGTGGGCCGCCGACAGCGCGCTCACGCGCTCGCGCTCGGCGGGCGCCGCGACCGCGCCGAGCACGCCCTCGGGCAGCGCCTCGTGCGGCTCGGCGTCGATGCCGAGCGAGGCCAGTTCGCCGGTGCGGACCAGGGCTGCCGCGCAGTAGCCGGTGCAGTGGGTCATGCTGCCGAGGATCCCCTCGGGCCAGCGCGGCGCCCCGCGCTCCCCCGGCAGTACGGGGCGCGGCTCCAGACCCAGTTTCTCCATCGCGTGCCGCGCGCACTGCCGTACCGAGGCGAACTCGCGCCGCCGCTTGTCCACCGCGCGGGCCACGACGGCCCGTTCCTCGGGGTACAGCGGCGCGTCCACGGCCGCGTCGTCGCCGTACGCCTCCACGGCGACGACCGCCTCCGGCAGCAACTCCCCGATCACGGCTCTCCCTCCCCGCGGCGCACGGCCGACGGCACCGACCGTAGCCCATGCCGCGCGCCTCGCCCGAGCCCGGGTGAGCGCCCAACCACCGCGGACGAGACGGCCGTTGACGGGACACGTGAGTCCCCGCGCCGCGCCGCCGGTCCGGACCAATCCTCGTCGGCACCCTTGACGCCACAATTGGTCCATACCAAATTGGGGACAGGGTCCTCGCGCGACACCACCACATGCCGCGCGCCACCGCACGAACCCCGCACCACCCGGCACTCCCGAAGTCCCCATTCCCCACAGGGAGATCGCGTGCGCACTCGTCCTCCGTCAGGTTTCCTCGCGCGCTCCAGACGCGCTTTCGTCGCCGTGCTCGGCTCCGCCGCGCTGGCCCTGGCCGGGGCCCTCGCGGTGCCCGGCACGGCCCACGCGGCCAACGTCCTGTCCAATCCCGGCTTCGAGTCGGGCTCCCTCTCCCCCTGGTCCTGCTCCGGCAACCTCGGTTCCGTCGTCTCCTCCCCGGTGCACGGCGGCTCCAGGGCCCTCGCGGGCGCGGTGACCTCCGCCGACACCGCCCAGTGCGCCCAGACCGTGACCGTGCGGCCCGACACCGCCTACACCCTGAGCGGTTGGGTGCGCGGCTCCTACGTGTACCTGGGCGTCGACGGCGGCGCCTCCACCTGGGCCTCCTCTCCCTCCGCGTACACCCAGCTCAAGGTGCCCTTCACCACCGGCGCCTCGCAGACCAGCGTCAAGCTGTACGTCCACGGCTGGTACGCGCAGGGCACCTACTACGCCGACGACATCTCGCTCGACGGCCCGGGCGGGGGCGGCGGTTCCGACACCCAGGCACCCAGCGCGCCGGCGAACCTGACCTCGACGGGCAAGACATCCTCCAGCGTCTCGCTGTCCTGGTCGGCCTCCTCCGACAACGTGGGCGTCACCGGCTACGACGTCTACAGCGGCGGCAACCAGGTGCTCAGCGTCTCCGGCACGAGCGCCACCGTCGGCGGGCTGTCGCCGAGCACCGCCTACACCTTCACCGTGAAGGCGCGGGACGCGGCCGGGAACACCTCGGGGGCCTCCAACGCCGTGAGCGTGACGACCGGCGCGGGCGGCGGCGGAGACACCGGCGCCTTCAAACAGGCCGCGCCCTACCTGTACCTCGGCTGGGGCGACCCGCCGAACGCCGCCTCCGTGATGAGCGCGACCGGCGTCAAGTGGTACACGATGGCGTTCATGCTGGACTCGGGCGGCTGCAACCCGGCCTGGGACGGCAACCGCCCGCTGACCGGCGGCGTCGACCAGAGCACCATCAACCAGATCCGCTCGGCCGGCGGTGACATCGTGCCCTCCTTCGGGGGCTGGCAGGGCAGCAAGCTCGGCGCCAACTGCTCCTCCGCGAGCGCGCTCGCCGGGGCCCTGCAGAAGGTGATCGACGCCTACTCGCTCAAGGCGATCGACATGGACATCGAGAACACCGACGAGTTCGAGAACGAGGCCGTGCAGGCCCGGATCCTCACCGCGCTGAAGACGGTCAAGGCCGACAACCCCGGCCTGAGGACCATCGTCACCTTCGGCACCACGACGACCGGACCCACCTACTACGGCAACCGGCTCGTCGAGCAGGCCAAGTCGCTCGACGCGAACATCGACGTCTTCACCATCATGCCCTTCGACTTCGGAGGCGGTTCCGACATGTACGGGAACACGGTGAACGCCGCCGAGGGCCTGAAGGCCAAGCTGAAGTCGACCTTCGGCTGGGACGACGCCACCGCCTACTCCCACCTCGGGATCTCCGGCATGAACGGCCTGTCCGACCAGCAGGAGAACACCACCCCGGCGATCTGGACCCAGATCCGGGACTGGTCCAACTCCCACCACATCGCCCGGCTGGCGTACTGGGCGGTCAACCGCGACCGGCCGTGCGCGGGCGGCGGAGTGGTGAGCAACTGCTCCGGGATCTCCCAGAGCGAGTGGCAGTTCACCTCGATCACGGCCGGCTTCAAGGGCTGACCGGGCTCGACGAGGGGGTGCCCCGCCCGGGGCACCCCCACCGCTGCCACTACCGCAGGTACGCCAGCCCCGGGTGCACCGCGGTGTACCCCTCCACCAGCCGCCGGGCCACGGTGACCGAGTCGACGAGCGGATGCGTCGCGAACGCCTTCACCGCGCTCGCCCGGGATCCGGACGCGGCCGCCGCCAGCACCTCGCGCTCGACCGCCTTCACCGCGCAGACCAGGCCGGCGGCGTGACCGGGCAGCGGATCGACGGCGACCGGGTGGGCCCCGTTCGCGTCCACCAGGCAGGGCACCTCGATGACCGCCTCGGCGTCCAGCACGGACAGCGTGGTGCCGTTGCGGACGTTGAGGATGAGCGTGGCGCGTTCGTCGCGGGCGATGGCCCGCATCAGCGCGAGGGCCACGTTCTCGTAACCGCCGGAGAGGTCCTCGGCGGCGCGCTCACCGGCGCCCGCGGTCTCCCGGTTCTCCGCCATGTAGGTGGCCTCGCGTTCGGCGCGGGTGCGGTCCCACAGGTCGAGGGCGGGCGTGTCCGGGCGGGCCGCGCGGGCGTAGAACGCGGCCTGCTGCTCCAGCAGGAAGGCGCCGCGGGTCTTCTCGACCTCCCTGTAGGCCCGGACGGTCTCCCGGTTGAAGTAGTAGTAGTGCAGGTACTCGTTGGGGATCGCGCCGAGGGAGCGCAGCCAGTCGGGACCGAAGAGCCTGCCCTCCTCGAAGGAGCCGAGCAGCTCGGGATCGGCGAGCAGGCGCGGGAGTTCGTCGCGTCCGGCGACACGCAGACCCCGGACCCAGCCGAGGTGGTTGAGGCCGACGTAGTCGATCCACGCCTCGGCCGGATCGGCGCCGAGGGTGCGGGCGACGCGGCGGCCGAGTCCGACGGGTGAGTCGCAGATGCCGAGGACGCGCCCGCCGAGGTGGTGGGACATGGCCTCGGTGACCAGGCCCGCGGGGTTGGTGAAGTTGATGACCCAGGCGTCGGGGGCGAGGCGGGCGACGCGGCGGGCGATGTCGGTGGCGACGGGCACGGTGCGCAGTCCGTAGGCGATGCCGCCCGCGCCGACGGTCTCCTGGCCGAGGACGCCCTCCGCGAGCGCGACCCGCTCGTCCTGGGCGCGGCCCTCCAGGCCGCCGACGCGGATCGCGGAGAACACGAAGTCCGCGCCGCGCAGGGCCTCGTCGAGGTCGGTGGTGGAGGTGACGGTGAGCCCGGGGGTGCCGGGGGCGAGGCGTGCGGCCTGGTCGGCGAGGACCCGGGTGATGGCGGTGAGGCGGGCGGGGTCCAGGTCGTGCAGGGTGAGGTGGGTGATGCGGTGGGGGCCTTCGTCGGCGAGCAGGGCGGCGTGGACGAGGGGCACGCGGAATCCGCCGCCGCCGAGCAGGGTGAGCTTCATGGGGTGGGCCTTCCGGGGTCGTGCGGGGTGGGGCTCCCCGCATTTTCCCCGCCGCCGCTCCCGGGACCGGCCGGCGCCCGGACGGCGGCCCGTGGCCTCACGGCACGACGGAGGCCGCGCGGCGCGGGGGGAGTGCGCCGCGCGGCCTCCGACCGGATAGAGGGGGGAATCGGGGGCCGGGTTCCACGGCGCGCGATCATCTTTTCTCCCCTCGGGAGATTCCCGCGGCCTCCTGGGGCTGCGGGCCCGTGGCTCACGGCCGGGACGTCCACCGGACCGCGACCCGCTCCCATTCGCACGCCCACGCCTCCATCCGCCGTCGCCGCACGATCCCGGCGCCCGCCGCGTACACGAGCCACGCGAGCAGCGGCACTCCCATCCCGGCGCTGATCCCGGCACCGACGGCCCGGCTGCGGATCTCCTTCTCGCCGGGTGGCGGCTTCACGACCTCGCCCGCCGCGTCGGTCCACACCCGTACCCGCTCCCCGGCCGCGAGCCCCGGTTCGACCTCGGTGGTCGCGGTGCGCACGCTCCCGTCGGCCGCGGTGTAGCGCACGGCGGCCGGGTAGCGGGTCTCCCGCTCCTCCTCCGAGCCCGGCTCCGGGTGCCGTGGCACGTGCCGCAGCACCACGGCCGTGGTGTGTTCTCCGCCCTCGAGCCGGGCGCGGGCGCTGTCCGTCGTCCCCTCGTACACGGCGGCGCCGACGAGGTAGCCGGTCAGCGGGGCCGCCGCGGCGGCCAGGAGGCCCAGCAGGAGGCCGGCCCAGGCGAGCAACAGGTCGCCGGGGCGGCGCAGCGGGCCGCGGCGCCAGCGCCACCAGCGGTCGGGGGACAGCCTCGGCGGGGGTTCGGCACGCGGGACGAGGTCGGGCATGTCGCCTCCTTCGCACGACATCGGACGGACACTCGGATCGGACACTCTGGGGCGGACGGCCGGACGGGGCGGTGGGCCGGGGTCAGGTGGGGTGCACCGGGGTGACGGGCGCGGCCAGGGCGGGGTGGCACCTCGCGGACAGCAGCGCCTCGCCCGCGCCCCGTACGGCGGCGGTGTGCGGGCGGGGCACCGGGTGCACGGAGGTGTCGAGCTGCCGGGCGAGCCGGTACACCAGTTCGGCGCGCAGCGCGCCGCCCCCGCCGAGGAGCGGCCCGCGGCCGAGCGCCTCGGCGGCCCGGTGGCCGGGCTCGTCCCGCAGCAGGTCGGCGACCGCCTCGCCGACCCGGGCGGCGAGGCGCCCCGCGGTGAGACCGCCGTCGTCCCCCGCACCGAGGTCCGCGGTGCCGAGGTCCGCGGTGCCGCGTTCGATGCGGCGGGCGGCGGTGACGACGCCGCCGTGCAGCAGGGCGACCTCGGTGAGCTGGGCCCCGAGGTCGACGACGAGCAGCGGGCGGGAGAGGTCGGCACCGGCGGCGAGCGCGAGGGCCCGGACGGCGTCGATCGCGAGGACGGTGCGCGGGCGCAGTCCGGCCAGTGCCGCCGCGAGAGCCGCCCGGTGTTCCGGACCGCCCGGCACCGGGGTGGCGCAGACGATCACGGGGCGGGCGTACCGGGGGACGCGGGGTGCGAGGAGCCTGGTGAGCAGCCGGGCGGCACCCTCGGGGTCGACGACGGCGCCGCGCGCGACCGGGCGGAGGACCCCGGTGTCCCCGGCCGGTCCGAAGGAGACGGTGGGCACGTCGAGAACGGTGTGGGCCCCCGGGCCGCCCCGGGTCCATATCCGGGTGCGGGCGCTGCCGAGGTCGAGCGCGATGCCCGGCGAGCGCAGCGCCCGCCAGGCGGTGCCGCGCCGTGCGGTGGTGACCCGGACGCGGGCGTCGTACGTCACCGGTTCACCTCCCGGGTGCGATGGCAGGGGGCGCAGTAGCGCGCCTGGGGCACGACGCGGAGCCGGGGCAGGTCCAGGGGGTGACCGCAGCGGTGGCACAGCCCGTAGCGGCCCTCGTCCATGCGGGCCAGGGCGGCCTCGACGTCGGCGAGGACCATGCGGGCGGAGGCGCACAGCTTGACGTGCACCTCGAGCTGGGCGGGCGCGCCCCGCTCCCGGGCCCGCTGGGTGCGGCCGGGGGCGACGTGCCCGAGCTGGGCGAGCTGGTCGAGCCGGAACCCGCGCTGTTCGTTCAGGCTGTTGCGCAGCGCGGCCAGCTCATCGGGCGCGAGCCCGGCGTTCACACCGGTGACGACGGCTTCTCGGTCCCTCACGGCTTGGCCCCTCCTTCACCGGGGGTCAGGGGGCGACGTCCCCTCGGGCCTCCCGTCCCGCCCCTGGGGGACGGGAGGCCTCACGACTGTCGGGGTGCGGGGCGCCCCCGGGCCGGGGGCGGGGCCCCGGCGGGCGGACCTCAGTCCGCCCGCTGCGCGCACGGCACGCAGGCCCTCGCGTAGGGGAGGATTTCCAGTCGCTCCGCCGGGATCGGCTTCGCGCACCCCCCGCACATTCCGTACGACCCGTCCTCCAGCCTCGCGAAGGCGGCGTCGATGTCCTTCAGGGCCCTGCGCACGGCGGTGCGCTGCGCGGCCACCAGGTCGTCGGCGACCGCGTCCCCCTGCCCCTCACGCAGCGCCCCGAGCTGCGCGAGTCGCGTATCGCGCTCGTGCTGCAGGCGCTGCCGGGCCTCGTGCACGCGTCGGCGCCCTGCGGGCGAGCCGGTGCGGGCGGTGTCCAGCGACATCGCAACAGGTCCTTTCCACGGCCTGAACATTCCCGTCAGTCGGGAGCCGGCCGGTCGGGAGCCGACCGGCTGGCGGTCCACCGGTCGGGAGTCGACCGGTGGACAACCGGCCTCCTGGCCCGGGGGCGGCCCGTCCGTCCCTCACGTCGGACGGGCCGGCCCCGGCCGGGGCCACGGGCACCCCGGGAGCCGGGCGGGGAGCTGACGGCCTCCCCGCTCGCTTCCCACCCTCGCCGACCGCCCCCGGACGGGCCATCGGTCCCGGACCCCATTTCCGGGGGGTCCGGGAGTGCAGTGCGGGCCGTGCTGCGCCCCCCGCGTGCCGCGCAGATGGGGCCCGCCCCCCATCGACCCCGTCCGCCCGGCACGGCAGGCTTGGCGGCAGGGCGGCCACCGGGCGGTCCCACCCGATGTGATCCCACGGCCGGTGGCCGCCCGCGAGCGGCGATAGTGGACGGTGAGCGCGTACGTCACCGCACGAGGTCGACATACCGGCACATACCGACACATGAAGACACCGCGACACGACGACACGACGACACAGACGCATGACGACACGGCTGCATGACGACATGACGAGACGACGACGGAAGGCGTACCCCCGGTGTCCCTGTTCTGGCGGATCTTCGGCCTGAACGCCCTGGTCCTGGGCGCGGCGACCGCGCTCCTGCTGTGGGCCCCGGTGACCGTCTCGGTGCCGGTGGTGCTGACCGAGGCGGTGATCCTGCTCGCCGGGCTCGCGGTGATGCTGGTGGCCAACGCGGCGCTGCTGCGCATCGGTCTGGCCCCGCTGGAGCGGCTGTCCCGGCTGATGTCCACCGTGGACCTGCTGCGTCCGGGGCAGCGGCTGCCCGTGCCCGACCAGAGCGGCGTCGCGGAGCTGATCCGCACCTTCAACGCGATGCTGGAGCGGCTGGAGACCGAGCGCGCCACCTCCAGTGCCCGGGTGCTGTCCGCCCAGGAGGCCGAACGGCGCCGGATCGCGGCCGAGCTGCACGACGAGGTCGGCCAGAGTCTGACCGCCGTGCTGCTCGGTCTGAAGCGGGCCGCCGACCAGGCGCCCGAGCCGTTGCGGGAGGACCTGCGGCAGGCGCAGGAGATCACTCGGGAGAGCCTGGACGAGGTGCGCAGGCTGGCCCGCCGGCTGCGTCCCGGCGTACTGGAGGACCTCGGCCTGATCGCCGCGCTCACCTCCCTCGCCACCGACTTCGCCGCCCACACCGGGCTGCGGGTCGTCCGCAGGCTGGAGAACGGACTGCCTCCGCTGGACCGGGAGTCGGAGCTGGTCCTCTACCGGGTCGCCCAGGAGGGGCTGACCAACATCGCCCGGCACGCCGAGGCCGGGAGCGCCGTGCTCGCCCTGCGCCGCACCGGCGGCGGGGTGGTCCTGGAGATCACCGACGACGGCCGCGGCATCGGCCCGGCCCGGGAGGGCGCCGGCATCCGCGGCATGCGGGAGCGCGCGCTGCTGCTCGGTGCGACGCTCGACCTCACGGCCCTCCCCGAGGGCGGCACCCGGCTCCGGCTGACCGTGCCGACGGCGCGTCCCGAGCCCGACGGGCCGCCCCCGCCCGCCGCACCCTCATCCCCGCCCGAGAACCGGAAGAACGCCTGACATGACCGAACCGAGCACCCCACCGGCCGCCACCACCCGCATCCTGCTGGCCGACGACCACGCCCTGGTGCGCCGCGGGGTGCGGCTCATCCTGGAGGGCGAGCCCGACTTCGAGGTCGTCGCGGAGGCCGGTGACGGCGCCGAGGCCGTCCAGGCGGCCCGCACCCACCACCCCGACCTGGCGATCCTCGACGTGGCCATGCCCCGGATGACGGGGCTCCAGGCCGCCCGCGAGCTGTCGCAGCTCCAGCCGGACCTTCGCATCCTCATGCTGAGCATGTACGACAACGAGCAGTACTTCTTCCAGGCCCTCAAGGCCGGCGCCTGCGGCTACGTCCTGAAGTCGGTCGCCGACCGGGACCTGGTCGAGGCCTGCCGCGCGGCGGTGCGGGGCGAGCCGTTCCTGTACCCGGGCGCGGTGACGGCACTGATCCGCAACTTCCTCGACCGGGTCCGCTCGGGCGAGGAGGTCTCGGACAGCGTGCTGACGCCGCGCGAGGAGGAGGTGCTGAAGCTGATCGCCGAGGGCCACTCCTCCAAGGAGATCGCCGACACCCTGTTCATCAGCATCAAGACCGTGCAGCGCCACCGGGCCAACCTGCTGCACAAACTCGGCCTGCGCGACCGTCTGGAACTGACCCGGTACGCCATCCGGGCGGGCCTGGTGGAGCCGTGATCCCGGCCCTGACCTGACGCTGCCGGCGTGACCGCGCGTTCGGGGCCCCCTCCTCGTCGCGCCGGGTCACATACCCATACCCCGTACCCGTATATGCCGACTCCGGCACTCCGCCATCCCCGATCCGTACC
This sequence comes from Streptomyces griseoaurantiacus, assembly GCA_014656015.1. Classification (GTDB taxonomy): domain Bacteria; phylum Actinomycetota; class Actinomycetes; order Streptomycetales; family Streptomycetaceae; genus Streptomyces; species Streptomyces griseoaurantiacus. The sequence continues at coordinate 11,734 of BNBP01000057.1, read as the reverse complement.
CACCCGTACGGCTGGAGCCTCCTGTGAAACGCGTCGACCGCGTGCAACGCGCCTCCCGTGTGCGGGCCGCCCTGGCCCTCCTCGTCCTGTCCCTCTCGGTGTACCTCGCGCTCACCGTCCCGCCCCGGCTGGGGCTCGACCTGCGCGGCGGCACCCAGATCGTGCTGCAGACCCGCGACTCGGACACCGCGAAGGCGGACGCGGAGGCCACCGACCGGGCACTGGAGGTGCTGCGCCGCCGGGTCGACGGGCTGGGGGTCGCGGAACCGAACCTGGTCCGTTCCGGCGAGGACCGCATCATCGTGGAGCTGCCGGGCGTGCAGGACCCCCGCCGAGCCGCCGACGTCCTCGGCCGCACCGCGCAGATGACCTTCCACCCGGTCCTCGGCGTCGCCGACACCGCCGACACCGGGAAGGGCTCCTCCGGTGAGCGGGTGCTGGCCGGCGAGGACCGGCAGTGGCTGCGGCTCGGCCCGGCCGCCCTGACCGGTGAGCACGTCAAGGGTGCCGAGGGGCGGATCGATCCGCAGCAGGCGGTCGGCTGGTTCGTCACCGTCGACTTCGGCGGCCGGGGCAGCGACCTGTGGGCGGAGCTGACCGGCCGGGCCGCCTGCAACCCGGCCGGGGACCCCGCCCGCCGGGTGGCCATCGTCCTCGACGAGGAGATCATCTCCTCGCCCCAGGTCGACCCGTCCGTGTCCTGCGGCACCGGCATCGCGGGCGGCTCCACGCAGATCACCGGCGGCTTCTCCGGCGAGGAGGCCAAGGAACTGGCGCTGCTCGTCAACGGCGGGGCGCTGCCGGTGCCGGTGGAGACGATCGAGCAGCGGACCATCGGCCCCACCCTGGGCGCCGAGGCCATCACCGCCAGCGCCTGGGCCGGACTCATCGGCGCCGCCCTGACCTCGCTGTTCGTGATCGTCGTCTACCGGCTCCTCGGCGCGCTCGCCACCCTCGCGCTCGCCTGCTACGCCCTCGTCTCCTATGCGGCGCTGCTCGCACTCGGCGCCACGCTCACCCTGCCGGGGCTGGCCGGCTTCGTGCTGGCGATCGGCATGGCGGTGGACGCCAACGTCCTGGTCTTCGAGCGGGCGAGGGAGGAGTACACCGCGCGTCGGCGGCCGAGCCCGCGCACGGCGCTCGACGTGGGCTTCCGCAAGGCGTTCAGCGCGATCGCGGACTCCAACATCACCACGCTGATCGCGGCGGCGCTGCTGTTCTTCCTGGCCTCGGGGCCGGTGCGCGGCTTCGGCGTCACCTTGTCCATCGGTGTGCTGGCCTCGATGTTCAGTGCGCTGGTCATCACCCGGGTGCTGGCCGGGTTCGCGGTCAACAGGCCCGCGGTGCGCACCCGTCCGGCCTGGTCCGGCATCGACCGCACCGGCAGGGTGCGGGCCTGGCTGGGGCGGCGCCGGCCGAAGCTGATGCGTCGGCCCGGGCGCTGGCTGGCCGTGTCGGGAGTGGCGCTGGTGCTGGCGACGGCGGGCATCGCAGGCCGCGGGGTGGAGCTGGGCGTGGAGTTCACCGGCGGCCGGCTCATCGAGTACTCCACCTCGCGCACCGTCTCCGCCGACGACGCCCGGGAGGCGCTCACGGACGCGGGGTTCCCGCGCGCGGTCGTCCACTCCTCCGCCGACGGAGATCTCACCGTCCGCACCCCGGACCTGACGGACGCCCAGGAGCGGGAGGTGCGGGAGACGGTCGGAGCGCTCGGCGGCGACACCGAGAAGGTGCGCGACGAGATGATCGGGCCCAGCCTCGGCGCGGAACTGCGCGGCAAGGCGCTGCTCGCCCTCGGTGCCGCCCTCGCGACCCAACTGCTGTATCTCGCCGTGCGGTTCCGCTGGACGTACGCGGCCTCGGCGGTGGCCGCCCTGGCGCACGACGTGGTGCTGCTGATCGGGGCCTTCGCCTGGCTGGGCAAACCGCTCGACGGCGTCTTCCTGGCGGCCCTGCTCACGGTGATCGGCTACTCGGTCAACGACTCCGTCGTCGTCTTCGACCGGGTCCGCGAACTCACCGCCGGTGACCGGCGCCGGCCGTTCGCGGAGGTCGCCGACGCGGCGATCGTCAGCACCCTGCCGCGCACCGTCAACACCGGCATCGGGGCCCTGTTCATCCTGGCGGCCCTGTTCGTCCTGGGCGGCGACACCCTGACGGACTTCGCGCTGGCGCTGCTCATCGGCATCGTGGTGGGCTCGTACTCCTCGGTCTTCACGGCGACCCCGCTGGCGGTAGTGCTGCAGGGGCGCGCGAGCGGGCGGGACGACGGGCACGCGAAGGGGCGCGGCACGCGGAGGGCGGACCCGGCGGCGGAGGGTGCGCGAGCGGCCCGCACGCCCTGACCCGGTGAGGGCGGTGCCTCCCGCACCGCCCTCTTCATCCTTTGAACTCCCCGGTACGGAAAGTGATTTCCCTGCTTTACCTCTTGACGGCCGGGGCGCCGGAGAGCACATTGAGCGCGCGCTCTGAGAGCGCTCTCAGTACCCATGCACCACCCGCGTACCCCCACTCCCCGTACGTGAAGAGGCATACCTCAGATGACCGAGACACTCCCCTCCGGCACCGGCCGGAACCACCGCAGACGCATGCCCCTGCGGCGCGTGCTCGTCGCGATCGTCGGCACCCTGGGCCTGGCCGCCGCCGCGGCCACCGCCACCACCGGCTCCGCCAGCGCCTCGGCGCCCACTCCCCCGGCGGGCTGGTCCCAGGTCTTCCTCGACGACTTCAACGGTGCCGCCGGCACCGGGGTCGACACCAACAACTGGCAGTACGACCTGGGCACTTCGTACCCCGGCGGCGCCTCCAACTGGGGCACCGGCGAGGTCGAGACGATGACCAACAGCACGAGCAACGTCGCGCTCGACGGAGCCGGCAACCTGCAGATCACCCCGCGCCGGGACTCCTCCGGACGCTGGACCTCCGGCCGCATCGAGACCCGGCGCACGGACTTCCAGCCACCCTCGGGCGGGAAGCTGCGGGTGCAGGCCCGCATCCAGCTCCCCAACGTCACGGGTGCGGCGGCCAAGGGCTACTGGCCGGCGTTCTGGCTGCTGGGCGCGCCCTTCCGCGGCAACTACCAGAACTGGCCGGCCGTGGGCGAGCTGGACATCATGGAGAACGTCCAGGGACTCAACACCGACTGGGCCACGATGCACTGCGGCGTCAACCCGGACGGGCCGTGCAAGGAGACCAACGGCATCGGCGGTTCGACCGCCTGCACCGGTTCCACGTGTCAGGCCGGGTTCCACACCTACGCGATGGAGTGGGACAGGTCGACGAGCCCGGAGGAGGTGCGGTTCTACCTCGACGGGGTCAACTTCCACACCGTGCGCGCCAATCAGGTCGACGCGACGACGTGGGCGAACGCCACGAACCACGGCTACTTCGTCATCCTCAACGTCGCTATGGGCGGCGGCTTCCCGGGCGCCTTCGGCGGCGGTCCCGACGGCGGCACCGAGCCCGGGCATCCGATGACCGTCGACTACGTGCAGGTGCTGTCGACCTCCGGTGGCGGGGACGGCGGCACCACCCCGCCGCCGACCGGCAGCAGGGACGCGTACGGCACGATCCAGGCGGAGTCCTTCGACAGCCAGTCCGGGACGATCACCGAGTCCACCTCCGACAGCGGCGGCGGCCAGAACATCGGCGCGCTCGCGAACGGCGACTGGGCGCTGTACAAGGGCGTCAAGTTCGGCTCCAGCGCCGCCCATCAGTTCCAGGCGCGGGTCGCGAGCGGCGCCGGCGCCGGGGTGAGCGGCCTGGTCGAGGTACGGCTGGACAGCCGGAGCGCGGCACCGATCGGCAGTTTCGCCCTGTCCAACACGGGCGGCTGGCAGAGCTGGAGGACGATCCCGGCGAACATCAGCGGGGTGACGGGGACGCACGACGTCTACCTGACCTTCACCAGCGGCCAGCCGTCCGACTTCGTCAACGTCAACTGGTTCACGTTCGGTCACTGAGGCCAAGAGGTTCTGAGGCTTCGAGGCTTTGAGGCCCTGAGGTTCCGCGGAGGCCCTCACGGGTTTCCGGCGGCTCCAGGGCTGTGGCCGGTCGCGTGGCAACGCGGCCGGCCACACCCCTGTCCGCGTCCGAAGCGGGTGTCAGCCCATCCCCGCCCGGAAGAGCGCCGGTGTCAGCCCCGTGCGCTGATGGAAGAACTTCGAGAAGTTGGCCGCGTCGGGGAAGCCCAGGGTGGCGCCGACGCGGCCCACCGGCAGGTCCGTGTGGGCCAGCAGCCGCTTGGCCTCCAGCACCACCCGCTTGTCGATGAACCCCTTGGGCGTCTCCCCCGTGGCCGCGCGGACCGCGCGCACGAGGGTGCGGCGGGAGTAGCCGAGGGCGTCGGCGTAGGCGCTGACGCTGTGGTTGCGCGCGAAGTCCCGTTCCACGGCCTCCCGGAACCTCTCGAAGGCGCTGTCCGCCCCCTCCACGGCCCGCCGTCCCGCCGAGCCGGCCGCGAGGTGGGCGAGGCGGTAGAGGAACGCGGTGAGGGTGTGCCGCAGCACGGCGGTGTGCAGGTGGGGCGGGAGCGTGGCCGTGTCGACGTACTCCCGCTCCAGTTGCTCCAGGCAGTGCCGCAGTCCGGCGAGCTGGGCCGGGTCGGGGTGGAGCAGCGGGGGCAGGTCGTAGCGGTAGAGCCCCGTCGCCTCGACGATCGCCCGCGGCAGGAACCCGGGCTGCATGGTGAGCGCCGTCCCCCGGTAGGCGTGCGCGGGCCGGAAGCGGTGGACCTGGCCGGGGCGGATCCACAGCACGTCCCCGGCCCGGGCCTCGTGGTCGGCGAAGTCGATCATGTGGGTCACCGGCCCCCCGGTGAACAGCATGACGACGTGGAAGTCGACGCGGTGCACCCGCTCCGGGACCGCCCGGGACTGCCAGGTCGGTCCGCCCTCCCCCATGGGCCCGATCTGGATGCCGACCCCGCTGACGCTGGCGCGGGGGTCGAAGGGGAAGGTCTGGATCGCCCCCGCCCCCGCGCCCACGTCCGTGCCTGAACCCGTGCCCGTGCCCGTGCCCGCACCCGTGCCCGAGCCCGCGTCCGTACCCCGGCCCGCGCCCGCATCCGCATTCGCATTCGGAGACGGGGCCTCCCCCTCCGCCGCGCGCTCCGACGGAGAGCCGTCACCCGCCGGGGCCGGGGCCGCGCTCTCGCCCCCGGAGGTCTGGAACCCGTCCGCGTAGGTACCCGTGCCCGTGTCCACCATGTCCGTCTCGTGTGAGTTCATCCGCCCGCACGGCGCCCGCCGACCGGGGCCGTGTCCCACTTTCACCGAAGCGTGGCACAGCGTGACCTGGCCCGCCAAAAGTCAGACTTTTAGTTTTGAACGCGTTGGACGGTCTTTCCCCCTGATGTGAGGACTTCTTGAAGATGACTGAGCAGAACCCCGGCCCCCTCGGCCGCCTGGAGTGGACCGACCTGGACAGCCGGGCCGTGGACACCGCCCGTGTGCTGGCCGCCGACACCGTGCAGAAGGTCGGCAACGGCCATCCGGGCACGGCGATGAGCCTCGCACCGGCCGCGTACACGCTCTTTCAGAAGGTGATGCGGCACGACCCCGCCGACCCCGAGTGGACCGGCCGCGACCGCTTCGTCCTCTCCCCCGGGCACACCTCCCTCACCCTGTACACCCAGCTCTACCTGGCCGGCTACGAGCTGGAGCTGGACGACCTGAAGTCCTTCCGCACCCACGGTTCCAAGACCCCCGGTCACCCCGAGTACGGGCACACCGCCGGGGTGGAGACGACCACGGGCCCGCTGGGCCAGGGCGTGGCCAACGCCGTGGGCATGGCGATGGCCGCCCGCTACGAGCGCGGTCTGTTCGACCCGGAGGCCGCCGAGGGCGAGTCCCCCTTCGACCACACCATCTGGGCGATCGTCTCCGACGGTGACCTGGAGGAGGGCATCTCCGCCGAGGCGTCCTCGCTCGCCGGCCACCAGAGGCTCGGCAACCTCGTCTTCCTCTACGACGACAACCACATCTCCATCGAGGGCGACACCGCGACCGCCTTCTCCGAGGACGTGCTCAAGCGCTACGAGGCCTACGGCTGGCACGTGCAGCGCATCGAGCCCGCCGAGAGCGGCGACGTCGACGTGCACGCGCTGTACGCGGCGCTCGGGGCGGCGCAGGCCGAGACCGGGCGCCCCTCGATCATCGCGATGGCTCGGCGAGGACGAGGTCGCGGCCACCAAGCGCGTCCTGGGCTTCGACCCGGACAAGAGCTTCGAGGTCTCCGAGGAGGTCCTCGCCCACACCCGCAAGGCCCTGGACCGGGGCGCGGAGGCGCACGCGTCCTGGAACAAGGAGCTGTCCGTCTGGCGTGAGCGCGATCCCGAGCGCTCCGCGCTGCTCGACCGGGTCGTGGCCGGCCGGCTCCCCGAGGGCTGGGAGGACGCCCTGCCGGTGTTCGAGGAGGGCAAGGCCGTCGCCACCCGTGCCGCCTCCGGCAAGGTGCTCCAGGCGCTCGGCGCGATCGTGCCGGAGCTGTGGGGCGGCTCCGCCGACCTCGCGGGCTCCAACAACACCACGATCGACAAGACCAGTTCCTTCCTCCCGAAGGGCAACCCGCTGCCGGAGGCCGACCCGTACGGCCGCACCATCCACTTCGGCATCCGCGAGCACTCCATGGCCGCGGAGATGAACGGCATCGCCCTGCATGGCAACACCCGCGTCTACGGCGGCACCTTCCTGGTGTTCTCCGACTACATGCGCAACGCCGTCCGCCTCTCCGCCCTCATGCAGCTCCCGGTGACGTACGTGTGGACGCACGACTCCATCGGCCTGGGCGAGGACGGCCCCACCCACCAGCCCGTCGAGCACCTCGCCTCGCTGCGCGCGATCCCCGGCCTCAACGTCGTCCGCCCGGCGGACGCCAACGAGACCGCGCTCGCCTGGGCCGAGATCCTGCGCCGGCACGGCACCCACCCGGCCCCGCACGGACTGGCCCTCACCCGGCAGGGCGTGCCGACCTACCCCGCCGACCCCGAGACGGTCAGGGGCGGCTACATCCTCCAGGAGGCCTCCACCGGCACCCCCGAGGTCGTCCTGATCGGTACCGGTTCCGAGGTGCAGCTCGCCGTCGGCGCCCGGGAGCGGCTGGAGGCCGAGGGGATCGCCACCCGCGTGGTCTCGATGCCCTCGGTGGAGTGGTTCGAGGAGCAGGACGCCGAGTACCGCGAGCGGGTCCTGCCCTCCGCCGTGAAGGCGCGCGTCGCCGTCGAGGCCGGCATCGGCCTGACCTGGCACCGCTTCGTCGGAGACGCCGGACGCATCGTCTCCCTGGAGCACTTCGGCGCCTCCGCGGACGCGAAGACGCTGTTCGCCGAGTTCGGCTTCACCGCGGAGCACGTGGCCGCCGCGGCGAAGGAGTCGCTGGCCGCCGCGCGCGGCTGAGCCGCCCGGCCCCTTCCGCCGGCTCCCGCCCGCCCCACCATCCGCCGCACCACCCGCCGCACCGTCAAGGAGAGAAGACCACTGTGACCACCGAAGGAACGTCCGCCGCCCGCTCCGCCGAGCCGCTCGCGCTGCTGTCGAAGGAGGGTGTCTCCGTGTGGCTGGACGACCTGTCCCGCCGCCGGATCACCTCCGGGAACCTGGCCGGGCTGATCGCCGGGAAGCACGTCGTCGGCGTCACCACCAACCCGTCCATCTTCCGTGCCGCCATCGGCTCGGGCGAGGGCTACGAGGAGCAGCTCGCCGATCTCGCCGTGCGCGGGGTGTCGGTCGACGAGGCCGTCCGGATGATGACCAGCGCGGACGTGCGGGCCGCCGCCGACGTGCTGCGCCCGGTGTACGAGGCGACCGGGGGCCGGGACGGGCGGGTGTCCCTCGAGGTGGACCCCCGGCTCGCGCACGACACGCGGGCCACTGTCGCCGAGGCCGTGCAGCTCGCCTGGCTGGTGGACCGGCCCAACGTGATGATCAAGATCCCGGCCACCGAGGCCGGGCTGCCCGCGATCACCGAGGTGACCGCCCGGGGCATCAGCGTGAACGTGACGCTGATCTTCTCCCTGGACCGCTACCGCCAGGTGATGGACGCCTACCTCACCGGTCTGGAGCAGGCCCGGGAACGGGGTGCGGAGCTGTCCGGCATCCACTCGGTGGCCTCGTTCTTCGTCTCCCGCGTGGACGCCGAGATCGACAAGCGGCTGACCGCGCTGGGCACCGAGGAGGCCGCCGGCCTGCGCGGCCGGGCGGCGCTGGCCAACGCGCGCCTCGCCTACCAGGCGTACGAGGAGGTGTTCGGCACGGAGCGCTGGGCGGCCCTGGAACGCGCCGGAGCCAACCGTCAGCGTCCGCTGTGGGCCTCCACCGGGGTGAAGGACCCCGCCTACAAGGACACCCTGTACGTGGACGAACTGGTCGCGCCCGGCACGGTCAACACCATGCCGGAGGCCACCCTGGACGCCACCGCCGAGCACGGCGACGTGCGGGGTGACACGGTCACCGCTGGGTACGCGCAGGCCCGGGCCGACCTCGACGCGGTGGCACGGCTGGGCATCTCCTACGACGAGGTGGTCGGGCTGCTGGAGAACGAGGGCGTGGCGAAGTTCGAGGCCGCCTGGCAGGAACTGCTGGACGCGGTCTCGGCCTCGCTGAGCGCCCGGGACGGCTCCGAGGACGACGGTGACGAGGGCAAGGAGGTGCACGCCTGATGAGCGAGGACGACACGGCCGCCAAGGCCACCAAGCGCGCGGCCAGGGGCACGAGGAGCAAGGCCGCCGGGGCGGCCGGGGCCAGGTCGAAGGCTGCCGGGACCAAGACGGCCCAGGCACCCGAAAAGGCGCCCCAAGGGTCCCGGAAGTCCCCGGAACCCCAGGAATCCCAGAAATCCCAGGAGCCCCGGAACGGCCGAGCCACCCAGAACTCCCGAGCCGCTCAGGACGCCGTAAGCGCCTGCGCCACCCCCGAGGACCTGCTCGGCGACTGGGACAACGAACTGCGTGACCCCCGGGACCGCCGGCTGCCCCGCATCGCGGGACCCTCCGGCCTGGTGATCTTCGGTGTCACCGGTGACCTGTCCCGCCGCAAGCTGATGCCGGCGGTGTACGACCTGGCCAACCGGGGTCTGCTGCCGCCGGGCTTCTCGCTCGTCGGGTTCGCCCGCCGGGACTGGGAGGACCAGGACTTCGCGCAGGTGGTGCACGACGCGGTGCGCGAGCACGCCCGTACGCCGTTCCGGGAGGAGGTCTGGCAGCAGCTCTCCGAGGGCATGCGCTTCATCCCCGGCGACTTCGACGACGACACGGCGTTCAAGCAGCTCCGCGCGGCCGTCGACGAGCTGGACACCTCGCGCGGCACGTGCGGCAACTACGCCTTCTACCTCTCGGTGCCGCCGAGGTTCTTCCCCAAGGTCGTCCAGCAGCTCAAGAAGCACGGGCTCGCGGACCCGCCCCGGGGCTCCTGGCGGCGCGCGGTGATCGAGAAGCCCTTCGGCCGCGACCTGGCGAGCGCGCGGGAGCTCAACACGATCGTGCACGAGGTGTTCACCCCGGAACAGGTGTTCCGGATCGACCACTACCTGGGCAAGGAGACCGTCCAGAACATCCTGGCGCTGCGCTTCGCCAACCAGATGTACGAGCCGATCTGGAACCGGTCCTTCGTGGACCATGTGCAGATCACGATGGCCGAGGACATCGGCATCGGCGGCCGGGCCGGCTACTACGACGGCATCGGCTCGGCGCGCGACGTCATCCAGAACCACCTGCTGCAACTCCTCGCGCTCACCGCGATGGAGGAACCGGCCGCCTTCGACGCCGAGTCGCTGCTGACCGAGAAGCTCAAGGTGCTCAAGGCCGTCCGGCTGCCCGAGGACCTGGGCGCGCACACCGTGCGCGGCCAGTACGAGGCCGGCTGGCAGGGCGGCGAGCGGGTGCGCGGCTATCTGGAGGAGGACGGGATCGACCCGAAGTCGAAGACCGACACCTTCGCCGCGATCAAGCTGGAGATCGACAACCGCCGCTGGGCGGGCGTGCCGTTCTATCTGCGCACCGGCAAGCGGCTGGGCCGCCGGGTCACCGAGATCGCGGTGGTGCTCCAGCGGGCCCCGCACTCCCCCTTCGACTCGACGGCCACGGAGGAGCTGGGGCAGAACGCGATCGTGTTCCGGGTCCAGCCGGACGAGGGCATGACCGTGCGCTTCGGCTCCAAGGTGCCGGGCACCTCGATGGAGATCCGGGACGTGACGATGGACTTCGCCTACGGCGAGTCCTTCACCGAGTCGAGCCCCGAGGCGTACGAGCGGCTGATCCTCGACGTGCTGCTCGGCGACGCCAACCTGTTCCCGCGGCACCAGGAAGTGGAAGAGTCCTGGAAGATCCTCGACCCGATCGAGGGGTACTGGGACGCGCACGGCACGCCCGCGCAGTACGCCTCGGGCAGCTGGGGCCCGGAGGAAGCCGACGAGATGCTCGCACGAGACGGACGGAGCTGGCGCAGGCCATGAAGATCGACCTGACCGACACCACGGCAAGCAAGATCAACAAGGCGTTGGTGCGGGGCCGCCGCGCCATCGGCACCCCCGCCGTGGGCATGGTCCTGACGATGGTGATCGTCACGGACGAGGAGAACGCCTACGACGCGCTGAAGGCGGCCGAGGAGGCCTCGCACGAGCATCCCTCCCGGACCCTGGTCGTCATCAAGCGGCACGCCCGGACCCTGCGGGACCGCACCGCCTCCCGGCTCGACGCCGAGGTGCGGGTCGGCTCCGAGGCGGGCACCGGCGAGACGGTGATCCTGCGGCTGTACGGCGAGGTCACCGGCCATGCCGACTCGGTGGTGCTGCCGCTGCTGCTCCCGGACGCGCCCGTCGTCGTCTGGTGGCCGGTGGACGCGCCCCGGAACCCGGCGAAGGACCCGCTGGGCGCGCTGGCGCAGCGCCGGATCACCGATCTGTACGCCGTCGAGTCGCCCATGGAGGTGCTGCGTACCAGGGCCGACTCCTACGCGCCGGGCGACACCGACCTGGCCTGGACCCGGCTCACCCTGTGGCGTTCCATGCTGGCCGCCGCCCTGGACCAGGCCCGCACGGAGGTCACCTCGGCCGCGGTGGAGGCCGAGGCGGACAACCCCAGCGCCGAGCTGCTGGCGCGCTGGCTGGAGGCCCGGCTGAAGGTGGACGTGAACCGGGTGGTGAGCGGCGGCCCGGTGGTGACGACCGTGCGGCTGGGCACCGACAAGGGCGAGATCGTCCTCGACCGCCCGGACGGCCCGCTGGCCACGCTCACCCTGCCCGGGCAGCCCCCGCGCTCCCTCGCGCTGAAGGTGCGCCCGCTGTCCGAGCTGATCGCCGAGGAACTGCGGCGGCTGGACGCGGACGAGATGTACGAGGTGGCGCTGCGCGGCGCCGATGCCTCCACCGAGGAGGCCTCGGCCCGTGTCTGAGTCCACCACCCCCTCGGGCCGTCACCCGTGGCTCACCCGCCGCCCGGAGTGGACGGCCCTGGAGGACCACCGCGCCCAGGGAATACCCCGTCCCGGTCTGCGCGAGCTGTTCGAGACGGACCCGGACCGCGCCCGGCGCTACCGCGTCCGGGCCGGCGATCTGCTGATCGACTACTCCAAGCACCTGGTCACCGACGAGACGCTGGCCCTGCTGCAGGAACTGGCCACCGCCACCGGCGTGTTCGAGTTGCGGGACGCGATGTTCGGCGGTGCGCGGATCAACACCACCGAGAACCGGGCCGTCCTGCACACCGCGCTGCGTGCCCCGCGGGACGCGGTGGTCGAGGTGG
>BNBP01000056.1 GCA_014656015.1 Streptomyces griseoaurantiacus | reverse complement strand
CGCCCTCACGGGCGGGAGGCCGGCGCGGCAGCCCGGCCCGGGGTGCGACCGGCGCCGACGGTCCGCCCGGCCCCGACGGTCTCGCCGCCGCTGCCGGGCCCGCCGCCTCGCCGGCGTCCCTCCCCTCGCCCCTGTCGCCCTTACGGACGCCCTTGTCGCTCCCTCGCTTGCGGCTGTGTCGTCCCACGCCGCGCCTCAGCTCCCCGCATCGGTCGTATCAGTCACACCGGCCGCCGAACCCACGCCTCTCGACGCGGACTTGGCCTCGGACGGGGACGCGGGCGTCTCCGCCTCCACGTCCCTCAGCAGGTCACGGAACGCGTCCGCCACCCGCTCCGGGTACTCCATCATCGCGACGTGTCCCGCCTCCGGCAGGGTCAACATACGGGAGTCGCGGAAGGCTCGTGCCGCACGCGCGGCCATGCGGAAGCCGACCAACTGGTCCCGGCCGCCGTAGACGAGGAGTGTCGGGGCGAGCACCCGTTCGGCCTGCCGCCACAGTCCGTGCTGTCCGCCCAGCGTGTAGGCGTTCACCAGCCCGCGCGTCGAGCGGGCCATCGCGTCCCACATGTACGGCAGCCGCATCCGCCGTTCCATTTCCTCCACCGCGTGTCGGAACCCGTCCTCGGTGACGCGATCGGGGTCGCCGTAGCAGAGGGCCATGATGCCGCGCACCCGCTGCTCCGCCGTCCACTGCCGGGTGTAGCGGGTGAAGAGGGCCGCCACGCCCGGCACCGCCAGCAGCCCGGTGGGAACCGCGCTGCGCTGCACCCGCAGTTCGGGCAGCGCGGGCGAGACGAGCGTGAGGGTGCGGACGAGGTCCGGGCGGGCGGCGGCCACGCGGGTGGCGATCGCCCCGCCCATCGAGTTGCCGAACAGGTGCACGGGCCCGCGCCCGGAGGCGTCGAGATGGCGGATCACCGCGCGGGCGTGCGCGGTGATCGAGTAATTGCCGTCGTCCGGGGGCGGGGAGTCGCCGAAGCCCGGCAGGTCGACCGCCTCGCTGTCGAGGACGTCGTCGAGCAGCGGCATCAGCGCCGACCAGTTCTGCGAGGAACCGCCCAGTCCGTGCACGTGGAGGGCGGGCGGCAGCCCCTCGCGGGCGGGCTTCCTCGACCTCACCGTCAGGGTGATGCCGGGCAGTGACACCGACCTGAGCTCCTCGCCCTCCGCGACCCTGACGGGCGAGACCTTGGGCAGGACGGTGGTCATGGCCGGCGCGTCCGGCAGCTCGGTCGAAGACATGCGGCAATGTTACGAGACGATCACGCGCGGGCTCATGTGTTCGCCCTCACAGGTACGGGTACCTGGCGACCGACACGGACCGCGCCACGCTCCGTCGCCATGAACCCGTGACCCCGTGCACGCCGTGACCGCCGTGACCGCCGCGAAAGGGAGCCCGCCATGACCGTCGACCCCACCGATCCGGAGACCTTCGAGAGGGAGCACGCCGACGACGACGTCGACGCCGAGGTCGGCGTCGAGGCACCGGAGGACGACGCCGCCGAGCAGCTCGCGGACGTCGTCCCGCAGCGGGACGAGCGGCCGCGCGGAGACGACACGGACCGTGCCAGCGAGGCCGACCTCGCGGAACAGGCCCGCGTCGTCGAACTCGACGAGGACGACTACCGGTAGGCACCGCCCGCCTCGCGGAGACTCTCGGGAGGCGGACGACCGACAGGGGCGCGCGTCCGCCGGTGCGTGAAGGGGGCGGACCGGTGCCGCACCGGGCGCCGGTTCGCCCCCGTACGCCCCGTACCGGGCGGATCCGCGCCACTGCCGGGGCCGTCCGGTCCGTGAAATTCTGCGCTCGCACCGCGCACACCAGGGTTACCCAAAAGTACGATGGCGGCGCGGTGCACACCGCACGTGGACGAAAGTGGGAGGCGGCGTGACAGCCATCGAGCAGACAGAGGCGGCACGCCCGCGGGGTACGCGGCTGCCGCGCCGTGCCCGACGGAACCAGCTGCTGGGTGCCGCCCAGGAAGTCTTCGTGGCGCAGGGCTACCACTCGGCCGCGATGGACGACATCGCCGAGCGCGCCGGCGTCAGCAAGCCGGTCCTCTACCAGCACTTCCCGGGCAAGCTGGACCTGTACCTCGCCCTGCTGGACCAGCACTGCGAGTCCCTGATCCAGTCGGTGCGCCACGCGCTGGCCTCGACGACGGACAACAAGCAGCGGGTCCGGGCCACGATGGACGCGTACTTCGCGTACGTCGAGGACGACGGCGGCGCCTTCCGGCTGGTGTTCGAATCGGACCTGACGAACGAGCCGGCCGTGCGCGAGCGCGTCGACAAGGTCACCAACGAGTGCGCGGAGGCGATCTGCGACGTCATCGCCGAGGACACCGGGCTCTCCCGTGCCGAGTCGATGCTGCTCGCCTCGGGCCTCGGCGGGCTCGCCCAGGTGGTGGCCCGCTCCTGGCTGCACAGCGACCGCAGCGTGCCCCGCGACCAGGCGGTGCAGCTCCTCGCCTCGCTGGCCTGGCGGGGCATCGCCGGTTTCCCGCTGCACGGGACCGAGCCGGGGCACGAGCAGCTCCACTGAGCGCTCCCCCGGCGGGGCGGCCGTTTGTTCCCGTGCGCTGTTCGCTCCTGGCGTTGCCGGGCGGAGCGTGTCCGTCCCCTCACCGGGCTAATGTGTGCGGGGTACGGCGCGGGAGATCGCGCACTTCACTGACCGTCGGAGGGTTGAAGCCGTGGAGGTCAAGATCGGCGTGCAGCACGCGCCCCGCGAGATCGTTCTGGAGAGCGGTCAGGATGCCGAGGAGGTCGAGCGCGCCGTGGCCGAGGCACTGGCCGGGAAGTCGCAGCTGCTGAGCCTCGTGGACGAGCACGGCCGCAAGGTCCTCGTCCCGGCCGACCGCCTGGCGTACGTGGAGATCGGCGAGCCGACCACCCGCCGGGTGGGATTCAGCGCGCTGTAGGGCGCGCCGCAGGACGCGCGGAGGGGGCCCGGAACGCATGCCGTTCCGGGCCCCCTCCGTCTGCGAGCCGGTCCGTGCACCCCGCGTGAGCTGGGTGGGAGCGGGCTGCGCGGCCGCACAGGAAGTTCACATCTTCCTCACGCGGGAGGGTTGCGTTCCGCGCTCCGGGGGTAGATCCGCTACGACCGAAGTGCACCCGGCCGTGCGGGAGGGACCCCGATCATGTTCTTGGAAGCGCTCGGCTCCGCGTTGCTCGGTCTCGCCCTCGCCTGGGCCGCCGCGTACCGTCTGCCGCACCGGCTCCCGGGGCGCCGTCTCGTGCTGTCGACGGGGGCGGCCGGTGGGTTGTTCGGCGCCTTCCTCGCGCACAGCGCGGTGGAGACGGGGCACGTGGTGGTGAGCCTGCTCGGCGCCGCCGCCGTCGCTGCGGCTTCCGTGTCCCTGCTGCTCCGCCCGGAGAAGCGGTTCCGCCGCCGTCACTCGGCGACGGCCTGAGCGTCCTCGCGGCCCCCGGTCGGCTGAGCTTCCTCGGGGGCCTCCGGTCGGCCTGAGCGTCCTCTCGGCCCCGGTCGGCTGCGCGCACCGGCCCGCCGGCAGGGGTTGATCCTTCCGGCGGGCCGCGACCGTCAGGCGGCGAGGCCCAGCGCGGCCATCCGCTTGGTGTGCGCCTCCGTGATCCGGGAGAACATCCGGCCCACCTCGGCGAGGTCGAAGCCGTCCGCCACTCCGCCCACGAGCATCGTCGACAGCGCGTCCCGGTCCGCGACCACCCGCTGCGACTGCGAGAGCGCCTCCCCCATCAGCCGCCGCGCCCACAGCGCGAGCCGTCCGCCCACGCGCGGCTCGGCCTCGATCGCGGCGCGCACCTTCTCCACTGCGAAGCCGGCGTGCCCCGTGTCGTCGAGGACGGCGAGCACCAGCTCGCGGGTGTCCTTGTCGAGCCGCGCCGCGACCTCCCGATAGAAGTCGCTGGCGATCGAGTCGCCGACGTACGCCTTGACCAGGCCCTCCAGCCAGTCCGAGGGCGCCGTCTGCCGGTGGAAGCCGTCGAGGGCGGCGACGAAGGGTTCCATCGCCTCCGTCGGCTCCGCACCGATCTCGCCGAGCCGGTCGCGCAGCTGCTCGAAGTGGTGGAACTCCGCCGACGCCATCTTGGCCAGCGCCGCCTTGTCGGCGAGCGTGGGCGCCAGCTTCGCGTCCTCCGCCAGCCGCTCGAACGCCGCCAGCTCCCCGTACGCCAGCGCTCCCAGCAGATCCGCCACCGCGGCACGGTACTGGGGGTCCGCGGAGGCCTCGGCCCAGTCTCGCGCGGCGATGCCGGTGGGCCCGGGAGTGCCTTCGGCGGCGGGTCCTGCGGTGTCGGAGGCGTTGTCAGAGGTCGTCATGGAGCGCACAATAGTCCGCTCACCGCCTCGGGGAGGCCCTGGTCAGTCAGTGTGACGACGACTACGTGGCGGAACCGGCCCTGGCGTGTGCGGGAATCCGGGGTATGGTGGTATTGGCCCGCCTGGTATGCGACGGGCCGCTTGAATGAGGATGCCCGGTCGGTGGCCCGATCGGCTCCGACCAGACAGCCCTTCTCAGCCGTACGGCACCGCGTGTACGGCATACCGGGAGGGTCCCTCAGCGGAACGAGCGCTGGGCCTGCCGGACAGGCCCGAGAGCGTCGGCTGTGGTCCCGTCCCGTGCCACCCGGTTCGGCCCCCGAGGCCGGCCGTCGTCCCCGGCACGGTCGGACGACACGACCCCCACGCTCGCCTCGCGCCGCGCACACAGAAGAGGCAGCACCCTGACTACGACTTTCCGAGAGCTCGGAATCCTTCCCGAGACGGCCGAGGCCCTTGAGGCCGTCGGCATCCTCAACCCCTTCCCCATCCAGGAGATGACGCTCCCCGTCGCGCTCTCCGGCAGCGACGTCATCGGCCAGGCCAAGACCGGCACCGGCAAGACGCTGGGCTTCGGCCTTCCGCTCCTCGAGCGCGTCAGCGTCCCCGCCGACGTGGAGGCGGGCCGGGCCCGCCCCGAGGACGTCACCAACACCCCGCAGGCCCTCGTCGTGGTGCCCACCCGCGAACTGTGCGTCCAGGTCACCAACGACCTGCTGACCGCCGGCAAGGTGCGCAACGTGCGCGTCACCGCGATCTACGGCGGACGTGCCTACGAGCCGCAGGTCGAGGCCCTGAAGAAGGGTGTCGACGTGGTCGTCGGCACCCCCGGCCGACTGCTCGACCTGGCCGGGCAGAAGAAGCTGAACCTCGCGCACGTGCGCTGCCTGGTCCTCGACGAGGCCGACGAGATGCTGGACCTCGGCTTCCTCCCCGACGTCGAGAAGATCATCGGCATGCTGCCGGCCCGCCGGCAGACCATGCTCTTCTCCGCGACCATGCCCGGCGCCGTCATCTCCCTGGCCCGCCGCTACATGTCGCAGCCCACGCACATCCGCGCCACCTCGCCGGAGGGCGAGGGCGTGACGCTGGCCAACATCAAGCAGTTCGTCTACCGCGCGCACTCCATGGACAAGCCGGAGATGATCGCGCGGATACTGCAGGCCGAGGGCCGCGGACTCGCGATGATCTTCTGTCGCACCAAGCGGACGGCCGCCGACATCGCCGAGCAGCTCCAGCAGCGCGGCTTCGCCTCGGGCGCGGTCCACGGCGACCTCGGCCAGGGCGCGCGCGAGCAGGCGCTGCGCGCGTTCCGCAACGGCAAGGTCGACGTGCTGGTCTGCACGGACGTCGCCGCGCGCGGTATCGACGTCGAGGGCGTCACGCACGTCATCAACTACCAGTCCCCCGAGGACGAGAAGACCTACCTGCACCGCACCGGCCGTACCGGCCGCGCAGGCGCCTCCGGTACGGCGATCACGTTCGTCGACTGGGACGACATCCCGCGCTGGCAGCTCATCAACAAGGCGCTGGGGCTGGACTACCACGACCCGGTGGAGACGTACTCCACCTCGCCGCACTTCTTCGAGGAGCTCTCCATCCCGGCGGGCACGAAGGGTGTGCTGCCCCGCGCGGAGCGCACCCGCGCCGGGCTGGGCGCCGAGGAGATCGAGGACCTGGGTGAGACCGGCGGCCGAGGGGCGCGCGGCGGTCGGGACGGACGCGGTGGACGCGGCGGGAGCGGCGGCACGGCGGACAGCGGCCGTGAGCGCGATCGCGAGCGCCCGGCGCGGACCCCCCGTCGCCGCCGTCGCACCCGCGGTGGAACGCCGCTCGACGCGGAGGCGTCGGTGACGGCCTCGGAGCGGGCGGTCACGCCCGCGGACGGCGCGAACGACGCGCCCGGCACGGACGGCATGGACGGCGCGGAGTCCGGCGGCGCCGGGCGTACGCCTCGCCGGCGTCGGCGTACCCGGTCCGGCGCCCAGGCCGAGGCGACGGCTCCGCGGACGGTGACCGAGGTGACCCCGGCCGCCGAGGCCGCCGAGGCGCCCGCCGTTTCCGAGGCGGTCGCGCCCTCCGAGGCGGCGGAGGCCGAGGCCCCCGCGACGCCGCGACGCCGGCGGACGCGCAAGTCCGCCGCGGCCGTCGAGTCCCCCGAGGCCGCCGAGGCGGCGGTCGACACGGCGGAGGCCACCGAGGCCGCGCCGCGCAGGCGCACCCCGCGCAAGAAGGCGGCGGAGGCCGCCCCGGAGGCGGAGACCACGGCTGTGGCGGAGCCCCGTCGCCGCACCCGGAAGGCCACCGCCTCGGCGGAGGCCGCGGTCGACACGGCGGAGGGCGCCGAGGCCAAGCCCCGCCGGCGCACGACGCGGAAGACCGCGGAGTCGGCGGAGACAGCGGTCGAGGCCGCCGGTGCCGCCGTGATCCCCGCGCAGGCGGTGGAGGAGTCGGAGTCGGCGGAGAAGCCCCGTCGGCGGACCCGCAAGGCCGCCGCGGCCGTCGAGACGGCCGAGGGCGCAGAGGCGCCGAAGGCACGCCGTACGCGCAAGGCGACGGTGGCGGCTCCGGCCGCCGGTGACGAGGACGGGACCGCAGGCACCGCCGAGGCCAAGCCGCGCCGGACCCGGAAGAAGGCGGTCGCCGCCTCGGCCGAGCCCGAGTCCGCGAACGAGGCGGCGGAGGCCGAGCCGCGCAGGCGGACGACCCGCAAGTCCGCCGCCGCCGAGCCGGAGATCCCGGCGCAGGCGGCCGCCGAGGAACCGGCGAAGCCGCGCCGCACGCGGAAGAAGGCGGCGTCCGCGAGCGAGCCCTCGGAGGGCTGAGCGCTCGCGCACCCAGCAGGACCGCAGTGAGGAAGCCGGCCCGGCCCACGACCCCGTGGAGCCGGGCCGGCTTTCTGTCGTGGACGGGGCGGGCCCGGGGTGGCCGGCGGACCGGGGCCCAGGTCCTCTCCGGTGGTGGGAGGCGGCACGGCCGGTAGCCTCGGCGGCATGAGCCGTCCGTCGACCTTCGCCCCGCCCCCCGGCACCCGCTCCCACTTCCTCGCCACCCCGCGCGGCCCCTTCGCCGTCCTCGACGCCGGCACCGCCACCCACGGCACGGTTCTCCTCCTCCCGGGCTTCACCGGCAGCAAGGAGGACTTCATCGACCTTCTCCCTCGTCTCACCGCCGCCGGCTACCGCGCCGTCGCCGTCGACGGCCGGGGCCAGTACGGCACCCCGGGCCCCAAGGACGACGAAGCGCCGTACGCGCAGGAGGAGTTGGCCCGCGACGTGCTCGCCCAGGCCGTCGCCCTGGACGCCGAGGGCCCCGTCCACCTCCTCGGCCACTCCCTGGGCGGTCAGATCGCGCGCGCCGCCGTGCTGCTCGACCCCGCGCCCTTCCGCTCGCTCACCCTCATGTCCTCGGGCCCCGCGCAGGTCTCCGCGTCCCAGCAACAGCGGGTGAAACTGCTGTCCGACGCGCTCGCCGTGATGGACATGGCCCAGGTGTGGAACGCCATCCAGCTGATGGAGACCCCGGCCGACACAGAGACGGGGACGGGCGCGGCCACGGGCGAGGGCACCGGCACGGCCCCCGGCGTCGACTCCGGCCTCGGCGACCGGGACGACCTCCGCCGCCGCTGGCTCGCGGGCAGCCCCGCCCAGCTCCGCGCGACCGGCAGGCAGCTGTGCGTCGAGCCGGACCGGGTCGCCGAACTCGCGGCCGTGCCGCTGCCCAAGCACGTGGTCTCGGGCGACCACGACGACGCCTGGCCCGTTCCGCTGCTGGACGAGATGGCCGTCCGGCTCGGCGCCCGCCGTACGGTCGTCGCCGGCGCCGACCACTCCCCCAACACCGACCGCCCCCTGGAGACCGCCCGCGCCCTCGTCGACTTCTGGGACGGCACGGACGGAACTTTCCGGGACGGCACGAACGGAGCGAACGGTTGAGAGGCGGGCGCGCGGTGGTCAGTACTGCGCCTGCAGGTGCTCCCAGAAGCCGTCCCGCAGGGAGCGGCGCAGATCGGCCTGGCCGCGCAGCGAGTACTGGAGCAGCCCCTCCGCCTCGACCAGCAGGTCCTGGTCGATCGACCCGGGCAGGTAGGGATGGCCGGGGAGCAGCTCCCGCAGGGAGTCCCGCCCCCGTGCCGCCAGCCACTTCGCCGCGATCTGCGCGCCCACGAACCGCACGTCCTCCCGCGTGGGCCGTACCGCCGCGGAGGCCTCGTACGTCGCCGCGGTCCGCCGGGAGACGTACGGCTTGAAGAAGTCCAGGTCGAGGGTGCGCTGGCTGTCGACCTCCCAGAGCAGGGGCTCGGCCTGGTTGCGGCCCTCGGGTGCCTCGATGCCCCACAGGTGGACCCGGGCACCGTACCCTTGCGCGGCCTCGACCGCGGAGACCAGGTCCTCGTCGCCGCCGAGCAGGGCCGCGTCGCTGATGGCGCGGTGCCGGGCGAGGGACTCCAGGTCGGACCTGATGAGGGAGTCGACGCCCTTCTGCTGGTTGTTGGCGTTGAGGTTGCCCAGCCGCACCTTGACGTCGGGCAGCTCGGCGATGGACTGCTGCTCGGCGGTGTGGATGCGGCGCCGGGCGCCGTCGTACCAGTAGACCCGCAGCAGCCGGCTGTCGGCGAAGATCGTGCGGGCCTTGTCGATGAGCGCCTCGATGAGTCCCTCCGCGTCGACGTCGAACGCCCGCCGGTCCTCGGTGCCGGCCACCAGTCGCCCCGCGGCCGCGTAGAGGTAGCCGGCGTCGACGAAGATCGCGTGGGTCGAGGGCGTCTTCGCCACCTCGGCGAGCATGCGCTGCAGCAGCTCGTTCGTACGGTCGATGCGGGCGCCGAGCGCCGTGAGGTCGTCGTCGTTCATCGAGTCCATTGTCCCGGCCGTCACACAGCGAATACAACCGGTCCCGATGAGTCGTCCGGAGAAATGATCGGACGATCAACGTCGGAGGCGGTCCCCCACACTTTTACCGGTCAGTAGTTAGACGGCTGAAAAATTTCTTTAGCGTAGGGAATGTTTCTTGGAAGCATGCCGTTACATATGTACGTGGACGGGACGCGCCGTCGCCCCGCCTCGCACTCACCACCAGTAGTTCTCCACAGGAGGATGACCAGACGAAGGGAGAAGCCCCTTGCGCTTCGAAATCATGCACCTCGACGACGTCGACGGCACGCCCGTGGACACCACCGTCGTGGACGCCGCCTCCGTCAATCAGATCGTGCAACAGGCCGCCGCCATAGGGCAGCGCCTGTGGATCCGCCCGGCAGACACTTCCGCCTCGTAACGAAGAACCGCCGCACCGACGAACGCGCCCCACGGACGAACGCGCTGTACTGACGAACCGCGGCGAACCCGCCCCACTGACGAACGACGAACGACGTACTGAAGCACAGCATGCAGCCCCTGTCCGGCACGGTGCCGGACAGGGGCTTCTTCGTGTGCGCCCGAGCGCCGGGGGCTGTTTCAGGCCCCTTGGATCACCTGGGTGACGCCGTTGATGATCTGCTGGACGGCGATCGCGGAGAGCATCATCCCGGCCAGCCGGGTCACCAGGACGACGCCCCCGTCCTTGATCAGCCGGATGATCAGCAGCGAGTGACGCATCACGAACCACAGCACGACATGGATCGCGAGGATCGCCGCCCACACCGAGACCTGCGCGCTCACGCCGTCGGCACGCTGCACGGCGAGGATCACGGACACGATCGCGCCCGGTCCGGCGAGCAGCGGCATCCCCAGCGGTACGAGGGCGACGTTGACGTCCTTGGTCTGCTTCGGTTCGTCGTTCTTGCCGGTGAGCAGGTCGAGCGCGATGAGGAGGAGCAGCAGACCGCCGGCGATCATCAGGGCGGGGATCGAGACGTGCAGGTAGTCGAGGATCTGATGGCCCAGCACGCCGAACACGGCGATGACCCCACCGGCCACGCACACGGCCTGAAGGGCCATCCGGCGCTGCACCTTGCCGGGGCGGCCCGCGGTCAGGGCGAGGAAGATCGGGGTGATCCCCGGGGGATCCATGATGACGAAGAGGGTCAGGAAGAGGGAGCCGAAGACGGCGAGGTCGAACATGTGAAGGTGCCTTGCGATGGGGTGCCGCCGGGCGGCACGTGGAGTGTCGAGTCGAGTGGAGAGAGGAGGGCTGTTCCGGACCTGCCGGAACGGCCCCGGGAGCGGCCGCCGGGACCGGCGCCGCACGAGGGTGGGGGGCGCACGAAGCGCCCGGGCACGCGGACCGGACCCGTGCGCACGACGCCCGTCGCGAGGGAGGGCTCGACACTTCCGCCGCATGCGGCCGGTCGCCCCGGCCGCCGCGCGGGCGGGCGACTCGGGACGGTCCGCCGTGATTGCGCGACGGGGTGCGAGCCGCGGCGTCGAACTCCGCGGGGTCACGACCCGAGCGAACCGGGCCTCAGGCCGAGCCCCTCAGGCCCGGCCCCGCCGGCCCGCACCGCACGACCGACGCCGCACGGCCCTCGGCCCCGGGCCCTCGGCCGCGAGCGCGAGCGCCCGGGTCACCGTGAGGATCACCGTCGGGCGCCGTACCCCGGAGCGTCAGGCTCCGCCCGCGCCCGGAACCGGGAAGGCGCCCGTGGCGCGGCGGGTGATCTCGCCGTAGACCTCGGGGTCCGTGGCGTACTCGCCGAGGGCGACGGTCTTGCGGGTGCCGTGGTAGTCGCTGGACCCGGTGGCGAGGAGGTTCAGTTCCCCGGCCAGGCCGCGCAGCCGGGCCCTGGTGTCGGGGTCGTGGTCCATGTGGTCGACCTCGATGCCGTCCAGTCCGGCCGCGGCCATGTCCGCGATCGCGGACTCGGGGACGGTGTGGCCGCGCTTGCTCGCGGCGGGGTGGGCGAAGACGGTGACGCCGCCGGCCGCCTTCACCAGGCGGATCGCCTCGAAGGGGTCGGTCTCGTGCTTCCCCACGTGGGCGCGGCCCCCGTCGGCCAGCCAGTTCCCCGTGAAGGCCTCGTCGACGCTTCGGACGACGCCGAGTTCCACGAGGGCGGAGGCGACGTGGGGGCGGCCGACGGAGCCGCCTCGGGCGATGCGGGCGACCTGGTCCCAGGTGACGGGGACGCCGAGCTCGTTCAGCTTGGCGATCATGGCCTTGGCGCGGGGGACGCGGTCGTCGCGCACGAGCTCGCGTTCGGCGAGCAGCGCGGGCTCCTCGGGGTCGAAGAGGTAGGCCAGCAGGTGCATGCTGACGCCGTCGATGCGGCAGGAGAGCTCGGCGCCGGTCACGAGGGTGAGGCCGCTCGGCAGCGCGGCGAGCGCCTCGGCGTGGCCGCGGGTGGTGTCGTGGTCGGTGAGGGCGACGACGTCCAGTCCGGCGGCGGCCGCGTTGCGCACGAGTTCGGCGGGGGTGTCCGTGCCGTCGGAGGCGGTGGAGTGGGTGTGCAGGTCGATGCGCACGACGTGGGGCTCCGGGCGGACGGGACGGACGGGGACGCTCCAGGATAACGGTGCCCCCGTAGGCCACCTCGCCCGCGGGCCACCGTCCGCAGATGCACCGACCGCAGGCGCACCGACCTCGGGGGTACCGGCGGATCCGCGCCCGGTCCGGTGTCGCCCCGCGTCACCCGCCCCCTACGGCTCCAGCAGCCGTGGCGACAGCGCGCCGCAGGGCAGGAGGTCGACCTCGGCTCCCGCGTCGCGAAGGTCGGTCAGGACCAGTTCGTCGTACATGAGCAGGCCCGTCTGCTCGGGCCAGACGACCGCCCAGAGCCACAGCCCGCGTGCCTCGCCCGCGAAGACGGCACGGTCGTCGGGGGTGCCGGTGACGTGCCAGAGGGGGGTGGGGCGGCCCGCCGCCAGGACCTTGGCCTGCGGCGGTTTCTCGACGTTCAGGTAGGGACCGGGGTCGGGGCCGTCGATGCCCGCGTAGCGGGCGCCGAGGCCGACGCCGAGTTCCTCGGCGACCAGGATCATCTCGCCGACGCCGCCCAGGGGGCCGGGACCGGAGCACGCCACGGCCGTGGCGCGACCGCCGCTGCGGTCGTCACCGGCGCAGGCGACACCCGTGAACAGCCAGCCGACCGGCAGGGGCCACGGCATCCACACGGGGACCCGGGTGCGGTGCACCACGACGCCGAGCGCCTCGACGCTGGGCGGTATCACGGGCTGCAGCGGGTGCACGGTCCCGTGCACGTCGCACTGCCAGGAGTCGGCGAAGAGTCCGGGAGCCCTGACCCGGCCACCGCACTTCGGGCAACTGGGTTCGCCCCTCATAAAGCCCAACGGTCCTCCCCGCACCGCCCCGCGTCAAGGACGATCACCCGTCCGGGCGGCGCCGCGCACCCGCTCCTCCCCGAGTGCCCCTCCGAGTGACTAGGTGCATATTGCATTTATTAGATCAGCTAACTTATCGTGTGTATAAGCCAACCATTTCCTGCGGCGATCCAGCCGTCCCACGCGGCCGGTCCTCCCGGCCGCCTCCACCCCGGGGTTCCGGCCCCGGCCTCGTCCCCCGTCGGGAAGGAGCGCGCACATGCGCAGCAGTACCGGAGGTCCCGCCGAGGCGGACCCGTTCGACGCGGGAGCCGGCGGCCTCCTTCGGCAGCCGAAGTCCGTCTGGGCCACCGCCGGGGCGTCCGTCGTCGCCTTCATGGGCATCGGGCTCGTCGACCCGATCCTGCCGTCCATCGCCAAGGGCCTGGACGCCACCGCGAGCCAGGTCTCGCTCCTGTTCACCTCGTACTTCCTCATCACCGCCGTGGCGATGCTGGTGACCGGCTTCGTCTCCAGCCGGATCGGCGGGCGCCGGACCCTGCTCCTCGGGCTCGCCTTCGTGGTGGTCTTCGCCGGGCTCGCCGGCACCTCGGGCTCGGTCGGGGAGCTGGTCGGGTTCCGGGCCGGGTGGGGGCTCGGCAACGCCCTGTTCGTCTCCACCGCGCTCGCCGTCATCGTCGGCGCGGCGGCCGGCGGGAGCGCGGCCGCGATCCTGCTCTACGAGTCCGCCCTGGGCCTCGGCATGGCCTGCGGCCCCCTGCTGGGCGCGCTGCTCGGCGACGCGAGCTGGCGCTACCCCTTCTTCGGCACCGCCGTCCTGATGGCGATCGGCTTCCTGTGCATCACCGCGTTCCTGAAGGAACAGCCCAGGCCCGCCCGCAGGACCTCGCTGCTCGATCCGCTCAAGGCACTCGGGCACGGCGGCCTCGCCTCCGCGGCCGTCTCGGCCTTCTTCTACAACTACACGTTCTTCACCGTGCTGGCCTTCACACCCTTCGTGCTGAACATGACGCCGTACAAGTCCGGTGCCGTGTTCTTCGCCTGGGGCGTGCTGCTGGCCGTCTTCTCGGTGATCGTGGCCCCACGGATGCAGAAGCGGTTCGGTTCGCTGAAGGTGCTCGGCGGTTCGCTGGTACTGCTCGCCGCCGACGTGCTGATCCTGGGCTACGGCGACCACACCACCGCCGTGGTGTGCACGGTCCTCTCCGGTGCCTTCATCGGCGTGAACAACACCGTCTACACCGAGCTGGCGCTCGGCGTGTCCGACGCGCCGCGCCCGGTGGCGAGCGCCGGCTACAACTTCGTGCGCTGGTTCGCCGCGGCGGCCGCGCCCTTCTTCGCGCCGAAGATCGAGGAGTGGACCGACGTCCACATCCCGTTCGTGGTCGCCGCCGTCACGGCGGTGGTGGGCGCGCTGGTCGTCCTGGTGCGTCGCCGGGCCCTCGCCCTCCCCCGAGCTCTCGACTCCGCTCGAGCAGGGGGGACCCCCACGGCGGAGGAACTCGAGCCGCGGCACGCAGCCGAGGACGGGGTCACCGTCTTCACCGACTGAGATTTCGGCCAACTGGGCGGTGCGCCACGACCGTTGGTGACATCGGTCACGTGAGCGGGACGGACCCGCGGGCGGGGTCCCGCAGGTCCGTCCCGTGCGTCAGCCAGCGCTCCTGGAGGGCGCCCGCGCCCTGCACGCGCTTCCACGCGGCCTCGTTGAGCGTCATGGGCAGCAGCGGCAGGAACCGCACGGGGTCCCTCGGCGGGTCGAGTTCCAGGTCCTCCACCAGCCCGCCCGGCTCCGCGACCAGTACGGAGGTGAAGGGGGCGCCCGGCCACAGCGGCTCGCCCACGTCGAGGGAGGCACCGGGGGCCACCACCACCCCCTCCACCTGCGGGGAAGCGGCCAGCACGGCGAGCGGTCGGAGCACCTTGTCGGTGTCGGCGCGCCCGGCGCGGACGGAGAGGACCAGCTCGGCGCGCGGGCCCTGGACCGGGTCGGCGAGGGCCGCGGTGGGGTCGCTCATGGGCTGGGCGGACATGCCGAGCGTGGCGTAACGGACGATGTCCCCCTCCGTGAAACGCAGCACCTCGATGCGGTCCGTTCCGAGGAAGGTGACCGCCGCGCGCGCGTCCGGTTCGCCCAGCGCGGTGCGCAGCCGGGCCTCGACGAGGGGGAGAACATCTGCCATGCCGCGAGCATAGAACTCGCCAGTACAGGGCAAAGCGGCGCCTTGACGCGCCGGTCGGCTGATACGCTGAGCCGGTCGCTCGGGGCAGCACGCAGAAGCGTGGCGCTCAGGCCCCGACGCCCATGAAACTCCCCTACACGGGGCACCCTTAAACAAGGGAAGTGGATCGTCCCCCACGGGGGACCGGCCGGAGGAGGTGGGGCTGGCATGGACCGAAGTCGACCGTGCAGTACCACCCGCTCTTCCCGCCGCTGACGCGGTCTCCCCGGTCATCCCTTCCGACCGGCCGTCGCCTCATCGCCTGCGCGCACCACGGAAGAGCTCGTGCGTTTCGCCTTGTCTGATCTGTCTGATTCATCTGGTCCGCATGATCCGAGCGTTCCGCCCGATCATGCCCGGCCTGTATCAGCAGCGAAGCTCGCCACCGCGACGGCGCGGTGCTCCCCGCTTTGTGGACGTGCCGAAGTCTCCACGTCAGAACGTCCTCATTCCGGGCAGTTCCACCCCTCGTAGCGGCCTTTCGTTGCCCGCACCGCGAAGGAGCCTGCCATGTCGATGATCCGTGACCTGCGTGCCGTGGTCCGCCCGTCCCGCCCGGCCACCCGCAAGGACAACGGCACCTACGACGCCACGCGCGACCCCGCCACGCCCTCCGCCGTCGTCGACTGCGCCGTCTACCGCGACGGCGCCCGCGTCGACACGCCGGGCCGGCTCACCCCGCAGGAGGCGATGCGCCTCGTGCGGCGCGACGGCGGCTTCGCCTGGATCGGCCTGCACGAGCCGACCGGCGCCGAATTCGCCGCGCTCGCGGGCGAGTTCGGGCTGCACCCGCTCGCCGTGGAGGACGCGGTCACCGCCCACCAGCGGCCCAAGCTGGAGCGGTACGACGACACCCTGTTCACCGTCTTCAAGACGATCCACTACGTGGAGCACGACCGGCTCACCGCGAACAGCCAGGTCGTGGAGACCGGCGAGGTCATGTGCTTCACCGGCCGGGACTTCTTCATCACCGTCCGGCACGGCGGCCAGGGCTCACTGCGGGCACTGCGCAACCGGCTGCAGTGCGACCCCGAGCTGCTCGCCAAGGGCCCCTCCGCGGTGCTGCACGCGATCGCCGACCACGTCGTCGACGGCTACATCGCGGTCGCCGACGCCATGCAGGACGACATCGACGAGGTGGAGACCGAGGTGTTCTCGCCGGGCCGCAAGGGCACCCCGCGGGGCACCGACGCCGGGCAGATCTACCAGCTCAAGCGCGAGGTGCTGGAGTTCAAGCGGGCGGTATCGCCGCTGCTGCGGCCGATGCAGCTCCTCAGCGAGCGGCCGATGCGGCTGATCGACCCGGACATCCAGAAGTACTTCCGCGACGTCGCCGACCACCTCGCCCGGGTGCAGGAGCAGGTCGTCGGCTTCGACGAGCTGCTGAACTCCATCCTCCAGGCCAACCTCGCGCAGGCGTCCGTCGCGCAGAACGAGGACATGCGCAAGATCACCTCGTGGGCGGCGATCATCGCCGTGCCGACGATGGTGTGCGGGGTGTACGGGATGAACTTCCAGCACATGCCGGAACTGCACTGGCGCTATGGCTACCCCGTCGTCATGTGCGTCACGGTCGCCCTGTGTCTGACCATCCACCGCACGCTGAAGCGCAACGGGTGGCTGTGAGGCGCCGGAACGCGCAGGGCGCTTCCCGGGGCCGCGAAGTGCCGCGGAGGCCCGGGAAGGGCCGCTATACCCTGAGCGCATGACGACTGAGCTGCTCGCGCGGGCCCTCGTAGAGGAGGCCACGAAGAAGTCCGGGCTGATCTGGGTGCGTGCCGGGGGCCTCGCCGCGGACGGCGGGGACGAGGCCGCGCCCGGCCCGGCGCGGGCGCTGTGGCACGTCTGGCACGAGGGCGCGGCCTGTGTGGTCGGCGACGGGCCCGGGGAGCAGCCGCTGCCGGGGCTGGCCGACGGAGGCGAGGCCGTCGTGACGGTGCGCAGCAAGGACAAGGGCGGGCGGATCGCGAGCTGGCCCGCGAAGGTGGTCGAGCTCGCGCCGGGCTCGGCCGCCTGGGAGGCCGCGGTGGGCGAGCTCAAGGGGAAGCGGCTGAACGCCGCGGACGGCGAGACGATGCCGGAGCGCTGGCGGCGGGAGTGCCGGGTGCTGCGGCTGGAGCCGGCCGGCTCCTCCGCGGAGCTGCCCTCCTCCTCGCTGGCGGCGGCGCCGGTGGAGACGCCGGTGACGACGCGGGAGCCGGTCCCGGCGGCGCTCCCCCGGCTGCTGTGGCGCCGAGGGCGTCGGGGGCGCCGCGGGTAGGCCCCCGACGGGCCGGACCCGCCGGGGAACGGTGCCTCAGCCGGTGGGGAGGTTCCTGCCGTAGTCGAGGGTGTCCGCCGCGGGGGGCTCCTCGGGGGTGAAGGGCTTGTCCCAGTCGGTGAGGGTGAGCGCGCCCGCGTTGCCCGCGCGGGAGAGCCGCAGCGGGTAGGGCTTGCCCTCCAGGGAGACGTCGAGCGCCCCGCCCGATCCGTCGCCGCCGGCGAGCCGCACCGTGCGGACGCCGTCGACCTCGTGCCGCCCGTCCGTCGAGACCGTCCCGTGCAGCGTGAGCAGTCCCGTGAGCAGCGTGTCCTTGTCGGTGAACCCGCTGAAGCGCTTGTACGCCGGGTCCTGCTCGGGCACCTTCACGTACTTGCCGCCCAGCTTCTCCGCCGCCGTCCCGGCCGTGCCGCCGCTCCCGCCGTTCTCCTGCCGCCAGAACCCCGCGCCGGCCTTGAGGTAGAGCCGCTCCCCGACCCGCAGGAGCTGGAACGTGGTGTCCTTGGACGTCACCGCGCCCGAGGCGCCCTCGTCCGACAGCTTTATGTCGAGCTTGTACGTCGTCTTCCCGCTGACGACGCTGCCGGACAGCCGTACGGTTGCGGCCTGGTCCGCCGCCGCGAGCGTGCGTTTCCTGATCTGCTCCGCGGGCAGTCTGCCCACCCCGTTCGTGCCCGCGTCGGGGTCCTCTCCGCACCCTGTCAGCCCCGTCGCCGTCACCACCAGTCCGGCACACAGCGCACCCGCGAGTGCGGTCCTGCGGGTACGGCCCAGGGGAGTTGCAGTCACAGGTGGGGTGCCTCTCGTGTGATCCGCCATCGGCGTACCGCAGCGTACCGGTGCGCCGTGCCCCCTCCGGAGCCGGTCCGTCCGGACCCCTCACCAGGGCATTCCGTACCGGGACCGGCTAGCCTGAACCCGGTCTTGCGGGGCAGTCGGGAACAGGACGCGCACACGCACGCAGAGTGCGCGCAGGTCACGGACGCACGGCACGCAAAGGAGGCGCGTGGATGGCGGCAAGCGCCCCTCGCATCTTCGTCTCGCACCTGTCCGGCGTCGCCGTCTTCGATCCGACCGGCGACCAGGTGGGCCGCGTCCGCGATCTGGTCGTCATGTTCCGGGTGGACCGGTTGCCGCCGCGGCTGCTCGGACTGGTCGTCGAGCTGTCGACCCGGCGCCGTATCTTCCTTCCCATGACCCGTGTGACGAGCATCGAGTCCGGTCAGGTCATCTCCACCGGTGTGCTCAACGTGCGCCGTTTCGAACAGCGCCCCACCGAGCGGCTGGTCTTCGGGGAACTGCTGGACCGCCGGGTCACGCTGGTGGAAGGCGGCGAGGAGGTCACCGTCCTGGACCTGTCGGTGCAGCAGCTCCCGGCGCGCCGGGACTGGGAGATCGACCGCGTCTTCGTCCGCAAGCGCGGCCGGGGCGGGGCCTTCCGGCGCAACCGGGGCGAGACCCTCACCGTCGAGTGGAACGCGGTCACCGGCTTCTCCCTGGAGGAGCAGGGCCAGGGCGCCGAGAACCTGCTCGCCACCTTCGAGCAGCTCCGCCCCGCCGACCTCGCCAACGTGCTGCACCACCTCTCCGCCAAACGCCGCGCCGAGGTCGCCGCGGCCCTGGACGACGACCGTCTCGCCGACGTCCTGGAGGAACTGCCCGAGGACGACCAGATCGAGATCCTCGGCAAGCTGAAGGAGGAGCGCGCCGCCGACGTCCTGGAGGCGATGGACCCCGACGACGCCGCCGACCTGCTCGCCGAGCTGCCCGAGGAGGACCAGGAGCGGCTGCTGAGCCTGATGGAGCCCGCGGGTGCCGCCGACATGCGCCGGCTGATGGCGTACGAGGAGCACACGGCGGGCGGTCTGATGACGACCGAGCCGATCATCCTGCGGCCCGACGACACCGTCGCCGACGCGCTCGCCCGGGTCCGCAACCCCGACCTGTCCCCCGCGCTCGCCGCGCAGGTGTACGTGTGCCGGCCGCCGGACGACACGCCGACCGGCAAGTACCTCGGCACGGTCCACTTCCAGCGGCTGCTGCGCGATCCCCCGTACACGCTGGTCAGTTCGATCCTCGACGACGATCTGCAGTCGCTGTCCCCGGACGACGCGCTGCCCGTGGTCGCCGGGTTCTTCGCCGCCTACGACATGGTGGCGGCGCCGGTCGTCGACGAGTCGGGCTCGCTCCTCGGCGCGGTGACGGTGGACGACGTCCTGGACCACATGCTGCCCGAGGACTGGCGCGAGACGGAGTTCCACCTCGGGGAGGGGGCGCCCGGTGACTCCTGACCGCGAGTCGCGCGAGCGCGCTCCCGTGGGCGCCACCGCGAGCTCCCGCCCACGCGCCCGGCTGGACCAGCCGCGCCCGCCGCGCCGCCGACTGCTGCCGGAATACGACCCGGAGGCGTTCGGACGCCTCTCCGAACGCATCGCGCGTTTCCTGGGCACCGGGCGGTTCATCGTCTGGATGACGATCGTCATCATCCTGTGGGTGGTGTGGAACGTGGCCGCGCCCGAGCATCTGCGCTTCGACCAGTACCCGTTCATCTTCCTGACGCTGATGCTGTCGCTGCAGGCCTCCTACGCCGCCCCGCTGATCCTGCTCGCGCAGAACCGGCAGGACGACCGCGACCGGGTCAACCTCGAGCAGGACCGTAAGCAGAACGAGCGGTCGATCGCCGACACCGAGTACCTGACGCGGGAGATCGCCGCGCTGCGCATGGGGCTCGGGGAGGTGGCGACCCGCGACTGGATCCGCTCCGAACTGCAGGACCTCGTCAAGGAGCTGGAGGGGCGTCACGACGGGCGGCCGGACGGCCACGCCGAGGGACGCGCGAACGGCCACCGGGACCTTCCCCCGGGCCCTCGGCGGCTCCCGCCCGGCTCCGGACGGGGACGTGACGCAGAAGACCGCTGAGGGACTGCCCGAGGGTGGTGCCCCGCGCCGTACCATCGTGGACATGGCTACGGAAGACGCGGTGCGCGAGGCGCTGGCGACGGTGAACGACCCCGAGATCCATCGACCCATCACCGAGCTGGGGATGGTCAAATCGGTGGAGATCGGCGCGGACGGCGCGGTCGCCGTGACCGTGTACCTGACGGTCTCCGGCTGTCCGATGCGCGACACGATCACCCAGCGGGTGACCGAGGCGGTCTCCCGCGTGGAGGGTGTCACCCGGGTCGACGTCACGCTGGACGTGATGAGCGACGAGCAGCGCAAGGAGCTGGCCTCCGCCCTGCGCGGCGGCCAGGCCGAGCGCGAGGTCCCCTTCGCCAAGCCCGGTTCGCTGACCCGGGTCTACGCGGTGGCCTCGGGCAAGGGCGGCGTGGGCAAGTCCTCCGTCACCGTCAACCTGGCGGCGGCCATGGCGGCCGACGGGCTGAAGGTGGGCGTCGTCGACGCCGACATCTACGGCCACAGCGTGCCCCGGATGCTGGGCGCGGACGGCCGTC
Organism: Streptomyces griseoaurantiacus; assembly: GCA_014656015.1. Classification (GTDB taxonomy): domain Bacteria; phylum Actinomycetota; class Actinomycetes; order Streptomycetales; family Streptomycetaceae; genus Streptomyces; species Streptomyces griseoaurantiacus. Next base: position 24,712 of record BNBP01000056.1, on the reverse strand, counting down.
CCACCCAGGTCGAGAACATGATCATGCCGCCCTCCGCCAATGGCGTGAAGGTCATCTCCATCGGCATGTTCACCCCGGGCAACGCCCCGGTGGTCTGGCGCGGCCCGATGCTGCACCGCGCGCTGCAGCAGTTCCTGGCGGACGTGTACTGGGGCGACCTGGACGTGCTGCTGCTCGACCTCCCGCCGGGCACCGGTGACATCGCCATCTCCGTGGCCCAGCTCGTGCCGAACGCCGAGATCCTCGTGGTGACGACGCCGCAGCAGGCGGCGGCCGAGGTCGCCGAGCGCGCCGGTTCCATCGCCGTGCAGACCCACCAGAAGATCGTCGGCGTGGTCGAGAACATGTCGGGCCTGCCGTGCCCGCACTGCGGCGAGATGGTCGACGTGTTCGGCACCGGCGGCGGTCAGACCGTCGCCGACGGCCTGACCCGCACCACCGGCGCCACGGTCCCCGTCCTCGGCTCCATCCCGATCGACGTCCGCCTGCGCGAGGGCGGCGACGAGGGCAAGCCGGTCGTCCTCAGCGACCCCGAGTCCCCGGCCGGCTCGGCGCTGCGCGCGATCGCGGGCAAGCTGGGCGGCCGCCAGCGCGGTCTTGCCGGCATGACCCTGGGCCTCACCCCGAAGAACAAGTTCTAGAAGAGCGCCTTCCGCAGACGGACCGGTGCCCGCGCCCCCGAGGGGGCGCGGGCACCGGTCCGTGTGGCTGCCGGGGCTCAGGCGTAGGCGGCGATCTCCGCGACGGCGAAGCCCAGGCCGTAGGCGCTCATCCCGCGCCCGTACGCCCCCACGTGCACCCCTTGCTCGGTGGAGCCGGCCAGGACCCAGCCGAACTCGGACTCCCGGTAGTGGAACGGCGTCGGCACGCCGTCCACCGGCAGCGAGAGCGAGGACCACTCAGGTCCGTCCAGGTCGTCGGCGAGGATCCACGCCGTCTCGGTCTGCTGGGCCAGCCAGTCGTCCCGCAGCGTGTGGTCGAGCTGTCCGGGCCAGGTGCAGGTGAGCAGGCCCGCGCCCGCGAGCCAGGCCGCGGAGGACACCGAGGTGGCCTCGAGCTGCCCCGTGCCGTCCGGGCTGCGCCGGCCCGGGTGCGCGGCGACGGTCACCACGACCGCGAACCGTTCCTTCTCGTCCTCCGTCGTCTCGTGGCGGATGGTCGGCTCGTCGCCGTGTCCGAGCGAACCGTGCTCCACCGCGCCGTCGGCTGCGGTGCCCACCTGCATCAGCCAGCGCGGCCCCGTGAACGCCTCGTCGAGGCCGTACCAAGGGAAGGGCGCGCGCAGGTAGCCGTCGACCGTGCGCCGGGCGGAGGGGACCTGTTGTCCGTCCTCCGCGGCCGGCGCCTGCGCGCCCACCCGACTCGTCGTCTCCATGTACCCGGACGCCTCCTCAGTTCCCGGCGCGACCCGAGCGGCCCGCCCCCCACGGGCGTCCTCGCTCTTTTCTGGTCCGCGCAACAACTGGGCAGCATAGCCACCGCACCCCGGGCGACCGGGAAACACCCGGCGCGTACGGCCTCGTACGCGTCGTACGAGCGCCGGTCGGGTGTCCGACACGCGGAGCCGGGGCGCACGCGGGGCGCGCGGGGGGCGCGGCCCCGGCGGGGGTCAGGTGGCGTCGGCGTCGAAGGGCGGGCGCTCCTGCGGCGCGTCCTTCTTGGTGAGCTCGGGCTTCTTGCGCATGTCGACCGCGGCGCCGGAGGAGCCCGCCGGCTCGGCCTCGCTGCTGTGGACCGCCTCCGCGACCTCGGCCATCTCCTTCTTCAGGTCGAAGCCGTTGCGGATCTCCTTCAGCCCCAGTTCGTCGTTCTCCATCTGCTTGCGGATGAACGTCTTGGGGTTGAGGTCCTCGAACTCGAAGTCCTTGAACTCCGGGCCGAGCTCCTTGCGGATGTCCTGTTTGGCGCTCTCCGAGAACTCGCGGACCTTGCGGATCATCCGCATGGTGTCCTGGATGACCTTCGGGAGCTTGTCCGGACCGAAGACGAGCACGGCGAGGACGACGATCGTCAACAGCTCGAACGTTCCTATGTCATTGAACACCTGAAGCTCCTCGCGATGTCCGCGGCCCTCGGCCCTCGCTCTTCCGGTCAGGACTTCCGTGGTGCGGGCCCGGTCCACGGTACCCGCCGACACCCGGGGACCGGTACCGCCCCGGGCCGCGTACCGCCCGTACACGCCGCGTTCTTCCCGCCGTGTCCCGCGCGGGTGAGGGTGTTCGCCGGGTCCGGGTGTTCAGCCGGTGCCTCCGGCGCGGTCCTTGGCGATCAGTTCCTCGGCGACCTCTCGGGCGTGGTTGACGGGGATGGCGAAGCCGAGCCCTATCGAGCCCGCCGTGCCCTCCTCGACGCCGGAGTCGGCGTCGGCTGCCCGGATGGCGGAGTTGATGCCGACGACGCGGGCACGGCCGTCCAGGAGGGGCCCGCCGGAGTTGCCGGGGTTGATCGGGGCGTCGGTCTGGAGGGCGTCGGTGTACGACACGTCGTCGTCCTCGCCCTTCTCGCCGTCCGCCGTGACGGACCGCTCGGTGGCGCTGACGATGCCGGCGGTGACGGTGCCCGGCAGGTCGAAGGGGGCGCCGATCGCCACGACCGGGTCCCCGACGCGGACGTCGTCGGAGTCGCCGAGGGGCAGCGGGGTGCGGTGGGCGGTGTCCTCGACCTCGACGACGGCCAGGTCGGAACGGGTGTCCCGGCCGACGACGCCGGCGCGGGAGGTCGTGCCGTCGGCGAAGGTCACGGATATCTCGCCGCCGTCGGAGTCGCCGGGGGCGACGACGTGGTTGTTGGTCAGGATGCGGCCGTGGGTGTCGAACACGAAGCCGGTTCCGGTGTCCTGCTGACCGACACCCCGGACGTGGAGGGTGACGACGCCGGGGAGGGCGTTGGCGGCGATCTCGGACACGCTGCGGGCGGGGCGGTCCGGGAGGTCGCGGCCGGTCTCGGGGAGCGTGGCCCGCAGGTTCTCGTGCTCCAGCAGGGCACCCACGGCGAGGCCGGTGGCGCCGGAGACGAGGAGGACGGCGAGGGCGGCGGTGACCAGGGTGCGCCGAGGCGTACGGGGGCCCTGGGGGACGGGCAGAGGGGTGTTCCGGAACGGGGTGGGCGACCAGGGGTCGTAGCGGTGCCACGGGGGCGTGGTGGGGGCGGTGGTGACGGCCGGGCGGGAGAGGCCCGGCTCGATGTCGCCGTCCTGGGTCATGATTCCTCCGTGGGAGCGCGCCTCCTCGGATTCAACCAGGTCCAGACCTGTTTTTCCTCGCCCGCGCTCGCCTCCCCCGGTCCCCGGGGGCAGCCCCGGGGACACTCAGGAAGGACGCCGCCCACAGGCCGTGGTCACGGCAGTGCCGGAGGGAGGGGCGGGGGCGTCCAGCCCGGGGGCGCGGGCCAGGTGCCGAGCCGGAGGGGGCTCGCCGTCAGGGAACGGATCAGCGGGGAGACGGCGACCGTGCCGGCCGCGACCTGTGGCGGTGCCGGTGTCGGTGCCGTCAGGGTGCGCGCGGCGTTCCGGGCGTTCTGCGGGGTCTGTACGTCCCGCGCCTGCGCTCCGCCGGCCGTCGGTGCCCCCGGCAGGAGGGGCGCGCCGATGCCCACGGGCACCGCCGGGTCCTCCTGCGCCCGCCGGCCCTGCGCCAGCAGGGGGCCTCCGCCGCGGCGCCGGCGGTTCTCGGTCGTCGCCGCGGTCGTGGCGGCCGTCTGGGCCGGGCTGACGTTGCTGCCGGCGCCCGCGCCGCCCCGCGCCTGCGAGGCCGTGTCGGTGGGGCTGCCCGCGGTCACCCCGCCGAGCGCTATCGCGGCCAGGGACACGGCTCCGGCCGCGACGAACGCGAACCGGAGTCCGCGCGAGGCCGCGCGCTCCTCGGGACGGCCCACGTGGGCGATGCGGAAACCGTGGTCGCCGCCGGGGTCCCCGGACAGCGCGTGGCCCTCGGACGGGGACAGCGCGCTCGCGTGGGCGCCCGAGGGGACGTAGCGGAAGGGGTCGGCCAGGGAGCCGAAGAGGCCGGCCTCCGGCGACGTCCGCCCGGGACGGCCCTCGCGGCGGCCCTCGGCCGGCGGTGGGCCGCCCTCGGGGTCGCTTCCGGCGGGCAGGCCCTGCAGACGGGCCAGGAAGCTCTCGGAGGGAGGCGGCGGAGCGGCCTTGGCGAAGACGCTCTTGAGCTGCCGCTGGGCATCGGCCTCGGCCTTGCACTTCGCGCAGGTGGCGAGGTGCGCCAGGACGCGCTCACGCGACTCGTGACCGAGTTCTCCGTCCACCAGGGCGGAGAGCCGGTCTCCCAGATGCTGTTCGGCCGGTGTGGGACGAAGTGATCCACTCACGCGGTCGCGCCCCCTCCTCCCAGCGCGGGCACACCCGGGAACGCGAAACCGCGCCGCTTCTCGGCACGCGCCTGGGGGGACCGGTGGGCGAGTGCCTTGCGGAGCTGGGAGCGGCCCCGGTGGATCCGGGAGCGGACCGTGCCGAGCTTGACGCCGAGGGTCGCGGCGATCTCCTCGTAGGAGAGGCCCTCGATGTCACAGAGGACGACGGCGGCACGGAACTCGGGCGCGAGGGTGTCGAGCGCCTGCTGCACGTCCGCGTCGAAGTGGGCGTCGTTGAAGATCTGCTGCGGGGTGGGCTCGCGGCTGGGCAGCCGCTCCGCCGCGTCGTCCCCGAGTGCGTCGAAGCGGATGCGCTGCTTGCGGCGGACCATGTCGAGGAAGAGGTTCGTGGTGATGCGGTGCAGCCAGCCCTCGAAGGTGCCGGGCGTGTACGTCGACAGGGAGCGGAAGACGCGGACGAAGACCTCCTGGGTGAGGTCCTCGGCGTCGTGCTGGTTTCCCGTCAGACGGTAGGCGAGGCGGTAGACACGGCCGCTGTGGGTGCTGACGATCTCCTCCCATGTGGGCGGAGTCCACGCCTGCGAGTCCGCTTCAGTGGAGAAGGTCGCCGTCTGAGCGGAGTCGGCGGGCTGGGTGCTGTCAGCAGTGTCGGTCACGGATTTCGGCCTGCCCGCCGGGCCGAGGAGTCGTCGAAACGCTCCTCCCCGTTCCTCGCGCGCGGCCGCACCTCCCCTGTCGGCTCTGGTGGTGTCCAGTGGAGCCCCTACCATAGCCACCCCGCCCGTTAGCTCCGGATAAGCGGTTTTACGAGAATTTGATACGCGCTGATCCGGCTCATGCGGACGCGTCAGCAGTTGCTCGCCGCACGTCGTCATCTCCCGCCCCCGCTCGCTCCCCCGTCGGCTGCCCCGTCCCTTCACGCCCCTTTTAACGCCCGGTCCCATCTGCGGGTTCCCGACGCCAACGGATACAGTCACGCCGAGGCAACAACGGGGACAGGAGAGGGTCATTACCGCCAACCGGCAGACGAGCTGGGCGTTCGCCGACGCCTTTGTCGCCGAGGACGACGCGCTGCACTGGGCCCGGGAGCGGGCCCGGGAGGCAGGGCTGCGCTCGGTGTCGCCCGGCGCGGGTGCGGCCCTGCGGTTGCTCGCGGCCACCGTGGACGCCAAGGCCGTGGCGGAGATCGGCACGGGTACCGGCGTGTCGGGCATCCACCTGCTGCACGGCATGCGCCCGGACGGCGTGCTGACCACCGTGGACCCCGAGCCTGAGCGTCAGCAGTTCGCCCGGCAGGCCTTCCGCGCTGCGGGCTTCGCCAGCAATCGGGCCCGCTTCATCCCCGGCCGCGCCCTGGACGTGCTGCCCCGGCTCGCCGACGCGGGCTACGACCTGGTGTTCTGCGACGGCGACCGCATGGAGTGCCTCGACTACCTCGCTGAATCGTTGCGGCTGCTGCGGCCGGGCGGGCTGGTCGTCTTCGAGGGCGTCTTCGCCGACGGGCGGACCATCGACTCCGGTCCGCAGCCCGCCGAGGTGGTCCGGCTGCGGGAGCTGCTGCGGGCGGTGCGGGAGAGCCAGGACCTGGTGCCCTCGCTGCTGCCGGTGGGCGACGGCCTGCTGTGCGCGGTCAAGCGCTGAGACGCGCGGGCGTCCGGGGCAGGCCGTGACGGGCGGCCGCAGGAAGCCGCGCCGGAGCGGCGGCCCGGGAAAACGAGCGACCCGGGCATCGTTGTCCCGATGCCCGGGTCACTGAAGGGGGTAAGGGCCGCTCGCGCCTCAGCCGACGACCTTCTTCAGGGCGTCGCCGAGCGCGTCGGCCTCGTCCGGGGTCAGCTCGACGACGAGTCGGCCCCCGCCTTCGAGCGGAACGCGCATGACGATGCCCCGCCCCTCCTTGGTCACCTCGAGCGGGCCGTCACCCGTCCGCGGCTTCATGGCCGCCATGCTCGTTCCCCTTCCTGAAACCAGGTCATCGTCAGCCGACGGCCCCCGCGAAAGGGCACGCGGTCCCTCGATGGACACACGACACCGGCATCGAACACATTGCTTCCTGGCCATTATCCCGCATCGCGACACCCGATGACCAACATCAGTCGGCATCGCTTGGGCAACGCGCGCGAGCAAAACCACTCAATTCGGCGATGCTGCTGCGATACTTCGCCGCCCGGCGGCCCGATTCGGCACCGAATCCGGGTCCCGGTTCTTTGACGCAGGTCACACGCACCGACCGGTCGGACGCCCGGGAACTCCGCCATGCTGTTCACGAACCGCTCTACGACCTGCTTCGAGGGGACTCCATGGCCGACACCGTGCTGTACGAGGTGAACGACGGGCTCGCGACGATCGTGCTGAACCGCCCCGAGGCGATGAACGCGCTGAACGTCGTCACCAAGGAGGCACTGCGGGACGCGGCGCGAGCGGCCGCCGAGGACTCCGCCGTCCGGGCGATCCTGCTCACCGCGGCCGGTGAGCAGGCGTTCTGCGTGGGCCAGGACCTCAAGGAGCACGTCGGGCTGCTGGCGGCGGACCAGAAGGACGGCTCGGGGGGCACGATGTCCACCGTGCGGGAGCACTACAACCCGATTCTGCGGGCGCTGGCGGAGGCGCCGAAGCCGGTGGTGGCGGCGGTGAACGGGGTCGCGGCGGGCGCCGGCTTCGGGTTCGCGCTCGCGGCGGACTACCGGATCGTGGCGGACACGGCCTCGTTCAACACCTCGTTCGCGGGCGTCGCGCTGACCGCGGACTCCGGTATCTCCTGGACGCTGCCGCGGGTGATCGGGGCCGGGCGGGCGATGGACCTGCTGCTGTTCCCCCGGAAGCTGCGGGCGCAGGAGGCCTTGGAGCTGGGGATCGCGAACCGGGTGGTGCCGGGGGCCGAGCTGCGGGCGGAGGCGGAGGCGGTGGCGCGGAAGCTGGCCGAGGGGCCGACGCTGGCGTACGCGGCCCTGAAGGAGTCGGTCGCGTTCGGACAGTCGCACTCGCTGTCCGAGGCGCTGGAGAAGGAGGACGAGCTGCAGACCCGGGCGGGGTCGTCCGGTGACCACGTGGAGGCGGTCCGGGCGTTCGTCGAGAAGCGCGCGCCGAAGTTCGAGGGACGCTAGGACGTGCTCCGGCGGTCCCCCGCCCCGTGGGGCGCGGGCCGCTCCCGTGTACTCCCCCGGGCGGGCGGAGGCGGTCAGGCGCGGGACACGCACGTGGCCAGGTGGTCGTTGACCAGGCCGCAGGCCTGCATCAGGGCGTAGGCCGTCGTGGGGCCCACGAACCGCAGGCCCCGCTTCTTCAGCGCCTTCGACAGCGCCGTGGACTCCGTGGTCACCGCCGGCACGTCGGCGAGGGTCCGCGGCACCGGCCGCCCTTCGGGTTCGGGGGCGTGGGACCAGATCAGCGCGTCCAGCTCCCCCGGCGCCCACTGGGCCAGCACCCGGGCGTTGGCGAGCGTCGCCTCGATCTTCAGCCGGTTCCGGATGATGCCCGCGTCCCCGAGCAGCCGCTCCGCGTCCGCCTCCGTGAACTCCGCGACCGCCGCGATCTTGAAGTCGGCGAAGGCGGCCCGGAACCCGGCGCGGCGGCGCAGGATCGTGAGCCAGGACAGCCCCGACTGGAACGCCTCCAGGCTGAGCCGCTCGTACAGCGCGTCGTCCCCGTGGACGGGCCGGCCCCACTCCTCGTCGTGGTACTTGACGTAGTCCTCGGTGGACAGCGCCCACGGGCAGCGCGGCAGCCCGTCGGCGCCGGGCACGGCTCCGGGTGAGGTCATCGGTCGTTCTCCTCGTCCGGCTCGTCCAGCGGCACCGGGCCGGGGGTGCGGGCGCCCGCCAGCGCGGACTCCAGGTGGGCGATGCGGGCGTCCCGTTCGGCGAGTTCGGCACCGAGGCGGCCGAGGGCGTCGTCGACGTCCGCCATCCGGTAGCCGCGGGCGGCGAGCGGGAAGCGCAGGCCCTCCACGTCGGCCCTGTTCACCGGTCGGTCCGGGGGCAGCGGGTCCATCAGCCGCTCCGGTGCCGCCTCGGGCAGGGGCGCGTTCTCACCGCCGCCCACCACGGCCAGTGTCACCGCGGCGACCACGACGGCGAGCGCGACGACCAGGAACAGAAACATCAACATCGCCGGGGTCCACGCTCTCGGTTCTGAAGGGTCGGGGAAGTGCTCGGGTCCGATCGTGCCATGCGGGTCCGACAGTTAGGGTCGCAGGCGGTCAACAAAGCGGACGCAGGGAAGAGGTCACAGGGGATGCTCAGGCTGGGCGGGCGCGAATTCGGCGAGCACGAACCGGTGATCATGGCGATCGTGAACCGGACCCCGGACTCCTTCTACGACCAGGGAGCGACATTCCACGACGAGCCGGCCCTCGCGCGCGTGGAGCGGGCGGTGTCGGAGGGCGCCGCCATCGTCGACATCGGCGGGGTGAAGGCCGGGCCGGGCGAGGAGGTGACCGCCGAGGAGGAGGCGCGGCGGACGGTCGGCTTCGTGGCGGAGGTGCGGCGGCGCTTCCCCGACGTGATCATCAGCGTCGACACCTGGCGGGCCGAGGTCGGCGAGGCGGTCTGCGAGGCCGGCGCGGATCTGCTCAACGACGCCTGGGGCGGCGTCGACCCGGGGCTGGCGGAGGTCGCCGCGCGGTACGGGGTGGGCCTGGTGTGCACGCACGCGGGCGGCGCCGAGCCCCGGACGCGGCCGCACCGGGTGACGTACGAGGACGTCATGGCGGACATCCTGCGGGTGACGCTCGGCCTGGCCGAGCGGGCGGTGGCGCTGGGGGTGCCGAGGGAGTCGGTGCTCATCGACCCGGGGCACGACTTCGGCAAGAACACCCGGCACAGCCTGGAGGCGACCCGGCGCCTGGAGGAGATGGTCGAGACCGGGTGGCCCGTACTCGTGTCGCTGTCCAACAAGGACTTCGTCGGCGAGACGCTGGACCGCCCGGTCAAGGAGCGGCTGGTGGGCACGCTGGCCACGACGGCGGTGTCGGCGTGGCTCGGGGCGCAGGTGTACCGGGTGCACGAGGTCGCGGAGACCCGGCAGGTGCTGGACATGGTCTCCGCGATCGCCGGCCACGGGCAGCCGGCGGTGGCGCGGCGGGGGCTGGCCTAGGGTCTGTCCGAAGGGCCGCGGGAGGAATCGCCGCCTCGGGCCCGCTCAGTCCTCGGCGACCCGGATGACGGTGCGGCCGGCGAGGCGCTGCCGGGAGGCGAACGCGTCGGCCGCCTCGGCCAGCGGCCGGACCGCGCCGACCCGTACCCGGAGCCGCCCCTCCCGCACGCGCCGGGCCAGGTCGCCGAGGCGTGCGCGGTCCGGTTCCACGACGAAGAAGACGGTCCGCCCGTCCTCGGGACGCACGGTCGGCGGGTGGGCGATGGTGACGAGCGTGCCGCCGGTCCGCACCAGTGGGGCCGAGCGGTCGAGGATGTCGCCGCCGATCACGTCGAACACGACGTCGACGGGCCCGGCGCCTTCCCAGCCGTCGTCCTCCAGGTCGAGGAAGGCGTGCGCGCCCAGGTCGAGGACGGCGTCGCGGTCGGGGGCGCGGCCCGTGCCGATCACGTGGGCCCCTGCCTCCCGGGCGAGCTGGACGGCGAGCGAGCCGACACCGCCGGCGGCGCCGTGGATGAGCACGGTCTGGCCGGCGTCGAGACGGGCGTGGTCGAACAGGCCCTGCCACGCGGTCAGGCCCGAGATCGGCAGCGCGGCCGCCACCGTGTACGGGATGTCCGCGGGAAGGGGCGCGAGGTTGCGGGCCTCCACCGCGACGTACTCCGCGAGCGAGCCGTCGCGGGTCCAGTCGGTCGGCCCGAAGACCCGCCGGCCGACGGTGAGGCCGGTCGTTCCGTAGCCGAGTTCCGTCACCACCCCCGCGACCTCGTGGCCGGGCACGCTCGGAGTGCGCTCGCGGCCGGCCCGGTCGGTCCAGGTCGCGGGCCAGTCGAGTTCTCCCCGGGTGAAGCCCGCGGCGTGCACCCGCACGATGACGTCGTTCTCGGAGGCATGGGGGTGGGGACGGTCCTCCAGCGTCATCCCTGCGACCCCGGCCTCGCGCTGCCGGACGGTGATGGCTCGCATGGTGCTTCCTTTCCCGCCGCACGTTTCCCTGCGGCTCCTTGTGCTGCGGTTGTTCTCGTCCTGGCCGTTCCTGTCGCGGTTGTTCTCGTCGCGGCCGTTCCTGTCGCGGCCTGTCGCGGCCGTTCCTGTCGTCGCTGTCTCCGCCGCGGCCGTCCCGCACGGTCCGGTCAGCTGGGCCAGGGGGCGTCGAGGATTCGTTCGACCATCGACGTGCGGCGGAACGCGGGATCGAAGTGTTCCAGGATGTCCGCGTTGACGGTCCCGTACGTGGTGTCCGGGCGGTTCTTGAGACCGTCGTAGAACACCCGCGGGAACTCTTCCTTGAACGCGCCGCGCGGATGGACGGCGACGACCTGTTCGATGTCCTCGTCCCCCAGCCTGCCCAGCTCCCAGCCGACCGCGTCCGTCAGCACGCCGTAGTTGGTGGCGGCCGTCTCGGGGCCCATCCGGGAGGGCAGCCCCGGCGTCGTGTGCAGGGCGATCGCCGTCCAGACCGCCTCGGCGGCGTTCTCCGGGAAACCCCGGTCCCGCAGGAACGTCCGCGCGTGGTCGGCGCCGTCCAGTTCGAAGCGCTGCGGCGTCGCGGAGAAGGGGACCAGGAGGCCCGCGTCGTGGAACATCGCCGCGACGTACAGCAACTCGGGATCGGGCCGCAGGTCCAGTGCACGTGCGTGGAGGGAGCCGAAGAGGAACACCCGCCGGGAGTGGTGGAGGAGCAGGGGGTCCGCTCTCTCCCGGAGGAAACGCTCGGCCTCGGTGGCGGCGGAGGTGTCGGGGATCTCCACCCCCGCGATGATCTCGGTCATGGTGTCGGTGCTTTCCCGTGCGACGTGGGACGAGTGGGGCGTGTGCCCTCCCTCCACCATGCCGACCTCACGGCCCTGGCGCCCCCTCGGCAACGGCCGTACTTCCCCCGGATCCGGTCATGCCGACGGGGTCCGCCGCACCGCACGGCGCCCGGAGTGGCGGCCCGCCCGGCCGCGGGCGTTCCTCCGGGTGCCTCGGACGTTCCTCCGGGTGCCGCGTTTTCCCGCGGGTGCTACCTGCCCGCCTCCTTCGAGACGAGGGCGACCGCCTCGTCGACGTCGTCCGTGACGTGGAAGAGGGTCAGGTCGGACTGGGCGGCCTTGCCCTGGGCGATCAGGGTGTTCTCCAGCCAGTCGACGAGGCCGCCCCAGTACGCGCTGCCGAAGAGGACGATCGGGAAGCGGGTGACCTTCTTGGTCTGGACGAGGGTGAGGGCCTCGAAGAGTTCGTCGAGGGTGCCGAGGCCGCCGGGCAGGACCACGAAGCCCTGGGCGTACTTGACGAACATCATCTTGCGCACGAAGAAGTAGCGGAAGTTGAGACCGACGTCGACGTACTGATTGAGGCCCTGCTCGAAGGGCAGCTCGATGCCGAGGCCCACCGAGGTGCCGTTCGCCTCGCAGGCGCCCTTGTTGGCCGCCTCCATCGCACCGGGCCCGCCCCCGGTGATCACCGCGAAGCCGGCCTCCACCAGGCCCCGCCCGAGGCGTACGCCCGCGTCGTACTCCGGCGAGTCCACCGGGGTCCGCGCGGAGCCGAAGACGCTGATCGCGGGCGGCAGTTCGGCCAGGGTGCCGAAGCCCTCGATGAACTCCGACTGGATCCGCAGGACCCGCCAGGGGTCGGTGTGGACCCAGTCGGTCGGTGCGCGCTCGTCCAGCAGCCGCTGGTCCGTCGTGCTCTCCTGCACCTGGCCCCGCCTGCGGAGCACCGGTCCCTCACGCGTCTCGTCCGGTGGCATCTTCTTGCCCTCGGGGTTGCCTGTGGGCATACGCGCTCCCTCTGTTCGACCGGTCGTACCGTTTCAGACTAGATCCACTCGGGTTACCCGCGGAGGAACCTCCGCATGTACGGTCATGCCGCCTCGGCCGCCCGGGGCGTCAGGAGGTGAGCCAGGCGCGCAGCCGCTCCTCGGCGGCGAGGATCTTCCCCGTGTCGACGCGTTCGTCGCGCTTGTGCGCCAGGTGCGGGTTGCCGGGGCCGTAGTTGACCGCGGGGACGCCGAGGGCGCTGAAGCGGGAGACGTCCGTCCAGCCGTACTTGGGCCGCGGGGTGCCGCCGACCGCCTCGATGAAGGCGGCCGCCGCCGGGTGGGAGAGGCCGGGCAGCGCGCCGGGACTGTGGTCGTCGACCACGAACTCCTCGATCCCGCAGCCCTCGAAGACCTCCCGCACGTGCGCGAGCGCCCCCTCCTCGTCGCGGTCGGGCGCGTAGCGGAAGTTGACGGTGACCACGCATTCGTCGGGGATGACGTTGCCGGCCACTCCGCCGGAGATGCCGACCGCGTTGAGGCCCTCGCGGTACTCCAGGCCGTCGATGACCGGGTGGCGCGGCTGATACGCGGCCAGCCGGTCGAGGATCGGGGCGGCGGCGTGGATGGCGTTGGAGCCCATCCAGCCCCGTGCCGAGTGGGCGCGCTCGCCGGAGGTCTTCAGCAGTACCCGCAGGGTGCCCTGGCAGCCGCCCTCGACCTCGCCGTCGGAGGGTTCGAGGAGGACCGCGAAGTCACCGCGCAGCCAGTCGGGGTGCGCCTCGGCCACGTGCCGCAGGCCGTTGAGGTGGGCGGCGACCTCCTCGTTGTCGTAGAAGACGAAGGTCAGGTCGCGGTTGGGGGCCGGCACCGTGGCGGCGATGCGGAGCTGGACGGCCACGCCCGACTTCATGTCGCAGGTGCCGCAGCCCCACAGCACGCCGTCCTCGTCCAGCCGCGAGGGGACGTTGTCGGCGATGGGCACGGTGTCGATGTGGCCCGCGAGGACGACACGCTCGGAGCGGCCCAGTTCCGTCCGCGCGACGACGTTGTTGCCGTGGCGGTCGACGGTGAGGTGCGGCAGGGCACGCAGCGCGGACTCGACCGCGTCGGCGAGCGGCTTCTCGGTGCCGCTCTCGGAGGGGAAGTCGACGAGTCGCGCGGTGAGCCGTGCGGCGTCCAACGTGAGGTCAAGCGGGGTGTCGGCCATGGTCCGACCCTAACGCGGCGGACGGGTCGGGCCGTTGCCGCGACCTCCGGAAGAACGGCGGCAACAAGGCGGAACGGCGCGGAACAACGCGTTCCGGAAGTTGTCCACAGGCTCCCGCGCGACTGCGTACTGTCCAGTACCTTGTACGCCGTGTCAGCACCGTCCCTGTCTCCGGCCCCTTCCCCCGCTCCGGCCCGCTCCCCCGCCCCCGCCTTCCTCGGGCGGGGCCGCCTCGCCCGCTGGGGGGCGGCGCTCGCCGCGCTCCTCGCGCTGGCGGGCTACCTGACCCTGCAGTACCTCATCGGGGGCGGGGGCGCGCCCCGTTGCCGGGTCGTGGCGGACCACGGCGGCACGTCCTACGAGTTCACGCCGGAGCAGGCGGAGAACGCGGCGACGATCTCCGCCGTGGGCACCTCCCGGGGGCTGCCGGAACGGGCGGTGACCATCGCGCTGGCGACGGCCCTGCAGGAATCGGGCCTGCACAACATCGGGCACGGGGACCGGGATTCGCTCGGCCTCTTCCAGCAGCGCCCCTCCCAGGGCTGGGGGACGAGGAGACAGATCATGGACCCGGCCTACGCGGCGGGCGCCTTCTACGACCATCTGGTCCGGGTGCCCGGGTACGCCCGACTCCCGTTGACCGTGGCCGCGCAGCGGGTGCAGCGCAGCGGCTTCCCCCGGGCCTACGCCAAGCACGAACCGGACGCCCGGCTGCTCGCCACCGCGCTGACCGGCCACTCGGCGGCCACGCTCACCTGCGAGGGGCGTCCGGCGCCGACCCCGGCGGGCGGCCCGGACGCGGTACGGGCGGCGCTGGTGCGGGACTTCGGCCGGCAGGTGCTCCCCGCGGCGGGGACGGAGGTAGGGCCGGGGACGGAGGCAGGGTCGGGGGTGGGAGTGCGGGCCTCGGTCACGGCGGCACCCTCGGCCGGTGACCGGGGCGACGCGGGCGGCGGGGACGGCGGGGGCACGCGCGCCTCCGTGACCGTGCCCGTGCCGCGCGGGGCACCGGCCGAGGGGCGTACCCGGCGGACGGGCTGGGAGCTGGCGCACTGGGCAGTGGCCCACTCCTCCGCGCTGCACATCGCCCGGGTGTCCTACGCGGGCCTGGAGTGGTCGCGGGGCGGCGGGGCCGGCGAATGGCGCACGGTCGAAAGACCCCGGCCCGGCGCGGGAGCCGGGGAGGACGGGAAGAACCGGGGCGCCGGAAGGGAGGCGGCCGGGACGGACGTCGTGCGCATCGCCACCGGGGACTGAACGCGCGGGCGCACGAAGTCCTTTCAGTGCCTCAGCGCCTCAGCGCCTCACGGCTTCGCCGCCTCACGGCTTCGCCGCCTCGCCACCTCGCCGCCTCGCCACCTCGCCGCCTCGCCACGTCGCCGCCTCGCCGTCTCGGGCAGTCGTACGGGTCGTCATCCCTGGGGGCGATCCGGTCCGCTTCTCCCGGGGCGCGGGAGTGGGCCGTCGGACGAGGTCGGGCCGGTCGGCCGTGCGCCGGGGAAATCCCTTGCGGGGAAAGGGATGCGAGCATTCCGCACGCGCTTCCGGGCGAGCCGTTTGCCCGTATTTCTGCCCGCCCGATAATGCGATGCATTGCGAACTCTTTACCCTGTTCCGCCGCAACCTTCGGGGCCCTGGAGCGGTAGTCACTGCGTCCGACCCCGGGGCGATCAACTGCCGAATCGCACCGGACACCCAGCGAGTTCTTCCGTCCGAAGGAGCAACATGTCCCTCCCCCTGACCCGTCGGATCGCCCGTGCCGCGCTGATCGTCGCGGCGGGAGCGGCGCCCGTGGTCGGTGCGGCCGGTTCCGCCAGCGCGGCGACGACGGCCCTGCCCGCCACGCCCGACCTCGGTGGTGTGACCGCGCTGGACGGTGCGCACGTCGCCCACAACGTCGACGCCACCACCCAGCACGTCACCGGCATGGCGGGTGACACGGGCGGCAAGGCGGTCAAGAAGGCGGTCCCGGCCGCGGGCAAGGCCGGCGGCAAGGTCGTCAAGACGGCGGTGCCGGTGGCGCAGAAGACCGCGGGCGAGGCCGCCGGCCAGGCCGGCGGGGCGCTGGGCGACGTGGCCCAGTCCGCGACGAAGGCTGCCCCCTCGGGCGGTCTGCCGGTGGACGGTCTGCCGCTGCACTGACGCCGCACGCGCGGCGCGCACGCGAGACACACGCGACCCCCGGGTTCTCCGCGAACCCGGGGGTTTCCCGTGCGCAGGACGGGTCGTACCGGACGGGCCGCGCCGCAGCCGTTCGGCGCGGTCGCCCTCAGCCCTGCCGCAGCCGGGCGACCGCGGCCTGGACCCTCTCGTCCGTGGCGGTCAGGGCCACGCGGACGAAACGCTCGCCCGCGGGGCCGTAGAAGTCGCCGGGGGCGACCAGGATGCCCAGATCCGCCAGGTGCGCGACCGTGTCCCAGCAGGACTCCTCGCGCGTCGCCCACAGGTACAGGCTCGCCTCGCTGTGCTCGATACGGAAGCCGTGCTCCAGCAGCGCCCCGCGCAGCAGCGTGCGCCGTGCCGCGTACCGCTCCCGCTGCTCGCGCACGTGCGCGTCCTCGGACAGCGCGGCGATCACCGCGGCCTGCGTGGGCGCCGAGGTCATCATGCCGCCGTGCTTGCGGATCTCCAGCAGCGGTCCGAGCACCGCCGGGTCGCCGACGAGGAAGGCCGCGCGGTAGCCGGCCAGGTTGGACCGCTTGGACAGCGAGTGGACGGCGACGATGCCCTCGTACGAGCCGCCGTTGACGTCCGGGTGCAGGACGGAGACCGGGTCGGCCTCCCAGCCCAGCTCGAGGTAGCACTCGTCGGAGACCACGAGCACGCCGTGCGCACGCGCCCAGGCCACGATCCGGGTCAGTTCCTCCTTGCCCAGCACGCGCCCCGTCGGGTTCGAGGGCGAGTTGAGCCACAGGAGCTTCAGACCGGCCGGGTCCAGCTCCGTCGGGTCCTCGTAGGAGACGTACTCCGCGCGGGCCAGACGGGCGCCGACCTCGTACGTCGGGTAGGCGAGACGGGGGTGGGCGACGGTGTCGCCGGGGCCGAGGCCGAGCTGGGTCGGCAGCCAGGCGACCAGTTCCTTGGAGCCGACGATCGGCAGCACGTGCCGGTGGCTCAGCTCGCGGGCGCCGAGCCGGCGCTCGGCCCAGCCGGTGATCGCGTCGCGCAGCGCGGGCGTGCCCCAGACCGTCGGGTAGCCCGGCGAGTCGGCGGCGGCGACCAGCGCCTTCTGGATCAGGTCGGGCACCGGGTCCACCGGGGTGCCGACGGACAGGTCGACGATGCCGTCCGGGTGCCCCGCGGCCGTCGCCTTGTACGGCTCGAGCTTGTCCCAGGGGAAGACCGGCAGGCGGTCGGAGACTGCGGACACGGAATGGACTCTCTTTCTTCTCTCCGGTGCGCCCCGGTGCGCGGTTCGCGGTGCGGGCGGGGGCGGGGCCCGAACGCCTCGGTCCCGCACGGCGCGGTGGGCGCTGTACGGGACCGGGGCGGCACGCGCGCACACGGACGTATGTGCGTGCCTGCGTGCGTGCCGTCGAGCGTCGTCCGGGCGAGGACTACTGGTTCATCGGGGGCAGCTTGGCGATGAACGGGTGGTCGCGCTCGATGAGGCCCAGCTTGCTTGCCCCGCCCGGCGAGCCGAGCTCGTCGAAGAACTCGACGTTCGCCTTGTAGTAGTCCTTCCACTCCTCCGGAGTGTCGTCCTCGTAGAAGATCGCCTCGACCGGGCAGACCGGTTCACAGGCACCACAGTCGACGCATTCGTCCGGGTGGATGTACAAGGACCGCTGGCCCTCGTAGATGCAGTCGACCGGACACTCCTCGATGCACGCCTTGTCCTTGACGTCGACACAAGGCTCTGCGATGACGTAGGTCACGCTGTCGTTCCTCCTCGGTAGGGCGCTGGCGGGCCTCCTCAGGCTCCGCCGCCTGGCGCGCGGGAGCGCGGCGTCGTCGATGCCCGCACCTAGTATCTCCGTTCCGGGGCATGATCCGAACAGGAGGGGTGGACCGACCTGTGGAAATCTCTGCGGGCGGGCGGCTCGAAGTCCGCATCACCGCCGCTGACGTGGGCAAACGCGTCTCGGTGCGGCGTTGGACCGAACATGCCGCCGAGGGTGAGAAGTTCACCGACACGATCGGCGTTCTCACATCATGGGACGAAGGTGTGCTGCTGATCACACGGCGGGACGGCGAAGTCGTCCGGATCGCCGAGAATGCGCTGGTGGCGGGCAAGGTCGTGCCGGCCGCCCGGGCGCGTCGCCGGGGACCCGCCGCCTCGTACGCGGAACTGTCGCGGGTGGCGGCCCGGGCCTGGCAGCCGGTGGAGCGCGAGCCGCTCGGCGAGTGGGAGCTGCGGGCGGCCTCCGGGTTCACCCGCCGGGCCAACTCGGCGCTGCCGCTCGGCGATCCGGGGATGCCGCTGGACGAGGCGCTGACGGCGGTACGGCACTGGTACGCGGCTCGCGGGCTGCCCGCGTACGTGCAGGCCGCGACCGGCGGCGAGGGCACGCAGGAGGCGCTGTGCGCCGCGTTGACGGCGCGCGGCTGGCAGCGTGAGGTGACGGCCGAGCTGTGGACCGGGGAACTCGCCCCGCTCGTGGACCGCGAGCCCGGGCCGACGGCCCCCGAGGCCGTCCTGCTGAGCCGCACGGCCGACGAGGCGTGGCTGCGGCGCTACCAGCGCAAGGGCGTGAGCGAGGTGGCGCTGCGGGTGCTCGGCGGCGGGCCCTCGGTGTGGTTCGCGACCGTTCCCGGCGAGACCGCCGGTGACACCCCCGCCGCGATCGGGCGGCTCGTCGTGGACGGGCGGTGGGCCGGGTTCGCGGCGGTCGAGGTCGACCCCGGCCTGCGCCGGCGCGGGCTCGCCACGGCGGTGATGGCCGCGCTGGCCGGGCGCGCGCTCCAGGAGGGCGCCTCGGCGGGCTGGCTCCAGGTGGAGTCCGACAACGCGGGGGCGCGCGCGCTGTACGCGCGGCTCGGGTTCGCCGCGCACCACGCGTACCACCACTTCCGGGAGCCGGCCGGTGACGGCGCCCCGGGCAGGGACGGCTGAGGCATGGCCGGGACGTGGCCACCGGCACGGCCGGTTCCCCCGGGGGCCGAGCGGGCCGAGGAGGTGCGGCGGCGGTTCGCGGAGGAGGCCCGGACCGAGCGCCCCGACCTCGCCACGCTCTGCCTGCTCGTGGGCGCGGCGGCGGACGGCACGCTGGACGACGCCGGGATGGACGCGGTCGACGTCCGGCTGGACGAACTGGCCGGGCAACTGCCCTTCCGGCCCGGCGGGGCGCGGGCCTGGGCGGTGTCCCTGGCCGAACTCCTCGGCGGGCGCATCGGGTTCGCGGGAACCCCGGCCGACTACCAGCGGCTGGAGTCCTCCCTGCTCCACGAGGTGCTGCGGCGCCGGCGCGGGTTGCCGATCCTGCTGTCCGTGCTGTGGATGGAGGTGGCCCGGCGGGCGGGCGCCCCGGTGTACGGGGTGGCGCTGCCGGGGCACTTCGTGGTCGGGTTCGGGCCGGACGCGCTGGGGGAACCGGGCGGTGAGCGGGTGCTGGTGGATCCGTTCGCCGGGGGCCAGGTGCTGACCGGGGAGGACGCGGAGCTGCTGGTCGCCGGGGCGACGGGGGCGGCGCTCGAACCGTCGATGCTGAGGCCGGCGGATCCGCTGGACATCGTGCTCCGTGTCCTGAACAACGTGCGGGCGTGGGCCGCGGCGCGGCCCGAGCGCTCGGACGTCGCGCTGTGGGCGCTGGAGCTGTCGCTGCGTCTGCCGGCGCATCCGGCCGGCCTGCGCCACGAGTACGCGCGCACGCTCGTGCTCAGGGGGGAGTTCCTGGCGGGGGCGGCGGAGCTGGAGGCGTACGCGGAGGTGGTGAAGGCGGTGGACGAGTCGGCGGCGAGCACCGTGCGGGCGGAGGCACGGGCGGCGAGGGCCCGCCTGAACTGAGGGGGCGCCGGGCTCCGGGGGCGGGGACGCGGTCGGGCCCCGGGGGTGGTCGCGGTGCGTCGGCGGGTGCGGCCGGGCGGGGGGGGTGCTCGCGCAGTTCCCCGCGCCCCTAAAGAGCGGCGCGCGGCGGAAGCCGTGAGCGACGGGAAACCGCGCGACACGCCACGACGAACCGGCGGCCGCCCGCGCGCGGCACCCCGCGCCCCGCGCAACCCCGCGCCGCGTCTCGCGCCCTTGAAAGGCCGCTACAGCCAGCCCTTCTCCCGGGCTATCCGTACCGCTTCCGTCCTGTTGCGTGCCGTCAGTTTCTGGATGGCGGTGGAGAGGTAGTTGCGGACCGTGCCCTGGGACAGGTGCAGTGCCGTCGCCAGTTCCGCGTTCGTCGCGCCGTCGGCGGCCGCCCGCAACACCTCCCGCTCGCGGTCGGTCAGCGGGTTCGCGCCCTCCGCGAGGGCCGCCGCCGCGAGCGTGGGGTCGATCACCCGCTCCCCCGCCAGCACCTTGCGCACCGCCTGCGCCAACTGCGCCGCCGGTGCGTCCTTGACCAGGAACGCGTCGGCGCCCGCCTCCATCGCCGCCCGCAGATAGCCGGGCCGCCCGAAGGTGGTGAGGACGACCAGCTTCACGTCCGGCATCTCCCGGTGCACCTGGGCGGCCGCCTCGATCCCGGTGGCGCCCGGCATCTCGATGTCCAGCAGGGCCACGTCCACGGCGTGTGCGCGCACCGCGTCCTTCACCTCGTCGCCGCGCGCCACCTGGGCGACGACCTCGATGTCCTCCTCCAGCCCGAGCAGCGCGGCCAGCGCCTCGCGGACCATCGACTGGTCCTCCGCCAGCAGGACCTTGATCGTGCGGCTCATGTCCCGGATCCTACGGCGTCCCCGGCCGCGTCCGTTCCCCCGGCCGCCTCCTGCGGAACACCCGCCGGAACCCGGGCCACCAGGCGGTATCCGCTCCCGGCCGCTCTGCCCGTCCGTCCCGGTTGCCCGGTGCGGCCCACGCGGCCCGTCTCCAGCGAACCGCCCACCTTCTGGAGCCGTTCGGTCAGTCCGGTCAGCCCGTTGCCGTGCCCGCCGCCGGAGCCGCCGCCGGCCGCGCCGGAGGTTCCCCCCGGTCCGTCGTCCTCGACGGACAGTTCCAGCACCGGTCCGTCCAGCGTCTGCCGCCGGATCAGGGACACCGCGCACCGCCGTGCCCCGCTGTGCCGTACGACGTTGGTGACCGCCTCGCGCAGCGCCCAGGCGAGCGCCGACTCGCGCTCCTCGGGGACGCCGTCGAGGGCGGGCTCGGCCGGCAGGTCCGCGGTGACGCCCGCCGCCGCCAGCGCGACCTGGGCGCCCGCGAGTTCCTCCGCCAGCCGGGGGCGCCGGTAGCCGCTGACCGCCTCACGCACGTCGACCAGTGCCTGCCGGCTGACGCTCTCGATGTCGGCGACCTGCTGGGCCGCCTTGTCGGGGTGGGCGGGCAGCATCCGGCCGGCCAGCTCGCTCTTGAGGGTGATCAGGGACAGTGAGTGCCCGAGCAGGTCGTGCAGGTCGCGGGCGAGCCGCAGCCGCTCCTCGTTCGCGGCGAGCCGGGCGACGGTGGCGCGGGCCCTGCGCAACTCGATCGTGGTCCGCACCAGTTGGCTGACGCTGGTCATCGCGAAGCCGATGAGCAGCGTCAGCAGCACCATGCTGCTGAGTTGGTCCAGGTCCACGTAGGCGACGACGAGGGCCATCAGCACGGTGGTCCCGGGGACCGCCCAGTACGCCGCGCGCAGCGGGAGGGCCAGCCCGCAGGCGACGGAGACGTAGACGAACAGGCCGACCCAGTGCGAACCGAGCGTCAGGGTGAGCAGGACCGCCAGCGCGCCGAGGGCGGCGATGATGCCGTGGATCAGCCACCGGGGGAACGCCCGGGGTCCCATCTCCCGGGAGACCAGGGCGAGGTAGAGGCCGACGAACACGGTGAGGCCGAGCCAGCCGCCGGCCGTTCCGGCGGTGCTGTGCTCGCCGGAGAGCAGGTCCAGGAACGGGGAGTTGAGGAAGACCAGCCAGATGCCGATCCACAGCGCCTTGCGCAGCAGTTCCCGCCAGTCGCGGGGCGGCTGCCCCAGGCGCACCAGCCGTTCCGCCCGGTCGCCGTCACGGTCACGAACACGGTCACCGGCCGTGTTCCCGCCCCCGTCCTCGCCCCCGTCGTGCCGCGGGTCTTCCGCCATGGTGCTCACGCCTTCAGCGTGTCCTTCCGGTACAGCCAGGCCGCACCGCCGGTGAACAGGGCGAAGAAGACGGCGAGGACGACGATGTCCCTGGCGTGCGGCGCCTGGCTCTGCTCGA
The DNA here is from genome assembly GCA_014656015.1 of Streptomyces griseoaurantiacus. Lineage (GTDB taxonomy): Bacteria > Actinomycetota > Actinomycetes > Streptomycetales > Streptomycetaceae > Streptomyces > Streptomyces griseoaurantiacus. The sequence goes on along the minus strand of BNBP01000056.1, from coordinate 3,074 downwards.
TCGACTGCCCCAGGGCAGCGTACGCGTGGGTGGGCACCCACTTCGCCATGTCCTGCAGCCACTGCGGGAACGTGGTGGTCGGCATCCACAGTCCGCCGAGGATGGACAGTCCGAAGTAGACGATCATCGTGATCGGGCGGACGGCGTCCCCACTGGCGAGGTACCCGAGGGCGACGCCGAGCGCGGCGAAGACGAGGCTGCCGACCCAGATCGCGCCGGTCAGGGCGAGCCACTGCCAGGCGTCCAGCCGCACGTTCTTGACGGTGGCGGCGACGGCGAAGACGACGACGATGGAGGGCAGGCTGACGACGGCGGCGCCGGCGGTCTTGGCGAGGACGTAGCCCCGGCCGGGCAGGGTGGTCAGCCGCAGTTGCCGCACCCAGCCGTTCTCGCGTTCCTTGGCTATGCGTTCGCTGTTGCCCATGAGGACGGCGGTGAGGGCGCCGAAGGAGGCCATCGAGACCATCATGTACGTCGGCAGGGTCAGGCCCGTGCCGTCGACCTTGGTGGTGTCGTCCGCGCTGCCCGCGATGAGCAGGAACAGCACGGAGGGGTAGATCACCGAGAAGAACAGGAACTTGCGGTTGCGCAGGGCGCGGACGAGTTCGAGTCTGATGAGACTGTTCACGACTGCTTGGCCTCCTCGGCGGCGGTGAGGGCGACGAAGGCCTGCTCGAGTCCGAGTCCGGCGACTTCGAGGTTGCGGGGGTAGAGGCCGAGCCCGTACAGGGCGTGCACGGTGGCGTCGGCGTCGGTGGACTGCATGCGGACGGTCTGTCCCGAGACGGTGAGCGCGGTGAGGAACGGCAGTGCCCTCAGCGCCGGTTCGTCGATCGCGCCCTCCAGGTCGAAGGAGACGCGGCGGGCGCCCGCCTTGGCCTTGATCTCGGCGGCGGTGCCGTCGGCGAGCAGCCTGCCGCGGTGCAGGACGAGCACGCGGTCCGCTATCGCGTCGGCCTCCTCCAGGTAGTGGGTGGCGAACAGGACGGTGCGGCCCTGGTCGGCCTGGTCGCGCATGGTGGCCCAGAACGCCTGGCGGGCGGTGACGTCCATGCCGGTGGTCGGCTCGTCGAGGACGATCAGGTCGCTGTCGCCCGCGGTGGCGAGGGCGAAGCGGACGCGCTGCTCCTGGCCCCCGGAGAGCTTGTTGACCTTGCGGTCGGCGATCGGGGTGACGCCTGCGCGGGCGAGCACGTCGGAGACCGGGTGGGGCCTCGGATGCAGCGCGCAGGCGAGGGTGACGAGTTCGGCGACGGTGACCTCGTCCATCAGGCCGCCGCTCTGCAGCATGGCGCCGACGCGGCCGGCGACGATGGCCTCGCGGGGCCCGGTGCCGAAGACCTGGACGGTGCCGGAATCGGGTTGTCTGAGGCCGAGGAGGAGGTCGAGCGTGGTGGACTTGCCGGCGCCGTTCGGGCCGAGCAGGGCCACGGTCTCGCCGGGATGCAGGGTGAGGCTCAGCCGATCGACGGCGTGTACGTTCCCGTAGGTCTTGCTCACGCGGTCGAAGGCGACCGCGACCTCCTGTCGGGCCGGTGCCCCCGTTGTCTTCGTCATGGCATCCATGCTTCCGGGCGGGCGGCGCCCGTGGCAGTGCCACTCCTCCCGACTATGCGATGACAGATGTCATGTCGACCCGTCACGCCCGCCAAGCCAAGCCCGCCACGCCCGTCACGCCCGTCCCGCCTGCCCGCCCGCCCGCCCACCACGACGAAGGGGCGACGGGGTCCCGCAGGACTCCGCCGCCCCTCGTACCGGCGTACCGGGCTCAGCTCGGGTTCGTGTTGATGACCGCGACCCGGTTCGTCTTGCTCAGCAGCGCCGGGCGCAGGGTGTTGATCACGTCCTCCACCGTCACCGCCGTCTTCTGGCCCGAGCCGCGGGTGATCATCACGCCGTCGAAGGTGTCGCCGTACAGCTTCTTCAGGGCCGTCCGGTCGTAGTAGTCGACCAGCTTGCCGTCGACGGCCTTGACCCGGAGGAACTTCCACAGGGAGTTCTGCGGGCTGAAGGACACCTGGTGGATGCCGTCCGCCGTCTTGACGGTCACGAAGCCCGACATCGCGGGCTCGGCGAACGCCTTCATCTCGCGGTCCACCTCGGCCTTGGTCACCGTGGGCTCCTTGGCGGAGGTCGGCACCTTCACCGTGGCGGCCGTGCCTGTCTCCACCTGGGTGCGGTAGGCCTCCTGGACGGCCTGGGTGGACTTGGCGACGTCGATGCCCTGGCCGCTCCTGCCGTACACGGGGACGGCCTTGCCCGGCTTGAACCGGATGGTGCCGTCGTTGGCCCCGGCGCTGCCCGCGGCCTGTTCGAGGGCGGCGCGCAGCTTCTCCTCGTCGACCGGCATGACGGGTTCCACGACCCGCTTCTGCCCGAACAGCGAACCGACCACGGACACCGGGTTGTAGTCGCTGTGCGCGGCCTCGGCCACGGTGGCCTTGCTGTCGAGCTGGAGACCGGCCTGGTCGGGCTTGAGGCTGACGGTGTCGCCGCCGACGGCCAGCTTCATCGCCTTGCCGGTGCGGTCGCCGAGCGCGGAGTCGAGCTTCTGGACGGCCTCGTCGCGGGTGCCGCCGCCGATGTCGACGCCGAGCACGGTGGTGCCCTTGGGCACGTCGGAGTGGTTCATCAGCAGCCCCGCGCCGTAGGCGACGCCGCCGGCGAAGACCAGCACGCCGATGAGCAGCGGGAGCTTGCGGCGGCCCTTCTTCTTGGCGGGCTTGGCGGCGCTCTTGGCCTGCTTGCCGGCGTTCTGCGCGGCGGGGGCCGGCTGCGGGGCGTCCGGGAGCTTCGGGGGCGTGTGCGGGCCGGAGGGCTCGCCGCCGCCCGGGCCGTAGGGCCCGCCCCGGCCGTCGGAGGGGATGACCGGGATGCCGCTGGTCAGGGTGTGTCCGGAGACGTTGTCGCCGGCGCCCTGGCCCGGTCCGCCGGGCACGGGGTGCTGCGGGGTGAGCACGGCGGTGTCGTCGCTGAGCCCGCCGCCGGGCAGCGGGCCCTGGCCGTTCCGGCCGGTCGTGCCGGGCGCGCCGCCCTGCCCGCCCGGGGCCTGCGGAGCGCCCGGGGCGCCGGGC
>BNBP01000055.1 GCA_014656015.1 Streptomyces griseoaurantiacus | reverse complement strand
GTCCGCGGGCGCCCGCGGAGCCGGTGTGTCCCCGTTGGCCGTCCCCTCCCCCGGCCGGCCCTCCGCCGGTTCCCGTTCGGCGGGGGTGTGCCGGGCGGGGCGGCGGGGGCGGGGTGCGGTGGTGCGGAGGCGGTCGGCGAGGGCGCGCACGGTGGCGGCGGCCGTGCGCGCCCGTGTACGCGGGCGGGGAACGGTGGGTCCCGGCACCGCTTCGGGGGCCGTGAAGTCCATGCGCGTGTCGATCGCGCTCGGCACCCTGGGGGGCGCCGGCTCGGGTTCCCGGGGGCCCCGGGTGTCGAGGTAGGCGCGTGCGGCCCAGCCGAGGACCCCCTCGGTGAGCAGGACGGGCAGCCGTTGGTCGAAGCCGTCGAGCTGCTCCGCGGCGCCCCGGCAGTGCGCGCAGCCGTCCATGTGGAAGAGCAGGTCGGGGTCGAGGACCCGGTCCCCGCGCCGCAGGGCGACGTCGAGCAGCCGGGCGAAGCGCCGGCAGTCGTCCCGGGGGGCGGTCTCCCGGTGGATCTCCAGGCAGGCGTCCCGCAGCCGGGCCCTGGCCCGGGCGAGCCGCACCGGGACGTCGCCCGTGTCGATACCGAGGAGCGCGGCGGGCACCTCGGCCTCCTCGCGTTCCACCTCCATGTGCCACAGCAGGCACCGCGCGGGTTCGGCGAGCCGCTGGAAGGCGGCGGACACGAGCCGCCTGTTCCCGGGCGGCCGCAGCCGGGCCGCCGCACCGCCGGTCCCGGAGCGCAGGTCGGGGTGGAGCATGTCGCGCCGGTGGTCGGCCGCCCACTCCTCCGCGATCCGGCCGACGGTGACCAGCAGGGCCGGCCGCCACGCCGCCGAGGGTCCGCCCTGCCGCCCCGTGTTCTCGAACAGGCGGGTGAAGGCGGCGGTGGTGAGCATTCCGGCGGGGTGGGCCCCGGTCACGCACAGGCGCGCGTAGGTGTACACGGCCTCTCCGTGCCGGGCGAGCAGTTCCTCGACCGGCCGGTGGACGGGACCTTCACCGCCGGACTTCTTGAGCTCGGCGGCGAGTTCCGCGTCGGGCACCTCGCGCGGCACGCCGGGCCCGGGGGAATGCGGCACGGCCCCGTCGTTCACGTTCACTTTCCTCCACAGCCCCTGGGCGCGAGACCAGGTACGGACCGATGACGCTTCGCCCGGCCGACCGTCTCGCGGGGAGCGCTCGCATCCGTCCGCGTTTTTCGCCCTCTCGAACGCGCGATCACGACCGCTTTTCCCGAGGGGGAAGGGAACGGCGTACCGGGCGCGTCCGGCGGAATGGGAATTGTCCGCACGTCGGCGCCCCACACCTTCGCACACGGCGGCGAGCAGTAACAAGACAGGGGCTCATTTTACCGGGGCCGAGCCCCTCCCCCTGAACTCCGAGTTGGTTGACTTATTGTCAACAGCGCGGTCCGTACGGGGCGATTGACCGAATCGGACGCGCCATATCGTGCCTTGTCGACAGGAATTCAGGGAGTCGGCGGAACGTCACCGGAACGTTTCGCGAAAAGGCGCCGGTGTCCTCGCGAAGTGGACCCGAGGAGTGCGCCTGTGACCGTGCGCACGCTCTTCTCACCCGCTTCTTCCCGTGCTCCCCCGCCCGGGCGGCTGCGGGAGCAGGTCCAGCACTCCTTCCCAGCCGAAGACCGGCCGGTCCGTGCCGCCGGTCGCGCCGTACGGGTCGGCGAACCGCACCCCCATCCCGCGCAGCCGCCGCAGGCTTGCCGCGTAGGCGGGGTGGGCGGCCAGCGCCTCGCCCACGCAGGGCAGCACACCGATGGGGACGCCGAGCCCGTACGCCTCGTTGAGCGTGCCGAGGGCGAGGGTGTCGGAGATGCCGGCCGCCCATTTGTTGAGCGTGTTGAAGGTGGCCGGGGCGACGGCCACGGCGTCCGGCGGCGGGAAGGGGCGCGGTTCGCCCGGCAGCCGCCAGGCGGACCGGATCACGCGTCCGGTGCGCGCCTCGACGGCGGCGGTGTCGAAGAAGCCCAGGGCGAGGGGGGTCGCGAGGACGCCGACCTCCCAGTCGCGCTCCTGCGCCGCGGCGATGAGCTCCGTCACGCCGGAGGCGACTCCGGCGGCGCACACGACGACGTAGAGGAAGGGCTTCCCGGGGCCGGCGGCCTGTGCAGTCACCCGGGAACCCTACTCATCCGCTCAGCCGCGGCTCACCCCGCGTCGCCGCCCGGGACGCCGCGCACCGCCACGGCGCCGACCGGGCAGGCCCGGGCGGCCTCCCGGACCAGGGGGTCGCCGCCGCCGTCGCGTCGGCCGGGCAGCACGGTGCCGTAGCCCTCGTCGTCCTGGGTGAAGACGCGGGGCGCGGTCAGCGCGCACTGGCCGGCGCCGATGCACACGTCGTGGTCGATGCTGACGTGCAGCGTGCCCTCGTTCGTCATGGGTGCCTCCTCACCAGGCCACGGGGAGTTCGACCATCCCCTGGATGGTGTCTCCCGGCTTGTGCGGGATCTCCTCCAGGGGCGCGGCGAGCCGCAGCCCGGGGAACCTCTCCAGGAGCGAGCGCAGGGCGATCTCCAGTTCGGCGCGGGCGAGGTTCTGCCCGAGGCACTGATGGATGCCGAAACCGAAGGCGAGGTGGCCGCGGGCCGAGCGGTGCCAGTCGAGGGAGTCGCCGCCGGGGAAGGCGTCCGCGTCCCGGTTGACGACGGCGTTGGAGAACACCACGCCCTCGCCGGCCCGGATCGTCTCCCCCGCGGCCTCGACGTCCTCGGTGGCGACCCGGGTGAGCCCGTCGACGATGGACAGGAAGCGCAGCAGTTCCTCGACGGCCGCGGGGACGAGCCCGGGGTCGGCGCGCAGCTCGGCCAGGCGGGCGGGGTTCCGCAGCAGGGTGAACGTCCCGAGGGAGAGCATGTTGGCGGTCGTCTCGTGCCCGGCGATGAGCAGCAGCACCGACAGCGAGACGAGGTCCTCCCGGTCGATCTCGCCGCTCTCCAGCCGCTCGGCGACGAGTTCGTCGAGGATGCCCTCGCCCGGTTCCTCGCGCTTGCGGTCGATGAGCGCGCCGAGGTAGGCGTCGAGCCGGTCGCGGGCGTCCTCGACGTCGGCCGCGGCGGGGCCGCGCAGCAGTCTGCGGGACTGCTCCTCGAAGAACTCGTGATCGGCGTAGGGGACGCCGAGCAGGGCGCAGATCACGGTCGAGGGCAGTGGTAGCGCGTAGGCGCTCACCAGGTCGACGGGGGATCCGGCCGCCGCCATGCGGTCGAGCAGCCGGTCGACGGTCTCCTGGATGCGCGGGCGCAGCGCGGTGGCCCGTTTGAGGGTGAAGTGCGCGAGGAGCATGCGGCGCTGGGTGCGGTGTTCGGGGTCGTCCACGCCGAGGAGCGGGAAGCGGCGCCTGCGGCGGACGGTCGCGATGCGCGCGTTGAGCATCGGGAAGTCGGGCCGGGTGCGGTCGGCGGAGAGCCGGGGGTCGGCGAGCAGGGCCCGCGCGGTGGCGTGGCCGGTGACCAGCCAGACGGGGCGGCCGTCGTAGAGGGTGACGCGGGCCAGCGGCCGCTGCTCGCGCAGGGGGGCGTAGCCGGCGGGCGGATGGTAGGGGCACGTGCGGTCCTGGGGGAAGCGGACCCGTACGTCCTGGGAAGCGTCGAGGGGTGCTGCCTCGTGGGCAGTGGAGTGCGTCATGAAGGAACCTCGCATGCGAAGACTCGCCCTTGCCGTGCGTCGGGGGGACGCCCGTTCATTGGATGCCTGAGGCGACCATCAGGTCACCGGAAAGTTCGGCCAGACCACCCGGCCGGCGGGAACTGGCCGAAGCCGCACGGGTGAGGGGGCGTACGGCGGGCGGGTGCGCGGGCCGAACGGGCGGACGCGTTCACCCGCCGATACCGGGTAGTCCCGGGTCATGAGCAGCACCGCCCGGACCGTCGCCGTGTGGGGGGCCGCCCCGATGCCCTTCGGGCGGTCCTTCCGCGATCAGACCCTGCGCATGGTCGTCCGCCCCACCGCCTCGGGGAGCCGGGCGCGGCTGCGGCTGTCCCATCTGTACGGCACCGGGGAACTGACCGTGGGCGCGCTCTCCGTGGCGGTGGAGGGGGCCCGGCCGAGGCCCGTCACCGTCGGCGGGTCGCCGAAGGCGATGCTCGGCCCTGGCCGGGAAGTGCTCACCGACGTGCTGCCCGTCGAGGTGGAAGGCGGCCGGGACCTGACGGTGAGCCTGTATCTGCCGGACGCCACCGGGCCCACGACCCACCACCGGGACGCCTTCGCCACCACGCACCTCTCACCGCCGCGCTCCGGCGATCTCACCCTCGCGCCCGGGCTCGACGGGTTCACCGAGCCGGGGTTGCGCTCCTGGTACGTGCTGGCCGGGCTGACCGTCGTCCCCGCCGGGGCGGAGGGGACCCTGGTGGCCTTCGGCGACTCGATCACGGACGGCGCGCACTCCACCGTCGACGCCAACCGGCGCTGGCCAGACCTGCTGCGTCCGGACGGGCTCGCGGTCGTCAACGCCGGGATCGGGGGCAACCGGCTGCTCTCCGACTGGACCGACCCGGCGGGGGTGCGGCGGTTCGGGCGGGACGTGCTCGGGCAGCCGGGCGTGCGCACGGCGGTCGTCCTCCTCGGCGTCAACGACCTGCTCGGCGGGCGGGAACCGGAGGGCACGGCGGTGACGGCCGAGGAGCTGCTGGAGGGGTACCGGCAGTTGGCACGGGCGGCCCGGGCGGCCCGGATACGGGTGGTGGGCTGCACCCTGCCGCCGACGCGTGAGCTGGACCGGGCACGGGACGCGGTACGCCGGGAGGTGAACGGACGGCTGCGGGCGGGCGGGGTGTTCGACGCCGTGGCCGACGTGGACACGGCCCTGCGGGACCCGCGGGACACGGGGCGGCTGCACCCCGCGTACGACAGCGGGGACGGTCTGCACCCGAACGACGCCGGCATGGCCGCGCTCGCCCGCGCGGTGGCCCCGCACGTCCGGCGGTGCCCCGGGGCCGGCCCCGCCGCTCCGCGTGGCGGGCGGAACAACCACGTCCGCGATCATGTTGAATCGTGACACCTACGAGGAACGGAGACCCATGCCTCTTGAGGGTGAGTACGAGCCCAGTCCGACGCAGTGGGTGCGCGAACAGGTCGAGTTGTACGAGAGCTCCGGCGGTACCGAGGGCACGACGCTCGGGGACACGGGCCTGCCCGTCATCATCCTGACCACCCGCGGCGCCCGCAGCGGCAAGCTCCGCAAGACCCCGCTGATGCGCGTGGAGCACGAGGGCCGCTACGCCGTCGTCGCCTCCCTCGGCGGTGCCCCCAAGCATCCCGTCTGGTACCACAACGTCCTCGCGGACCCCCGTGTGACGCTGCAGGACGGCCCGGTCCGGCAGGACATGACGGCCCGGGAGCTCACGGGCGAGGAGAAGGCCGAGTGGTGGGAGCGCGCGGTCGCCGCGTATCCCGCGTACGCCGACTACCAGAAGAAGACGGACCGGGAGATCCCGGTGTTCGTGCTGGAGCGCGACGGAGGCCACTGACTCTCCGGTCGCCACGCGGACGGCGGTGCTACGCCCCCCGGCGGAGCGCCGCCATCTGCTGTTCCAGCGGGGCGAGCCCCACGTCCGTGCGGCGCTCGTCGACGGTCTCGGGGCAGCGCACCGGGTACGGCCGCAGCGTCACGGGGTTGACGCGGGTCCCGTAGAACTGCGGTTCGCCCCGGGCCACCGCGCAGTGGTCGGCGATGTAGGCGAGGTGCACGGCGGGGCAGTGGCCGTCGGCGGCGGCCTCGGCGACCAGGTCGCGGCAGCGGAGCTGGAAGGCCAGGTCGGGGGCGTGCAGCAGGATCATCAGGGCCGCGGTCGAGGCGGGTTCGCCGACCAGTCGCCCGGTGGGCCAGCCGTGCCGGTCGACGATCGTCCGCAGTGCCTCGGTGTTCTCGGCGCGGCAGCGGGCGAGCCGGTGCCGGGCGAGGGCGCCGGGGTCGCCCTGGGCCCGGCGCATCAGGTCCCGCTCCTCCGCCGCACGGCGCAGGAGCTCGCGTCCCGCGGCGGCCGTCGCCGCCGGGAGCGCCCAGGCCACGGCACTGGTCATGGCGTCCCCTCCGGCGCGGTGGGGCGCGCGAGGGTGAACCAGACCCGTTTGCCGGGCTTCCCCGGCTCGGCCGGGGCGATGCCCCACGCGTCGGCGAGCACACTGACGATGGCCAGGCCCCGCCCGGACTCGGCGCCGTCGTCGACCGTGCGCGGCAGGGGCGGCACGGGCGAGGGGTCGGCGACCATGACGCGTACGGCGCCGCGGATCAGTTCCACCGTGAGGGTGACGGTGTCGTGGACGCGGATACCCGTGTGGGTGACGGCGTTGGCGAAGAGCTCATCGGTGGCGAGGACCACGGAGTCGCTCAGGTCCTCGGGCAGGGCGAGCCGGGCGAGGTGTTCGGTCACCCTGCGGCGTACCTGCGCGGCACGGGAGGCGTGGGCGGGGACCGTGAAGCGCAGCGGGCTGTCGCCGGGCGGGTGCGGCCGCGTGGGGGCCATGGGTTTCACGGGGGGCGACGCGGCGGAGGCGCGTAGCGGGGCGGCGGCCGCGTCCGGCAGGGCCGGGGGCGGCAGGGGCCGCCGTTGCCGGGGCTTCTCCGGGCCGCCGTCGGGGGCCTCGCGCGGTGCGCCCGCGCGTGGCACGAATAAGGCGCGGGCGCGGTCGGGCGCTCCCGGTGCGGGGGCCGGCTGTTCGCCGGCCGCCGCGGAGGTCCGGGCCGAGCTCCTCGGTTGTCCGTCGGTCACGGTGGCCATCCAGGTCTCGCCTCACGGTCGCGTGCGCCGCACCGGTCCCCGACGGCACGTCAGAGCCGCGGGAAACGGGCGCCGTTGAGCCTTCCGCACACGCGGTGTGCGGCAGGTCACTCGGTCACTATGGTGGCGTACGAGCTCAGTACGCAACCTGCGTTCTGATAATTTCAGATCTATCGGCATCACTCTGTCCCTCCTCCGCGCCGCGTGCCACACTGCACGCGGTGACGGCCGTTCCGGGGAGGCAGGCGTGAGTGACAACCGCCCCGCCGGCAGCGCGCCCACCGTCCTGCGGATGGTCCTCGGCAAGCGGCTGCGGCACCTGCGCGACCGCGCCGGACTCTCCTTCGACGAGGCGGCCAGGATCATCGAGGTCACGCCGCTGACGGTGCGCCGGATGGAGAAGGCCGAGGTCGGACTGCGCATCCCCTACGTCAAGGAACTCCTGCGCGCCTACGGGGTCCCGGCGAAGGAGGTCGAGGACTTCGTCACCATGGCGAGGGAGGCCAACAAGCCCGGCTGGTGGTACGGCTACCGCGACGTACTGCCGGACTGGTTCAGGGCCTACGTCAGCCTGGAGAGCGAGGCCAGCGTCATCCGCATGTACGAGCCCCACTACGTGCCCGGCCTGTTGCAGACGTACGACTACGCCACCGCGCTGCTGCGCACCGGGTTCCCCAACGATTCCGAGGAGGCGATCGCGCGCCGCGTCGATCTGCGCGTCAGACGGCAGGACCTGCTCGACCGGCCCAAGTCGCCGATCCTGTGGGCGATCCTGGACGAGACGGTGCTGCGCCGCCCGGTCGGCGGAGCGGACGTGATGCGCGCGCAACTGGACCGGCTCGACGAGGCCCTGGACCGGCCGAGGGTCCGCGTCCAGATCATGCGGTTCGGAGTGGGCGCCCACCCGGGCGCCTTCGGCCCCTTCCACCACTTCCGTTTCGGCTTCTCCGAACTCCCCGACGTCGTCTACACGGAGAGCCTCGCCGGTGCCTCGTACGTGGACCGGCCCTCCGACGTCGTCAGCTACCTAGAGGTACTGGACCGGATGGCCGTGCAGGCGGAGCCGGTCCGCCGCACCAGGAGCATCCTGGCCGAACTGCGTAAGGAGTTGTGATCATGGCAACCGAGGGTTCCGTCTACAGCGGCATGCCGGCCGGCGAACTGGGCACCGAGGGCTGGGAGAAGCCCTGGAGCGGTACGAACGGCGGCAGTTGCGTCGAGGCGAAGCGGCTGCCCGACGGCAGCGTCGCCTTCCGTCAGTCCAGGGACCCGGAGGGACCCGCGCTGGTCTACTCCCGGGAGGAGATGATCGTCTTCCTCGAGGGCGCCAAGTCCGGACGGGCCGACTTCCTGGTCGCGTAGCCCCTGTTCACCTCGCGGGGGCCGGGCGCCGGACGGGATCCGGCCCCGCCCCCCGCATGGTCAACACACCTGTACCGCAAGGCTGTTGACGGTAAGTTGAGAAACGTACCCGAGACGCACGGCAGGAGACCCCCATGACGGACGGCCCGATCCCCGACCCGGAGGCATGGTCCAAGATCGACACCACGGTGCCGCACTCGGCCCGCATCTGGAATTACTGGATGGGCGGCAAGGACAACTACGAGGTCGACCGGATCGCGGGCGACGCCTACCGGGAGACCGCCCCCAACATCGAGACGATGGCCCGCGCCTCCCGTCAGTACCTGATCCGCACGGTGACCCACGTGGCCGGCGAACTCGGCGTCCGCCAGTTCCTCGACGTCGGCACCGGGCTGCCGACGTACGACAACACCCACCAGGTGGCACAGCGCACGGCCCCCGAGTCACGGATCGTCTACGTCGACAACGACCCGCTGGTGCTGCGCCACGCGCAGGCGCTGCTCACCAGCACGCCCGAGGGCGTCACCGACTACATCGACGCGGATCTGCACGAGCCGGAGCGCATCCTGGAGCGGGCGGGCAAGATCCTCGACTTCGACAAGCCGGTCGCGCTGATGCTCATGGGCATCCTCGGACACGTCCAGGACTACGAGGAGGCCAAGTCGATCGTGCGCCGGCTGCAGGCGGCGCTCTGCCCCGGCAGCTACTTCGTGCACTACGACAGCACCGACACGGACGCGGCACTGCAGGAGGCCCAGCAGGGCTACGACGACACCGGTGCGGTGCCGTACGTGCTGCGCAGCCCCGCGCAGATCGCCGCGTTCTACGAGGGGCTGGAGCTGCTGGAGCCGGGGATCGTCTCGTGCCCGCTGTGGCGGCCCGAGCCGGGCGCCGCGACGGAGCCGACGGACGTCTTCGGAGGGGTCGCCCTCAAGCGCGGATGAGCGGCGCACCGGCCGCTCCGCGCGCCCCACGCCGGGCGCGGGTGTGCAATGGAGGGGACGGGGTTCTGTCTGCGTGACGGAGGTCGTGATGTCCGCTCCGCCCCGGGTGCTGCACGCCCTTTCCCCGGAGCACCGCGCGCTGCTGCTGTCCGTGGCGCGCGAGGTCGCGTTCGCCGAGGACACCAGGATCTTCGAGGCCGGTGGGGTCGCCGACCGGTTCTGGGTCCTGCGCTCCGGCACGGTCTCGCTCTACCAGTACGTCCTCGCCGAGCGGCGCATCTCCGTGGCCACGCTCGGGCCCGGTGACCTGCTGGGCTGGTCCTGGCTGTTCCCTCCGCACCGGTGGGACTTCGGTGCCGAGGCCTTCAGTCCCGTACGGGCGTACGAGTTCGACGCCTCGGTGGTGGCCGCCCTCGGGGAGCGGGACCCCTCCCTGGAACTCGCCCTGACCCGCACCGTCGGCACCATCCTCGCCCACCGACTGGAGATGACCCGCAGCGCCCTGATCGAGCGCTACGCGCACCCCAGCGGCCGGCTGGTCTGAGCGCTGCCGCCGCACCAAAAGCGCCGGGTCCGGGCTCCGTCGTCCCGGGGTTCCCCTCCCGTCCGGAAGAATCTCGCGATGTTTCCGTACGGGGAACGCATGGCCCGGGCAGGGCCGGGCACGCGTAGGTCAGGCCCCGCCGCGCTCCCCCGTCGCGGCGGGGCTTTCGGCTGCCCGGCCGCGGCGGCGTTCGGCGGCATGCATGGCCGCGTCCGTGACGTCGAGGTAGATCCGGCCGGCCGCCTCCGGGGCCAACCGGGCGATCTCGCCCTTGATGCGGACCGCGGCCTCCTCGACCTCCTCGCTGTCCATGCCGGGCACCAGGTCGACGCGGGCCGCCACCAGGGTGGCGTCGGGGCCCATCTGCATGGTCAGCAGCGACTCCACGCTGTCGATCTCGGGCTGCACGGCCAGCAGTTCCTTGATCCGGTCGCTCTGCCCGGGGTCGGCCGCCTGTCCGATGAGCTGCTCGCGGGCCTCGCGGCCGAGCCGGTAGGCGACGTACACCAGCAGGGCGCCGATGGCGAGGGAGGCCGAGGCCTCGTACGCCACCTGGCCGGTCACCATGTGCAGCGCCATGCCGATCATCGCCAGGGTCACGCCGAGCACGGCGGTGCCGTCCTCGGCGACGACCGTGCGCAGCGCCGGGTCCTTCAGCTTCTCCCGGCTGAAGCCGCCCTCCTTGCGCACCTGGTGCACGGCCCGCAGCAGCGAGGCGCCTTCGAACAGGAAGGCGAGGGCGAGGACGACCAGGCCGGTCACATAGCCCCGCGTGGTCTCCTCCGCCCCGCTCCGCAGCGCCTCGTAGCCCTGGAAGAAGGAGAAGCAGCCGCCCATGACGAAGATGCCGACGGCGGCGAGCAGCGACCAGAAGAACCGCTCCTTGCCGTAGCCGAAGGGGTGCTCCCGGTCGGCGGGGCGGCGACTGCGGCGCAGCGCGGCCAGGAGGAAGACCTCGTTCAGCGTGTCGGCGACGGAGTGCGCGGCCTCCGAGAGCAGCGCAGGGGAGTGCGCCACGAGTCCCCCGACGGCCTTGGCCGCCGCGATCAGAAGATTGGCGGCGAGTGCCACCCAGACGGTGATCCGTGTCCTACGGTCCGAGGATGTCCCTGTCACGGTGGCCGAATGCCCGTGCGCGGGCGTCTCACACCGGGGCGCCGGGCGGGAATCGGACAGTGTCGGCCAGGGCACTCGTACCGGTACGCATCGCGGACGGGCCCCGGTGGGCGCGCCGCAGGAGGGAGCACGGCATGGGTGAGGGCGAGGGCAACCGCGCCTACGGGCACAAGCCGTTCAAGCGGTCCCGCAGTCACTTCAGTGACCGGATCACGGCCGACGGGCGGGAGGGATGGCCGGTGGAGGCGGGCCGCTATCGCCTGGTGGTCAGCCGCGCCTGCCCGTGGGCGAGCCGCGCGCTGGTCTCGCGCCGGCTGCTGGGCCTCGAGGGCGCCCTGTCGCTCGCGGTCGCCGACCCCCTCCAGGACGACCGGAGCTGGCGCTTCACCCTCGATCCCGACGGCCGCGACCCGGTACTGGGGATCAGCCACCTCGCACAGGCGTACGAGGCCCGCGAGCCGGGTCATCCGGGCGGCGTCAGCGTCCCGGCGGTGGTGGACGTGCCCAGCGGCAAGCTGGTCACCAACGACTACCAGCAGCTCACCCTCGACCTCGCCACCGAGTGGACGGCCCTGCACCGTCCCGGGGCCCCGGACCTGTACCCGGAGCCGCTGCGGGAGGAGATCGACGAGGTGATGGAGGGCGTCTACCGGGACGTGAACAACGGTGTGTACCGCGCGGGCTTCGCGACCGGCCAGGCGGAGTACGAGGAGGCGTGCGCCGGGGTGTTCCGGCGCCTGGAGCGGCTTGCCGACCGGCTGGCGGGGCAGCGGTACCTCGTCGGGGACACGATCACCGAGGCGGACATCCGGCTCTTCACCACACTGGTCCGTTTCGACCCCGTGTACCACGGCCACTTCAAGTGCAACCGCTGGAAGCTGGCCGAGAACGCGGTGCTGTGGGCGTACGCGCGGGATCTGTTCCAGACCCCCGGGTTCGGCGACACGGTCGACTTCGACCACATCAAGCGGCACTACTACCAGGTGCACACCGGCATCAACCCGACCGGCATCGTGCCGCTCGGCCCCGACCTGGACGGCTGGCACACCCCGCACGACCGTGAGCGGCTGGGCGGCCGTCCGTTCGGGGAGGGCACGCCTCCCGGGCCGGTGCCCGCGGGCGAGGAAGTGCCGGCGGTCCCCGCGGCCGGGGCCTGAGACCACCCCGTTTTCCGATCAAGGAGAAGTACATGGCGAAAAAGAAGAAGCAGCAGTTGTCGCTCGCCTACAAGCCCGTCGGCTTCGCGCTCGGCTGGGTGAGCGGTGCGCTGGCCGGGAAGGCCTTCCAGCTCGCCTGGAAGGCCTTCCGGGACGAGGACGACGCGCCCGACGCGCTGGACCGGGACCGCGGCTGGGGCGAGGTGCTGCTCGCCGCGGCGGTGCAGGGAGCCATCTTCGCGGTGGTGCGCAGCGCGGCGGACCGCGCCGGTGCGAAGGCGATCGAGCGCTCCACGGGCGTGTGGCCGACGGCGGAGAAGAGCGGCCGGGACTGACGTACCGAGCGCGCGAGGGGGCGGTTCCGGTGCGGAACCGCCCCCTCGCGCGTGGCGCGCTCCTCAGCCCTGCTTCGGCGCGGGGTCCGGTGTGCGGCGCAGGGTGAAGGAGTGGCCGGCCGGGTCGGAGTAGCCGCGCTCCTCGTAGGGGCCCGGCGCGTCCCTGGTCTCCAGCGGGCGTCCGCCGAGGGCGACGACCCGGCGCTCCGCCTCGTCCAGGTCCTCGACCAGGAAGTCGAGGTGGACCTGGAGGGAGTTCTCCGGACGCGGCCAGCTCGGCGGGGTGGCGTTGGCGTCCCGGCGGAACGCCAGCCGCAGTCCGTCGGCGGCGCGCACCTCGACCCGGTTCGCGCTCGCGTCGCTCTCCTCGCCGTCCAGGAACTCCTTGTAGAACGCCGCGAGTTTCTCGGGTTCGGCGCAGTCGAGGACGACGACGCCTGCCACTACCTGTCCCATGTCTCCTCCGTACGGGATCGGGCGTGGGCTCCGCGCCGTCCGCCCTGCCTCCCGATGCGGCTACCCCGTCGATACCCGCCAACTCCCTTGCTAAATGGCCGACATATGTCAATCGAACATGCTGGACTTCACTCCTTCGGGGTAACTTGCAGAGCGGGGCAGGAGCAGCCAGAAGGAGATGTCGTCGTGCAGCAGGACCCCCCGCCGTTGAGCCAGCATCTCCGTGTCCGCACGGAACACGGATACACGGTGCTCGAGTTCCGCGGTGACATCGACATCGCGGCGGCCGTCGAACTGACGCCGCTGCTCGACGCCGTGACGCAGCGGCCCGCCCCGCGGATCGTGATCGACCTGCGGCAGGTGGACTTCTTCGACTGCTCCGGGCTGCGGCTGCTCACCCGCGCCCGGTCGCGGGTCCTCGACCATGGCGGACGGATCCACCTGGTGTGCACGCACCCGCTGACGCTGCGGGTGCTGCGG
Source organism: Streptomyces griseoaurantiacus (assembly GCA_014656015.1). Taxonomy (GTDB): domain Bacteria; phylum Actinomycetota; class Actinomycetes; order Streptomycetales; family Streptomycetaceae; genus Streptomyces; species Streptomyces griseoaurantiacus. The sequence continues at coordinate 32,433 of BNBP01000055.1, read as the reverse complement.
ATCACCGGCGTCGCCGAGGTGCTGCCGCCGCGCGCCGGCATGGCGGAGGCCCTCGGGTCCCCGGGGGCGGCCTCCGGCCGTTCCTGAGGCCGGACCTCCGGCCGTTCCTGGGGCCGGATGCGCCGGGGCTCCTCCCGACGATCCGCAACCGGGCGTTGTGCCAAGGCATTTGGCGGGCATCCGGCAGGGGAAGGGAGGACAGTCGACATGACGACGTCCAGCAAGGAAACCTCCGAACGCTCCCCCGCCCGGGCCCCTGCCCGCCGGATGCCCGGCTGGGCCAGGGCGCTGATCGCCGTGGTCGCCGTGCTCGCCGTGCTCTTCGCCGGACTGCGGCTGGCCGTGCTGCCCGGGCTGCGGGACCTGTTCGGCGAGGAGACCCACGACCGCTCCGGCCCCGCCCTGCTCAAGTCCATCCAGGACCTCAGCCGGTACGAGGCCGCGTCCGGCAACTTCCAGGTCGTCGTGGACCTGGAGAAGGACGCGAAATTCCTGCCCGACGCGGTCCGCGGCAGCCGCACGCTGTACGTGGGCGCCGGCACCGTCGACGCCTACGTCGATCTCGGGCGCCTCGGCGAGGGTGATGTGAAGGTCGACGAGGACCGCACCTCCGCGACGCTGCGGCTGCCGCACGCCGCCCTCGGCAAGCCGTCCCTCGACCCCGACCGCTCGTACGCCGTCTCCAAGCAGCGGGGCCTGCTCGACCGGCTCGGCGACCTGTTCTCCGACAATCCCAACAGCGAGCGCGCGGTGCAGAAGCTGGCGGTCAAGCACATCGGCGAGGCCGCGAAGGAGAGCGAACTGACCGACCGCGCCGAGGAGAACACCACCGCCATGCTCGACGGCCTGCTGCACTCCCTGGGCTTCGAGGACGTCGGCGTGACGTACGGGAAGTGACCGGGGGCGGGGCGCCGCCGACGGCCGGAAGTGGCCGCGCGGCCCCCGCATCACCCTTCCAACCCCGGGTAACCGGCCCGGAAAGCGCGGCAGTTGACCGCAGAGGGGACGGCATCTCAATGACGACCATGGCGCAGCGCCTACGACACGCCACCCGCACCCGGCGCCTGACGAGGAAGCCGGCGTCCGCGCCCCGGGACCGGGCGCCCGGGGACCGCACACCCCGGGAACGCACACCCCGGCGCCGCACACCCCGGCGCCGCGCGCCCCGGGGCCGGGACGCCGCCCCCCGGGACCTGAGTCCGCGTCCGCTGCCCCTCCCCCTCCGGTTGCTCGCGATGCTCCTCGCCTTCACCGCGATGGTCGCCTTCGCCGCCGTCCTGGCCCGGCTGACCCTGGAGCCCTCCCCCGCCTCCGTCTCGCTGACGCACAGCAATCTGCACCCGGGCCGCTCCCTGCGCGCCTACCTCGAGCAGCCGGGCCTGCGCGACGCCGTGAAGCAGATCGGGGGGAACGTCCTGCTCGGCGTGCCGTTCGGCCTCCTGCTCCCGGTGCTCTCCCCCGGCACCCGCGGCCTGCTGCGGGTCTGCCTGGTGACCGCGCTGGTGATGCTGGCCGTTGAGCTCGTGCAGGGCGCGCTGATCACCGGCCGGGCCTTCGACATCGACGACGTCATCCTGAACACGTCCGGCGCGCTGATCGGCCATCTGCTGCTGGGCCGCCGCATGGGCCGCGCGGTGCACGCCCGCAGGCCCCGCCCGAAGCCGGCCGGCTGACCCTCCGGGCGTCGGCGGTTACCGTGTGCGCACCGTCCAGGTGAACTTGTCGCCGCCGACCCAGCGGACCACCTCGGGGTCGTCGAGGTCGTGCACGGAGATGCCGGCCGCCGCGGCGACCGTGAGGACGTCGATGGGGCCCACGGCCTCACCGACGACCTCGCCGTCGATCTGCACGATACGGAAGGGCGGCGTGCCCGGCTGGACCCCCAGCACCAGGATCCGGGGCCAGGAAATGTGAGGGCTCGCACTCTCGGTCATGTCTTCGAGGGTAGTGAGTGTTCAGCCGTCGAGCAGGTCAAGGACGGCGGCCTCCACCGCTCCCTGCGTGGCGGGCCGCCCGAAGTCGCCGTGCTCGCCGAGCCGGCTCAGCGCGGGCGCGACGGTGTGCCCCTGCTCGAACATCTCGAAGACCTTCGGGTCGATGTAGGAGGAGCGGCACACGGCCGGGGTGTTCCCCAGGTAGCGGCTGACCTCCTTGACCGCCCGGGTCATCTGCCGCTTGCGGGCGGTCCCGGACTCACGGCCCGCCTCGGCGGTCACGGACACCGCGACGGCCGCCGGCACCGTGGCGTGCCAGGTGCGGAAGTCCTTGGCGGTGACGTCGGTGCCGGAGAGGGCGCGCAGCGCCTCGTTCAGATCGGCTCCGCGCAGCTCGTGCCAGGTCCGGCCGTCCCGGTAGGCCAGCAGCCGGTCCCCGCCGTGCGGCCGGCGCAGCAGGGACCGTACGACCCTCTCGGCGTCCTCGTCGACCAGTGCCCGCACCATGCGCACTCCCGACTTGGCGGGGAAGTTGAAGGCGATCTCGCCCCGGCCGCAGGTGACGTGCTCGCGGAGCATGGTGGTGCGGCCGTAGGTGTCGCTCCTGCGGGTGTGGCTGTCGCTGCCGATGCGGAAGAACCCCAGGTCGAGCAGGCGCACGGCACAGGCGGTGACCCGGGGGCGGGTCAGTCCGCGGGCGCGCAGGTCCTCGTGGACGTGCGCGCGCAGCTCGGGCAGGGCGCGGGCGACCTCGCGGACGTGCGCGTGCTTGGCCTCGTCCTGCCGGGCCCGGAACTCCTCGTGGTACAGGTACTGGCGGCGTCCGGCGTCGTCGGTGCCGACCGCCTGGAGGTGGCCGTTGGGCCAGGGGCAGATCCACACCTCGCGCCAGGCGGGCGGGATGACCAGGGCGCGGATGCGGGCGAGGGCCTCCGCGTCGCCGAGGCGTTCGCCGCGGCAGTCCAGGTAGCGGAAGCCGCGACCGCACCGGACGCGGGTGTAGCCGGGGCCCTCGCAGGAGGCGGTGCGCAGTCTCATCGCCGCGCGCGGGCTCAGGGCCGGCGCCAGTCGTCGGCGTCCAGGTGGGAACCGGCCATCGGGCCCATGCGGAGCATGCCGCCGTCGGCCGCCCAGGAGGAGCCGGTGACGTAGGACGCGTCGGGGCTCGCGAGGAAGGCGATGACGGCGGCGATCTCCCGGGCGTCGCCCGGCCGGCCGAGCGGGATGCCGGGCCGTCGCTCGGTGTGCGGGTCGGTGTCCTCCTGCCCGGTCATGGGGGTGGCGATCTCGCCGGGCGCCACCGCGTTGACGGTGATGCCGTGCTCGGCGAGTTCCAGCGCCATGACCTGGGTGAGCAGTCCGAGGCCGCCCTTGGCGGCGCAGTAGGGCGCGGCGCCGACGCGGGGCGTGTGCTCGTGCACGGAGGTCACGTTGACGATGCGGCCGCCCTCGCCCTGCGCGATCATCCGGCGGGCGGCCCGCTGCCCGCACAGGAACGGGCCGAGCAGGTCCACCTCGAGGACCTCGCGGACGTCCTCGAGGGCGAGGTCGACGAAGGGGGTGGCGGTTCCGGTGCCCGCGTTGTTCACCAGGACGTCGAGGCGGCCGAGGCGGTCGGCGAGGTCGTCGACGACGTCGGCGGCCTCCGGCAGCCGGGTCAGGTCGAGGCGGGCCGTCTCGGCGCGGCGGCCCAGCGCGCGGACCTCCTCGGCGGTGTCCTCGGCGCCCTTCTCGTCGCGGTGCCAGGTGATGCCCACGTCGAGCCCCGCCTCGGCGAGGCGTACGGCGGTGGCGCGGCCGATCCCCGAGTCCGAACCGGTGACGAGGGCCACGCGGGCCGCTGCTGCCGGGGAGGCGCCGGACGCGGTCATGGGGGTCTCCTTCGTGGTGCGGGTGTTCCTCACGGGCGGTTCGGGGTGTTCGGGGACTGCTCGCAGTACCCGGGCGGGGTACGGGCAAACCCGGCAGGGGCCGGGGCGGGCGCGGTCCGGCAGGGGTGAGCGCCGTGCGGAGGGGCACCCCGTGAGCGAGGGTGGCGAGGACGGCCCGGCAGGCGAGGAGGCACCGATGGACCCGCTGGAGGCACTGGACCGGATCGCGTTCCTGCTGGAGCGGAGCCAGGCGCCGACCTACCGTGTCCGCGCGTTCCGCACCGCGGCCGGCGTCCTCGCCCCGCTCTCCGCGCGGGACGTGGCCGAGCGGGCCCGCACGGGCTCGCTGGAGCGGCTCAAGGGCATCGGCCCGAAGACCGCGCAGGTGGTGCGCGAGGCGCTGGACGGCGGCACGCCGGGCTATCTGGAGAAGCTGGAGGCCGAGGTCGGCGGGCCGCTGGTGCAAGGAGGTGAGGAGCTGCGGGCGCGGCTGCGCGGTGACTGCCATCTGCACTCCGACTGGTCCGACGGCGGCAGCACCGTCGAGGAGATGGGGCGCACCGCGGCACGGCTGGGACACGAGTGGGCGGTGCTGACCGACCACTCCCCCCGGCTCACGGTGGCCCGGGGTCTGTCCCCGGACCGGCTGCGCGAACAGCTCGACGTGGTGGCGGAGCTGAATGAGCGGTGGGCGCCGTTCCGGCTGCTCACCGGCATCGAGTGCGACATCCTCGACGACGGCTCGCTAGACCAGGAGCCGGAACTGCTGGAGCGGCTCGACGTGGTCGTCGTCTCCGTGCACTCCAAACTGCGGATGGAGGAGCGGCCGATGACCCGGCGGATGGTGGCCGCCGTGCGCAATCCGCACGCCGACGTGCTCGGGCACTGCACGGGCCGCCTGGTGGCCGGCAGGGAACGGCCGGAGTCGCGTTTCGACGCGGACGAGGTGTTCGCGGCGTGCGCGGAGTCGGGGACGGCCGTGGAGATCAACAGCCGCCCCGAGCGCCTCGACCCGCCCCGGCGGCTGCTGCGGCGGGCGGTGGAGGCGGGGGTGCTGTTCTCGGTGGACACCGACGCGCACGCGCCGGGGCAGCTCGACTGGCAGGCGTACGGCTGCGCGCGGGCGGAGGAGTGCGGGGTCCCGGCCGACCGCGTGATCACGACATGGCCGGTGGAGCGGCTGCTGGAGTGGGCGGGCGGCACCCCGTAGGTCCCGCGGCCCCAGAGGAGGCGCACGTTCCCCGCGCCCCCGCCCGGCGTGGACCGGGCTCTCCCGTGGTACCCGTCCTCCACGAGAGAGAAGGGAAATCAATGGAGCGAGCCGCCGTGTTCGACGTCGACGGGACCCTCGTCGACACCAATCATCTGCACGTCACCACCTGGTGGGAGGCCTTCCGGCAGGCCGGGCACCACGTGTCCATGCACGCCATCCACCGCTCCGTCGGCCTGGGCTCCACCGATCTGATCGCCCACCTTCTCGGCGACAACCTGGAGGACGAGGAGGTCGCGGCGCTCAGTGCCGCCCACAAGGCGCTGTACGGCGCCTACTTCGACCGGCTGCCCGCCTTCGAGGACGCGGGCCGGCTGCTGAAGCGGCTGGACGCGGCCGGCTGGACGGTGGTGCTCGCCACCTCCGCCGGCGGTACCGAACTGTCCGCCCTGCGCAGGGCGATCGACGCCGACGACGCGATCCGCGCGACGGCGAGCGCGGACGACGTGGAGGCGGGCAAGCCCGCGCCGGAGCCCGTGCACCACGCACTCGACCTCGTCGGCATCCCGCCCGAGCGGGCGGTGTTCGTCGGCGACACGGTGTGGGACATGCGGGCGGGCACCCGCGCCGGGGTCACCTGCGTGGGCGTCCTGTGCGGGGGCATCCCGCGGGCTTCCCTGGAGGACGCGGGGGCGGACACGGTCTACCGGGACCCTGTGCACCTGCTCACCTCGCTGGAGGAGGGCAGCGGCCCGCTGGGCAGGCCGGCGCCCCCGGCGGAGTGACGTACGCCGTGCCCGCGCTTGCCTTCGAGCGCGCTCCAGTCCGTAGCGTGCTCGCATGACCACTGCACAGCACGGCATCGGAAGCGGTTTCGGCGCGCACAGCACGGCGGACGACGTCCTGCGCGGCATCGACCTCGCGGGCAGGCTGGCCGTCGTGACCGGCGGCTACTCCGGGCTCGGCCTGGAGACCACCCGGGCGCTTGCGAAAGCGGGCGCCCGGGTGGTCGTGCCGGCCCGGCGGCCCTCCGCCGCCGCCGAGGCGCTGGAAGGGATCGGCGGCGTGGAGGTCGACGAGCTCGACCTCGGGGACCTCGACAGCGTGCGCGGCTTCGCCGAGCGGTTCCTCGCGACCGGCCGCCCCCTCGACCTCGTCATCGACAGCGCCGCCGTCATGGCCTGCCCGGAGACCCGGGTCGGCCCAGGCTGGGAGGCGCAGTTCGCCACCAACCACCTGGGCCACTTCGCCCTGGTGAACCGGCTGTGGCCGGCGCTGGAGCCGGGCGGGGCGCGTGTCGTCTCCGTCTCCTCCGTCGGCCACCACGCCTCCCCGATCCGCTGGGAGGACCCGCACTGGCGGACCGGCTACGACAAGTGGGGGGCATACGGCCAGGCGAAGACCGCGAACGCGCTGTTCGCCGTCCACCTCGACCGGCTCGGCCGCGACCGCGGCGTCCGGGCGTTCTCCCTGCACCCGGGCGGCATCCTCACCCCGCTGCAGCGGCATCTGCCCAGGGAGGAGATGGTCGCGCGCGGCTGGGTCGACGAGGAGGGCCGGCCGCTCGACCCGGCGGGCTTCAAGAGCCCCGAGCAGGGCGCGGCCACCCAGGTGTGGGCCGCGACCTCGCCGATGCTCGCCGACCGGGGCGGGGTCTACCTCGAGGACTGCGACATCGCCGAACCCGCCCCCGCGGACGGCGCACGCAAGGGCGTGAAGGACTGGGCGCGCGACCCGGAGCAGGCGGCCCGGCTGTGGGAGCTGTCGGCACGGCTGACCGGGGTGGACGCGTTCGGCGGCCGCCCCGGCGCCTGAGCCGGACCCGGCCTCCCCCGTGCGGGCGGTAGGGGCGCCGCCTGCCGGGTACCCGGCGCCTCGTTGTCGCAGCGGCGAGAGGAGCCGAGGGTGAGCAGCACAGCGGGCAGCAGGGTCGTCGTCACGGGGGCCACCGGCAATGTGGGCACGAGTGTGATGCGCCTGCTCGCCGAGGACCCGGACATCGCGTCGGTCGTCGGTCTGGCGCGCCGCCTCCCCGAGGAGCGGCCGCCGGGCACACAGTGGTCCGCGGTGGACCTGGCCTCCGAGCAGACCGACCTCGTGCGGGAGTTCGAGGGTGCGGACGCGGTCGTACATCTGGCCTGGGCGTTCCAGCCGACGCACGACCCGGCCACCACCTGGCGCACCAACGTCCTCGGCAGCATCCGCGTCTTCGAGGCGGTGGCGGCGGCCGGGGTGCCCGCGCTGGTGCACGCCTCCTCGGTCGGCGCGTACTCGCCGGGGCCGAAGGACCGGGCCGTGGACGAGTCCTGGCCCACGCACGGCTGGCCGGACGCCGCGTACACCCGGGAGAAGGCGTACCTGGAGCGCACGCTGGACGCCTTCGAGTACCGGCACCCGGAGGTGCGGGTGGTACGGATGCGGCCGGCGTTCCTGTTCAAGCGGGAGTCGGCGAGCGAGCAGCGGCGGATCTTCGGCGGGAAGTTCCTGCCGGGACCGCTGGCGAAGCCGGAGACGCTGCCGTTCCTGCCGGACGTGCCGGGGCTGCGGGTGCAGGCGCTGCACACGGACGACGCGGCGCACGCCTACCGGCTGGCGGTGCGGACGCAGGTGCGGGGGGCGTTCAACCTCGCGGCGGAGCCGGCGGTGGACGCGGGGGTGCTCGGGGAGCTGCTGGGGGTGCGGCGGCAGGTGCGGCTGCCGCGGACGGCGGTGCGCTCCGCGGTGGCGGCGGCCTGGGGGCTGCGGCTGCTGCCGGCCTCCCCGCACCTGTTCGACGCGGTGCTGCGGTTGCCCTTGATGGACTGCACACGGGCGCGGGTGGAGCTGGGCTGGCGGCCGACGAAGCCGGCGACGGAGGTGCTGGAGGAGTTCCTCCAGGGGTTCCGGGAGGGCGCGGGGGCGGGCACGGAGCCCTTGCGGGGGCGCAAGGTGGGGTGAGGCGGTAGGGGGGACGGGGCGGCGGGGGCGGGCGACTCCGCTCGGGGCCCTCGCCCGACCCGTGGGCTCCAGGCCCTCGCCCGGGCCGTCAGCGCATCAGCGCTTCGCCGCCGCCGTCGCCGGCTCCCGTCAGCCTTCGCCGTGTCTTCGCCGCCGTCGCCCCCCTCCCGTCAGCCCTTCTCCGTCTCCGCCGCCGTCGCCGCCGTCTCCGCCTTCGCCTTCGCCGCCTCGAGGCGCTCCCGTTGCGGGACCACCGTGTACTTGGGGTCCTCGGCGGAGGCGGTGCCCGCGGCGAAGACGCCGAAGCGGGTGCAGGCGGAGCCGGCCAGCAGGGCGGCACCCGCGGCGACGGCGGCGATCCGGGAGCGGCGGCCCAGCACGGCCGCCGTCACCGCCCCGCCGACCGTGAGGGCCTTCGCCGTCTTCAGCAGCGTCCCCGCCCGTCCCTCCCGCCACGTCTGCGCGACCATGCCGAGGCGCCGCTCGGCCGCCTGGGAGACGGCCACGTCGGCGACGGCCGCGAGGCCCGCCGCCCAGCGGGCCGGCGCGTTCTCCCGGGTCGGGCCCACGGCCAGCGCCATGCCCGCCGAGGCCGCCGTCGCCGAGGCCACGAACAGGTACGGCAGTTCGCGGTGGACCCCGTGCCAGGCGGGGACGGCCGTGTCGGCGGCGAGGACCGCGGTGTAGGAGGCGAGGGCGGGGCCGAGCAGCGCGGCGGCACCCGTCGCGAGCGCCCCCGTCCTCGGCAGCCGTCCGGTGACGGCGGTGGCGGCGGCCGCACCGGCCGCCGGACCGTAGGCCGCCAGCAGCCAGGACCCGACGCTCATCGGCGAGGTCGGCTTGGCGACGCGCAGCATGTTGTAGAAGCGGCTCGGCACGCCCAGGTCGTGCACGAGGGCCGCCGCCGAGAGCGAGACGGCGGCGAGGGAGGACACCTTCATCGCCTTCGCCGTGCTCGCCCGCCCGGTGAGGTGTGCACCGGCGGCGAGCACGGAGCCGCCCCCGGCGAGTCCGCCGAGGAAGAAGTACCCGGCGATGTCCCGCGCCTCCCAGGAGGGCGGCTTGATGACGGGGCGGCCGTAGTACGACTGGAACTCGGCCTTCGGCACCATGAGCTGCTCGCCCCTGCGGCGTCCGCCGCGCCGGTGCCTGCCGTGCCGTCCGCCCTCGTCCGCCCGCCTGGGCAGGGAGCTCTCCGCGCTGGTCATCCTCGGCCCCTTCCGGTGTTTCCGGTCACCGCCGCCGCCACGAAGGCGGCGCCGCACGCGCCCAGCAGGGAGAGCGCCGCCACCCCCGCGTGTTTCCACATCGCCGGGAGGTCGCGTGTGGTGACGACGGGGTCCGGCGGCAGCCCGTACACCTCGGGTTCGTCGAGGAGGAGGAAGAAGGCGCCGTCGCCGCCGACCCCGTCCTCCGGGTCCTCGCCGTAGAGCCGGGCCTCGGTGACGCCGGCCTCGTGCAGTTGGTCCACGCGCAGGGCGGCGCGGGCGCGCAGTTCGTCCAGCGGGCCGAACTGGATGGACTCGGTGGGGCAGGCCTTGGCGCAGGCGGGTTCCTGGCCGGCGCCGAGGCGGTCGTAGCACATGGTGCACTTGAACGCCCGTCCGTCGTCCGGGCGTTGCTCGATGACGCCGTAGGGGCAGGCGGGGACGCAGTAGCCGCAGCCGTTGCAGACGTCCTCCTGGACGACGACGGTGCCGAACTCGGTGCGGAACAGCGCGCCGGTGGGGCAGACGTCGAGGCAGGCGGCGTGGGTGCAGTGCTTGCACACGTCGGAGGACATCAGCCAGCGGATGTCGCCGCCGCTGCCGCCCTCCACCGTCTCCTGCGCGGTGGCGCCGCCTGGCACGCCCGCGCCCTGCGGCTCCCCGCCCCCGGAGGCCGTGCCCGCCCCCGACCGCCCGCCGAGCAGCGGGAGTTCGGTGCGCCCCTCGGGGGCGGGCCGGGTCTGCTCGACGAAGGCGACATGGCGCCAGGTGGAGGCGCCGAGTGCGCCCGTGTTGTCGTAGGACATCCCGGTGAGGGACATGCCGTCCTCGGGGATGGCGTTCCACTCCTTGCAGGCCACCTCGCAGGCCTTGCAGCCGATGCACACCGAGGTGTCGGTGAAGAAGCCGACGCGTTCCCGACCGGAGTGCGGGTCCATGCCGTCCGGCACGCCGCGGCCACCGCTCGCGAGGGTGCTCGGCGGGCCGGCGGGGCCGGTCCCGTCCGTCACGTCCGTCATTTCCTGACCTCCGTCCCGGTCCGCTCGGTGATGCCCGCGCGCCGCCGGTACTCGGCGACCAGTTTCGGCAGGTCCGGTCCGCGCGGCCGGCGGCCGGGGCGGATGTCGGCGGTGAGCGCCTTGTCCTCCTGGATGTGGGCGTTGGGGTCGAGGGAGATGGCGACGAGTTCGTTGGCCGCGTCCCCCGTCACCACGCCGTTGGGGCCCCAGTGGAAGGGCAGTCCGATCTGGTGGACGGTGCGGCCCTGCACCCGCAGCGGGCGGATCCGCTCGGTCACCAGGACGCGTGCCTCGACGGCGTTGCGGGCGGTGACGATGGTGGCCCAGCCGCCGTGTTCGAGGCCGCGTTCGGCGGCGAGCTGCGGGGAGATCTCGCAGAAGAACTCCGGCTGGAGTTCGGCGAGGTAGCCCGACCATCGGCTCATGCCGCCCGCGGTGAAGTGCTCGGTGAGCCGGTGCGTGGTGACCACGTACGGGAAGACCTCGGCACCCGGCTCGTCGCCGCTCGGGTGGTAGCGGTTGCCCTCGCGCGCCATCGTCTGCCGGACGGGCGAGCGCGGGGTGGTGGGGTACAGGGCGTTGGGGAAGGGCGAGTCCTGCGGCTCGTAGTGGGTGGGCAGCGGCCCGTCCTCGAGCCCGGCCGGGGTGAACAGCCAGCCCTTGCCGTCGGCCTGCATGATGAACGGGTCGTCGCCGCGCAGGGCGGCCACGCCCTCGGCGCCGTCCTCGGGCACGTGGTCCGGGGCGAGGTCGGGGACGAAGTCGGGCACGTCGTGGCCTGTCCAGGTGCCGGACTCCGCGTCCCACCACACATAGCTCTTGCGTTCGCTCCAGGGGGTGCCGTCGGGGGCGGCGGAGGCGCGGTTGTAGAGGATGCGGCGGTTGGCGGGCCAGGCCCAGGCCCACTCGGCGGCCACCCAGTCCTGTTCGGTGTGCGGCTTCTTGCGGGCGGCCTGGTTGACGCCGTCGGCGTAGACCCCGCAGTAGATCCAGCAGCCGCAGCGGGTGGAGCCGTCGTCCTTGAGTTCGGTGTAGGCGCTCAAGGGGCCGCCGTCCGGGCCGTGTCCGCTGATCTCGGCGAGGACCGCGTCGGCGACGGGCTCCTCCAGCGGGCCGGTGACCGGGTAGTCCCAGGCGAGGTCGAGGACCGGGCGGTCCATCGGGTCGGTGGAGCCGGCCAGCTTCTCCCGGATGCGGCGGCCGAGGTGGTACATGAACCACAGGTCGCTGCGCGCGTCGCCCTCGGGTTCGACGGCGGTGTGGTGCCACTGCACCCAGCGGTTGGTGTTGGTGAAGGAGCCGGACTTCTCGGTGTGCGCGGCGGCGGGGAAGAAGAACACCTCGGTGCCGATGTCCTCGGTGCGCAGTTCCCCGGTCTCGATCTCGGGGCCGTCCTTCCACCAGGTCGCGGACTCGATGAGGGAGAAGTCGCGGACGACCAGCCACTCCAGGTTGGCCATGCCGAGCCGTTGCAGCCGGGTGTTGGCGGAGCCGACGGCCGGGTTCTCCCCCATCAGGAAGTAGCCCTTGCACGTGCCGTCGAGCTGGGCGGCGACGGTCTGGTAGGTGGAGTGGTCGCCGGTCAGGCGCGGCAGGTGGTCGAAGCAGAAGTCGTTCTCGGGGGTGGCCGCCTCGCCGTAGTACGCCTTGAGGAGGCTGACGAAGTAGGACCGCATCTCGGCCCAGAAGCCCTTCTTGGTGCGGCTGGCCTCGATGAAGTCGTCGAGGGTCTCGTGCGCGTGGGCGTGCGGCATCGGCAGGTAGCCGGGGAGGAGGTTGTAGAGGGTGGGGATGTCGCTGGAGCCCTGGATGCTGGCGTGGCCGCGCAGGGCCTGGATGCCGCCGCCGGGGCGGCCGATGTTGCCGAGCAGGAGTTGGAGCACGCTGGCGGCGCGGATGTACTGGGAGCCGACCGTGTGCTGGGTCCAGCCGACGGCGTAGCAGAAGGCGCTGGTGCGCTCGGGCCCGGAGTTCGCGGTGAGCGCCTCGCAGACCTCCAGGAAGGTCTCCTTGGGGACGCCGCAGATCTCCTCGACGAGTTCGGGGGTGTAGCGGGCGTAGTGCCGCTTGAGCACCTGGTAGACGCAGCGCGGGTGTCGGAGGGTCTCGTCGCGGGGCGGCCAGGGGCCGGTGCGGGCGCCGCCGGAGCCGTGGGTCTCGGAGCCGCCGTAGCCGCCGGTCCGCTCCTCGTACTGCTCGTCGGGGTCGCCGGTGGGCTGCTGGACCTCGGTGCCCTCGTACTGCCAGCTGTGCGGGTCGTAGACGTGCCCGTCCTCGTCGAGTCCGGAGAAGACGCCGCCGAGGTCCTCGGTGTCCTTGTAGTCCTCGCCGACCAGGGTGGCCGCGTTGGTGTAGTTCAGGACGTACTCGCGGAAGTCCTTCTCCTCGGTGAGGACGTGGTTGATGATGCCGCCGAGGAAGGCGATGTCGGTGCCCGCCCGCAGCGGGACGTGCAGGTCGGCGAGTGCGCTGGTGCGGGTGTAGCGGGGGTCGACGTGGATGATGCGGGCGCCGCGCGCCTTGGCCTCCATGACCCACTGGAATCCGACGGGGTGGGCCTCGGCGAAGTTGGAGCCCTGGATGACGATGCAGTCGGAGTGCTGCAGGTCCTGCATGAAGGTGGTGGCGCCGCCCCGCCCGAAGGAGGTGCCGAGACCGGCGACGGTGGCACTGTGGCAGACCCGGGCCTGGTTCTCCACCTGCACCACGCCGAGGCCGGTCAGCAGCTTCTTGATGAGGTAGTTCTCCTCGTTGTCCAGCGTCGCGCCGCCGAGGCTGGCGATGCCCATGGTGCGGGCGGTGCGGGCGCCGTCCTTCTCCCACTCCCAGGTCTCGCGGCGGGTGCGGATCACCCGCTCGGCGACCATGTCCATCGCGGTGTCCAGGTCGAGGGTCTCCCAGTCGGTGCCGTGCGGGCGCCGGTAGAGGACCTGGTGTTCACGGGAGGGCCCGGTGGTGAGCTGGAGGGTGGCGGAGCCCTTCGGGCAGAGCCGGCCGCGGCTGACGGGCGAGTCGGGGTCGCCCTCGATCTGCACGACCTTCTCGTCCTTGACGTACACGTCCTGGCCGCAGCCGACGGCGCAGTACGGGCAGACCGACTTCACCACCCGGTCGGCGCTGTGGGTGCGGGGGCGCAGGCGGGCGGTGGTGGGTGACGTGGCGGCACCACCGCGGCCGGAGCGGTCCCCGGCCTCGCCGGTGAGCTGACGGTAGACGGGCCAGTCGCGGAGCCGGTCCGGAATGCGCATGGGGTCGTCCGTTCTCCGGCCGGCGGTCAGCCGGTGGGCTCGTCGGGGGTGGGCTCGTCCTCGGTGCCGGTGGTGTCGTCGGCGCCGGTGTCCCCGCCGTCGGCGGCGTCGTCCTCGCCGTCACCCGCCTCCCGTCCGGCGGCCGGGGCGGCCTCCCAGGGGTCCTCGCCCGCGCCGGCCTGCTGGTCGGGCATGTCGCGCGGTACGGGATCGCCGTTCTCTCCGGGCCCTTCGAGGCGGTGGTCGCTCACGTCGTCGTCCTCCCTTTCCCTCCCCCGGGCACGGCGGCCCGCGGGAGCGACGCGCAAGTACCCGGGCGGCCCCGGCCGAAACGCACGGGAAGCGGCGGAGGGCGGGCGTCACCCGGGCGGGCGCGGACGCCGCGTCAGGAGGCCCGCCGCCTTCCGGTAGTCCGGCGCTCCTCCACCGCGCAACACTTTGCGTTCTCTTTGCAACTGACGTCACCGCAGTCCCGTCTCTCCCACCGGGCTCAGGACAGCGCGCAGTGCCGCGCCCAAGAGCTCCCGTACCGGCCCCCGGGGCACGCTCCCCGCGGTCCGGCCGACGCCCCCTCGCCCGACCTCCCGGAGAGACCCCTACCCATGCACCCGACGCACCTGCCGCACCCGATCAGCGCATCCCCCCGCCGTCCGGACGACCGTCGCACGTCCTTCCGCCTCGGCGGGGTGGCCGCCGTCCTCTGCCTGTGCGCCGCCCTCGTGGCGGCCCCGGCCGCCGCCGCCCAACCCGCCGCGGCCCCCAACCCGCCCGTCGTCACCGCGAACCAGGTCATGCCGCACCTCACCGCCCTGGAGCGGATCGCGGACCGAACCGGGGGCAACCGCGCCCACGGCACCGAGGGGTACCGCGAGTCGGTCGCCTATGTGAAGGCCGCGCTGGACTCGGCCGGCTTCCGCACCACCCTGCACCGCTTCACCCACGACGGCGCCACCGGCTACAACCTCGTCGCGGACTGGCCCGGGGGCGACCCCGAGCACATCCTGTTCGCCGGAGCGCACCTCGACAGCGTGGAGACCGGCCCCGGCATCAACGACAACGGCTCCGGCTCCGCGGCCCTGCTCGCCACCGCCCTCGAAGTGTCCAGGTCGGGTCTGCGGCCCGACCGTCATCTGCGCTTCGCCTGGTGGGGCGCCGAGGAGCTCGGCATGGTGGGCTCCAGTGCCTACCTGAAGGATCTGTCCGCCGCCGAACGCAAGCGGATCGACCTCTACGTGAACGTGGACATGGCCGGCACCAAGAGCATCCGGCAGTGGCTCGTCGTCGAGGACGACACCGCGGCGAACGAGGCGTTCGAGAGCTACTTCGCGGCCCGGAACCTGCCCACCTTCTCCATCGGCATCGGCGGCAGCGACCACGTGTCCTTCGGTGACGCGGGCATCCCCGTGGGGGGTTTCGCCACGGGCATCGACGACTGCACGCACGCGGCGTGCGACCGCGTGGACAACGTGGACCCGGAGACCGAGACCACCAGTACCAACGCGCTCCTCAGCGCCGTCTGGAAACTCGCCGCGCACCACTGAGGCCCGGACAAGCCACTCCTGGCGTCCCCGCAGCTCGCTCCGCGCCCTTCGCGGCGCGCCCCACGGTTCACACCCGGCACCCGGCGTGCGACACCACCGCACGCAACGCCCCACACCCCCGAAGGAGCCGACACATGCCGACCCCCCGGCATCGCCGCCGCGCCACCGCCCTCGCCACGGCCGTGGCCGCCGGCATCGTCCTCACCACCCTGCCCGCCGCCGGCGCCTCCGGCGAAGGCGGGCTCGGTGACCCCTACTTCCCCGAGGACGGGAACTCCGGCTACGACGTCTCGGAGTACGACGTCCACGTGCACTACGACCCGGCCCACCCCCGGTACCTGGAGGGCGACACCACGGTGGAGGCCGTCGCGACGCAGGACCTGGACGTCTTACACCTCGATCTGGAGGGCTTCACGGTCACCGGCGTCACCGTGAACGGCACACCCGCCCGCACGGTCTCCCGCGAGGGCGCGCACGAACTCGTCATCACCCCCGCGCGACCCGTCGCGAAGAACACCCGGTTCTCCGTACGCGTCCGCTACTCGGGAGAACCCGTCGGCAAGGGCTGGCACACCCTGGCCGACGGCGGCGCGAACGCCTCGGAGGAGCCGCACTCCGCCACGGCCTGGTACCCGGCCAACGACCACCCCTCGGACAAGGCCACCTTCCGGCTCACGGCCACGGTCCCCACCGGCTGGACGGTGGTCGGCAACGGCCGGCCCGGCGCCACCACCACCGAGCGGGACACGAGCACGTTCCGCTGGTACGAGGACCGCCCGATGGCCACGTACCTCAGCACGATCGCCATCGACACGTTCACGATGCGCACCTCGAAGCTCTCCGACGGCACACCCGTCGTCAACGCCTACAGCCCGGGATCACGCATCGACCCCGAGGCGGAGGCGCAACTCCCGGAGATCCTCGACTTCCTGGCCTCGAAGTTCGGCCCGTACCCCTTCTCCTCGGCCGGGGCGATCGTCATCAGCGGCAACGACGACGAGGGCCCCCTCGCCCTGGAGACACAGAGCCGCCCGACCTACCACGGAAGCCTCTTCGACCTCTCCATGGTCCACGAGAACGCCCACCAGTGGTTCGGCAACAGCGTCTCCTTCACCGACTGGCGCGACGGCTGCCTGGCCGAGTGCTTCGCCCAGTACGCCGGCCAACTGTGGGACGAGAAGTCCGGGGCCGACCTCGACGAGGGCTTCTACGCCGCCATGGTGGAGGAGAGCGCGGAGGACCCCGACTTCTGGACGACGAGACTGTACGACCCCGGCCAGGGCCGCGAACTGGACGGCGCCCTGTACAGCAAGGGGTCCATGATGCTGCACGCCCTGCGCCGCACGGTCGGCGACGACGCGTTCTTCGGCACCCTCAAGCGCTGGCAGCGCGACCACCGCTACGGCAACGCGTCCTGGCCCCAGTTCGAGGCGCTCGCCCAGAAGGTCTCCGGCAAGGACCTGACCGGCTTCTTCCACGCCTGGGCCCACAGCACCACCGCCCCACCGAAGGAGTACCTCTTCCCGGGTTCCCTGGGGTCCCTCGACCCGTCCGCCGACCCGGCAGCCTGAACCCCGCCCCGCCGGACGCGAAGACCCGCCCGCCGACGGGGACACCGAGGGCTGGCCGGGTGGGCCCTCCACCGCGGGGCAGGAGGGCCCACCCGTGCGGAGGTGCGCGTGTCCGGAAGGCTCCCGCCTCCGGCCGGTCGAGTCGGCCGGACGGCCGGGCGGTCCAGGGCCGGGACCAGGTCCGGCATGCGCGCACCGAACACCGACATCCGGGTTCCGTCCTACCGGGAGGGCACGGGTGCGACCGGGCGGACCGCGGTGAACTGCCGGAACTCGTAGCGGATGGCCGAGAGCAACAGCAGCCACTCGTCGCAGCCCTGCCACGGGTGGAGGTCGGCGGCGCCTCCGCGCACCGTCCGCGGTCCGTCGCCGCTGCGAGGGCGGGCGTCCTCCGGCGCGTCCTCGAAATGCGGGATCCACACGTCTGCGCAGACCTCGTTCGCCGATCCCATCGCCGCCAGCCCGAAAGCGTTCTCAGCGGCAGCGGTGCGTTCCTCGTCCGCGAAGTCGTCGAGCACCTGGTCCTCGTCCGGCCTCCCGTCCCCGCGGAAGGTCAGAGTGGTCGTACCGGCCCGGGCCGCGTACTCCCACTGCGCCTCGCTGGGCAATCGGAAGGGCAACACCCCGAGCAGGTCGTCCAGGTCGTCCTCCAGCCGGGCCGTGCTCGAAGCCGAGTCGCTGAAGCTGTCCTCGTACTCGGGCAACCAGTGCCGCACTTGTGCCACCGTCAACGGATGCCGGGCGATCAGGAACGGCTCGACCCGTACTTCCCGGACCGGCCGGGCCCGGCCGGCCTCCACGAAGAACGCCCCGAGGTCGTCATCGGCACCGTCGGCCCGCTCGATCGCACGAACCGCGTCCAGTTCCTCGTCGGACAAACCCATCCGGAACGTCCCACCCGGAACAGCCCGGAAGACCACTCCGGAAGGGCTGTGCCGCCACGCCGGGCGTCCTGCCACGATCACTTGAGCCCACATGGTGCCGGACGCTAGCAGCCGGGCGTCCCGGACGAGGAGGGGAGGCCGGCAAGGGGGTACGGGGCCCAGTTCCCGGTACGCCGTAGCCGTGAGATCTCAGGCCTCTCGGCGCCGTACGTGCAGATGCCCCTCGCCGGGATAGGAGGGCGGTGCCGCGGGCAGGACGGTGTCGAGGACGTACCGGCTCTTGTGCGCCACGCGGCACGAGGCACGGTTGTCCACCTGGTGCAGCAGTTCCAGGTGCTCCAGCCCGTCGGCCGCCAGGACGTCGAAGGCCCAGTCGGTGAGGGCCTCCACCGCGCGCGGGGCCACACCTCGCCCGCGGGCATGTGCCGCGGTCCAGTAACCCACCTCGGCAGACGGTTTGCCGGAGGCCACCTCCTTGAGGACCACATGGCCCACCAACCGTCCGTGGCGCGCACCGGGTCGTGCGTCGAGGACCGCGAACCCGAACCGCTCCCGCGCTGCCCAGCCCTGCTCCTGGTTCCGCACCCACCGCATCGCATCGCCCTCGTTCTCCACGACCGAGTCGGTCCAGCGGCGCAGCGCGGGGTCCCGGAACACCTCGACAAGAGCGGCGACGTCCTCCGTGCACCAGGGACGAAGGACGAGGTCGGGAGCGGACGGTGTCGCGCCCTCATGCGGGATGACGATGTCGTTCACCTGCCGATCGTATGCGGCAGTGTTCCACCGCCGCTGCGGACGTGGTCGTCGGACGCGGAGACCGTCCGCCGACCGGGGCGCCGAGGGGTCGGCCAGGGCTCCGGCCCGCGGGCGCCTGCCTGGACGTGCCGTGACAAGAGGTGAGATGCCTCTGGACGGGAGCGAGGGGCTACCGCGCCCCACCCCCCGACGCCCGGTCCTCCAGCGCCTCGCGCCAGCCCGGTGGCCGGCGTTCGGGGGTGGCGGGGGTGCCCGTGCGGCGTCCGCCGGCCGCGAAGAAGTCGGCCAGGGGGAGGATCGCGGCGCCCACCGTCACCGCGTCCGGGCCCAGTCGGCCCAGTTCGATGGAGACCCTTTCGGCGGGGTACCGCAGGGAGTACGCCGCCGCGTGGCGACGGACCGCGGGGAGGAAGCGGGCGCCGAGCTGGAGGCCGGCCCAGCCGCCGATGAGGATGCGTTCGGGGCGGAAGAGGTTGATGAGGTCGGAGAGGCCGGCGCCGAGGTACTCCGCCGTCTCCTCCAGCACCGCCGAGGCCACCGGGTCGGGGGTTCCGGCGCCCTCAGCGTCCGCGGCGCCTTCATCGGGGTGGGCCGCCGCGAGCAGGGCGGTGAGCGCGGTCTCCTCGTCGGCCTCCTCGGGCACCTCTCCCCCGGCCTCGCGCCAGCGTGCGAGCAGCGCCTCGGCGCCCGCGTACGCCTCCAGGCAGCCCAGCGCCCCGCACCGGCAGCGGCGCCCCCCTACCCGTACCGTGAGGTGGCCGTACTCGACCGCCCGGCCGCCGGTCATGTCGCCGGTGACGACGCAGGCGCCGACGCCCGAGCCGAAGAGGACGACCACCGCGTCCCGGGCGCCTCGTCCGGCGCCGAACCACATCTCGGCCTGGCCGAGGGTGCGGGCGCCGTTGTCGGCGAAGTAGGGCACGGAGTCGGGCAGCAGGCGCGCGGAGCGCAGCAGTGCCTCCAGCGGGACGGCGTCCCAGCCGATGGTCTGGCCGTGCACGACGGCACCGCGGTCCTCCTCGCGGGCCACGATGCCGGGGACGCCGATGCCGACGCCGAGCAGGCGCTCGGGGGCGAGTCCGGTGGTGTCCAGGACCTCGGCGATGCCCTCGAGGATGTGGCCGACGACGACGTCGACGTCGTACCGGTGGTGCTCCAGGGGGTGTTCGGTGCGGGCGAGTTCGGTGAGGGCGAGGTCGAACAGCTCGACCCGGACGCGGGTCTCGCCGACGTCGACGCCGATCATGTACCCGGCGGTGGGGGCCACCCGCAGCAGGGTGCGCGGGCGGCCGCCGTCGGAGTCGACGGAGCCGGCCTCCTCGACCAGGCCGTCGGCCACGAGTTCGGCAACCACGTTGCTGACCGAGCCGGAGCTGAGACCGGTCACCGGGCCCAGTTCGAAGCGGCTCAGCGGGCCGTCGAAATACAACCGTTGCAGTACCTCGGCGCGATTGCCGCGCCGCAGGTCACGCACCGTTCGCCCGTTCCGCCCCGCCATGTGGCTCCTCCCGGCCTGCCCCTCCACGCAAGATACCTTTGCGCGACATCTTGACGCGACTTTCCGCGGGGTCTTAACTCACGCCCTAAGTTAAGCCATGAGGATCGTTCGGGGAACGATCGGGTCCGGGCCCGTACCGGCCCGCCCGTACCGGTCCTCGCGCTCGCCCTGAGGAAAGGGACGCCTGAGCCATGCGCAGAACCCGAGTCGCGGCCGCCGCCGCGGTCACCGTCTCCCTGCTGACCGCCGTGACCGCCTGCGGCGGCGGCTCGTCGACGAGCGGCGGGTCCGACGACTCGCCGAAGACGCTCACGTACTGGGCCTCCAACCAGGGCGCCAGCATCCAGGTGGACAAGAAGGTCCTCCAGCCGGAGCTCGACAAGTTCGAGAAGCAGACCGGCATCAAGGTCAAGCTGGAGGTCGTGCCCTGGTCGGACCTGCTCAACCGGATCCTGACCGCCACCACCTCCGGTCAGGGCCCCGACGTGCTGAACATCGGCAACACCTGGAGCGCCTCCCTGCAGGCCACCGGGGCACTGCTGCCGTGGGACGCGAAGAACCTCGCGAAGATCGGCGGCAAGGACCGCTTCGTCGACTCCGCGCTCGGCTCGACCGGCGCCGAGGGCAAGGACCCGGCCGCGGTCCCGCTGTACTCGATGTCGTACGCGCTGTACTACAACAAGCAGATCTTCGCCGACGCCGGGATCTCCCAGCCGCCCGCCACCTGGGAGGAACTGGTCGCCGACGGCAAGAAGATCAAGGCCAAGGGCAAGAACCCGCTCGGCGCCGAGGGCGCCAACCTGTCCGAGAACATCCACCACGTGTTCGTCTTCGCCAAGCAGCACGGCGCCGACTTCTTCACCGCCGACGGCAAGCCCGACTTCACCAACGACAAGGCCGTGGCGGCGGTCAAGCAGTACGTCGACCTGATGGCGAAGGACAAGGCCATCCCGGCGGGCAACGCCGAGTACGCGCAGAACCAGTCGGTGAGCGACTTCGCCAAGGGGAAGACGGCGATGCTGCTGTGGCAGTCGGCCGCCGCCAACCTGAAGTCCCAGGGCATGGCCGAGGACGCCTACGGCGTCGCGCCGGTGCCCGTCCAGTCGGGCACCCCCGGCACCGGCACCCAGGTCAACTCGATGGTCGCCGGCATCAACATGGCCGTCTTCAAGAACACCCACAACCTCGACGGCGCCACCAGCTTCGTGAAGTTCATGACCAGCGACGCCGAGCAGAAGGTGCTGAACAAGGCGTACAGCTCGATCCCGCCGGTGAAGGCGGCGCAGTCGGACCCGGCGTTCAACTCCGGTGCCACCGCCGTCCTCAAGCAGACCCTCGCCACCAGTGCCGCCGCGCTGCCGCAGGTCGCCGACGAGTCGCAGTTCGAGACGACGGTCGGCACGGCCGTCAAGGAGCTGTTCGCCGACGCCGCCGGCGGCCGGTCGGTGACCACCGCCTCGGTGAAGGCGAAGCTCGACAAGGCCCAGCAGCAGATGCCCAAGAAGTGAGCCGCATGACCACCACCGCCCCGGCACGGGAGCCGGCGGTGCGCAAGGATCCGCCCGGTGCGGCGCGCGGCCCCCGCCGCCGCCCCGGGCGGCTCCGCCGCGTCACCCTGCCCTACCTGCTCCTGCTGCCCGCCCTGATCCTCGAACTCCTGGTCCATCTGGTGCCGATGGTGATCGGCGTCGTGATGAGCTTCAAGGAGCTCACCCAGTTCTACATCCGCGACTGGGGCACCGCGCCCTGGTCCGGACTCGACAACTACAAGGTGTCGGTGGACTTCGACGCCCCGGTCGGCGAGGCGCTGCTGCACTCCTTCCTCGTCACCGTCGTGTTCACCCTGTTGTCGGTCGCCCTGTGCTGGCTCATCGGCACGGCGGCCGCGCTCTGCATGCAGGACACCTTCCGCGGCCGCGGTCTGCTGCGCGCCCTGTTCCTGGTGCCGTACGCGCTGCCGGTCTACGCGGCCGTGATCACCTGGGTGTTCATGTTCCAGCACGACAACGGCCTGGTGAACCACGTCCTGCACGACCAGCTCCACCTCACCGAAGGGCGCTCCTTCTGGCTCATCGGCGACAACAGCTTCTTCGCGCTGCTGACGGTGTCGGTGTGGAAGGGCTGGCCCTTCGCCTTCCTCATCGTGATGGCCGGACTGCAGAACATCCCCAAGGAGCTGTACGAGGCCGCGGCCCTGGACGGCGCCGGGATGTGGCAGCGCGTCCGCCGCATCACGCTGCCCTCCCTGCGCCCGGTCAACCAGGTGCTGGTGCTGGTGCTGTTCCTGTGGACGTTCAACGACTTCAACACGCCGTTCGTGCTGTTCGGCAGGGGCGCCCCGCGGGCAGCCGACCTCATCTCGGTCCACATCTACGAGGCCTCGTTCGTCACCTGGAACTTCGGTACCGGCTCGGCGATGTCGGTCCTGCTGCTGCTGTTCCTGCTGGTGGTCACGGGCGTCTACCTGGCGCTGACCTCGCGCGAGCGGACCGGCCGCCGTGCCCGCACCGGGCCCCGCCGCACCGAGGAGAGGGCCGATGTCTGAGACCGTACGCACCGCCGGGGCACCCCGCACCGCCCGGGCACCCCGCACGACCAAGGCACCCCGCACCGCCAGGCCGCCCCGCTCCCCGATGGCGCCGCCGCGCGCCTTCCTGTGGACCCGGCGGATCTTCCTCACCCTGCTGGCCGGCTTCGTGCTGGTGCCGGTGTACGTGATGGTCTCCAGTTCCCTGAAGCCGCTCGCGGACGTCACCGGTACGTTCCACTGGCTGCCCAGCGAGCTGACGATCCGTCCGTACATCGACATCTGGTCGACGGTGCCGCTCGCGAAGTACTTCGTGAACTCGCTGATCGTCGCGGGCGCGGCGACCGTCTGCTCCGTCGTCATCGCCGTGTTCTCCGCCTACGCGGTGAGCCGCTACAGCTTCCGCGGCAAGCGGGTCTTCACGGTGACCGTGCTGTCCACGCAGATGTTCCCCGGCATCCTCTTCCTGCTGCCGCTGTTCCTGCTGTACGTCAACATCGGCAACGCCACCGGGATCGCGCTGTTCGGTTCGCGCGGCGGGCTGATCCTGACGTATCTGACCTTCTCCCTGCCCTTCTCGATCTGGATGCTGATCGGCTACTTCGACTCGGTGCCGCGCGATCTGGACGAGGCGGCGCTGGTCGACGGCTGCGGTCCGCTCGGCGCGCTGTTCCGCGTCGTCGTGCCGGCCGCGATCCCCGGCATCGTCGCGGTCGCCGTCTACGCCTTCATGACCGCGTGGGGCGAGGTGCTGTTCGCCTCCGTCATGACCAACGACACCACCCGCACGCTCGCCGTCGGGCTCCAGGGCTACTCCACGCAGTACGACGTGTACTGGAACCAGATCATGGCCGCCTCGCTCGTGGTGAGCGTGCCCGTGGTCGCCGGGTTCCTGCTGCTCCAGCGCTACCTCGTGGCCGGCCTCACCGCGGGAGCCGTCAAGTGACCGCACCCCCCGCCCCCACGCACCGCCTTCCCGAAAGGACCCCCGTGACCATCGACCTCGGCGCCTTCCCGCGCGACTTCCTGTGGGGCACGGCCACCGCGGCGTACCAGATCGAGGGGGCCGCCGCCGAGGACGGCCGCTCCCCCTCGATCTGGGACACCTACTCCCACACCCCCGGCAAGGTGGCAGGCGGCGACCACGGGGACGTGGCCTGCGACCACTACCACCGGTGGGAGGAGGACATCGAGCTGATGCGCCGCCTCGGGACCAACGCCTACCGGCTGTCGGTGGCCTGGCCGCGTGTGGTGCCGGGCGGCACCGGCGAGGTCAACGCCAAGGGGCTCGACTTCTACGACCGGCTGATCGACGCCCTCCTCGCGGCCGGCATCACCCCCTCCGTCACGCTCTACCACTGGGACCTGCCCCAGGTGCTCCAGGACCGGGGCGGCTGGCCCGAGCGCGACACGGCGCTCGCCTTCGCCTCCTACGCCGGTGTCGTCGCCGAGCGGCTCGGCGACCGCGTGAAGATGTGGACGACGCTGAACGAGCCGCTGTGCTCGGCGTGGATCGGCCACCTGGAGGGCCTGATGGCGCCGGGCCTGACCGATCTGACGGCGGCCGTGCGGGCCTCGTACCATCTGCTGCTCGGGCACGGACTCGCCGTCCGCGCGGTGCGCGCGGCGGTGCCGGACGCGAAGGTCGGGATCGTCAACAATCTGGCCTGGGTCGAGCCGGCCACCGACCGGCCCGAGGACGTGGCGGCGGCCCGGCGGATGGACGGCCATTCCAACCGCTGGTGGCTGGACCCGGTGCACGGCCGCGGCTTCCCCGAGGACATGCGCGAGGTGTACGGCGTCGAGCTGCCCGAGCGGGCGGGCGATCTGGCGGCGATGGCCGAACCGCTGGACTGGCTGGGCCTGAACTACTACTTCCCCTCCGTCGTGGAGGACGACCCCACCGGGCCGGCGCCCCGGGCCCGCGCGGTGCGGCGGCCCGGACTGCCGCGCACCGGCATGGACTGGGAGGTCGACGCGCACGGCATCGAGCGGCTGCTGCTGCGCCTCACCGAGGACTACGGCGCCCGGCGGCTGTACATCACGGAGAACGGCTCCGCCTACCCCGACGTGGTGGGCCCCGACGGCACGGTCGACGATCCCGAGCGCACCGCCTACCTGGAGGAGCACCTGGCGGCCTGCGCCTCGGCCGTCCGCAAGGGCGTGCCGCTGGCCGGGTACTTCGCCTGGTCGCTGCTGGACAACTTCGAGTGGGCCTACGGCTACGAGAAGCGCTTCGGCCTGGTCCACGTCGACTACGCGACGCAGCGGCGCACGATCAAGGGCAGCGGCCACCGCTACGCGGAGCTGATCCGCGCCCACCGGGAGCCAAAGGTGTGAGGCGGTACTGCGCCACACGGGTAGGGCGGTGCCGCCGGGGCGCATGAGCCGCACGGGACGGGCCACCCGTGCGGCATGGGGTTCGGCAGAGTGCCCCCGAGGACCCTCCGTCGCGAAGGCGCGCGGAGGGTCCTCTCCCTTTCCGCGCCGCTCGCCCCGAGAAAACCCGTGGCGCCCTCCGGCATTCGCTCCCTACCGTATGTGTGATCCTAGAAACCTAGGAACCCTAGGCTCACACGCAAACACTTCAGGAGCACGCCATGCGATCCCTCACCGAGCGCGACATCCGCGGCTCGTTCGTCAACTGTTCGAAAGGTGAGGCGCAGCGGCTCTCCGTGCCCCGGGACCTCGGCGAGCGGGACTGGGAGGCGCTCGACTTCCTCGGCTGGCGCGACCCGGGCGCCCCCGACCGCAGCTACCTGGTCACCGAACGCGGGAGCCGGCTCGTCGGCGTCACCCTTCGCCTGGCCTCCGCGCAGCGCGGCTTCCTGCACCGGAGCATGTGCTCGCTGTGCCTGACCACCCACCCGGGCAGCGGCGTCTCCCTGATGACCGCGCGCAAGGCGGGCGCGGCGGGCCGTGAGGGCAACTCGGTCGGTCTGTACATGTGCACCGACCTGGCCTGCTCGCTCTACGTGCGCGGCAAGAAGGTCCCGGAGGGCGGCGGCAGGTTCCAGGAGAGCCTGACCACCGAGGAGCAGATCGAGCGCACCCTGGGCAACCTCTCGGCGTTCCTGGGCAAACTGGACGTCCCCGGCGCCGAGTGACGCACTTCATGCCCGCCCGGGCCGGTGCACCCAGGTGAGCGGAGGGGCGGATGCGTTCGATGCGCCGGTGAGGGGGCAATGGTCCAGGGATGCGAGAGGTACGTAGGCCCTGGTCCGTGATCACCGGTCAGGTGGCGAAGTGGCACCGCGATCCCGTGATCGTGCAGTCGGTGCGTTCCACCGCCGCCGCGACCGTCGCGTACATCGTCGCCCTCCGGCTGAGTCCCGAGCACCTGCCGCTCACCGCGCCCCTGACCGCCCTGCTGGTCGTCCAGGTCACCCTGTACTCGACGCTGACGACCGGCATCCGGCGCGTCAACGCGGTGGTGGCCGGGGTGGTCGTGGCCATCGGGTTCAGCGTGCTGGTCGGCCTGACCTGGTGGAGCCTGGCCCTGCTGATCCTGGCCGCGCTGGGGGTCGGGCAACTGGTGCGGGTCGAGGAGTTCGTGGTCGAGGTGGCGATCAGCGCCATGCTGGTCCTCGGCGTGACCCAGGTCGGCTCCACCGCGTGGGTGCGGGTGCTCGACACCCTGATCGGGGCCGTGGTCGGCATGGCCACCAACCTGCTGTTCGCACCCCCGGTGTGGGTGGGCACCGCCGGGGAGTCGATCGAGGAACTGGCGCGCGGGATGCGGCAGCTCATGCTGCGCATGGGCGAGGAGGCGGCCGGTCGCACGGAGGTGGAGCGGGCCACCGCCCGGCTCTACGAGGCGCGCCGCCTCGACCACGACATCGTCGGGGTGGACGCCTCCCTGCGGCAGGCCGAGGAGAGCCTGAAACTCAACCCGCGCGTGCGGGAGGGACTGCTGCACCGGGTGGTGCTGCGCACCGGCCTGGACACGCTGGAGATCTGCACGGTGGTGCTGCGGGTGCTGGCGCGCTCCTTCGCCGACCTCGCCAAGGCCCGCGATCCCGGGCCGCTGTTCCGGCCCGGGATCGGGGTGGTGGTGGAGGAGCTGCTGTCCCAGGTCGCCGACGCCGTCGTCAGCTACGCGGTGCTGGTCACCACGCACGTCAGCAGCAACGCCGAGTCGGCGGAG
The DNA here is from genome assembly GCA_014656015.1 of Streptomyces griseoaurantiacus. Classification (GTDB taxonomy): domain Bacteria; phylum Actinomycetota; class Actinomycetes; order Streptomycetales; family Streptomycetaceae; genus Streptomyces; species Streptomyces griseoaurantiacus. The sequence goes on along the minus strand of BNBP01000055.1, from coordinate 6,082 downwards.
GAACGGCTCGCCAACGAGCTGGCCACCGCGGCGGCCACCCGCGACCGGCTGGCCCGGCTGATGCTGGAGGAGGTGCAGCGCGACCCCGGCCAGTGGCAGTTGCAGGGGGCGGTGCTGACCGAGGTCAACCGCATCCTGGACGAGATGGACACCGAGCACCGCTCGCGCCGCCTACTGGAGGAGCTGGACCGTTACACCCGTGAGCAGCGGGAACGCGCCCGGTGGCTGACCCGGCTGCGGGACGCCCTGGGCACCGCCCGCCCGGCCCGCCTCCGCGAACGCTTCCCGCTCCCCCGCCGCGGCCGGAACCGGCCGGCCCCCTGACGGCGTTCAGTGAGTGGACGGAGAACGCGCCGGACCGGCCGGCGCGCGAGCCGCCGCGGCCGGAGGGCCGGACACGGACACCCGGCCGAAGCAAGGCCGAGGAGACGACGAGACCGACGAGGTCATGAGGCCGACGGGGCCTCGGGGCCCGGAAGGCGGACAGGGGGACGGCACATGCCCGAGGACACGGTACGGATCGACGGGAACACACTGCTGCTGCCGGGCGGTGTGCGGGTGCGCTTCATCCGCACGCTGCGGCTGCCGGAGAAGGGCACGCACGCGCTGCCGCCGGGGCTCGGCGAGTTCCCCGTCCGGCGCGTGGAGGACTACGCGGAGACCGTTCCGGCCGAGTGGCGCGAGCGCGGCGGGGTGATGCTGCCGGTGTACCTGCGGGAGGCGATGTGGCTCGCCTTCGGCGGTTCCACGGAGCCGGCCGCGTTGCAGGTCGGGGTGGGCAAGGTGTGCGCGGTCTCGGGCAGGCCGTGGAGCGCCCGGCTGGACCGGGACCCGCAGAACTACGTGGTGCTGCCGCGCCAGCCCTGGCTCGACGGCATCAATTCCGGGAAGGGGACCGTGCGCCAGTTCGTGGCGGTGCCGCTCGGGCTGGGGGCGACGGTGGAGGGCCAGGTGACCGGCGAGGAGGTGTGGGGCGGCATCCAGTTGCAGTCCTTCCCGCTGAGTCCCGAGAAGCTGGAGCGGTGGCGGGCGGACCAGCGGCGGCTGGCACGGGCGTCCCGCACGGCGGGCGCGGCCGGCGGCTACGGCGCTCCGCCGGCGCCGATGGCCATGGCCGCACCGGGGGCGGCGCCGGGGTCCGCGCCCAAGCGCCGGGCCGCCGCGATGGGGCTGGGGGTGGGCGGCACCATGCGGCAGGAGATCTACCGGGACGAGCGTCCCGCGGCCGACTGGTCCTCGGAGCCGGGGGCGCGGGTCTTCGTGCACCTGGTGACACCGCCGGAGTGGCGCCGCATCACCGGCGAGGCACCGCCGCCCTCGCCGGTGGACAGGGCGGCGTACACCCGTGCGGGGCTGCCCTGGTTCGACTACTTCGACGAGGACGGGACGGACGTGGCGCCGGCGGAGGAGCTGACGTCGGTGCAGCCGGTGGGCGAGTGGCTGGGTGAGGACCACGAACCCTGGCAGTCCCCGGCCCCGGGCCAGATCAAGCCGCTGGGGGACGCCCCGGGGAAGCCGGTGGCCGACGGCGACTGGTGAGCCGGGGGCGCCTGCCGGGCTCCGGAGAGGGCCCGGCCCGGCCGCCTTTCGGGCTCCGGACGGGCCCGGCCCCGCCACCTGCCGGGCCCAGCAGTTCCGCCCCTCCGGGCGCTGCCGGGCCCGCCCCTCACCCCCGCGGCGCCGCCCCGGGATGCTGGGGGCCCTTCGGGGGGAGGGGGAGCGAGATGGGACATGTGCCGTTCTTCCGGTGGGTGCTGACGCTGGGGTTCATGCTCTTCGCCTGTGCCGTCGGGCTGTACGCCGCCGGGACGCACCGGCCCGAGACGCGGCAGGTCGATCCGACGGTGCTCGACGAGAGGCCCGACGGCTCGTGCGGGGTCCAGTGCTACGACCCCGGGGCCGGCTCCCCGCTGCTCACCGCGCTCTGGGTGCTGCGCGAGGCGGGTTCCCGCGGGCCCGCGACGGCGGCGATCTCGGTCTCATCGGGGACGGCAGCACCACCCGGGCCCCCGCGCGCCCGCGACGGCGGCCCACGGGCGCGAGTTGGCCGAGCCGCTCGACGGGCCGCTGAAGGACGCGGCCCCCGCGGCCGGGCTGGGCGGCATGCTGCGGGCCGGACCGGTGGCCCGCGCGCACGCGGCACTGGCGGTGAGCGAACTGCGTGCGGCGCTGACCGTCGCGGAGCGCGAGGGCGTGCCCGGGCGCTCCGCCCAGACCTCGGTCGACCTGCTCCGGGGGCGGGACGGCAAGCGGGCCGCCCTGGCGGCGGCGACGGACTTCGCGCGGACCCGGCCTCGTACCGGCCTCTGCCGGCCCGGCTGACGGGACCCACGAAACCCGGGCCGCACGCGGCCCGCGGCCGCCGCTGGTTCGGGCGGCGTCCGGCGTCCCGGCCGGCGCGCTGACACAGATCGTCAACTGATCGATCCGGACGGGCATGGTCGCCGGTCCGGCGGCGCGAAAGGGTTTCCAGCAGGCGCCGGCGCGGTTCTCCGCGGAGACGAAGCGGCGCCGGCGCCGGGTGTTCCGGCGCCCCTGCGGAAGAAGGACGATCCCTATGCGTGCCCTTGTGGTCGATCACACCGAGGCCGGACCGGTGCGGTTCGCCGATGTCGACGAGCCCGTGCCGTCCGACGGTGAGGCGCTGGTGGAGATACGGCACATCGGTCTCAATTTCGGCGAGCTGAAGTACGTGGAGCAGTGGCCGTCCGGCGCGGTGCACGGGCACGACGCGTCCGGTGTCGTGCTGCGTGCCGCCTCCGACGGTTCGGGGCCGCCCGAGGGGGCGCGCGTGGCGCTGGGGATGGCGCCCTACGCGTGGGCGGAGCGGGTGGCCGTCGGATCCGGCTGGCTCGGCACCGTCCCCGAGGGTGTGGACCTGGCCGACGCCGCCGCTCTGGGGATCGCCGGTGTCACCGCGCTCCGCGTGCTGCGCACCCGGTCCATGCTGGCGCGGAACGTGCTGGTCACCGGTGCCAGTGGCGGCGTGGGACGCTTCGCCGTGCAGTTGGCGGCGCTGGCGGGCGCCCGGGTGACGGCGCTCGTCGGCGGGCCCGGCCGGGGCGACGGTCTGCGCGGGCTCGGCGCCGGCGAGGTGCTGACCGACCTGGCGGGGACCGAGGGCCGTTTCGACCTCGTGCTGGACACGGTCGGCGGTTCGCTGACGGCCCGGGCGTGGGGCTCCCTCGCCGAGGGCGGCACCCTCCACCTGGTCGGCACCGCCTCGGGCGAGGACACCACGTTCCCCTCGGGCGCCCTGTTCGGCTTCGGCGAGCCGCGCCGGATCGCCACCTACGGCGATCTGACGCCGCCCGGCGCGGAGCTGACGGATCTTCTGGGCCTCGTGGCGGCCGGGCGGCTCACGGTGCCGGTCGGACGGCGGGGCGACTGGAAGGAGGTCGCCGAGGCCGCCCAGGCGCTGTTCGACCGGACGGTGCGGGGCAAGATCGTCCTCGACGTGGTCTGAGCCGCGAAGGGGCCGCCCCGGCCGCGGGCCGTGCGCGGGCCGTGTGCGGCCGCCCTCGCGCGCTCGCGGTGTCCGGCGGCCGGGGACAATGGCCCCCATGGACGTGCTGGCGGAGGTCTTGCGGGTGTCGGGGGCGCGCGGCGCGCTCGGGGTGGTGGTGAAGGCCGGCGGGCTGTGGGGCCAGTGGCTGGACTCCTACCCGGGGGCGGCGCTGCACGTGGTGTCCCGCGGCACGATGTGGCTCCACGTCACGGGTGACAAGCCCCTGGAGGTCCGGGCCGGGGACGCGGTCCTGGTCTCCCCCGGCACCGCGCACGGGATGGCCGGCGGCCCCGGCCTGGCGATGGGCACCTGCGACCGGGAGGCGGCCGTCCGGGCCATCGACCGGGGAAGCGCCCTGCGTCTGGGATCGGCACCGGCCACGACCGAGGTGATCACCCTTCACTACGAGCAGGACCCCGAGGTGAGCACGCCGGTGCTGTCCTCCCTCGCGCGGCCGATGCACGTCGCGGCCGGGGAGAACGCACAGCTCGGCCGGACCGTCGAACTCCTCACGGCGGAACTCGCCCAACCGGGGTTCGGCGCCACCGCCGCCGTCAACAGCATCGTCGACCTCCTGCTCGTCCAGTTCGTCCGGGCCTGGCTCGACCGCCACCCCGAGGAGCGGTCCGGTTCCTGGCTGGGCGCGATGCGCGACCCGGTCGTGCGCGACGCCCTGGCGTGCGTCCACGCCCGGCCGGAGCACCCCTGGACCACCGAGTCCCTGGCCGCCGCGACGCGCGTCTCGCGGGCGACGCTGTCCCGGCACTTCCGGTCGGCCCTCGGGCAGACGCCCGGCGCGTACGTGGAGCAGTGGCGCATGGACCTGGCCTCGCTGCGGCTCCGCGACACCGAGGAACCGGTGGAGTCGATCGCCGGTGCGGTCGGCTACGGCTCGCCGCACGCGTTCAGCCGAGCCTTCCGGCGCGCCCGGGGCATGCCCCCGGGCGAGTACCGTTCCCGGCTGCGCGCATGAGGGCGGACGGCCCGGCCGGGCGCCGCGCACAGGGATTCCCCCACCCCCGTCGGCGTGCTCCCCTGTCATGTGCTGGACTGATCACCACCCGCCCCACCGTTCGCACGCCCCAGGGAGACCCCCTTGAGCCCCACCTACCGCCAACCCGGCGTCGTCCTCACCGATCACAGGTTCACGGTGCCCCTCGACCACGACGATCCCGAAGGCGAGCGGATCGAGTTGTACGCCCGCGAGGCCGTGGCCGGTGACAAGGCCGGGGAGGACCTCCCCTGGCTGCTGTACCTGCAGGGCGGCCCCGGCTTCGGAGCGAACCGTTTCAGCGGGAAGCAGGCCTGGCTCGGCCGGGCACTGGAGGAGTACCGCGTCCTCCTGCTCGACCAGCGCGGCACCGGCGCCTCCACCCCCGCCAACCGGCAGACCCTGCCGTTGCGCGGCGGCCCCGCGGCGCAGGCCGACTACCTCGCCCACTTCCGCGCCGACGCCATCGTCCGCGACTGCGAGGCCATCCGCCCCCGGCTCACCGGCGGCGCCCCCTGGACCGTCCTCGGCCAGAGCTTCGGCGGCTTCTGCACCGTGCGGTACCTGTCCACCGCGCCCGAGGGCCTGAGCGCCGCGCTGATCACGGGCGGTCTGCCCTCGCTGAGCGCCCACGCGGACGACGTCTACCGCGCCGCGTACCCCCGCATCGAGCGCAAGGTGGCCGCGCACTACGACCGCTACCCCCAGGACGTCGAGCGCGCCCGGCGCATCGCCGAGCACCTCCTCGCCCACGAACCCGTCGTGCTGCCGGGCGGCTACCGGCTCACCGTCGAGGCATTCCAGTCCCTCGGCATCCTCCTCGGCGGCTCCGAGGGCAGCCACCGGCTGCACTACCTCCTGGAGGACGCCTTCGTCACCACCCCCGAGGGGCCCGCGCTCTCCGACGCCTTCCTGGAGGAGGCGCAGGCGCAGCTCTCGTACGCCGGGCACCCTCTGTACGCGCTCATGCACGAGCTGATCTACACCCGACAGGGCCGCCCCACCGCCTGGTCCGCGGAGCGGGTGCGCGCCGAGTTCCCGCAGTTCGACGCGGCGAAGGCACTGGCCGGGGACGGTCCGGTGCTGTTCACCGGGGAGTCCGTGCACCCCTGGATGTTCGAGTCCGATCCGGCGCTGCGCCCGCTGCGCGAGACGGCGGACCTGCTCGCGGCCCGCGCCGACTGGGCGCCGCTGTACGACAGCGAGCGCCTCGCGGCCAACGAGGTGCCGGTGGCCGCCGCCGTCTACCACGAGGACATGTACGTCGACACCGCGCACGCGCTGGAGACCGCCCGCGCGATCCGGGGCCTGCGCACCTGGGTCACCGACGAGTTCGAGCACGACGGGCTGCGCGCCGGCGGTCCCCGCGTCCTGGACCGGCTGCTGGCGCTGGTCAGGGACGAGGTCTGAGGCCACCCGTACAAGCGGCGTTCGAGCGCCGGCCGGTGTTCGAACGCCGACTAGGTGTACTGACCCGTGAGGTTGGGGACGCGGCTGGCGGGTGGTTGGCCCTCGAGCGCGGTGTGTCCGCGGTGGTGATTGTAGGTGTGGAGCCAGGCGGTGTAGGCGTCGCGTCGCTCGGC
>BNBP01000054.1 GCA_014656015.1 Streptomyces griseoaurantiacus | reverse complement strand
CAGGAGACCGACGCCGGGGAACGCGTCGTCGTCGGCGTCAACCGCTACCGGCTCGACGAGGAGGAACCCTACGAACCCCTCCGCGTCGACCCCGCCATCGAAACCCGCCAGGCCGAACGCCTCGCGAAACTCCGGGCCTGGAGATGCCAGGGACGCGTCAACAATGCGTTGCTGACGATGCGGAAGGCCGCCGAGGGCGAGGACAACGTCCTCTATCCCATGAAGGAGGCGCTCGCCGCAGGTGCCACGATCGGGGAAGTGTGTGACACATTGCGGGAAGTGTGGGGAACGTACCGTCCAAACGATGTCTTTTGACGAGGAAAATTTCTCGTAATGTCGCCCGACGCACGGGCTCGGGGCTCCCGTTGTGAGAAACGGCACGGTCCGAGCCCGTTTAGGGCCCTCACGGGAACCCTTTCCACGGCCTTCGCGGTCGGCCGGCGGGCGCACCTCCGGACGTCCCGGATTACTCCGCCACGCGCCGCCCGGCGAAAGGTAGACTCCCGGCCGAAAAGTTCGAACAGTTCGACTCCAGGGAATGGGGAATTGCCGAGTAATGCCCACTGCCGGAATGACCGCCTCAAACGACCGAATTCAGCCATTGTTTATCCCTGAATTGGTTCATCTTTCAAGAGTCTCTCGCTGTCGTCCCTGACGCGCGGCCGTCCAGGCCGCTCCCTGCCACCGCGCGCTCCCTCTCCCCACAGTCCATGTCGTCGCGCCATGCCAGGAGTACTCATGCTCAGCCAGGACCAGCGTTCCGGGGTCGCAGTGCCGCGCCCGGACGATCCGCAGCCCGTACGGTTCCGGGTACTGGGGCCGCTCGCCGTCCAGGGCAGGGACGGCCGGGCCATCCCGGTGCCCGGGACGAAGCAGCGGGCGGTGCTCGGTTATCTGCTGCTGCACCCCAACCAGGTCGTCGCCACCAGCCGGCTGGTCGACGCCCTGTGGCCGGGCAGAAAGCCCGTCACCGCCCGGAAGATGGTGCAGAACGCCGTCTCCGCGCTCCGTACCGCACTCGCCCGGGGCAACGGGCCGGACGACGAGGTGGTCCTGCTGACCCACGCGCCCGGCTATCTGCTGCGCGTCGACCCCGAGCTGATCGACCTGCACCGCTCCCGGCGGCTGGCCGAGCAGGGACGGCGCGAACTGGCCGCCGGCTCGCCGGCCGCCGCGGCCGAGTCCTTCCGCCAGGCGCTGGCGCAGTGGAACGGCGCGGTCCTCGCGGATCTCGTGGAGGCCGGGGCCTCCTGGCCGGAACTCGCCGCGATGTCCGAGGAGCGCCAGGCGATCCGTGAGGACCGCGCCGACGCCGAACTGCGCTGCGGCCGACACCAGACGGTGCTCGGCGAGTTACGTCTCCTCGCCGAGGCCGACCCCCTGAACGAGCGGCTGTGCGCACTCCTCATGCTCGCGCTGCACCGCAACGGCAAACCCGTCGAGGCCCTGGAGCTCTACCGGCGCCAACGGGACCTGATCGCCGAGAGGTTCGACAGCGAGCCCACCCGAGAACTGCGGGACCTCGAGCGGGCGGTGCGCACCCGGGACCCGGCCATCGACCCGCCCGCACCGGCGCAGACGGTCCCGCCCCTCGCCCCGCCCGAGGAGGTCGCCGCGGACCTCGCGGCGGACCGGTCGGCGCCCCCGGCGGCGACCCGCACCGTGTTCCGCCCGCCGCCCGGTGCGCCCCCCTCGGCGCTGGTCACCGAGGCCCTCCCGTCGGCCCCCGTGCTCGCCACGCCCACCGGGGAGGACGCCCCGCCGGGGCACGCGGCGGGGGAACGCAAACGGCTGAGCGCCGTCCTGGTGCGGGTCGAGCCGCCGGCCGTCGTCGGGGGCGACGACGCGGAGGCCTTCGACATCCGCTTCCGCGAGGTGTCGGCCGTGGTCGCGGAGGAGGCCGCGCGGTACGGCGGAACCGTGGCCGGCCGGATCGGCTCCACGCTGCTGATGCTCTTCGGGGTGTTCCGCAGCCGGGTGGACGACGCGCTGCGCGCCGTGCGCGCCGGGCACGCGGTGCACGACCGGCTGCTGCGGCTCGCCCTGCCCCTCGGCGTCGTACCCGGGGCGGGACGGGTGCGGGTGGCGGTGTCGACCGGGGACGCGCTGGTCCGGTTCACCGAGGCGGGCCAGGACGCCGCGCCCATGGTCGTCGGCGCCCTGCTCGACCAGTGCCTGCGCCAGCTGGAGTCCGCCGAGCCTGGCCACATCAAACTGTGCGACGCCACCCGCCGGGCCGCCCGGCTGGTCACCGCCGGGCTCGGCGACCCGCTGGACAGCGGCTCGGCCTCCGCCGCCGTGGCGGCCCTCGGCCGGTCCCCGGCCGCGCCGGGTGCGAGGGCCCCGCTGGTGGAACGCGAGGCCGAACTGGACGTGCTGACCGCCCTGTTCAACCAGGCGGTGCGCACCGGCAGGCCGCACCAGATCAGCGTGCTCGGCGAACCCGGCGTGGGCAAGACCAGGCTGGTCCAGGAGTTCGCCCGGCTGGTGGGTGCGCGCGCGGAGGACGCGCACCTGCTGCGGCTGCGGATGCCCGTCCTCGGCCGCCCCACCGGCCGGACCGCGCTCGGGGAACTGGTCGGCCTGTGCGCGGGTCTGCACCCGGCGGACCCGCCGCACACCGTCGACGACAAGCTCTCGGCGGCGCTGCGGCGCTGGCTCGGCCCGCGGGTGGTGGACCGCGAGACGGTCCTCGGCCATCTGCGCGCCCTGGTCGCCCCGGCGCACACCGGCGGCGTCCTCGACGGCGAGGCGGTCGCCGCCTGCCGGCGGATGCTGGAGGCGCTCGCGGCGGAGCGGCCCCTGGTGCTCGTCCTGGAGGACCTGCACCTCGCGGACGACGGGGTGCTGGACTTCGTCGACGGCCTGGCCGAGTCCTCGGCCCGGATCCCGCTGCTGGTCGTCACCACCGCGCGTCCCGACCTGATCGAACGCCGGCCCACCTGGGGCGGCGGGGGCTACCGCACGACGAGCACCATGCACCTGGAACCCCTGAGCCAGGACGCCTCGGCGCGCCTGGTGAGCCGGTTGTGGGAGCAGTGGGGCGTGCGGCGCACCCTCGACCGGTCCGACCTCACCTCGGTGACGGGCGGCATTCCGCTCTTCGTCGTGGAGTACGCCGCCCTGTTCGGGCGGCCCTCGCCGGCGGAGCGGGCGGAGGTTTGCGGCGCGTGGCCGGAGCATCTGCCCGAGCGGGTCAGGGCGGTGGTGACCGAGCACATCGACGCCCTGCGCCCGCAGGCCAAGGCGGTGCTGCGGGACGCCTCGGTCCAGGGGCCCCGGTTCTGGTCGGAGGCCGTCGCGGCCGTGGGCGGGCGGGAGGTGGCCGAGTGCGAGCGGTGGCTCGCCCATCTCGAACGCCGCCACTTCCTGGTCCGGGCCGACCGCAGCTCCATCCCGGGCTCGGACGAGTACGTCTTCCGCAGCGCCTGGGTGCGCGAGGTGACCCGGCTGTCGGTGCTGCAGCCCGCCCGCCGGGAGGGGCGGCGGCGGGCGGACGCCTGGCTCGCGGAGCGGGCGGCGGGGATCCGGTGACTGTCCAGTGGACCGGGAGTGGAACTGTGCCTCTACGGTCCGGGCCGGGTCGCTGACATGCTTCTCCCGGGGCCGGAGAGAGCACTGGTCCCCGGGGAGACCCGAGGGCACGCGCGTGACACGGCGCACCGCCACCGGCTCCGGGACAGATCCGCAACGCACCACCAGATGGGTCCAGTTCGTATTAGGGGGATGACCGATGTCGTACGTTCAGACGCAACCCGCCTCACCCACCGCGCCCACCGCTCTGACGGCCGCCCGGCCGGTGCTCACGGTCCTGCCGAACGAGGTCGCGCGCCGGGGGGTCCGCAGCCTGCTCGACGGTCCCGGCCACGGACGCGCCGTGGTGGCCTGCCCCGCTCCCGAGGAGGCCGCGGCCCTGCTGCGCGCCGAGCGGTTCGGCCTGCTGATCGTCTCGGCCGCCTACGGCGAGGCGCGCCTGGCCGAACTGGTCGGGGAGAGTTCCCGGTCGGACGTGAAGTCGCTGCTGCTCCTGGACAGCGCGGAGCCCGAGTACATTCCGTGGATCGCCGCCATCCCGTTCGACGGCTATGTGATGCAGGAGGACCTGACGCCGGATTCGATGGCGGAGGCACTGCGGCGTCTGGAGCGGGGCAAGCTGCCGATACCCGACACGCTCGCCCGGCTCTTCATCCGGCACGCCGGCCGCAGCCGGGGCACGCACCGCAGCCCCCGGGTCCAGCTCACACCGAGGGAGCAGGCGGTCCTCGGGCTCATCGCGGAGGGGCTGAGCAACCGGATGATCGCGCACCGGTTCGGCATCTCGGAGCACGGGGTGAAGCGCCACGTGGCCAACCTGCTGGCCAAGTTCAACTGCTCCAACCGTGCCCAGGCGGTCTCGGTGGCACTGCAGCAGGGACTGCTGGCCTGACGTCCCCGCGCCGGCGCCCCTCCCCCGGGCCGTTCCCGGTGGGGATCAGTCCGTCGAGGACAGGGCGTGCCACGCGCCCTCGGCCATGGCGGCGGCCTCGACCGGTTCCGGTGCCAGCAGCCAGTGGCGCAGGACGCCGATGAAGGCGCCGGCCGCGCAGTGCGCCCGCAGCGCGGTGCCGGCGCCGTTCCGCGGCCCGGCCGGGGAGGCGGTGAGCTGCCGCGCCACCTCCTCGGCGACCAGTTGCTGCAGCCGGTTCAGGAACCGGGCGGAGCCGCAGGGGCCCAGCATGCGCCGGTAGAGCACGAGTTGGGACTCCACGTGCCGGAAGACGTCGGCGAAGGCCGGCGGTGTCCTGACCGGGCCGTCCACCAGGGGGCAGCGGGCGAGCACCGCCACCAGCGCGGTCAGCTCGTCCTCCATGGCGTCCAGCAGCAGCGCGTCCCGGTCGCTGTAGTGCTGGTAGACGGTGGCGCGGTTCACCGTCGCCCGTTCGGCCACGTGGGCCACGGTGATGCCCGACAGCTCGCGCTCGGCGGCCAGTTCGAGTGCCGCCGACCGCAGCAGCGCCCGGGTCCGCAGCACCCGCGGATCGACGCGCTTGGCGCCGTGGTCTGTCGTCGTGTCGGGCATTCGCCCAGATTACACCTGTACCCAACAGGTGTCGCAGAGTGATCCGGCCGGGCCGAGGGGCGGTCCTCGGCCGGCATCGCCGGCCCGGTGGTCCGGGGCGGCCGGACGGGCGCCGCCGGGCGGGCGCCCCGAACGGCCCGCCCGGACGGGTCTGGGCGCCCGGCGGGGGCTTCGTGAGGATGGCCGACCAGTGACGGCCACACAACGGAGGAACCCGATGACCGCAAGCGATCGGAACCCAGTCGGCGGCCCCGGGGCCGAGGTGGACGTGTGCGTGACCGGCGGCGGCTCGACCGCGCTCCTCGCGGCGCTGCTCTGCGCGCGGGCCGGCCGCTCGGTGCTGCTCGTGGCCCCCGAGGCGGAGTTCGAGCCGGCCGGCGCGGGCATCTCCCCCCTGGTGGCCCCGCCGACCCTCGGCCTGCTCGCCGGGGAGGGCGTCGAGGAGGAACTGCTGGGGGCCGGTCAGCGCATCCTCGGCGCCGACGACCACGGGCGGGACGGGCTCCTCTCCCGCTGGCGGTACTACGACCTCCCCGGCATCGCCCGCCCCTACGGGCTGACGGTGCCGACCGGCACGCTGGTGCAGGCGCTGCTCGCCCGGCTGCGCGCCGAACCGTCCGCGACCGTGCGCACCGGCCGTCGGGTGACCGCCCTCGGCCAGGACGAGGACGGTGTCCTCCTCACCTTCGCCGACACCACCGCAGGCACCACCGGTGACGGTGCCGGGGGCGGGGCCGAGGAGCGGGTGAGGGCGCGGTACGCGGTCGCCGCGGACGGCCGGCACTCCCCGCTGCGCGACCTGAGCGGCATCACCGTCCGCGACACACCGTTCGGGCGTCCGGGCTGGCTGGTGGCCGCGCCGGTCGTGCCGAGGCGCGAGCCCGTGCTGCTCGTGCGGCACCCGGCCCCGCAGGCGCTGTTCACCGTGCCCACGCCGGGCGACTCGATGGCCGTCGTGTGGTGCCCCGACCGGGAGCAGGGCGAGGCTCTCGGGCAGGCGGACCCGGAGGTGTTCGCCGGGCAGATCAAGACGGTCGACCCCGAGCTCGCCGACTGGCTCGGCGAGGTCCGCGACCGCACCTCCCCGGTGTTCCGGATCGACTTCGCGATGTGGCAGGCCGCGTCCTGGCGCCGGGGCCGGGTGCTGCTGCTCGGCGAGTCCGCGCACGGGATGCACACGCTCGGCGGGCAGGGACTCAACCAGTCCCTGCACAGCGCCGCCTCGCTGGCCCGCGCGGTGGACGAGGCGCTCGCGCACAAGGACCCCACGCGGGTGGAGGCGTACGAGCGGATCCGCCGGCCGTACGTGGAGCGGCTGCAGGAACTGCAGTGGAACACCCCGGCGCTGCGCTCCTACGAGGCCGAGCCGCCTCGGCGCGGCGCCCACCAGGACTTCGTCGAGGTGATGACGACGCTGCAGCCGGAGCTCGCCGAGCAGCTCGGTGCCGGCGCCCGCTGAGGACGCCGTCACCCCACGCACCCGCACCGCCGAGGCGACCGGCTCGCCCGGCTCGTCCACGCCCCCGCACCACTCACCGCAGCACGCATCGAATCGAGGTCGACCATGGCTCTACCGGACGGCTGGTGGGCACCGCACGACGGTTATGTCGCGCGGGTACTGTCCGCGCTGACCGCCCAGCCGGATCGCATCGCCGTGCACTGGCGGCAACAGGCCCTGACCGGAGGCGAGTTCGCCGCCTCGGTCGCCGTGACGGCCGCGCGACTGCGGGAGCTGGGCGCCGGGCCGGGCGCCGTGGTGGGCGTCCTGACCGCGTCCAACAGTCCCGACATGCTGCGGGTCCGCTACGCGGCCCACCTGCTGGGCGCGGCCGTCTGCCACGTGCGGTCCACCAACCCCGGCACCTCCGGGCCGTCGCTGCCCGTCGGGGAACAGCTCCGCATCCTCCTCGACACCCGGGTCCGGGTGCTGTTCACCGACGCGGAGAACGCCGGCCGCGCCCGGGAACTCGCCGAGCGCGCCCGGGGCCGTGTCGCCCTCGCCGAGGCCGGTGCCCCGGGGGACGTGCGGGAGCCGGCCGCCGTGCCGTGGCGACCGCGCGCCCTGGCGGTGATCGGGTTCACCAGCGGCAGCACCGGCCGTCCCAAGGGGATCAGGCTGTCGGCGGCGGCCTGGGACAACCTCGTGGAGGTGACCGGGCAGGCCTTCACCGGCGAGGCGGGGACGGCCGCCCGGCTGCTGGTGACGACCCCGCTGAGCCATACCGTGGCCACCATGGCGGACGCCGTGCTGACCGGCGGCGGCACCGTCGTCCTGCACGAGGAGTTCGCGCCGGAGCCCGTCCTGCGGGCACTGACCGGGCACCGGATCAGCCACACCTTCATGGCCACCGCGCAGCTGTACCAGCTGCTCGACCACGCGCCGCTGCGGGAGGCCGACCTGTCCGCGCTGCGCCAGCTCATCTACACCGGCAGCGCCGCCGCGCCCGCCCGTGTCGCCGAGGCCGTCCGTCTGCTCGGGCCGGTGCTGGTACAGGGCTACGGGACCAGCGAGAGCGGCCGGATCACCCTGCTGCACCCCGGCGACCACCAGGATCCCGGGCTGCACTCCACCGTGGGCCGCCCGTTCCCCGAGAACGAGATCGCCGTCCACGACCCCGAGACCGAGGAGGAGCTCCCCCCGGGCGCGACGGGCGAGGTGTGGGTGCGCTCCCCGCACCTGATGGACGGCTACTGGGCCGACCCGGCGCTGAGCATGCGCACGCTGCGCCGGGGCTGGTACCGGACCGGCGACCTCGGCCGGATCGACGAGCGGGGCTGCCTGTCCCTGCTCGGCCGGATCGCGGACGTGGTCAAGACGGACGGGGTGCTGGTCCATCCGGCGGTCGTCGAGCGACGGATCCTCACGCTCCCCGGCATCGCGCAGGCCGCCGTCTTCGCGGTACGCGACCCGGATCTCGTCGAGCACCTCAAGGCCGCCGTCGTGCCCCGGCCGGGTGCGCGGATCGAGGCCGAGGACGTGCGGGCGCACCTCGCCGCGGGCCTCGGCGCCGGGCACGTGCCCGAGGAGGTCCTGATCCTCGACGCGCTGCCGCTGAACGCCGGGGGCAAGCCGGACAAGCGCCGGCTCCGTCTCGCCTGGCACGGCACCACCCATTCGAACACCCCCGTACGAGAGGTGAGTTGACGCCATGAACCGACTCCTGGACCACTTCGCCGGTGAACTGGAGGCCCTCGGCGGGCAGCGCAGGGACTTCCTGGAGATCGGCCGCCGCGCCGGCCGCTTCCCCAGTGCTCTCGCCCGGCTGCAGGACGCCCCCTCCGACGTGGAGATCAGCGTCTGGTGCAGCAACGACTACCTCGGCATGGGCCAGCACCCCTCGGTGCTGGAGGCGGCCAAGAACGCCGTCGACGCCTTCGGCGCCGGCTCGGGCGGCTCCCGCAACATCGGCGGCACGAACTTCTACCACGTGCTGCTCGAACAGGAACTGGCCGAGCTGCACGGCAAGGAGGCGGCGCTGGTCTTCTCCTCCGGTTACACGGCCAACGACGGGGCGCTGACGGTGCTCGCGGGCCGGGCGCCGGGCACGCTGGTCTTCTCCGACGCGCTGAACCACGCCTCGATCATCGACGGACTGCGGCACAGCGGCGCCGAGAAGCGCATCTTCCGCCACAACGACGTCGCCCACCTGCGGGAGCTGCTGGCCGCCGCCGATCCCGAGCGGCCCAAGCTGATCGTGCTGGAGTCGGTGTACTCGATGTCCGGGGACGTGGCGCCGCTCGCCGAGTTCGCGGACCTGGCGGAGGAGTTCCACGCGGCCACGTTCGTCGACGAGGTGCACGCGGTGGGCATGTACGGTCCGCAGGGCGCCGGCATCGCCGCCCGGGAGGGCATCGCCGACCGGTTCACCGTGTTCATGGGCACGCTCGCGAAGGGATTCGGCACGGCGGGCGGGTACATCGCCGGTCCGGCCGACCTGGTGGACGCGGTGCGCGCCCTGTCCCGGCCGTTCATCTTCACCACCTCGCTCCCGCCGGCCACCGCGGCCAGCGCGCTGGCGGCGGTGCAGCACCTGCGCTCCTCGGAGGCGGAGCGGGACCGGCTCGCGGCCAACGCCGGGCTGCTGCACCGGCTGCTGGGCGAGCGGCGGATCCCGTTCGTCTCGGACGAGTCGCACATCGTGTCGGTGTTCGTCGGGGACGACGCGCAGTGCCGCCGGGCCTCGGCGATCCTGCTGGAGCGGCACGGCATCTACGTGCAGCCGATCAACGCGCCCAGCGTCCGGGCGGGCGAGGAGATCCTGCGGGTGGCGCCCTCCGCGACGCACACCCTCGGTGACGTGGAGAAGTTCGCCGAGGCTCTGGACGGCATCTGGCAGGAACTGGGCATCCCGCGCGGCGGGGTCCGCGGCGCCTGACCCCCGGCGGGCCCGCGCGTCCGTGCCGGGCGCGCGGGCCCGCCCCGTCCCGTCCCGGCACCCTCGCCCGGAGGCGCATGACCGGCCGGGCGGAACGGAGTTGATGACCCATGTCCCTCTCGCTGGCCGCCGTGCTCGCCGAGCCGGCCGCCCGACGCCCGGACCACCCGGCGATCGTCTTCGACGGGCAGGAGGTGTCGTACGCCCGGCTGTGGCACCGGGCGCGGAGCTACGCGGCCGTGCTCGGTGAGCGGGGGGTCCGGCCCGGTGACCGGGTGGCCCTCCTGCTGTCCAACACACCGCACTTCGCCATGGCCTACTTCGGCGCCCTCGCGGCCGGTGCCGTCGTGGTGCCGGTGCACGCGCTGCTCAAGGCGGAGGAGATCGCCTACGTGCTGCGCGACAGCGGGGCCCGCCTGCTGGTCTGCGGGGGCGCCTTCCTCGGCGAGGGCACCAAGGCGGCCGAGATGGCGGGCGTCGAGGTGCTGACCGTCCTCGCCCCGGGGGAGCCGGCGGCGCGCCGCCTCGACCTCCTGGCCGAGCGGTCCGCGCCGGTGGAGACGTACCTGCCGCGCGCCCCCGCCGACGCGGCCGTCGTCCTGTACACCTCCGGCACCACGGGCCGGCCCAAGGGCGCGGTGCTCACGCATCTGAACCTCACGATGAACATCGGCGTCACGATGCTCTCCCCCTTCGACTTCCACGCCGGGGACGTGCTGCTCTGCCCGCTGCCGCTGTTCCACACCTTCGGGCAGATCTGCGGCATGGGGGTGTGCTTCCGGGCGGGGGCGACGATGGTGCTGATGCCCTCCTTCGACGCGGAGGAGGCCCTCGAGCTGATGTGCCGTCACCCCCGCGCGGTGTTCATGGGCGTCCCCACCATGTACCTGGCGCTGCTCGACGCCGCCCGCGCGCGGCGGGCGCCCGGCCGGCCGCTCCTCGCCCGCGCCTACTCCGGGGGGTCCGCGCTGCCGGTGAAGGTGCTGGAGGAGGTCGAGGAGGTCTTCGACTGCCCGGTGTACGAGGGCTACGGCCTGACGGAGACCTCGCCGGTGGTCGCCTACAACCAGCCGGGCCTGCCCCGGCGTCCCGGCACCGTGGGCCTGCCGGTGTGGGGCGTACGGGTGGCCGTCACCGCGGCCGACACGGCGGAGGTCGTCCCGCTGCCGCCCGGCGAGGTGGGCGAGGTCGTCGTGCGCGGGCACAACGTGATGGCCGGGTACCTGGGCCGCCCCGAGGCCACCGCCGAGGTGCTGGTGGACGGCTGGTTCCGCACCGGCGACCTGGGCGTCCTGGACGAGGAGGGCCGGCTGACCCTGGTGGACCGCAAGAAGGACATGGTGGTGCGGGGCGGGTACAACGTGTATCCGCGCGAGGTCGAGGAGGTGCTGTCCCGGCATCCGGCGATCGCGCAGGTCGCGGTGATCGGCGTGCCCCACCCCCGTTACGGCGAGGAGGTGTGCGCGGTGGTGCGCACCCCGCCCGGCACGGACGGCACCGCGCGGCTCGGTGCCGAGATCGTGGCGTGGAGCAGGGAACGGCTGGCCGGCCACAAGTACCCGCGGCGCGTGGAGTTCGTGGACTCCTTCCCGCTGGGTCCGAGCGGGAAGGTGCTCAAGCGGGAGCTCGCGGCCCGGTTCGCGGCGTAGGGCGTACGGCGGCGGGCGCTGCCCGGCATCCCTCGGGGTGCCGGGCAGCGCCCGTCGTGGTGTGGTCCGCGGGTCACCTGCCGGAGAGGGCGCGGGCGAGGTCCGCCGTCCAGGTGTAGGAGTCGGTGACGCCCTTGAGGGAGCCGTTGAACCGGGGGGCGACGAAGCGGGCGAGGAGTTCGAGGCTGCGATGGGTGGCCTCGCGGTCCGCCCAGTCCATCACGTTGACCAGCAGGCGCCCGAAGCCGCCGGTCTCCTGCTGCACGTCCCGGATGGCCTCGGTGACCTCGTCGACGGAGCCGACGAGGGTGCCGCGCTGCTCGATCAGTTCCTCCAGCAGCGCGCGGGCCTCGGCGCGTGAGGCGACGGGCGGGGTGCCGAGCAGGGCCCAGTACTCGTTGCGGTACCGGGTCCAGCCGTCGACGATCTCGTCCAGGGCCCGGTCCCGGCTCTCCGACACGTGCACGGTCAGCGCGACCCGCCACTCGGCCCGGTCCAGTTTGTGGCCGTGCTCGGCGGCGGACTCCTCGGCGTGCTGCCACTGGCCGACGAGGTCGCCGATCCGGCTGCCCGGCTTCGGCGGGATGCCGAAGGACAGCGGGGCGATGCCGTACTGGCCGGCCAGCCGCATGCCGAACGGGGAGACGGCGCTGGAGACCGCCATCGGCAGTCCGGCCGGGGTGCTCGGCCGCAGGTGCAGCCGCGCGTCGCGCAGCCGGAACCAGTCGGTCTCCCGGGTGACGGGGCCCTCCCCGGCGACCAGTTGGCGGATGACGTCCAGGGACTCGGCGGTGCGGCGCCGGGTGTCCGCCGGGTCGATGCCGAGGAAGTGCATGTCGGTGGGGATGGAGCCGGCCCCGACGCCGAGGGTGAACCGGCCGCGGGTGAGGTGGTCGAGCTGGAGGGCGCGCGTGGCCACCATGAAGGGGTGGTGGTAGGGCAGGCTCACCACGCCGGTGCCGAGGCGGATGTGCCGGGTGCGCTCGGCGGCGGTGGCGAGGAACAGCTCGGGCGAACCGATGGTCCCCCAGCCGGCCGAGTGGTGTTCGCCCACCCACAGTTCCTCGTAGCCGAGCCGGTCGAGCCACTCGGCGAGTTCCAGATCCCGCCACAGGCTCAGGGCGGGGTCCTCGCCCAGCGGGTGCAGGGGCGACAAGAAGGCTCCGAAGCTCATCCGGTCCATGGGGCTCCTCACTCACGGAAGTCGTGGCGCTCGTGACGGTCGTGCCGAGTCTGTCGCCGGGGGCGCGGGCTTTCGCCCCCCGAACGGACCGGTCCTTCCACGGCCCCGAACACCGTGGCCGAACGCCGTGGCCGGACGCGGTGGCCGAACGCGGCCCGCCGTACGGGCACCCCGGCCGGGCACCCTCCGGCGGCCCTACCCGACACATGTTGCCAATCCAACATATGTTGTGGAACGCTGAGCGTCATCGTTCGTGACCCACTGCACACCGGCAACCCCGTGCGCGGCCGGCTCACGCGCCCCTGTCCGTACCCGCGACAAGAGAAAGAGACCGACGTGACGACCCAGCAGGAACGGACCCCGGCGGAGGAGTCCGAACGCATCGGTCCCGATCTGTGGTGGCTCGCCGCCATCATGGCCTTCGGCAGCTTCGCCGGGCTCCTCGACGCCACCATCACGAATGTCGCCATCGGTCCGCTGGCCTCGGCCTTCGACGCCGAGATCGCCACCGTGCAGTGGGTGGTGACGGGCTATCTGCTGGCCATCACCGCCACGCTCCCGCTCGGCGCCTGGGCGATGGCCCGGTTCGGGGCCCGCGAGACACTCCTCTTCTCCCAGGCGGTGTTCCTCCTCGGCTCCCTGCTCTCGGGGCTCGCCTGGGACGCCCCCAGCCTGATCGGCTTCCGGGTGCTCCAGGGCATCGGCGGCGGCCTCGCCCTCCCCGTCGGCCAGGCCCTCATCGCCCAGGCGGCCGGGCCCCGCCGCCTCACCAAGCTGATGTCCCTGGTCACCGTGCCCGCCCTGTTCGCCCCGCTGGTCGGCCCCTCGCTCGGCGGTGTGCTGGTCGACCACGCGAGCTGGCGGTGGATCTTCCTGATCAACGTGCCGTTCTGCCTGGCCACCATCGGCCTGATCCTGTGGCGGGTGCGCAACGTCATCGCCCCGACGAAGGACGCCGTCCTGGACACCCTCGGCCTGGTGCTGCTCGTTCCCGCCCTCGCCGGGCTGATCTACGGGTTCTCCGAGGCCGGCGCGGCCGGCGGGTTCACCGGGACGCGCGCCCTCGCGGGCCTGGGCGCCGGGGTCGTGCTCGGCACCGCCTTCGTCGCGCACGCCCTGCGCCGGCGCAGCGAGGCCGTCCTCGACCTGCGGCTGTTCCGCGTACGGGACTTCGCGGCCGGGAACCTGGCCAGCATGGTCATGGCCGTCGCGATGTACGGCGTCCTCATCCCGCTCCCGCTGTACTTCCAGGTCGTCCAGGGCACCAGCGTGCTGGAGTCCGCCCTGATGCTGCTCCCCCAGAGCCTCGGCTACCTCGTCGCGGTGTCCCTGCTGCAGCGGCTGACCGTGGCCCTCGGCGTGCGCACCGTCACCCTGGCCGGTGTCGTCCTCGTCGGCGTGGGCACGCTGCCCTACGTCGTCATCGACGCCGATCCGAGCCGCTTCCTGCTGGGCGCGGCGCTGGTGGTGCGGGGTCTGGGGCTCGGCGCCTCGATGATGCCGACGATGACGGCCGCCTTCAGCAGCGTGCCCAAGGAGGTGGTGCCCCGCGCCACCAGTGCCTTCCACGTCTTCCAGCGCATCGGCGCCTCGCTGGGCACGGCCGTGCTCACGGTGGTCCTCCAGAACGAGGCCCTGCGTCATCTGCCCGAGGAGGTGCCGGGCCTGGCCGCCGTCGCGCCCGGCAGTGCCGTCGCCCACGGGCTGGCCTCGTCCTTCCGGGCGCCGTTCTGGTGGGCGCTGGCCTTCACGGCGCTCGCGCTGGTGCCGGCCTTCTTCCTGCCGGGCCGCCGCCCGGCCTCCGCTGCCGACGAGGCCGACGGGTCCGCGGCGCGTCCGGGGACGGCACCCGTGCTGTCCGAGTAGCCGCCGGTCCCGCCGCACCCGTCGGCTCCGGCTCCGCGGAGCCCCGGGCCACGGCAACCCCCGCGGTTCCTCCGCATCACCCCTCACGCGCCCCGCGCGGACGACGCAGCACGCGTCCTCCGCGCGGGGCGCCTCGCGTGCACGCCCGGCACCGGACCGCCTCACGGCTCCGCCTCCCCCACCGCCCTGCCCGACCGGGCCCCCTCGCGCTGCCTGTCCGGCCACCTCCTCGGGCGTGCTCCCGTTGCCCCTGCCGGAGGGCCACCCCGTTCGAGGATTCCACGCCCGGCCCGCCCGCCACAGACTCGGATCACCAACAGCCGACGCCTGTGCGGGCGGACAGGGGGAATGGACGATGGTGGCACTCGACACCGGGGCGGCGGTCCGCCTGGCCCGGTTGTCACGGCACCGGGACGGACGCTTCCTCTTCGTGCCCATGGACCACTCGGTGGCCGACGGGCCGATCGTTCCGGCCTCGCGCTTCAACGACCTGGTCGCCTCCGTGGTCGCGGGCGGCGCCGACGCGATCGTGGTGCACAAGGGCCGGGCCCGCACGGTCGACCCGGCCCTGCTGCGCGACTGCGCGCTGATCGTGCACCTGAGCGCCAGTACCCCGCACTCCCCCGACGCCGACGCCAAGGTGCTGGTCGGCGCGGTGGAGGAGGCGGTGCGTCTCGGCGCCGACGCGGTCAGCGTGCACGTGAACATGGGCTCCGACACCGAGGCCCGCCAGCTCGCCGACCTCGGCACGGTGGCCGAGGCCTGCCAGCAGTGGTCGGTGCCGCTGCTGGCCATGGTCTACCCGCGCGGGCCCCGGATCGCCGACCCGCACGACCCGGCGCTCCTCGCCCACGCGGTCAACGTGGCGGCCGACCTGGGCGCCACGCTGGTGAAGACCACCTCACCGCTGCCCCTGTCGGAGCTGTCCGCGGTCACCGCGAGCTGCCCGATCCCGGTCCTGGTGGCCGGCGGCGGCGACCAGGACGGTGACCTCACCGCCTTCGCCACCGCCGCCGTGGAGTCGGGGTGCGCGGGACTGGCCGTCGGCCGCCGGGTGTTCCTCAGCCCTTCCCCGACCGCCGCCCTCAAGGCCCTGGCCTCCGTGGTGCACGCCGACCCGCCGGTGGGGCCACTCGGCGTCGACGCCGCCGTCTGACGTCCCGTCTCCCGGCGGAAACCGCAGCCCACCCGCGTCGGAAGGAAGACACATGCGCGACGAGATCCGCGAGTTCGTCCTCACCACCATCCGTGAGGTGATGAACCTGCCGCTGCCCGAGAACGTCACGGACGACACCCCGCTCGGCGAGAACGGCCTCGGCCTGGAATCGCTGTCCCGGCTGGAACTCATGATCCAGCTCGAGAGCGCTTACGGCATCGAGGTCCCCGAGGCGGACAGCGACGCCCAGCAGGACGCGACCCTCGGCGAGTTCGTGGACGCCGTGGTGGCCCTGCGCGGCACGGCGGTCGCCGACGGAGCCGGCCGGTGACGGACGACACCGCCCTCGGCGCGCTGCTGCGCGACTGCGGGCTGCTGACCACCGACTCCTTCGACGACGACACCGAACTCGTCCTCGACTCGCTCACCCTCGTCTGGCTCGCCCACCTCCTCGACGAGCAGCACGGCATCACCGTGTCCGTCGAGGACGAGAACGGCCTGGCCTCCTGCGCCTCGGTGCGGGACCTGCGCCGGTTCCTCGCCGAGGCGGCGGAGGGCACCCACACCTCTGCGGAGATCCTTCATGGCTCATGACGTCGCGATCACCGGCCACGGGGTCCTCACCGCGTTCGGCTTCGGTGAACAGGCCCTGCTGGACGGGGTGTTCGGGGGCCGGCCCGGCTTCACCCCGGTCACCCGCTTCGACCCCACGCCCTACCGGGCCGGGCATGCCGCCACCTACGAGGGCGAGGGCCCCGAGATCCCCGGGGTGCCGGTCAAACCCGGGGTGACACCGGGACAGTTCGAGGTCCTGGTCGCCTGCGCCGCCGCCGCGCTGGAGATGGCCGGCACGGACGGCGCCGGCGCCCCGGTGCTGCTCGGCACCAACGGCGACCACTCCGCCGCCCCGGACTTCTGGTCGGGCACCGGCGCGCGCACCGCCGCCGACCCCCGCACCCTCGACAGCCTCCCCGCCCGCCTGCCCGAGCTGCTCGCCCGCGAACTGGGTCTGGGGGCGCCCCGGACGGCCTTCGTGAACGCCTGCGTGGCCGGCACCAACGCCCTCGCCCGGGGCGCGGAACTGATCCGCCGCGGCCTCGCCGACACGGTGGTGTGCGGGGGCGCCTACCTGGTCACCGAGGACGTGTTCGCCAAGTTCGACTCCGGGCGTGCGCTGTCCCCCGAGGACGCCGTGCGCCCCTTCGACGCCGGCCGCCAGGGGCTGCTGCACGGCGACGGGGTCGCCGTCCTGGTGCTGGAGGCCGCCGACCGGGCACGGGCCCGCGGCGCCCGCGTCCTCGCCGGGCTCACCGGCTGGGGCATGGCGGCCGACGCCCACCACGTCATCCAGCCGCATCCGCGGGGGGACGGACTGGCCCGGGCGGCCCGCGCCGCGCTGCGCCGGGCGGGCGCGGAGCCCGGGCGGATCGGCTACGTCAACGCGCACGGCACCGGCACCCCGCTCAACGACGTGGCGGAGACCGCGGCGCTGCACCAGGTGTTCGGCGAGGGCGTCCACGGCGTTCCGGTGAGCTCCACCAAGAGCAGCACCGGTCACATGCTCGAGGCAACCGGGGCGGTGGAGGCCGTCATCACGATGCTCGCCCTGCGCGAGGGCCTGTTGCCGCCCACCCTCGGCACCCTGGAGCCCGACCCCGCGTGCGACCTGGACCACGTGCGGGACACCGCCCGGCCGGCCCGGATCACCCACGCGCTGTCCCTGAACGCCGCCTTCGGCGGGGTGGACGCCGCACTCGTACTGGAGGCGCCGTGACCGTCCCGGACACCCACCCGCGCACCCATCGGACGGCAGGCCCGTCCGCCCCGGCGCGCGCCCTCCTCTCGGCGGCCTGCCGCACCCCCTGGGGCGGCGCGGCGACCGGGCTGCCCGGCGCGGCACCGGTCGAACTGCCCCGCGTCACCGGCTTCGTGACCTCCCGCTTCAGCCCCCTCGTGCACAGCGTGGCCACCGAGTGCCTGGGCGCGCCCGGCTCCGCGGACGACCTCGTCGGCGCGGCCGGGCCGCGTACCGGGACGGTCCTGGCCACGATGTTCGGGGACACGGTGACGCTGGACACGGCCACCCGGCGGCTGACCGAGGGCCAGGTGCACAGCCCGCTGCTGTTCTTCCAGTCCGTCACCACCTCGATCCTCGGGCGACTGGGCCAGTCGTACGGCATCACCGGCCCCGTCGAGTGCCTCTCGGTCGCCCGCGACGGAGCCGGCGAGGCCCTCTCGGCCGCCGATCTGATGCTGGAGCAGGAGGACATCGACCGCGTGCTGCTGGTCGGCGTCGAGCTCGCCGCCAATGAGCGGGCCACCTGGATCCACCGGCGCATCACCGGGCCGGACGGTCCGGACCCGCTGCCCGACGGGGACTGCGCCGTCGCCCTGCTGCTCGCCCGCACGGACGAGGGCACCGGGCGGGTGCTCCTGCGCGCCGGCGCGGGGAGCGGTTCCCCGGCGGACCGGGCCCCGGCGGACGCCCGCCACGCCCGCTTCGGCTGGCTGGCGCCCCTGGTGGCGGCCGCCGCGGCCGTGCGCCCGCCGGAGGGCGGGCCCGTGCCGCGCCCGGTCCGTGTGCCGGGCCGGTACGGCTACGTGGTCGCCCCGGCGGGCCGGGCCGCCGCGCCCGCCGCTCCGGGAGGTCCGGCATGACGGCCGCCGAATCCGCCCCCGGCACGCTGGTGGCGCGCATGGGCATCGAGATCGTCGAGGAGGACCCCCGGCGGCTCGTCGCCCGGATGCCCCTGACGGGGAACCGCCAGATGTACGGCTTCCTGCACGGAGGGGCCAGCGCGGCCTTCGCGCAGGCGCTCGCCACGCACGCCGCCGCCCTGGAGGCCGGCCCCGGCGGCCGGGTCACCGGCCAGGAGCTGTCCTGCACCCACCACCGGGCGGCCCGCGGCGAGGGCTGGGTGGAAGGGGTGTGCACCCCGCTGTACCTCGGCGACGCGTTCGGCACCTACGACGTGGCCGTCCACGACCGGCGCGGCAACCGGATCGCCTCGGCCCGGCTCACCTGCCGGCTGCGGCGGGCCGCCGGCCCGTCCGCTCGCCCCGCGCCCACCGGGGAGTCCGCACTTTCCAGGGAGCCCGCACTTTCCGAGGAGTCCGCATGAGCACGACCGAGCCCGTGGAGGACAGGGCCGCGGTACTGGCCGGCGTCGGGGGCTGGGTGCCCCCGCACGTCGTCACCAACGACGACCTCTCCGCCCATCTCGACACCTCCGACGAATGGATCCGCACCCGCACCGGCATCCGGACCAGGCACCGGGTCTCCCCCGGCATGGCCACCTCCGACCTCGCGGTGGAGGCCGGACGGCGGGCGCTGGACTCCTCCGGCGACGACCGGGCCGGGGCCGTCGTCCTGGCCACCACGACACCCGACCGGATCTGCCCGGCCACCGCCCCCGACGTGGCCGCCCGGCTCGGCCTGGCCGGGGTCCCCGCCTTCGACGTCTCCGCCGTGTGCACCGGCTTCCTGTACGGGCTGGCGACCGCGGCGGGGCTGATCGCCACCGGCGTCGCCGAACGCGTCCTGCTCATCGGGGCGGACGCGTTCACCACCATCGTCGACCCGACGGACCGCTCGACCGCCGTCATCTTCGCCGACGGCGCGGGGGCCGTCGTGCTGCGGGCCGGCCGGCCGGAGGAGCCCGGCGCGCTCGGCCCGGTGGTGCTGGGCACCGACGGGACCCTCAGCCATCTGATCCGGGTACCGGCGGGCGGCTCGCGGCAGCGCTCGCTGGCCCCGACGCACGCGCCGGGCGAGCAGTTCTTCCAGATGGAGGGCCGGGACACGTTCCGGCACGCCGTGGACCGGATGGCGACCGCCTCGCGCCAGGCCGTCGCGGCCGCGGGCTGGTCGATGGGGGGCGTCGACCGGCTGGCCGCGCACCAGGCCAACGCGCGGATCCTGCACGCGGTGGCCGACCGGCTCGGCATCCCCGCCGAGCACCAGCTCTCCAACATCGCCGAGGTCGGCAACACGGGCGCCGCCTCCATCCCGCTGCTGCTGGCCCAGTCCGCCGCGGACGGCGGTCTGGAGGCCGGGCACCGCACCCTGCTCACCGCCTTCGGCGGCGGTCTCGCCTGGGGCGCGACCACGCTCACCTGGCCCAAGCTGTCGGCCGGCTGAGAGCGCCGGCCGCCCCGCGCCACGCCATCCACCTCCCACACGGAGATTCGTACCCAAGGAGACGACCCGACCATGTTCACAGCACTGCGTGACATCCTCGTCGGCCCGTTCAAGGTCGATCCGGAGAAGGTCACCCCCGAGGCGACCCTGGAGCAGCTCGGCCTCGACTCGCTGTCCGTCGTCGAACTCTCGCTGATCCTGGAGAAGGACCTCGGAGTGAGCGTCACCGACGACGAGTTGCTGCAGACCCCGACGATCGGCGCCATGGCCGAGCTGATCGGCGAGCGCGGCGCCCCGGTCTGATGCCCACCTCGACGAGCCCGAGCGGCCATGCCCCCGCGGTCCGGCGGGAGGCGCCCGACGGCGAGGCCTACCGCCGCGCGATGGGTCGGTTCCCCACCGGGGTCGCCATCCTGACGCAGGGGTGCGGACCGCTGACCCGGGCGGTGACCGTCAACTCGGTCACCTCCGTGTCCCTGGACCCGCAACTGCTGTCGGTCTGCCTCGGCGAGGACAGCACGGTCCTCGAACCGCTGCTGCGGGCCGGGCACTTCACCGTGAACCTGCTGTCCAGCGCGCAACGCGAGTCCTGCGCGCGCTTCGCCGGCCGGAGCCGGCCGACCGGGGCCGACGCCCACGAGGAACTCGGCGGGAGCCGGGGGGACAACGGCTGCCTGGTCGTCGAGGGCGCGCTGGCCGCCCTGGAGTGCCGGGTCGACGGCACGGTACGGGCCGGCGACCACGTCATCGTCCTGGGCCGGGTCGAGACGCTGCACCACGGTCCGGCCGAGGCGGAGCCGCTGGTCTTCTACGGCGGCGGCTACCGCAGGCTGGCCCCGCCCGCCCCCGGCCCGCGCTGACCCGGACACTCCCGCCCGTCCCCCACCACGCCACCAGGCACGGCGCCGCCCCCCGCACACCGGCACACCTGCCCGTGCGCCGCACGGCACGCCGCCCGACACGAAGGAGCCATCATGTCCGACCACCCGAGGACCGCCGAGGCACAGCCGTGCGGCGTGGGCATCAGGGCCATCGGCCAGTACCTGCCCGAGCGGGTCGTCACCAACGCCGACCTGGAGCGGATGATCGACACAAGCGCCGAGTGGATCACCGAGAAGATCGGCATCCACTCCCGGCGGTTCGCGGCGGAGAGCGACACCACCGCCACGATGGGCGCGAGCGCGCTCCTCGACGCGTGCACCCGCTCCGGCGTCGACCCGGACTCTATCGACCTGGTGATCTGCGGCACCGTCACCCCCGACCTCATGGCGCCGGCCACCGCGGTGTCCGTCATGCGGCACGCGGGGCTGACCCAGGCCGTGGCCTTCGACGTGAACAGCGGCGGCTGCGCCGGTTCCGTCTTCGCGCTCGACGTGGCCGCCAAGTACGTGCGCTCCGGCGCCTACCGCAGGGTCGCCGTGGTGCTCGCCGACACCGTCACCAAGCTGCTGGACCCGACCGACCGGATGACCGCGGTCATCTTCGGCGACGCCGCGGCCTGCTATCTCGTCGAGCCGGTGGTGCCCGGCAGCGGCGTCACCACCACCGTGCTGAGCAACGACCCGAGCGGCTACCACTCGGCGCTGGTCTCCCGGGACCCGGTCACCGACGCCGAGGGCAAGGAGGTCCACTCCGCCTTCGGGCAGAACTTCATCCGCATCGTCGGGCGCGACATCCGCAACTTCGCCCTGGAGAACATCCCGGGCTTCGTCCGCAAGCTGGCGGAGGAGGAGAACCTCACTCCGGAGGACCTCGACATGGTGGTGCTCCACCAGGCCAACCGGCGCATCGTCGAGGGGATCATGGACGCCCTGCGCCTGCCGTACGAGCGGACGTCCATCAACGTGGACCGCTTCGGCAACACCTCGGCCGCCGGTTCCGTGCTCGCCCTGCGCGAGGCGGTGGACGACGGCCGGATCACCGCCGGCGACCGGGTAGTGCTGGTCTCCTTCGGGGCCGGGCTGAGCGTGGGCGGCGCGCTGATGCGCTGGAACGCCCCGCAGGACTTCCTCGCCGCCCCGTGAGGAACAGCGCGAGGAATCCCGTGCGGAGCCAGGAGCCGACCGTCGCGGAGACACCCGCGCGGACCCGTGCCGGGGCCCCGGTCGTGCCGCCCGGGCTGCCGATCCGGCTCGGTTCGCTGGACCCGGCCGAACTGGTCACCAGCACCCTCGGCGTGCGGATCACCGAGTGGCGCACCGGCCGGCTCGTCGGCACCCTGCCCCTCGCGGGCAACCGCGACCGGTACGGGCGGCTCGACGGGGCCGCCCTGGCCGTCCTGGCCGAGACGCTCGGCTCGGTCGCCGCCGCGCTCGACCTCGGGGAGGGCGGCATCGTGCTGGGCCAGGAACTGTCCCTGGCGCACCACGAGGAGGTCACCGGGGAGGGGAGCGTCACCGGGGTCTGCACCCCCCTGCACCGCGGCGAGGACGTCGCCACCTACGAGGTCCACGTCACCGACACGCACGCCCGCCGGGTGTGCACGGCCCGCCTCACCTGCACCCTGCGCCGCACCGCGCGCCCCCCGGCCCGCCCCGCCGGCCCGCCTGGACCGGCCGGCCCCGTCACCGAAACCCCCGCGCCCACCGGCAGGAAGGTCTGAACCGCCATGCAGTCTCACCGGCCGCCACGGGACCCGTACTGGGACCGGATCGGCTATCACGGCCCGCTGGAGCCGACCCTCGACGTGCTGCGCGAGATCTGCCGCAAGCACGTCCTGGAGGTGCCCTTCGAGGCCCTGGAGGGGCCCGAGGGCATCCGTCCGGTCATCGACCGGGCGGGCGTCTACGACAAGATCGTGACCCGGCACGGCGGCGGCTTCTGCCTCCAGGCCAACGGGCTGCTCTCCCACCACCTGCGGGAGATCGGCTTCGACGTGACCGTGCTGGCCGCGCACATCTGGGTCCCGCACCGCGAGTACTTCAGCAAGGGCGGCGACCACCTGATCATGCTGGTCCGGCTGGACGGCAGGGAGTGGCTGGTGGACGCCAGCTACACCCACCTCGTCTACGTCGACCCCATCGAGCTGGTCCCCGGCGAGCAGCGCCAGGACGGCTGGGTGTACCGCGTGCGGGCCGAGGACGGCTGGTACGTGGTCCAGCGCCGGGGCGAGCGGGAGTGGCTGCCGCTCTACCGGTTCGTGCCGGAGGCGCACACGGTGGAGGACTTCGAGGAGTCGGTCGCCTTCCACCTCGACGGGGAGACCGTCTCGGAGACCACCCGCACGCTGATGTGCTCGCGTGGCATCCGCGGCGGCAAGGTCTCCCTGGTCAACAACGTGCTCACGATCGCCGAGCACGGCACGGTGACCACCCGTCAGGTGCGCGACGCGCGGGACTGCGCGCAGATCATGGCGCGCATCTTCCGCGGTCACCGGGGTCTCGCCGAGCGGGGCCTGCGCATCTGGGAGCGGATGCGGGAGGAACGCGAGGCCGCCGGGTCGGCGCCGCGGCCCACGGCCGCGCAGGGCGCCTGACTCCCGCACCGGACAACGACGGAGGACGTCTGATGACGATCGACAGCAGCACACCCGTCGCCGTGGTGGGGGCGGGCGTCATGGGCGCGGGGCTGGCCCAGGTCGCCGCCGCCGCGGGACACGAGGTGGTGCTCCACAGCCGGCGGGAGGCCACCCTGCGCCGGGCCCTCGCCGGCATCGGCGCCTCCCTGGAACGGGCGGCCGCGCGCGGCGGGGGCGCGCGGGCGGAGGATCCGGGCACGACGCTCGCCCGGATCCGCACCACGACGGACCTGGGGGACGTCGCCGGCTGCGCGGTCGCCGTGGAGTCGGTCGCCGAGGACGTCGACCTGAAGCGGCGCGTCTTCGCCGAGCTGGACCGGCTCTGCCCGCCGGGCGCCCTGCTGGCCACCAACACCTCCGGCATTCCCGTCACCGAGATCGCCGCGGCCACCGGCCGGCCGGGCTCCGTCGTGGGCACGCACTTCTTCTCACCCGTGCCGCGCATGGAGCTGTGCGAGATCGTGCGGGGCCGGGAGACCACCGACGCCACCGTCGCCGCGGCGCGCTCCTTCGCCGAGGGGATCGGCAAGAGCTGCGTGGTGGTGGAGAAGGACCTGCCCGGTTTCGTCACCACCCGTCTGATCATCGCCTTCGTCCTGGAGGCGGTCCGCCTGGTGGAGACGGGCATCTGCCGGGCCGAGGACGTGGACCGTGCCTGCCGTCTCGCCTTCGGGCACGCGATGGGACCGCTGGCCACCGCCGACCAGGCCGGGCTCGACGTGCTGCGCGAGGTCGCCGCCGGGCTGGCCAAGGAGTACACCCACCCGGTCTTCGCCACCCCCGGTCTGCTGGACCGGCTGGTCGCGGAGGGCCGGCACGGCCGCAAGACCGGGCGCGGCTTCCACGTCTACGACGACACCACCCCCGCACCCACCCGCCCCTGACCCCGATCCCCCAACTCCCGACTCCCGACTCCCGACTCCCGACTCCCGACTCCCATTTCTCGGCTTTCAGTTTTCAGCTCCGCTTCACACCACCACCGGAAGGTTCTCCCGTGAAGTTCGCCTGGATCGACCTGCGTTCCACCCACGACGACCTGCGTGCCGGCGTGGTCGACGCCGCCGTCCACGCCCGCCTCGAAGGAGTGCTCGACGACCGGCTCGAGGTTCTGCGCACCCTGCCGCCCACCGTCACCAAGGTCCTGCTCCCCGCGCCCGGCGACCCGCTGCCCGCCGAGGCCGCCGACGTCGCCGACATCGTGCTGACCCGGGTCGGCACCGCCGCCGAGCTCGACAAGCTCAAGCTGGAGAGCGAGAGCGCCCCGGCCCGCACGGCCGCGTTCGTGGAGGTCGTCGACGACGCCACCCTCAAGGTCGCCTGCGAGGCGGCCCGGGCGCTGCCCAACACGCTCGTGAAGTTCCGCGACCCGACCAAGATCCCGCTGGAGATCGTGATCGCCGCCGCCGACCACAGCCCGGGCCGGCTCATCTGCGAGGCCGGCGACCTGGAGGAGGCGGGCATCGTCGTCGACGTCCTGGAGAAGGGCTCCGACGGGCTGCTCCTGGCGCCCAAGGACGCCAATGACGTGTTCGGTCTGACCGGGCTGCTCCGCGGCAGCAGCCCCGATCTGTCGCTCACCACCCTCACCGTGCGGTCCATCGAGCACAACGGCCTGGGCGACCGGGTGTGCGTCGACACCTGCTCGCACTTCGGGCAGGACGAGGGCATCCTCGTCGGCTCGTACGCGCACGGGTTCGTCCTGTGCGTCAGCGAGACCCACCCGCTGCCGTACATGCCCACGCGTCCCTTCCGGGTCAACGCCGGCGCCCTGCACTCCTACGTCCTGGGCGAGGACAACCGCACCAACTACCTCAGCGAGCTCCAGGCGGGCAGCACGGTGCTCGGTGTCACCACGGAGGGCAAGACCCGCCGGATCGTGGTGGGCCGGGTCAAGCTGGAGTCCCGCCCCATGCTGACCATCCGGGCGGTGTCGGAGTCCGGTACGGAGGTCAGCCTCACCGTCCAGGACGACTGGCACGTACGGGTGCTGGGCCCGGGGGCCGCCGTCCTGAACGTCACCGAACTGAAGGCCGGGGACCAGCTCCTCGGCTACCTGGCCGACGACAAGCGCCATGTGGGCTGGCCGGTCGGCGAGTTCTGCATCGAGAAGTAGCCCGGAGAACGGTCGCGGCGGAGACGGGTCCGCCCCGTCTCCGCCGGCCCGGCCCGGCCCCGCGCCCGGCACACGCGCGCTCGCGCACTTCGCGCACACGGAAGGAAAGGATGCGATGGCTGTGGACTCGGCCGCCCCGGACTTCGGGCGATGGCTCGACACGGCGCTCACCGGCGACGACCTGGACGAGGAGGTCTGGGGGCATGCCGGACGGGCGATGTCCTTCGGCCGGATGCGGAAGGAGACGGCCCGCACGCGGGAGGTCCTGGCGGCCCACGGCATCGGCCCCGACAGCACCGTCGCCGTCCAGCTCCTGCCCAGCTTCACCCTGCTGTGGACGGTGTTCGCCGCCTGGTCGGCGGGCGCCCAGGTGATGCTGATGGACCCCCGGCTCACCCCCGCGGAGACCACCCGGCTGCTGGACCTGTGCGAACCGCAGTTCCACCTCGCCGTCGAGGGACCGGTGCCGCTGTCGGCGCCGTTCCGCGAGGAGTGCGAGATCGTGGTCCTGCCCCGCCGCTCGGGCCGGCCCGCGCAGAGTGCCCACCGCCTGGTGCAGTTCAGCTCGGGCTCCACCGGCCTGCCCAAGGTCATCGGGCGCACCGGGCGGTCGCTGCTCGACGAACTGGAGCGTTTCGCCCGGCTGCCCGACATGCCCCGGCGCGGTGAACGCCTGCTCCTGCTCAGCTCGATGGCGTACTCCTTCGGGCTCATCGGGGGCGTGCTGCACAGCCTGCGGACCGGCGTCTCGCTGCACTTCAGCGGCAGCACCCAGCCGCGCGAGCTGCTGCGGCTGCTCGCGGAGCGGGAGATCCACGCGCTGTTCGGGGTGCCGGTCCACTTCGACCTGCTGAGCCGGGTCGGCCGCCCCGGCGGCCTGCCGTCCCTGCGGCTCGCGGTGTCCGGCGGGGAACCGCTGCGGCCCGAGGTCTTCACGCGCTTCGAGGAGGCCTTCGGTGTACGGATCGGGCAGGCCTACGGCATGACGGAGGCGGGCATCATCGCCACCGACCTGACCGGCCGGGCCGCGCCGCCGGCCGTGGGCACCCCCGCCCCCGGCATGCGGACCGAGGTGGCGGACGGCACCCTGCGGGTGCGGCTCCCCGAGGACCCGTATCTGCACGCGGACCGGTCCGGGCGCTACGCGGACGGCTGGCTCGACACCCACGACCGCTGCCGGGTCCGGCCGGAGGACGGGGTCCTGGAGATCCTCGGCCGGAACGACTCGACGGTGATGATCGGCGGCCTCAACGTCGACCTCACCGAGGTCGAGTCGGTGGTGCTGGCACATCCGTCGGTGACGGACGCGGTGGTGGTGTACGGCGAGGCGATCGAGGCCCATCTCGTCGCCGAACCGACGCTGGCCAAGGGTGAGTTGCTGGCCTGGTGCCGAGAGCGGCTGAGCCCGCACAAGCTGCCCAAGGCGCTGCACTTCGTGCGGAAGCTGCCGCGTACCGCGAACGGGAAGACGGTCCGCAACCGCGAGCTGCTGCACGCGAGCCGGGAGCGGGAACGGCAGGTGATCATCCGGTGATCGACCCCTCGTACGCGGGCACCCGCCATCCGCGCTTCGACGCCGAGGTCGAGCGCGGCCGGTTGCGATCCTTCGCCGCCGCGGTGGGTCTGGACGAGGCCGTCTTCCACGACGTCGACGCGGCGCGTGCGGCCGGCCATCCGGACCTGCCCGTCCCGCCCACCTTCCTGTTCGGCCTGGAACTGGAGCATTCGCAGGGCACACTCGCCGCGATGGGAGTCGAGATGGCGCGGGTCCTCCACATCGAGCAGGGCTTCGTCTACCACTCGACGGCGCACGCCGGTGACCGGCTCACCTTCGCGCCGGTCCTGGTGTCCGTCCGCGCCCACCGGGGAGCACGTCTGCAGCTCCTCGCCACGGAGACGGCCGTCACCCGGCGGGACGGCACCCCGGTGGCCGACCTCCGCCAGGTCCTCGCGGTCCGCGAGGACCCCGCCGCGCGGGATGCGCGGAGTACGGGGGCTGCCCCGTGAGGGTGGACCCGGCCGGCCTCGCCGTCGGCACCGAACTGCCCGAGCTGGTGCCACCGCCCGTGACCCGGGCGATGCTCGCCCTGTACGCCGGGGCCTCGGGCGACCACAACCCGATCCACATCGACTCGGACGCGGCGGTGGCCGCCGGGCTCGAGGACGTCATCGCCCACGGCATGCTCTCGATGGCGTTCCTGGGCCGGATGCTCACCGCCCGGGTGCCCGTGGAGGACCTGGTGTCCTTCCGGGTGACCTTCCGCGCGCCGACCCCGGTGCACGCCAGGCCGCGCTGCACCGCCCGGGTCGTCTCCGTCGATCCGCCCGCCGACGGGAGCGACGGGCCCCGCACGGCACGGCTCGACCTCACCGTACGGCTGGAGGACGGCCCCGTGACCGTGCGCGGCGAAGCGGTCGTACGCCTGCGGGACACCGGTGCGGTCCCCGCTCCGCCCCACTGATCGAGGAGGCTCGACGATGGCACGATCCGTGCTGGTCACGGGAGGCAACCGCGGCATCGGCCGCGCCGTCGCCCAGGCGTTCGCCCGCCAGGGCGACCGGGTGGCGGTCACCCACCGGGGTTCCGGGGCGCCCCCCGGGATGCTGGGCGTCAAGTGCGACGTCACCGACGCCGCCCAGGTGGACGCCGCGTTCGCGGAGGCCGAGGCCGCCCACGGCCCGGTGGAGGTGCTGGTGTCCAACGCCGGCATCACCGACGACGCGCTGCTGCTGCGGATGCCGGAGGAGCGGTTCGCCCGGGTGCTGGACACCAACCTCGCCGGCGCCTACCGGGTGGTGCGGCGTGCGGTGCCCGGCATGCTGCGGATGCGGCGCGGCCGGATCGTGCTGATGTCCTCGGTGTCCGGGCTGTCCGGTGCCGTCGGCCAGGCCAACTACGCGGCGAGCAAGGCGGGCATGGTGGGCATGGCGAGGTCGCTGGCCCGGGAGCTGGGCGGGCGCGGGATCACCGTGAACGTGGTCGCCCCGGGGCTGGTCCTGACGGACATGGCCGAGACCGTCTCCGCCGCCCGCAAGGAGCAGATGCTCGCCGGGGTGCCGCTCGGGCGGCACGCCGAGCCCGAGGACGTGGCGGGGCCGGTGCGCTGGCTCGCCTCGGAGGAGGCCGGGTACATCACCGGGGCCGTGCTGCCCGTCGACGGCGGCCTGGGCATGGGGCACTGACGTGGTCGGCGACGCGCGGCGCGCGGCGGACACGGAGCGGGCCGGCGGGCCGGGAGGGGAGCACTGATGCGGATCGCGATGGCACTGCCGTACGCGGGGAGCGGCTTCCGGGAGACGGCGGCCCGGCTGGTCGACTACGAGCGGGCCGGGCTGGACCGGGTCACCGTCCGGGAGGCCTACGGCTGGGACGCGGTCAGTCAGTTGGGGTATCTGGCGGCGGTCACCGCACGCGTGGAGCTCGCCTCCGGCGTCCTGCCGCTGCCCACCCGCACGCCCGCGCTGCTGGCGATGACGGCGGCCGGCCTCGACCACGTGTCCGGCGGCCGGTTCGTGCTCGGGCTGGGTGTGTCGGGACCGCAGGTGGTCGAGGGTTTCCACGGGGTGCCGGCCGACGCGCCGCTGGCCCGGACCCGCGCGGTGGTCGGCATCTGCCGGACCGTGTGGCGGCGCGAGCCGTTGACGTACCGGGACCGGCACTATCGCATCCCGCTGACCGCCGAGGACGGCGGAACGGGGCTGGGCAAGCCGCTGAAGCTGATCAACCGGCCCGAGCGCGACCGGATCCCGATCGTGCTGGCCGCGATGGGGCCGCGCAGCGTCGCCCTGGCCGCCGAGATCGCCGAGGGCTGGGAGCCGATCTGGTTCCACCCCGAGCGGGCCGGGCAGGTGTGGGGCGGGGCGCTGGCCGAGGGCGCCGCGCGGCGCGCTCCCGCGCTGGGCGCGCTCGACGTCGTCGCCCCGGTGCACCTGGCGATCGGCGCGGCCGAGGAGTCGCGTGCCCTGGCGGCGGTCCGCGCCGACATGGCCCTGTACGCGGGCGGCATGGGCGCCCGCCGCCGCAACTTCTACCACGACCTCATGTGCCGCTTCGGATACCCGGAGGAGGCCGGGCGCGTGCAGGAGCTGTATCTCGCCGGACGCCGGCAGGAGGCCGCCGAGGCCGTCCCGGAGGAACTGGCGCGGGCGGTCTCCCTGGTGGGCACCGAGGACGTGGTGCGCAAGCGGGTGGCCGCGTTCCGCGAGGCCGGCGTCACCACACTGAGCGTCGTCCCCACGGCCACCACCCATGCCGCCCGGGTGGACGCGGTGGGGCGGCTGAGGGATCTGGCCGGCCCCTTCGGCTGAGGGAGGCGGAAGCGGACGGCGAACGCGGAAGCGGGAAGCGGGCTCGGGCGCCCGGCCGCCGACGGCGGGGAGCCCAGCCTCCCGCCCGGCCGCCCCCGGCCCCGTCCGCCGCGCACCTGCCCCACCCGGCCCGCGCGGTACTGAACGCGGGCGTACGGGCGCACGTATGGAGGGACGGCGCCCGACGACCGGGGCGCTCCGTACGGTGGTGGCCCGCCGGCGGTGTTCAGCGGTTCGGGAGCCCTGCATGAGGCACGTACGACGACGGATCGTCCGACGCGGGATACGGCTGTCGGCCGTCGGCGGGATTCTCCTGGGGGGCCTGATGGTCACCCAGGCCATGGCCACCGAGCCGGCCGGCGGCACACCGGCGCCCGGCGCGCACGCCGCCGGTTCCTCCGTCGAGTCGGCCGCCGCGCAGGGCGCCGGGCTCGTCTCCCGGCTCGGCACCGGGCGCACCGCCGGCACCTGGATCGGCGCCGACGGCCGCCCCGTGGTCGCCGTGACCGACGCGGGGGCGGCCGGGACGGTGCGGGAGGCCGGGGCCCGTGCCGAGGTGGTGCGGCACAGCATGGACGAGTTGAGGTCCGCCACGAAGAGCCTGCGCACGGCGCCCCGGGTCACGGGCACCGCCTGGTCCGTGGACTACACCCGCAACGAGGTCGTGGTACGGGCGGACCCCACCGTCTCCGCCGGTGACTGGTCGCGGCTGACGCGACTCGCCGATTCCCTGGGCGGCAGGGTGCGGATGGAACGGACGAAGACCGAGTTCACCACCAGGCTGAACGGGGCGCAGCCCATGTTCTCCACCGGCGGCCGCTGTTCGGCCGGGTACAACGTGACCGACGGGCAGGGTTCCTTCATCCTCACCGCCGGTCACTGCGGGCCCAAGGGCGCGGTGTGGTTCGCCGACCAGGGGGGCGCGACCGAGCTCGGCCAGACGGTGTCCTCCCGCTTCCCCGGCAACGACTTCTCGCTCATCCGGTACGGCAACGGGCAGTCGGCCGGGGCGGACACCAACGTGATCGCGATCGGCGGCGGCAAGGGCGTGCGCATCGCGGGGGCGGGAGACGCGGCGGTGGGCCAGCGGGTGTTCCGCAGCGGCAGCACGAGCGGGCTGCGCGACGGCAAGGTGACCGGGCTGGACGCGACGGTCAACTACCCCGAGGGGACGGTGACCGGGCTCATCGAGACGGACGTGTGCGCCGAACCGGGTGACAGCGGGGGGCCGTTGTTCTCCGACGGGCTCGCGCTGGGGGTCACCTCGGGCGGCAGCGGGGACTGCGAGAGCGGGGGGACGACGTTCTTCCAGCCGCTCCGGACGGCGATGAGCGCGCTGGGCGTGCGGCTGGCGGGGGACGGCTCGGGCGGGAAGCCGTCCTCGGCGGCGGCCGGTGCGCCGGAGCCCTCGGCCTCCGCCTCCCAGGGAGCGGTGATCGCCCCCGGGTCGGCGAACCCCGGCGCGGTCGAGCAGGTCGGTGCGGGGGCGGCCCCCTCGCTCGCCGCCCGGCTCACCGATCCGGGGACGGTGGGCCCGGGGCTGCTGGTCCTCGCGGGGAGCATGGTGGCGTGGGTGGCGGCGCGGTACATCCGCTCGGAGCGGGACCGGGAGGCCTACCGCAGGCAGTACGCCCGCAGCTGGAGCTGAGCGCCCGGGCGGCCGCCGGGGTCAGGCGGCGCTACGGGGGCGGGGCACCGCGGTGGCCCATTCCGTGACCAGCCGCTGGTACTCCTCGCGCTGCTCGCCGGTGAGCGTGCCGCCGGACCGGCGCCACAGGGCGCGGATCTCGTCGTTTACCTCGTCGGCCGACCTCTCGACGGCCGGTTCAGGAGTGATGGACATGCCGTGAAGCATACGAGTCCGCTCGTGAAGGCGTTGTGAGCAATGCTACGTATTCCGGCAATTGGGTGCGTGAAGCTCATCACCCCAGCTCAGCACCGGTGCACAGGTGGCGCGCGTCACTTCCCGCGCCCCCTGCGCACCGTATGCGCCACACACGCCCCACGTGCCTCAGGTGCCCGGCTTGCGCCCGTACACGTAGACGTCGTCGCCGTTGCGCAGCAGCGACCAGTACTTCTTCGCGGCCTTCGTCGTCATGTTGACGCAGCCGTGGGAGCCGGGCGGGTTCCACATGCTGACGCCGACCGAGTGGAAGGCCTCGCCGCCGTCGAAGAACTGGCTGTACGGCATCGGCACGTGGTAGATCGACGACACGTGGTCGATGTGCCGCCAGTAGATCTTCTTGAGTCCGGTGCGGGTCTCGTACCCGTTGCGCCCGGTCCGCACCGGGACCGGACCGTACACGAGCCGGCTGCCGTCCTGGATCCAGCTGAGCTGGAGCGTGAGGTCGACGCAGGCGATGCGGCCCTTGTTGACGGGGCACCGGCCGGCCCTGTTCGGGTTGTGGCCGACGGCCTTCTGCTTGTTCATCAAATCCATGACGCCCCAGGTCACGGGGCCCGCGTACCCGATGGTGGGGGTGATGCCGTGCTTGGACTGGAAGGCCCGGATCGCCCGGCAGTCGGCGGCGGACTGCCTGCCGTCGGCCGGCCTGCCCAGGAACTTCTCCACCTTCTTCTGGTACGGCCCGGTCGAGCTCGTGCAGCTCGCGGCGCTCGCGGGCGCGGACCCGAGCGTGAGCGCGAGCGGTGCCACCAGCCCGGTGACGCCGAGCGCGACGGCGGTCCGTCTGCGGATGTCCCCCATGCTGTGTTTCCCCCTGCCCCGTCCTGCCGGTCCCGGTACCTCCGGGGCGGTACGGACTCGTCCTGGTAGACACGCCAGGGCGCCCGGTGGTTGCACGCGGCGGCGCCCGGGTGCGGGCGGCGGTGGGGGGCGTTCAGGAGGTCCGGTGCGCGACACCCTTGAAGCCGGTGTTGACCGCCGTCACACCGCCGTCGACGCACAGGGTGGTGCCGGTGATCCAGGCGGCGTCGCGGGAGGCGAGGAAGGCGACGGCGGCCGCGATGTCCTCCGGTTCGCCGACCCGGCCCAGCGGG
This sequence comes from Streptomyces griseoaurantiacus, assembly GCA_014656015.1. Taxonomy (GTDB): domain Bacteria; phylum Actinomycetota; class Actinomycetes; order Streptomycetales; family Streptomycetaceae; genus Streptomyces; species Streptomyces griseoaurantiacus. Next base: position 15,772 of record BNBP01000054.1, on the reverse strand, counting down.
TACAGCCGGGCGGCGGCGGCCAGGTCCTCGGGGCGGTCCGCCCAGGCGGGGGTGCGGACGGTACCGGGGGCTACGAGGTTGACGCGGACCCCGCGCGGTCCGGCGTGCCCGGCGAGCGTGCGGGTCAGGGAGATGAGGCCCGCCTTGGCGGCGCTGTAGGCGTGGTTGCCGAAGTCCTGCAGCCCGTTGACCGAGCCGATGGTGACGACGGCACCGCGTCCGGAGGCAGCCAGGTGCGGCATCGCGGCCCTGGCGCACCGGTAGGCGCCGGTGAGGGTGACGGCGAGGTCGAGGGACCAGCTCTCCTCGTCCTCGTCCTCGAACAGCGGGGCGTCCGGGCTGCAGTGGTAGGCGTTGTTGACCAGCACGTCGAGGGAGCCGAAGGCCTCGACGGCGCGGGCGACGGCGGCCTCCACCGCGGCCCGGTCCGCCACGTCGCACCCGTACGCCTCGGCGGCCAGTCCCTCGGCGCGCAGCCCGGCGGCCGTCCCGGCGGCCGCCTCCGCGTCCACGTCGGTGACGAGGACGCGGGCGCCCTCCTCGGCGAGCCGCCGCGCGACGGCCGCCCCGATGCCCCGTGCCGCGCCCGTGACCAGCGCGCCGTACCCCTCGAACCGCTCCGCGTGCCTCGCAGTCATGGTCCTGAACGTACCCCGCGCCGATCATCGGGCACAGTGCCCGGTCGTGATCAGTGCCCGCGGGCGATCCACTCCTGGAGGTGCGGGGCCTCGGCGCCGATGGTGGTGCTGTCGCCGTGGCCGGTGCGGACCACGGTCTCGGGCGGCAGGGTGAGCAGCCGGTCGCGGATGGAGTCGACGAGGGTCGGGAAGTGCGAATAGGAGCGTCCGGTGGCGCCCGGGCCGCCCTGGAACAGGGTGTCGCCGGTGAAGACCGTGCCGAGTCCCGGCTCGTACAGGCAGACCGCGCCGGGGGCGTGTCCGGGCGTGTGCAGCACGGTCAGGTCGGCGCCGGCCGCCTCCAGGACCTGCTCGTCGTCCAGCCACCGGTCGGGCAGCCGGTCGGGGTGGGTGAGTTTCCACAGCGGCAGGTCGTCGGGGTGCAGCCAGATCGTGGCGCCGGTGCGCTCGGCGAGTGCGGGGGCGGCGCCGATGTGGTCGTTGTGGGCGTGGGTGCAGACGATGGCCCGCAGCCGCCGCCCGCCGAGGGCCTGGAGGATCGCGTCGGCGTCGTGCGCGGCGTCGATGACGAGTGCCTCGTGGTCGTCGCCGAGGATCCACACGTTGTTGTCGACGTCCCAGGTGCCGCCGTCGAGGCTGAACCGGCCGGAGGTGACGAGGTGGTCGATGCGCGCGGTCATCAGAAGGTCACCACCGAGCGCAGCACGTCGCCGTGGTGCATCCGCTCGAAGGCCTCTTCGACGCCGTCGAGCGCGATCGTCTCGGTGACGAAGGCGCCGAGGTCGAGGCGGCCCTGCAGGTGCAGGTCGATGAGCATGGGGAAGTCCCGGGAGGGCAGGCAGTCGCCGTACCAGGAGGACTTGAGCGCGCCGCCGCGGCCGAACACGTCGAGCAGCGGCAGTTCGAGCTTCATCTCGGGGGTGGGCACGCCGACGAGGACGACGGTGCCAGCCAGGTCGCGGGCGTAGAAGGCCTGCGTGTACGTCTCCGGGCGGCCGACCGCCTCGATGACGACGTCGGCGCCGAAGCCGCCGGTCATCTCCCGGACCGCCTCGACGGGGTCGCTCTCACGGGAGTTGACGAGGTGGGTGGCGCCCAGCTTCTTCGCCGTCTCCAGTTTGCGGGGGTCGATGTCCACGGCGATGATCTTCGCGGCGCCCGCCAGGCGGGCCCCGGCGATCGCCGCGTCGCCGACTCCGCCGCAGCCGATGACGGCGACGGTGTCGCCGCGGCCGACGTTGCCGGTGTTGATCGCGGCGCCGATGCCCGCCATGACCCCGCAGCCGAGCAGTCCGGCCACCTCCGGGGCGACCGCCGGGTCGACCTTGGTGCACTGGCCGGCGGCGACGAGGGTCTTGTCGGCGAAGGCGCCGATGCCGAGCGCCGGGGAGAGTTCCTGGCCGGTGGAGGCGAGGGTCATCCTCTGCTTGGCGTTGTGCGTGTCGAAGCAGTACCAGGGACGGCCGCGCAGACAGGCCCGGCACTGGCCGCAGACCGCGCGCCAGTTGAGGATCACGAAGTCGCCGGGGGCCACGTCGGTGACGCCCTCGCCGACCGACTCGACGATCCCGGAGGCCTCGTGGCCGAGCAGGAACGGGAAGTCCTCGCTGATCCCGCCCTGCTTGTAGTGCAGGTCGGTGTGGCACACGCCGCAGGCCCGGATGCTCACCACCGCCTCGCCGGGGCCGGGGTCCGGCACCACGATCGTCTCGATGCGGACGGGTTCGTCCTTGCCGGGTGCGATCACGCCGCGTACTTCCTGCGCCATGGTGCTGCTGCCTTCCCTCGCTGCCGCGCCGGTGCGGGCGGCGGTGCCCGCCGCGGGACCGCACCGGCCCACCCCATGATCCTCGCGCGGTTCCGGGCGTTTTCGCACCCCTTCGGCGGGAGGGACCACCTGGTGTCGCCGGGCCGTGCGGATGCGGGGCGCGCCGGACGGGACGATGCTGGAGACATGTCCGGGCGCGCACCTGTGATCGTTCATCCCCCGCTGGGGTCGGGGGGCAGGCGCGTGACGGCGCGCGGGGAGAGCCTGGGGGTGGCCTTCTCCGACGAGGACCTGGTCGAGTTCCTCGGCCGGGCGGGTCTGCCGGACGCGGAGGAACTGCTCGACGACCCGGCGTGGGTGAAGTGGCGCGGGGCGGACGCGCACCACTACCTGGCGGCCTAGACCGCGACCGGCGGACTCACCGCCGCCGGCGACCCTCCGGCGGACGGCCCTCCGGCGAGTTCCTCCCGGCAGGTTTCCTCCCGGCAGGTTTCCTCCCGGCAGGTTTCCTCCCGGTTGGGTACCCGGAGAAACGGGACATCCCGGACAACCGGGAGAACCCCGAGCAACCGGACAGAACTCCCGATGTCGAGGGGATGACTCGCATGCTGGTCCTCGGACTGCTCCTGCTCGCGGCCACCGCGGCCTTCACCGGTCTCGCGATCGCCGACAACCTCGGGGGCGGCCCCGAGTACTCCGTGTCGGTGCTGGGCAACCACATCGCCACGATGAACGCCCTGGCGCTCTTCTGCGCGGGGCTCGCCCTCGCCCTGATCTTCAGCCTGGCCATGGCCACCGCCGTGAGCAGCGCCCACCGCGGCCGTCGTCGCCACCGCCGGAGCCGCGGCTACGGCAGGGGCGACGCACAGGCCTTCGACGACCCGATGGGGCCCGGCCGTCACGCCTGAGGCTCACGCCCCGCAGGAGCGCAGGAACCTCCGCGTCCGCACGGCGATCGGCAGCGGCTTGTCCGGCGGGCAGGGGTACATGTCCTGCTCGACGATGGCGAACAGGTCCACGTCCAGCTTCTGTGCGGCGGTGAGCACCGGCCCCAGCTCCGGGACACCCCCGGGCGGCTCGCACATCACCCCGCGGGCCACCGCGGGCCCGAAGGGCACCCCTTCCGCGACCACCCCCGCGAGGATCTCCGGATCGACCTGCTTGAGGTGCAGATAGCCGATGCGCTCGCCGTAGGTCTCGATCAGCCTGACGCTGTCGCCGCCGCAGTAGGCGTAGTGCCCGGTGTCCAGGCACAGGTTGACCAGCGAGGAGTCCGTGGCGTCGAGGAGGCGCGCGACGTGCTCCTCGGTGTCGATGTGGGTGTCGGCGTGCGGGTGGACGACGATGTCGAGGCCGTACGTCTCCTTCACCTCCCGACCCAGGCGTTCCATGCCCCGGGTGAGGTGGCCCCACTGCTCGGCGGTGAGTTCGGCGGGCTCCAGGATCTCGGCGGTCTTGTCGTCGCGCCAGAAGGACGGGATGACGACGAGGTGCCCGGCGCCCATGTCCCGGGTGAGGGCGGCGACCCGGCTCACCTGCTCCCACGTGCCGTCCCACTCGGCGGGCCCCCGGTGCAGACCGCAGAAGATGGTGCCCGCCGAGACCCTGAGGTTCCGGCGGGCCACCTCCTCGCCGAGGCGGGCCGGGTCGGTGGGCAGGTAGCCGTAGGGGCCCAGTTCGATCCAGGAGTACCCGGCCTCGGCGACCTCGTCCAGGAAGCGCCGCCAGGGCACCTGCCGGGGGTCCTCGGGGAACCAGACGCCCCAGGAGTCGGGGGCGGAACCGACCCGGATGCGGTCCAGGACGGGAGCGGGCGAGTCGGTTCCGGTCATGTCAGGCGGTCCCTTCCGAGGGTGTCCCGGCCGGTTCCCCGGCGTCCGGCGCCCCGGGGAGCGCCTCGACGTCCACGCCGCCGGCCCGTTCCAGTTCGTGCTTGAGCGCGTCCAGCTCCGCACCGCCGGCCATGTGGTTGGTGAGCTGTTCCAGGCTCACCTCGCTGCGGGCGGCGGACAGCTCCAGGGTGCCCAGGCGCAGCACGCTGAAGTGGTCGCCGACCAGGTAGGCGTGGTGGGGATTGTGGGTGATGAAGATGACGCCGAGGCCGCGCTCGCGCGCGGCCGCGATGTACTTGAGCACCACGCCCGACTGCTTGACGCCGAGGGCGGCGGTGGGTTCGTCGAGGATGAGAACGCGGGCGCCGAAGTAGACGGCGCGGGCGATGGCCACGGACTGGCGCTGGCCGCCGGAGAGGGTTCCGAGGGGCTGCTCCAGGTCGTCGAGGACGATGCCCATGTTGCGCAGTTCCTCGTCGGCGGTCCGCTTCATGCGGGCGATGTCGAGGCGCCGTACGGGCCAGGGGCCCTTCGTCATCTCGGAGCCGAGGAAGAAGTTCCGCCACACCGGCATCAGCGGCACGGTGGCGAGGTCCTGGTAGACGGTGGCGATGCCCTTGGCGAGGGCCTCGCGGGGGGTGTTGAACCGTACCGGGGTCCCGTCGACGAGGACTTCGCCCTCGGTGTGCTGGTGCAGCCCGGAGATGATCTTGATGAGGGTGGACTTGCCGGCGCCGTTGTCGCCGAGCACGCAGGTCACCCGGCCGGGGTGCACGGCGAGGTCCACCCCGTGCAGGGCGCGGATGTTGCCGTAGGACTTCCCGGCGCCGCGCAGCTCGACGAGCGGCCCCGCGCCCTCGGGGGCCGGGCCGCCGGCGGGGTCCTTCTCCGCCACGGCGGTGGTCTTCTGGGGGTCAGCGGTGGTCATGGGTGTCACCTCCGGGTCGCCGACTGGCGGACCCACAGATTGATGAGGGTGGCCCCGAGGAGCATCACACCGAGGAAGGCCTTGAACCAGTCGGGGTTCCAGCCGGCGAAGACGATGCCCTGGCTCACCATGCCGAACATGAAGGCGCCGAAGACGGGTCCGATCGCGGAGCCGTAGCCGCCGGTGAGCAGGCAGCCGCCGATCACGGCCGCGGCGATGTAGATCAGTTCCTGGCCGACGCCCTCGCCGGACTGCACGGTGTTGAACGCGAACAGCTGGTGCATGCCGACGAACCAGGCGCCGAAGCCGACCAGCATGAACAGCGAGATCTTGGTGAAGGTCACCGGGACCCCGACCGCGCGGGCGCTGTCCTTGTTGCCGCCGACCGCGAAGATCCAGTTGCCGTACTTGGTGCGCAGCAGCACCCAGGTGGCCAGCGCCGCGAACACCAGCCACCAGACCACGGTGATCTTCACCTGCACGTCACCGAGGTGGAAGGAGGAGGAGAAGACGCTCTTGGCCTGGTCGAAGCCGTCCATGTCGCTGATGTCGTCGGTGGCGACGTTGCCGGTGACCAGCTTGGTGACGGCCAGGTTGACACCCTGGAGGCCGAGGAAGGTGCCGAGGGTGACCAGGAAGCTGGGCAGTCCGGTGCGGACCATCATCCAGCCGTTGAAGGCCCCGACGGCGAGGGAGAGCACCAGCGCCACCAGCACGCCCACCCACACGTTCATGGTGAGCTGGAAGCTGATCATGGCCGCGGTCAGCGCGGAGCTGATCACGGCGACGCCCGCCGACAGGTCGAACTCGCCGCCGATCATCAGCAGCGCCACCGGCAGCGCCATGATGCCGATGGTGGACGCCTGGTAGAGCACGGTGGCCATCGAGCTGCCCTGGCGGACGGTCGGGGCCTGAACGAGGAAGAACACGAACACCGCGACGGCGCCGAGGAAGACGCCGACCTCGGGCCGGGCGAGCAGCCGCAGCGCCAGGGAGCGCTGCCGGGTGCGGCCGTCCCGCTGCCCCGTGCCGGAGGCCGGCGGCGTGTCCGCCGCCGGCGCTGCCTGCTGGGTCACGTCCATCACCGGGTGCCCTTCGCGGCGAACTCGGCGACCCGGTCCACGTTGGACTTGTCGACGAAGGCCGGGCCGGTCAGCACGGGCTGCTCGCCGCCGCCGCTGTAGTTGCCGTTGTTCTTGTACAGCCACAGGGAGTCCACGGCGAGGTAGCCCTGGAGGTAGGGCTGCTGGTCGACGGCGAACTCGATGGTGCCCTTCTTGATGGCGCCAGTGAGGTTCTTGTTGAGGTCGAAGGTGGCGACCTTCGCCTTGCTGCCCGCGTCGCCGACGGACTGCGTGGCGGTCATGGCGAAGGGCGCGCCGAGCGTGACGACGTGGTCGATGTCGCTGTCCCGCTTGAGCTTGGCGGTGATCGTCGACTTCACGGACGGCATGTCCGTGCCGTTGACGTACAGGTTCTCGACGTCGCCCTCGAAGGTCTTCTTCACGCCGTCGCAGCGCTGGGTGAGGCCGACGTTGCCCTGCTCGTGGACGACGCAGACGGCCTTCTTGGCGCCGACCTCGTTCAGCTTCTTGCCGAAGGCCTCGCCCGCCACGCTCTCGTCCTGCCCGAAGAACTCCAGCAGGCCGAGCTTCTTCCAGTCGGCGAGGCCCGAGTTGAGGCCGACGACGGGGATGTTCGCCTTGCCGGCCTTGCCGATGACGTCCTTCATCGCGCCGGGCTTGGCGAGGGTGACGGCGATGCCGTCCACCTTCTGGTCGATGGCGTTCTGCACCAGGTTGGCCTGGTTGCCCGCGCTGGGGTCGGAGGAGTAGACCAGCTTGATGTTGTCCTTGGCGGCGGCGGCCTCGGCCCCCTTGCGGACGATGTCCCAGAAGGTGTCGCCGGGGGCCTGGTGGGTGACGAGCGCGACCTTCATGGCGGGGGTGTCCGCCTTGCCCGCGGAGGCGCCCTTGGCGTCGTCCTCCGCCTTCTTGCCTCCCGAGCTGCTGGAACAGCCGGCTATCAGCAGGGCCGATATCGCGGCCATGGCGATGAGCGCGGCTCTGCGGGAACGGGGGTCTCTCGAGCGGTCCATGTCTTCCAGTACCTCACTGTGCGGCCGGGGGCGGGTGACGGGACGGCGGCGGGCGTCGGTGCCCGCTCACAGGTCCGGGGCAGAGTACCCGGGCCGTGGCAGGTGGTCGTGGAGGGGTGTTGGGACGGGATACAAACCCTTGTGATACCCCACTGTCAATACTTTGTTAAGACATCAGTTCAGGCACAGGTCCGTATGTCAGTACAAATTCTTGACATGCGGTTCGAGGGCGCCTACACCTGTGTGACATCGGCGCGGCCCCGACGCCCCCGCCCCCGCCCTCCAGCCGACGAGGAGCCACGCGATGTCCCTGCCCTCCGAGCCCGAGCCCGTCGTCACCTTCGACCTCCTCACCATGGGGCGCATCGGAGTCGATCTCTACCCGCTGCAGACCGGGGTGCGACTGCCCGAGGTGGAATCGTTCGGCAAGTTCCTCGGCGGTTCCGCCGCCAACGTCGCGGTGGCCGCCGCGCGCCTGGGCCTGGCCACCGCCGTGATCACCCGCACCGGCGACGACCCCTTCGGCACCTATCTGCACACCGAGCTGCGCGCCTTCGGCGTCGACGACCGGTACGTCACCCCGGTCCCGGGCGAGCAGACGCCCCTGACGTTCTGCGAGATCTTCCCGCCGGACGACTTCCCGCTGTACTTCTACCGCCGTCCCAAGGCCCCCGACCTGTACCTCACCGCCGACGCACTGGACCTTCCCGCGATCCGTGCCGCCCGCGTCTTCTGGGTCACCGGCACCGGACTGAGCGAGGAGCCCAGCCGCTCGGCCACCCTCGCCGCCCTCCGGGCCCGCGCCGGACGCGGCACCACCGTCTTCGACCTGGACTGGCGGCCGATGTTCTGGCAGGACCCGGAGACCGCCCGCCCCTCCTACGCGGAGGCCCTGAAGCACGCCACCGTCGCCGTCGGCAACCTCGACGAGTGCGAGATCGCCACGGGGGTGCGCGAGCCGCGCGCCTGCGCCGAGGCCCTGCTGGCCGCCGGCGTGGAACTCGCCGTGGTCAAGCAGGGACCCAAGGGCGTCCTCGCCGTCCACCGCGACGGCGAGGAGGCCGAGGTGCCGCCGGTGCCCGTGGAGGTCGTCAACGGTCTCGGCGCGGGCGACGCGTTCGGCGGGGCGCTCTGCCACGGCCTGCTGTCCGGCCTGCCGCTGGAGGAGACCATGCGCCGCGCCAACGCGGCCGGCGCGCTCGTCGCCTCCCGGCTCGCCTGTTCCGCCGCGATGCCGACCGCCGCCGAGATCGAGCACCTCCTCACCGGCCGGGAGGGGCCGTAGCGGGGAGGCATCCTCCCCCGCGCGGCCGGCCGACGCCGCCCCGTTCCCGCCCCGCCCGCGGCCCGTGCCGCTCCCCCACCCCGGCCCACCGGCGCCGGCCCGAAACGGAGTCACCCCCTTGAGCATCAGCATCCCCGACCTGGTCGCGGTGCGCGCCCGCCGCCCCGAGGCGATAGCCGAGGCTGCGGCCCGGCGCGCCCGGCGGCCGCTGGTCGGCGACAGCGGCCGACTGATGATCGTCGCCGCCGACCATCCCGCCCGGGGTGCCCTCGGCGTCGGCGGCGACCGCCTGGCCATGGCCAACCGCGCCGACCTGCTGCACCGGCTGTGCCTCGCGCTGTCCCGGCCGGGCGTGGACGGCGTCCTGGCCAGCGCCGACGTCCTGGAGGACCTGCTGCTGCTCGGGGCCCTGGAGAACAAGGTCGTCATGGGCTCGATGAACCGCGGTGGTCTGGCGGGCGCCGCCTTCGAGATGGACGACCGCTTCACCGGGTACCGCGCCGAGGACATCGAGCGGTTCGGACTGGACGCGGGCAAGCTGCTGCTGCGCATCGACTACGAGGACCCCGGCTCGCTGCGCACCCTGGAGTCCGCCGCCCGCGCGGTCGACGCCATGGCCGCCCGGCGGCTGCCGGTGTTCGTCGAGCCGTTCCTCTCCCGCCGGGTGGACGGCGGCGTCCGCAACGACCTGGGCGCCGAGGCCGTGACCCGCTCCCTGGCCATCGCCTCCGGGCTCGGCGGCACCTCCGCCTACACCTGGCTCAAGCTGCCCGTCACCGAGGACCCGGACGACATGGAGGGGGTCCTGGCCACGTCCACGCTGCCCGTGGTGCTCCTCGGCGGCGACGTCGGCCCGGACCAGGACGCCGCCTACGAGAGATGGCGCAAGGCGCTGCGCCTGCCGACCGTGCAGGGGCTGGTCGTCGGCCGCTCGCTGCTCTACCCGGCCTCGGGCAGTGTGGAGGCGGCGGTGGACACGGCGGTGGGACTGCTGTGACCGCCGGCACCGCGCACCCGATGTCCACCGCTCCCGCCACTGCCGCTCTTCCCGCCACTCCCGCCGTCTCTGCCGCGGTTCCCGTCCCTCCCGCCGTCTCTCCCGCGGTTCCCGTCCCTCCCGCGGTGCCCGCCGCGTCCGCACTCGCTCCCGTCGGTTCCTTCAACTCCCCGGTGAGGTTTCGATGAGCCCTTCCCCGCGCGTCCGTCTGACCGTCGCCCAGGCACTGGTGCGGTTCCTGTCCGCGCAGTACACCGAACGCGACGGGGCCCGCCACCGGCTGATCGCCGGCACCTGGGGCGTCTTCGGCCACGGCAACGTCGCGGGGGTGGGCCAGGCGCTCCTCGAGTACGCGGACGCGATGCCCTACCACCAGGGCCGCAACGAGCAGGCGATGGTGCACGCGGCCGTCGGGTACGCCCGGCAGCTCAACCGGCTCTCCGCGCAGGCCGTCACCACCTCCATCGGGCCCGGCGCCACCAACCTGGTCACCGGCGCCGCCCTCGCGACCATCAACCGGCTGCCCGTGCTCCTGCTGCCCGGCGACCACTTCGCCACCCGGCCCGCCGACCCGCTGCTGCAGCAACTGGAGCACCCCTCGGGCGCGGACATCACCGTCAACGACGCCCTGCGTCCGGTCTCCCGCTTCTTCGACCGGATCACCCGCCCGGAGGCACTGCTCGCCTCCGCGCTCCAGGCGATGCGCGTGCTCACCGATCCCGCCGAGACCGGCGCCGTCACCCTCGCCCTCCCGCAGGACGTGCAGGCCGAGGCGTATGACTGGCCCGAGGAGTTCTTCGCCGAGCGGGTGTGGCACGTACGGCGGCCCGAGCCCGACCCGGCGGAACTCGCCGAGGCGGTGCGGCTCCTCAGGGGCGCGCGCCGGCCCCTGCTCGTGGCGGGCGGCGGGGTCCACCACAGCGAGGCCGAGGAGGCACTGAAGGCACTGGTGGACGTGACCGGCATCCCGGTCGCGTCCACCCAGGCGGGCAAGGGTTCACTGCGCCACGACCACCCCGCCGACCTCGGCGGCATCGGCCACACCGGGACCGCGGTGGCCGACGCGCTGGCCCGCGAGGCCGATCTGGTCCTCGGCGTCGGCACCCGTTACTCCGACTTCACCACCGCCTCCGGGACCCTCTTCCAGCACCCGGACGTCCGGTTCGTCAACCTCAACATCACCGCCTTCGACGCCCACAAGCTCGCCGCGCGCCCGCTCCTCGCCGACGCCCGCAGCGGCCTGACGGCGCTCACGGCGGCACTGGCCGACCATCGTGTCGACGCCGCGTACGAGGCGGAGTACCGGGCGGGCAAGGAGCGCTGGGAGCGGGTCGTGGCCGCCGCGTTCGACGCCGAGGACGACGCGGTGCCCACCCAGACGCAGGTGCTCGGCGCCCTGGACGCCGTCGTCGGCGACACCGACGTGGTGATCAACGCGGCCGGTTCGCTCCCCGGTGACCTGCACAAACTGTGGCGGGCCCGCTCGCCGCGCCAGTACCACCTGGAGTACGGCTACTCCTGCATGGGCTACGAGATCCCGGCCGCCGTCGGCGTGCAGCAGGCGGCCCCGGAGGTGGTGGTGTGGTCGCTGGTCGGCGACGGCACGTACCTGATGATGCCGACCGAGATCGTCACCGCCGTCCAGGAGGGGCTGCCGGTCAACCTGGTGCTGCTGCAGAACCACGGCTACGCCTCCATCGGCGGCCTGTCCGAGGAGACCGGCGGCGAACGCTTCGGCACCGCCTACCGCTACCGCGCCGCCGACGGTTCCTTCACCGGCGACCCGCTGCCCGTGGACCTCGCCGCCAACGCCGCGAGCCTCGGCATGGACGTCCTGCGCGCCAAGACCGTGCGGGAGCTGCGCGAGGCCCTGACGGCGGCCCGTGCCTCCGACCGGCCGACCTGCGTGTATGTCGAGACCGATCCCGCGGCGACGGCTCCCCCGGCCGAGGCATGGTGGGACGTACCGGTCGCCGCGGTCTCGGGCCGCGAGGCCGCCCTCGCCGCCCGGGAACGCTACGACCGCCGGGTGACCGCCCGCCGACACCACCTCTGACCGCGCCCCCGTCCCCCTCCCCGCCCTTCTCCTCCGCACGGAAAGGCCCCCCCGTGAACGCCCCCGTACACACCGCCCCGCACACCGGCACCGTGAGCCACTGGATCGACGGCCGGCCCGTCGAGTCCGCCTCGGGCCGGTCCGGCCCCGTCTACAACCCGGCCACCGGGGCCGAGGCCAGGCGGGTCGCCTTCGCCTCGGTGGAGGAGGTGGACAGCGCCGTCGCCGCCGCGAAGGCCGCCTACGCCGGCTGGAGCCGCACCTCGCTCGCCCGGCGCACGACGATCCTGTTCAGGTTCCGCGAGCTGCTCGACGCCCACCGCGACGAGATCGCCGCCCTGATCACCGCGGAGCACGGCAAGGTGCACTCCGACGCACTCGGCGAGATCGCGCGCGGCATGGAGATCGTCGAACTGGCCTGCGGCATCCCCGCGCACCTCAAGGGGGAGCTGTCCACCGAGGTGTCCACCCGGGTCGACGTGGCCACCCTGCGGCAGCCGCTGGGCGTGGTCGCCGGGATCACCCCGTTCAACTTCCCGGCGATGGTGCCGATGTGGATGTTCCCCGTCGCGATCGCCTGCGGGAACACCTTCGTGCTCAAGCCGAGCGAGAAGGACCCCTCCGCCTCGCTGCGGCTCGCCGCGCTGCTGTCCGAGGCGGGGCTGCCGGACGGCGTGTTCAACGTGGTGCAGGGCGACAAGCCGGCCGTCGACCGGCTCCTGGAACACCCCGACATCGCCGCCGTGTCCTTCGTCGGCTCCACCCCGATCGCCAGGTACGTGCAGCTCAAGGCGGTCGAGCACGGCAAGCGGGTGCAGGCCCTCGGCGGCGCCAAGAACCACATGCTGGTGCTGCCCGACGCCGACCTGGACCTCGCCGCCGACCAGGCGATCAACGCGGCCTACGGTTCGGCGGGCGAGCGGTGCATGGCGGTGTCGGTGGTGGTCGCCGTCGGCGGCGTCGGCGACGAGCTGGTCGCCCGGATCGCCGAACGGGCCAAGGCGCTGCGCATCGGACCCGGCGACGACCCGGCCAGCGAGATGGGCCCGCTGATCACCCGCGAGCACCGCGACAAGGTGGCCGCCTACGTGGCGGGCGCCGCCGCGCAGGGCGCCGAGGTCGTCGTCGACGGCACCGGCTGCACCGTCCCCGGCCACGAGGACGGGTTCTTCACCGGCGTCTCGCTGCTCGACCGGGTGCCGGTGACGGCGGACGCCTACCGCGAGGAGATCTTCGGGCCGGTGCTGTGCGTGGTCCGCGCCAAGACGTACGAGGAGGCGGTCGAGCTGATCAACAGCTCCCGCTGGGGCAACGGCACCGCGATCTTCACCCGCGACGGCGGGGCCGCCCGCCGCTTCCAGCTGGAGGTCGAGGCGGGCATGGTGGGCGTCAACGTGCCGATCCCGGTGCCCGTCGGCCACCACTCCTTCGGCGGCTGGAAGGACTCCCTCTTCGGCGACCTGCACATCTACGGCAGCGACGGCGTCGCCTTCTACACCCGGGGCAAGACCGTCACCACCCGCTGGCCGGACCCGGCCGACGGCGGCATCAACCTCGGCTTCCCGAGCCACTCATGACCCCGGCGGCACCCGGGACGCGGCCCTCCGCGCCCCCCGGCGACCTCGGTCTCGTCCTGGACCGCGCCAGCCCCGTCCCGCTCTACCACCAGCTCGCCCAGCAGCTCACGGCGGCGATCGAAGGGGGGGCGCTCGCCCCGGGCAGCCTGCTCGGCAACGAGGTGGACCTGGCCGGCCGGCTGGGGCTGTCCCGGCCGACGGTGCGCCAGGCCCTGCAGTCGCTGGTCGACAAGGGGCTGCTGGTGCGCCGCCGGGGTGTGGGCACCCAGGTGGTGCACACCCGTGTGCGGCGCCCGCTGGAGCTGAGCAGTCTGTACGACGACCTGGAGACCGCGGGGCAGTCCCCCACCACCCGGGTGCTGCGCAACGAGGTCGCTCCGGCTCCGGCGGCGGCGGCCGCCGCGCTGGGCCTCGCCGAGGGGGCCCCGGCGCACCACCTGGAACGGCTCAGGTTCACCCGCGGCCGACCGGTGGCGCACCTGACCAACTTCCTCCCCCAGGGGCTGCTCGAGCTGGACACCGGACGGCTGGAGGCGACCGGTCTGTACCGGCTGCTGCGGGCGGCCGGCCTCACCCTGCACAGCGCCCGGCAGTCCGTCGGCGCGGCCTCGGCCGGTGCCGAGGAGGCGGCCCGCCTGGAGGAACCCGAGGGCGCCGCCCTGCTGACCATGCGCCGCACGGCCTACGACCACACCGGCCGGGCCCTGGAGTACGGCTGCCACCAGTACCGGGCGTCCTGCTACTCGTTCGACTTCCACCTCCTGGCGCGCTCCTGAGGGAGCCGGGCGCCGGCACGACGGCCCGTGCGGATCTCGCCCCTGCCGGGCACCCGGCCGTCCCGCCCGGCTCACGCGCCGGCCATCTCCGCCAGCCCCTTCTCCAGCGTCGTCCCGGGCTCGTAGCCCAGCTCCGTCCGTGCGGCCGTGATGTCGTAGCTGCGGTCACGGCCGGCGAAGCTCACGAGCCAGTTCGTGAGCGGGGGTGCCGAGCTGCGGCGGAGCAGCCGCGCCGTGCGGTCCATCACCGCCGCCATCGGAGCGGCCACGGCCAGCGGGACGCTGCGGATCGAGGAGAGGTCCGCGCCGCGGGTCGCCAGCAGGGGGGTGAGGAAGTCCCGGACGGACATCGGCGTGCCGTCGGTGACGTAGTAGATCCCCTGGTGGCGCCCCTGGGTGAGGGCGCGGACCACGGCGCCGACCAGGTTCTCGACGTGCACGAAGTCGATGGTGTGGGTGCCCCGGTCGATCCAGGCGAAGCGTCCGGCCGCGACGGCCTCGGCCATGTCCTCGAGTGCCGCCATGCCCGGGCCCCAGATGAACGGGGGGCGCAGGACGACCAGTTCGGTGTTTCCCGCGGGGGCGCGCAGGAGGGCGCGTTCGGTGGCCAGTTTGACCCGGCTGTAGGCGATGTTGGGCCGGCCTTCGGGTGTCGACTCGTCGACCACGGGGCGGCGTTGGCTTCCGGTGGACACCGAGGCGGCGCTGACGAGCACGAAGCGACGTACGCCGGCCGCCACGGCGGCGGCGTGCAGGGCGACGGTCGGCACCTGATTGGCGCGTTCGAAGAGCGCGTCGGGCCCCCAGAACTCCATGTGGGCGGCGACGTGCACGACCGCGTCGGTCTCCCGCAGCCGGGCGAGCCACTCCGGCGCCGGGGAGTCGTCCCGGCCGAGCTCTGCGAGGTCGCCGGGAACGGGCTCGGCCCCGGCCGCCCTCACCCGCTGGATGCTCGAACCTGATCTGGCCAGTGCCAGGACCTGGTGTCCCTCGACGAGAAGGCGGCGGACGAGCGCGCTGCCGACGAAACCGCTGCCGCCGGTGACGAAGATCTTCATGTTTCCCACTCCTCGTGGTCGGCCCGGGGACGTCGGTCGTCGCCCGGTTCCGTGCGGCGCACCGCAGGGCGTCCGGCGGGCGGCTTCGAGCGCCACACCGGATGCTTCGACGACTAATAGTTCGGCGTCGATGTATCTACGCCTATGTAACCGCCGTAGGATGGGCGCGTCAAGCGCGGGCAGGCAGGAGGTGGGCGGTGCCGGAGGCGAGAAGGAACCCGACCGCGGCTCAGGTGGCCGACGAGTTCAGCCGTACGGCGAAGGTCCTCGTACGCCACTTCAACGAACGGCTCGGCGAGCACGGGGTGTCGACACCGAGGTCCCGCCTGGTGGTGGAGGTGGCACGGTCGCAGCCCGTGCGGCTGACCGAGCTCGCGCTCGCGGTCGGCATCGCCCAGGGGACCGCCTCCACCCTGGTCGACGCGCTGGTCCGGGACGGCCTGCTCGAACGGCAGACCAGCCCGCGGGACCGCCGCTCGGTACGGCTGCGCGTGACGGAACAGGGGGCCGCGCTGGCCCAGGACTGGACGAGCGGCTACGAGGTGGCGGCGGAGGAGCTGTTCAGCCCGCTCAGCGAGGAGCAGATGACGACACTGGTCGACATCCTGCGCATTCTCGGCGCCGAGGAGAGGTCCCCGGCCGGCGACTGAATGTCCCGACCCACCGTCCCGACCGGCCGTCCAGCCGCCGGTGCGTTCCGCGCCCGCCATCCGGTCGGCCGACAGGGGTGGGGCGCCTTCCCGCGGGAAGGCGCCCCAC
>BNBP01000053.1 GCA_014656015.1 Streptomyces griseoaurantiacus | reverse complement strand
CCTGCTGCCCGGCCTCGCGCTCGCCCGCGCGGTGCCCGCCGCCGCGACCGCCGTGGCCGCGCTCCTCCCCGTCGTCGGCGGGCCGGTCGCCGGGATCGCGCTCGGCGTGCTGGTGGCGGTCGCGGCGCGCCCGGGGGAGCGGACCCGGCCGGGTGTCGACTTCGCCGGCCGCCGGGTGCTCCAGGCGGCGGTGGTGCTTCTCGGCGCCCGGCTCTCCCTCGGCCAGGTGCTGCGGGCCGGGGCGGACTCGCTGCCGGTCACGCTCGTGACCCTCACGGTGTGCCTGGTGGCGGCCCAGTGGATCGGGCGCCGCCTCGGTGTCCTCGGCGACCTGCGCACGCTGATCGGCGTGGGCACCGGGGTGTGCGGGGCCTCCGCGATCGCGGCGGTCACGCCGGTCGTCGGCGCGGCGGGCGCGGAGGTGGCCTACGCCGTCTCCACGATCTTCGTCTTCAACATCGCCGCGGTGCTGGTCTTCCCCCTCCTCGGACATCTGCTGGACATGGACCCGCACGCCTTCGGCACCTTCGCGGGCACCGCCGTCAACGACATGTCCTCGGTGGTGGCCGTCGCGAGGGCGTACGGTGGCGACGCGACCGACCAGGCGGTGGTGGTCAAGCTGGCGCGCACGCTCATGATCGTCCCGATCTGCCTCGGCCTCGCCGCCCTCGCCCGCCGCCGGGCCGGACGGGCGGAGGCCGAGGGGAGCACGGGTGCCGGCCCGGAGGGCGAGGCGGACGCGGGCAGCGGCCTCGGGCGGCCCGCCCCCGTGCGGCCCGCCCCCGTGCGGATCACCCGGCTGGTGCCGTGGTTCCTCCTCGGCTTCCTCGCCCTCGCGGCCGCCCACACCGCCGGCCTCCTGCCCGCCGCCGCCCACGGCCCGCTGGGCGCCCTCGCCGGGTTCCTGATCACACTCGCCCTCTCCGCGATCGGCCTGTCCACCGACCCCGCCCGGCTGCGCCGGACCGGACCCGCGCCCCTGCTGCTGGGCGGCTGTCTGTGGCTGGTGGTCACCGCCACCGGCCTGGCCGTCCAGTTCCTGACCGGACACCTGTGAACGGATCCGGCGCGGCCGGGGTTCAGCCCGGCATCAGCACCGTGCGGTCGAAGGGACCCGGGTGCGCGGCGGCGTACGCGACGGCCTCGTTGACGTCCTCGAGACCGAAGGTCCGCACCCGGTCGCCGGAGAGGTCCAGCGCTCCCGAGGCGGCGAGCCGGATGATGCCGACGTTGGCGGAGCGCGGATACATCCACTGCCCGCGCACCGTCACCGAGTTGCGCATGAGCCAGGGGTAGGGCAGGGCCAACTCCGGCCCGCCGAGCATGCCGACGCCGCCCATGAGGACGACGCGCCCGTACTCCCGGACGGTCATGGCCGCCGTCCGGGCCGCCGTGCTGGGCGCGGAGGGCGGAAGCAGGTCCAGCACCATGTCGACCGGACCTCCGGCGGCCTCGGCCATCGCCGCCCGGTCGGCGCTCTCGTCGCCGGTCAGCTCCACCGGGCGGACCCGGGAGCCGAACCGGTCGGCGAGCAGGGCCAGCGCGGCCCGGTTGCGGCCCGGCGCGACCACACGGCCCGCCCCCATCGCCAGCGCCAGGGCGACCGCGCCGCTGCCCAGGTTGCCGGTCGCCCCGCTCACCAGGAGCGTCTCGCCCGCCTCCAGACCGCCCGCCAGCAGACCCCCGTAGGGGATCACGTAGAGGGCGAGTGCCGACCAGCGCGCCGGGTCCTTCCCCGCCGCGTCCGGCAGCGGGTGCACGTTCTCCGTCGGCACCCGCATCAGCTCGGCGTACGCCCCGTCGTGCAGGTGCTCGGCCAGCCGGGCCCCGCCCTCGCCGCGCGCGCTCCATCCCTGCAGGGTGATGTCCGGGGTCAGCGCGTCGTCCCGGGCCCGCACCGTGCAGTCGCACCACACCAGGTCGCCCACGCGCAGCCGGGTGGCGTCCGGGCCGACGTGGACCACGCGGCCCACCCCGCCGATGCCCGGCACCACCGGGGGCACCAGCGGGTACCTGCGCCGGCCGCTGAACACGTCCTCGGCGTAGGGGGCGACGCCGGCCGCGAGGACCTCGACCACCACCTCGCCGCCGCCCGCCGTCGGGGCGGGTATGTCCCGCACCGCCAGAGGGGCGCCGAACTCGACCAGAACCGCTGCTCGCATCGTCTTTCTCCTTGCTCGATCCCTGCCGAGACTAGGAGCGCGGGGGGCATGCGTGAAGCGACAGTCCCGCATATCTGGTATGCGTAGGACGCATGGACTTCTCCACCACGGCGCTGCGGGTGCTGCGCCAGGTCGCCGAGTCGGGCAGTTTCACCGCGGCCGCCGCCCGGCTCGGCTACACGCAGTCGGCGATCTCCCGGCAGGCGGCGGCCCTCGAACGCGGGGCGGGCACGGCGCTGTTCGAACGGCACTTCGACGGAGTGCGGCTCACCCCCGCCGGACTGACCCTGCTGCGGCACGCCCGCACCATCCTGGCCTGCCTCGACGAGGCCGCACAGGACCTGACGGGTCCCGCGTCCCGGCCGGAACCCGTACGGCTGGGGATCTTCCCCAGCGGCGGCGCCCTGCTCCTGCCCGCGGCGCTCACCTCGCTCGCCGCGAGCGACCCCCGCATCGCCGTGACGACCCGTGAGGGCACCACGCCCAGCCTGATCCGGTCCCTGCGGGCCGGCTCGCTCGACCTCGCCGTGCTGACCTCCCGCCCGCCGCACCGGCCCTCGGACGGCGAAAGCCCCCGGCTGCACGTCGAGACGATCGCGGACACCGAACTGTGCGTGGCGGCACCCACGACCGGCGTGTTCGCCGGCCGCACCGCGGTGCGCACCGGGGAGCTCGTCGACGCCCCCTGGATCGCCTCGCCCTCCTCCGGAGCCGAACCCCTGCTCGGGGTGTGGCCCGGGCTGCCGGGCCGCCCGCGCGTCGTCCACACCGCACGGGACTGGCTGACGAAGCTCCGGCTGGTCGCCGCCGGATGCGGCGTCACGACCGTTCCCCGGCTCATGGGGCCCGTGCTGCCGCCCGGCGTGAGCCTGCTGCACGTCGAGGGGGCGCCCCCCGAGGTCCGCCGGATCCTCGCGGCCCGCCTCCCGGGCCCGCCGCCCCATGCCGTCACCACCGTTCTGCACGCCCTCACGGCGGCCTGACGCGGCCTCACGGCGGTCCGACCCGGCGGGAGCCCGGCCGCTACGGCTCCCGCCCCCGGCCGGCCGCTCCCGCTCCCGCGGCGTCGCCGCGCACTCCTCCGGCCGCACCGGCCGGCGCCGCGGGCCGGCCGGAGCCGCAGACCGGCCACGGGCTCACCGGTGGCTCGCTCGAAGCCCCGCAGCCGCCGCACGCACTCCTTGCGTTCCCCGGGGGAGTGCTTCGCGTCCATGTGCCCGTCCGGTCCGTGCCCGCCCGGCGGTGCCGCGGCCCGGCCCTCCCGCCTCGGTACACCCCGACGTCGGGGTAGAGTTGCGGGCTGGTGAGGGCCGGGCCCCGAGTGTCGTGCGCGGCACGGGCGCCGTCACGGCTCCGCCGCTGCCGAGGCCGGGGCCGATGCCGCTCCCGGCGAACGAGAGCCGAGTCCCGCGGGAGAGACGCGTGCGCGAGCCGATGACGCCCGGCGCCGACGCCTGCCCGCCGTGACGCACCGGTCCTGAACCGCGGGCGGACCGCGCGGACGCTCCCGTGCCGCCGGTTCCCCACGTCGCCAACGGCCCGTGCCCCGACGGGCCGACCGCGGCCCGCCGCCCCCCGGCCCGCCGCGTCCGTCCCCCGCCGCCCCCGGCTGCCGCCGCGCGGGTGCGCCCGAGCACGACAGGTACCGCCCTCCTTGCCCAGTCCCGCGTCCTTCGCCCCGTCCGGCTCCGCACGGCTGCCGCGCCGCCCCGGCCGTCCCGTCTGGCTCTCGCCGGCCGTGTTCCGCACCGAGGCCCTGGCCGGTCTCGTCGTCGGTCTCGCCCTCATCCCGGAGGCGATCTCCTTCTCGGTGATCGCCGGTGTCGACCCCAAGGTCGGCCTGTTCGCCGCCTGCACCATGGCCATGGTGATCGCCTTCGTCGGCGGCCGGCCCGCGATGATCTCCGCGGCCACCGGAGCCGTCGCCCTGGTCGTCGCCCCCGTCGTCCGCCAGCACGGCCTCGGTCACCTGATCGCCACCGTCATCCTCGCCGGCGTCTTCCAGATCGTGCTCGGCGCGCTCGGCGTGGCCAAGCTGATGCGGTTCGTGCCCCGCAGCGTGATGGTCGGCTTCGTCAACGCCCTGGGCATCCTGCTGTTCACCGCCCAGATCCCCAACCTGCGCGACGTGCCCTGGCCGGTCTACCCGCTCGTCGCCGGCGGTCTGGCGCTGATGCTGCTGTTCCCCCGGGTGACCAAGGCGGTGCCCGCGCCGCTGGTGTCGATCGTCATCCTGACCGTGCTCACCGTCGCCGCCGGGATCGCCGTGCCGACCGTGGGGGACGAGGGCAGGCTGCCGTCCTCCCTGCCGGTGCCCGGCCTCCCCGACGTGCCGTTCACCACGCACACCCTCACCGTCATCGCCCCCTACGCCTTCGCGATGGCGCTCGTGGGGATCATGGAGTCGATGATGACCGCCAAGCTGGTGGACGACCTCACCGACACCCCCTCCGACAAGACCCGCGAGGCGGTCGGCCAGGGCATCGCCAACATCGTCACCGGGTTCTTCGGCGGCATGGGCGGCTGCGGCATGATCGGCCAGACCATGATCAACGTGAAGAACGGGGCGCGCACCCGGCTGTCGACGTTCCTCGCCGGGTTCTTCCTGCTCGTGCTGTGCATCGCGCTGGGCCCCGTGGTCTCCCGGATCCCCATGGCCGCCCTGGTCGCCGTGATGGTCCTGGTCTCCGTCGGCACCTTCGACTGGCACTCGCTCAAGCCCGCCACCCTCCGCCGGATGCCGGTCGGCGAGACCGCCGTCATGGTGGTGACCGTCATCGTCGTCGTGGCGACCGGCAACCTGTCCATCGGCGTGGTCGTCGGCTCCCTGGCCGCGATGGTGATCTTCGCCCGGCGCGTCGCCCACCTCACCGAGGTCACCTCCGTCACCGACCCCGAGGGCGGCCAGGTCGTCTACGCGGTCACCGGTCAGCTCTTCTTCGCCTCGTCCAACGACCTCGTCGGGCAGTTCGACTACGCGGGCGATCCCGACAGGGTCGTCATCGACCTCACCGGCACGCACGTCTGGGACGCCTCCTCCGTCGCCGCCCTGGACGCGATCGAGACCAAGTACGCCCAGCGGGGCAAGTCCGTGGAGATCATCGGCCTGAACGGCTCCAGCGCCCGGCTGCACGGCCGGCTCAGCGGGGAACTCACCGCGAGCCACTGAACACGGCACATCGCCGCGGGGGCCCCGCGCGGGGATCCGCCGAGGCGGCGCCCGCGCGTCAGGCCCCGGCCGCCTCGGTGAGGAGTCTCTCGGCCTCGGCGCGCGCCCGGCCGAGCGGGTCGGGGAAGATGCCCAGGCCGTGGGCGACGAACGCCCCCTCGTGCAGCAGCATCAGACTCCGGCCCAGCGACACCGCCCGCTCGGCGGCCTCCGCCCCGCCTCGCACGACGTCCTCCGCGAGGCGGGTGAACAGCGCGAGCATCCACTGCTTCTGTCCGATGATGATCGGATACGCCGGATGCGAGGCGTCGCTGATCTCGGCGTGCGCGTTGACCATGCCGCACCCCTTGGCCTGGGACTCCTGGGAACGGGTCCACGCGAGCGAGGCGTCGAAGACGGCCAGCACCCGCGCCCGGGGCTCCGCGGGCGCGGCGTCGAGCAGTTCGTCGAGGAAGGCCCGCCAGCGCTCGTCGCGGCCCGCGAGGTACTCCACGACGATCTGCTCCTTGGAGCCGAACCGGTCGTAGAGCGTCTTCTTCGTCACCCCGGCCTCGGCCGCGATCAGGTCCACGCCGACGGCATGGATGCCGCGCGCGTAGAACAGCCTCTCGGCGGCCGCCAGGACGCGCAGGGCGGCGGGCGTCTTGGTGATCCGACGCGGTTCGCTCACAGTGCTCACGACAGCGACTATACCGACCTGTATAGTTGCGGGCCAGGGAGTAGACAGATCTGTTTAGTCTCGGTCCGTGAAGGCCGGGACCGACGACGGGAGGCCGACGTGAACGTCCTGCTCCGGGCCGCCTTCGTGCTCTGCTGGAGCTCCGGGTTCATCGGCGCCAAGCTCGGCGCGGGCAGCGCCACCGCGGTCACGATCCTGATGTGGCGATTCCTGCCCCTCGCCCTCGTCCTCGGCGCCGTCTCCCTCGCCCGCGGGGCGTGGCGCGGGCTCACCGCACGGGACGTGGCCCGGCAGTCCGCGATCGGGCTGCTCTCGCAGAGCGGCTACCTGCTCACCGTCTACTACGCCATCCAGCTCGGGGTCTCCAGCGGCACCACCGCGCTGATCGACGGCGTCCAGCCCCTGGTCGCCGGAGCGCTCGCCGGACCCGTTCTACGGCAGTACGTCTCGCCACGGCAGTGGCTCGGCCTCTGCCTGGGCCTCGGCGGCGTCGTCCTCGTCACCACGGCCGACGCCGCGGCCCGCACCGGCGTGGCCTGGTGGGCCTACCTCATACCGTTCCTCGGCATGCTGTCGCTGGTGGCCGCCACGTTCCTGGAGGGCCGCTCCCGCACCACCGTCGCGCCCGACGCGGCGATGACCACCCACTGCCTCACCAGCGCCCTCGTCTTCACCGCCCTCGCCACCGGCACGGGAGCCGCCCGGCCGCCCGGCGAACCGTCCTTCTGGGCCGCGATCGCATGGCTCGTGGCGCTGTCCACCTTCGGCGGCTACGGGCTCTACTGGATCCTGCTCAGGCGCTCGGGAGTGACCGAGGTGAACACCCTGATGTTCCTCATGGCCCCCGTCACGGCCGTCTGGGGTGCCCTGATGTTCCACGAGCCCTTCGGCGTCCGCACCGCCGTCGGCCTCTGCGTCGCCCTCGCCGCGGTCGCTCTCGTCCACCGGGCGGACAAGCACCCGGACCGCGGCCGGGGCGGCGGGCGGGACGGCGGCGGGGCGGGGGACCGGGACGGGGAAGGGGCGCGGTCCGCGGCGAGGACGTGAGCCGCGCCATCCGCACGGCGGACGCCCGGTGACAGTGCCGGCCGGACGCCGGGCCCCATGATCCGGCCGCCCCCACGGTCCCCCGGCCGGGGTGCGAGGATGGGCCAATGGACATCCGCCGCAGGAACAACGTGAGGATCACCGGTGCCGCCCAGGGGCCGGTGGTGATGCTGGCCCACGGCTTCGGCTGCGACCAGAACATGTGGCGCCTGGTCGAGCCGGCCCTGGCGGAGCACCACCGCGTCGTGACCTTCGACTACGTCGGCTCCGGCGGCTCGGACCTCTCCGCCTGGACGGAGGAGCGCTACTCCTCGCTGCACGGCTACGCCCGTGACGTGGTGGAGGTCTGCGAGGAACTCGACCTGCGGGACGCGGTCTTCGTCGGGCACTCCGTCAGCGCCATGGTCGGCGTGCTCGCCGCCGAGGCCGCGCCCGGGCGGATCGGGGCGATGGCGATGGTCGCGCCCTCGCCCTGCTACGTGGACGAGGAGGGCTACCGGGGCGGATTCACCCGCGAGGACATCGGTGAACTCCTCGACTCCCTGGAGTCGAACTACCTCGGCTGGTCCTCCGCGATGGCCCCGGTGATCATGGGCAACCCCGAGCGGCCGGAACTGGGGCAGGAGCTGACCAACAGCTTCTGCGCCACCGACCCCGACATCGCCCGGGTCTTCGCCCGCACCACCTTCCTGTCCGACAGCCGCGAGGACCTCGCCCGCGTGAAGGTGCCCACGCTGGTGATGGAGTGCTCCGAGGACGTCATCGCCCCGCGCGAGGTCGGCGCCTACGTGCACGGGGCGATCCCCGGCTCCCGCCTGGTCACCCTGGACGCCACCGGGCACTGCCCGCAGCTCAGCGCGCCGGAGGCCACCGCGCGGGCCCTCCTCGACTTCCTGCGGAACCTCCAGTGATGAGCCGCACGGGCGAGGGACCCGACTCCTCCCGCGGCAACGGGGGACGGGCGCACACGCACGCGGCGTTCAGCGCGCTGCTGGAGGACAGCGCCGAGGAACTCTACGAGTCGGCGCCCTGCGGCTATCTGTCGACCCTGATGGACGGCACCATCGCCAAGATCAACACCACGCTGCTGAACTGGCTGGGCCTGGACCGCGAGGACGTCGTCGGCAGGCGGCGCTTCGTCGACCTGCTCACCGTGGGCGGCAAGCTCTACCACGAGACGCACTTCGCGCCCCTGCTGCGCATGCAGGGCGAGCTGCGCGGAATCGCCCTGGAGATGCGGACGGCCCAGGGCGCCCGGCTCGCGGTGCTGGTCTCCTCCGCCGTCAAGTACGGGAGCGAGGGCGATCCGCTGCTCATCCGCACGACCGTCTTCGACGCCTCCGACCGGCGCGCCTACGAGGAGGAACTCCTGCGCCGCAGGCAGGAGGCCGAGCACGCGCGGGCCGAGGCGGAGGCGGCCCGCCGGCAGGCCGAGGCCGACCGGCAGCGGCTCGCCGACGCGCTCGCCGTGCTCCAGCGGTCCCTGCTGCCCGAGACCCTGCCCCGGCTGCCCGGCATCGAGACCGCCGTCTACTACCACACGGCCTCCCCGGACCGGCTCGGCGGCGACTTCTACGACCTGTTCCCCCTCGGGGACGGCCGGTGGGCCTTCTTCCTCGGCGACGTGTGCGGCAAGGGCCCCGAAGCGGCCTCCCTGACCTCCCTCACCCGCCACACCCTGCGCACCGCCGCCCACCACGACCCCACCCCCGTCACCGCCCTCACCACGCTGAACACCGTCCTGCACGAGCGCTACTCGGCCAGTGGCGACCCCCGCTACTGCACCGTCGTCTACGGCATCCTCGAACCCGGACGGGACGGCGGGCCCGCCACGGTCCAGCTCGCCTCCGGCGGTCACCCCCCGGCCCTCGTCCTGCGGGCCGACGGCGGTGTCGACCTGCTGTCCACCCCCGGCGGACTGCTCGTCGGCGTCCTGCCGAGCGCCCCCGTCGTCACCGCGGGGACCACGCTGGCCCCCGGCGACACGCTGCTGCTGTACACCGACGGCCTCACCGAGGCGCGCACCGGACCCACCCGTGCCAGCCTGTACGGCGAGGACGCCCTGTACGGCTTCGTCGCCGCGCAGGCCCCCACCACGGCCCAGGAGCTGGTCACCGCACTCACCGCACTGCTCAAGGGCTTCGGAGAGGGACTGGACGACGACACGGCACTGCTCGCCCTGGGCGTCCCCGGCATCCCCGCACACCCCCTCCCGGTATCGGACGACCCGCGATGAGCCCGCTGAGCCTGACCCACCGCGACACCGTCGCCGGCCCCGTCCTGCTCGTGGCCGGCGAACTGGACTTCGTCCACGCCGCCGAGCTGCGCCGCCAGGTCGAGGGGCTCGTGCTGCACGCCGGGCAGTGCCTGGTCCTGGACCTGTCCGGCGTGGAGTTCTGCGACTCCACCGGCATCACCGCGCTCCTCGCCGCCCGCCAGCACGCCCTGGCCGCCGAGGCCGAGATCGTCCTCGCCGCCGTGCCGGCCCACCTGGAGCGCATCCTGACCATCGTCGGTCTCGTACAGGTCTTCACCCTCCGTGCCACCGCCGAGGACACCTGAGTTCCCGAACCGGGGGACGCCGGGAGGCACGCCCGGAGCACTTCGGGGTACTCCCCGGGGGAAACGCCTGTGCAGCCTGCACGAACGTCTGCTCTACCCTGAGGAGACGGCTGAGTCGGTGCGAGGGCACATCTGTGCGGCCGAGGCAGGTGCGGGTCGAGTACGAATGAGGGCGTATGGAGTCGGTTACCGGCGGCGACGGCCGTCTTGCTCCGGTCAGCGGGACACCGATACGGGTCGCGGTGACGCTGGAGAAGGAAGGCCTGAGCATCGCCCGGGCCCGGGACCTCGCCACCGCGTTCCTCGGCCGGATCCGCGAGGAACTGGGGGTGCCCGTGAGCGCGCGGACCGTGGGCGACACACAGCTCGTGGTGAGCGAACTGGTCACCAACGCGCGCAAGTACGCCCCAGGGCCGGTCACCCTGGAACTGCGCTTCACGGAGGGTCTGCTGGAGGTCGTGGTGCGGGACGAGGACCCGGAGCTCCCGGTGCCCAGGCCCGCCGACGCCGACCGGATCGGTCAGCACGGGCTGGAGATCGTCAAAGCCATCGCCCAGCACTTCGAAGCCAGCCGGGAACGCACCGGCAAGCGCGTCACGGCCCGGATCGCGCTCGTCGGCGACTCGCCCGCCCCCGGCACCTGACCCGCCCGTCCGAGCCCCGTGCCGCGATCCGCGAGTGACCGATTGCATGTTTCGACAAGGCGATTCGGGGCGGCTTGCGACGCAGGGTCGATTGCGGAACTCTGAACGTTCCACGTTCTCGCCCCGGAGAGCCTTTCCCCAGAGGCCCTCGCCCACAGTTCCTCGCACAGGACCACACCCGAACGGAAAGGTGGTGGGGTGCGCACGGCGCGTGCCTGCCGATTTGAATGCTTCTCCCGGTCCGACCACAGGCCCCGGCCTCCGCTCCGCCCCCGGCGCCGGTGACGCCGGTGCCCCGGTGGGCGAGACATGGCGCCACGCCCCCTACCCCGTGCTGGTCGCCGACCGGCGCGGCGTTCTCACGGGGCTCAACGAGGCCGCCCGGCAGTACCTGCCGCGCGCGGCCCGGGGGGACCGGCTGCGCGACCTCGCGCCCTCCTGGCTGGCCGAGGCCCACCACCGCCTGGCGGAAGCACGGAGCCCCGGCGGCGGTGACGTCCCGGCCGGACACCTCGGCGACCGGTTCTTCGAGGCGCACCCGACCCCCGCCGGCGACGGGAGAGTGGTCTGGTGGCTGATCGACCGCACCGACGCCCTGCAGGCGGAGACGGCGCTGCACAGCGCCCGGACACGGTCCGAGATGCTCTCGGGGATCGCCTCCACCCTCCTGTCGACGCTGAACGTGCCGCGCTGCATGGAGGTGACCGCCTCCCTGGCCGCCCAGCACCTCGCCGAGGGCGCCGTCCTGATCGCCCCGCCCCAGGGACGCCGCCACCAACTCACGTACGCCGCACGGGGCACGGGGGCCGTCCAGGTCACCCAGCAGGTCGACACCCGCTCCGTTCCTGGCCTCGCCGAGGCCCTGCAGGGCTTCCCGCCGGTCCCGGCCCGCTGGCTCAACCCCGACGACATCCCCGACTGGCTCATCCCCGAGGGCTTCACCGGCCCGGTCGGCTCCGTCATCGTCACCCCGCTGCCCGGCCACGGAGTGCCCGCCGGAGCCCTCGTGCTGCTGCGCTCCGGCACCGAGAAGGCGTTCACCGAGGGCGAGGAGGCCTTCGCCCGCCTGTTCGCCGCCCGGGCCGGCGCCGCGCTCTCCGCGGCCCGTCTCTACGCCGAGCAGTCCGCCATCACCGCCACCCTCATGCGGGAACTGCTCCCGCCGAAGCTCGGCAGCGTCCACGGCGTGGAGTACGCCGGGAACTACCGCGCCGCCACGGACCAGGAACGCATCGGCGGCGACTTCTACGACGTCCACCCCGGATCCGACCCCTCCCGGGAGACCCTCGTCGTCCTCGGTGACGTCGCGGGCAAGGGACTGGACGCGGCGGTGCTGACCGGCAAGATCCGCAACACCCTGCAGGCCCTGCTGCCGCTCGCCGACGACCACCAGCGGGTCCTCAGCCTCCTCAACGGGGCCCTCCTGTCCTCCCACCAGACCCGCTTCGCGACCCTCGTCCTGGCCTCCGTGCGCCGTGGCGACGAGGGAGTGCACCTGCGGCTGACCAGCGGCGGCCACCTGCCGCCCCTGATCATCCGCGCCGACGGCACGGTGGAGGAGGCACCCACCCACGGCACCCTCGTCGGAGCCCTGCCCCAGGTGCGGGCCCGCACGATCGAGACGGTGCTCGCCCCCGGAGAGATCTGCCTGCTGTACACCGACGGCATCACCGAGGCCCGCGGCGGCCCGCTCGGCGAGGAACTCTTCGGCGAGGAACGGCTCCGTCGGGCGCTGGCCGGCTGCGCCGGCATGCCGGCGGAGGCCGTCGTGGAACACGTGCAGATGCTCGCCTTCCAGTGGCTGCGCTCCGGCGGCCACGACGACATGGCCGTCGTCGCGATCGGCGCGGCACGGAGCGGCGGCCCGCCGACGGTCGCGGGCGCGAAGGACGGGATGAACCTGTGAGCGACCCGACCACGGCGGCGGGCCTGCGCGAGGCACTGTGGCATGCCGTCGCCGAGGGCGACGAGTACACCGCGGTCGCCCTCGTCCAGGACGCCGCGGCCCGGCACGTCGACGGGGAGACGCTCCTCCTGGACGTGATCGCGCGGGTGCAGGAGCGCATCGGCACCGAGTGGGCCGCGGGCCGGCTCACCGTCGCCCAGGAACACGCCGCCACCGCGATCAACGAACGCGTCGTCGCCATCCTCGCCCACCACCCCTCGTCCGCCCGCCGGGGCGCCCCGCGCGGACGCGTCACGGTCGGCTGCGTCGACGGCGAGTGGCACGCCTTCCCCGCCCGGCTCGTGGCCGAGGTGCTGCGGCTGCGCGGCTGGCACGTCGACTACCTCGGCGCGCAGACCCCCACCCCGCACCTGGTCGCCCACCTGCACCACACCAACACGGACGCCGTGCTGCTGTCCGGGTCGATCCCCACCCATCTCCCGGCCGCGCACGCGGCCATCACGGCCTGCCGGTCCGTCGGCGTCCCCGTCCTCGCGGGCGGACGCGCCTTCGGCATCGACGGCAGGCACGCGCGGACGCTCGGCGTCGACGGATGGGCGCCCGACGCCCGGGGCGCGGCGGCCGCCCTGGCCGAGGGACTCACCCGCCCCGACCCCTCCCGGGGCCGGCAGGCCGTGGACGACCTGCCGCACCTGGCCGACCAGGAATACACGATGATCGTCCGGTCCCGGGCCCAGCTGGTCAAACAGACCCTGGCCGACCTCGAGGACGCCTTCCCCGCCGCACGCGAGTACAGCGAGGCACAGCGCGAGCGCACCGCCGAGGACCTCGCCCACATCGTCGACTTCCTCGCCACCGCCCTCTACATGGACGACGCCGGGATCTTCACCGACTTCCTCACCTGGACCGCGAGCATCCTCGAGGCCCGCGACGTGCCCGCCCGTTCCCTGACCATCGGCCTCGATCTCCTCGCCGGCCGGCTCCGGGACTTCCCCCGCACTTTGCGCCTGATCGGCGAGGGCACCACCGCCCTGCGGGACCGCGCCGCCCCCGGCGCCCACGCCTGAGCCCGATCCGTCCGAAGCGCACCGGCGTCACTCTCCCGGCCCCCCGCCGGCGGTATGGTCGGGGCGTGGGGCGCAGCGGCGGCACGGAGTGGGACAGCGGAACGGGGACGCACCCGGACGAGGCACGCACCGGGGCGGCCCACGAGACTTCGGAACCGTGGCAGGCGCCCTCCACCCGGGAGAGCCGGATGCTGTGGTGGGGTTCGGCCGCGCTGGTGCTCGCCGTCCTCGGGACCTCGGTCCTCGTCGCCGGCGAGGGGCGCGGCGGGCGGCTGCCCCTCGCCGAGGCCCTCGTCCTCGCCCAGGTCTGCGCCCTGAGGTGGCAGACCCGCGCCCCCGCCACCGTTCTCGCCGCCCACGCGGCCACGGGGCTCACCCTCTGGGCGCTGCTGCCCGCCGTGACCCTCACCGGGGCGCTGCTCGCCGCGCAGATCACCCTGTGCGTGCTCTCGGCCCTCCGGCCGCCGCGCACCTCGGCCCGCGCCCTCGCGGCGATGTGCGCGCCCGCCCCGCTCGCCCTGGTGACGGGCGGCACCGCGGACCTCGTGCTCTGCCTGCTGGCGCCCGCCCTGGCCTGGACCCTCGGGCAGTGGCGCAGGACCCAGCGGGAGCGGGCACGCGCCGAACTGCGCCGGGCCCTCGCCGAGGAACGGGAACGCCTCGCGCGCGAGGTGCACGACGTGGTGGCGCACACCCTGTCGGTGATGGTCGTCCAGGCGGGCGCCGCCGAGGACGTGTTCGCCGAACAGCCCGCCCAGGCCCGTCAGGCGCTGCGGGCCATCGAGACCGGCGCCCGCTCCGCACTCGGCGAACTGCGCACGATGCTGCGGGCGTTCCGCCCCGAGGCGGCGGAGGAGGGGCCGGCCGCGCCGCGCCACCCCGGGGCCCGGCTGGCCCGCCTGGCGGAGCTGGCCGACCCGGTGCGCGCGACCGGGATGACCGTGCACGTGCACCACGAGGGCATCCTGGACGGGCTGCCCGCCGCCGTGGACCTGGCCGCCTACCGCATCGTCCAGGAGGCGCTCACCAACGCGCTGCGCCACGCGGCCGACGCGGACGAGGTGAGCGTGCGGGTGAGAGCGGAGAGGGACTGCGTGAACATCACGGTGACCGACAACGGGCGTCCCGGGCACGGCCGTTCGGCCCTCACCGGCGGGGGGCGCGGACTGGTCGGGATGCGGGAGCGCGCCCGGCTGCTCGGGGGCAGCCTGCGTGCCGGACCCCGCTCAGGCGGCGGCTTCGAGGTGGCGGCACGGCTGCCGGTGGAGCGGGTGTCATGACCCTGCGCGTGGTGGTGGCCGACGACCAGGCCCTGGTCCGCACCGGATTCCGCATGATCATCGACGCCCGGGAGGACCTGGAGGTCGTCGGTGAGGCCGCCGACGGTGCCGAGGCGGTGCGGCTGACCCGGGAACTCACACCCGACGTGGTGCTGATGGACGTCCGCATGCCCGTCCTCGACGGCATCGGGGCGACCCGGCGGATCGCGGAGACCGGCAGCCGGGCCCGGATCCTCGTGCTGACCACCTGGGACGTGGACGCGCACGTGGTCGACGCACTGCGCGCCGGGGCGAGCGGCTTCCTCCTCAAGGACATCCGTCCCGGCGAACTCGTCGAGGCCATCCGCCTCACCGCGCGCGGCGAGGCCCTGCTCGCGCCGACCGTGCT
This sequence comes from Streptomyces griseoaurantiacus, assembly GCA_014656015.1. Taxonomy (GTDB): domain Bacteria; phylum Actinomycetota; class Actinomycetes; order Streptomycetales; family Streptomycetaceae; genus Streptomyces; species Streptomyces griseoaurantiacus. The sequence continues at coordinate 34,443 of BNBP01000053.1, read as the reverse complement.
GACCCGCGTCCTCGACCGGTTCCTGCGCACCCTGCCCGACCCGGAGCCCCCGTCCTCCCTGCGGGATCTCTCCGGGCGCGAGCGGGAGGTGCTCACCCTCATCGGACAGGCGCTGTCCAACGCGGAGATCGCCGCACGGCTGTGCCTGTCGGAGGCCACCGTCAAGAACCACGTCACGGCGGTGCTGCGCAAGCTCGGTCTGCGCGACCGCGTCCAGGCCGTCGTCACCGCCTACGACCACGGCCTGGTCCGGCCGCGCCGCCCCTGACCTGCCCCCTTCCCGGGCCCCACCCCTGAGGCGCCCTCTCCTCCTCAGGGAGGAGAAGCGCCCCCCGGCCCTCCCGTGCTCCCAGTGCCGGTCCCTCCGCGCGGCCGATCCGCGGCCGGGGCGCCCGGCCGTAGCGTCGAAACGTGATCGACGACCTGGCCTGCCTCACCTACCTGCTCGCCCACGACGAGACCGCCGAGGGCCCCTACGACCGCTCCCGCACCGCACTGCTGCTGCGCGCCGCCGCCCTCACGGACCTCGCGCTGCGCGGCCGGCTGGGGGAGGAGCACGGCACCGTCACCGTGCACGGCACCGGGTCCACCGGTGACCCCGTCCTGGACGGGGTGCTGCGCGAGGCCGCCGGGCACGGCTGGAAGCACCTCGTGCGCCGCCACCGCCGGCGGACCCTGACCGGGGTGGAGGACAGGCTCGCCGCGGCCGGGCTCCTCACCGTGCGGGCGTCCCGCGGCCTCCTCGGCAGCCGGCGCTCGACCACCGTGGACCACTCGGCGGCCGCCGCCGTCCGGGACCGCGTCCTCGCGGCGCTGCACGGCACGGGGCCGGTGGAGGGGCTGCCCGCCGCCGACGCGGCGCTGCTGGCGCTGGCCGCGGCGGGCGGCATCCCCTCGGTCGTACCCCGCCGGCACCGCACGCTCCACCCATCCCGCGTCGACGCCTGCACGAGGCGGCTCGGCGCCCTCGCGCCCGGCCTGGAGAGGACCGTCCGCACCCTGCCCACGACCATGATCGCCGCACGGGGCGGCATGGGCGGCGGCTGAGCCGGCACCGGGGAGGACGGACATGCCCGCCCGGCCCCGGTGAACCGCTCGGCACACACCCACGACCGACGCACCATCCGACACACCCACGGGGGAACACCCATGAACGAGACCACCGCCCGGCGCCTGGCGGGACGCGCCTGCCTCGCCACCGCCCTCGCCTTCATCGTCGAAGTACCCCTGTACTTCGTCTACGACGGTCCGCCGCCGGACTCCAACGTCCTCGCGAGACTTCTGATCGGCATCCTCGGCCTGACGTTCCTGCTCGTCTTCGTGGCCGCCTTCCGCGAACTGGTCAGGGCCGTCCGCCCCGCCTACGAGTGGGCCGGCAACCTCGCCTTCACCGCCGGGGTCGTCTACGTGACGGTCACCCTGGTCTCCAGCGGGCTCGAGGCCGGCGCGGTCATCGCCGCCGACCACCCGATCGACCCGACCATCGAGGTGAGCGGGACCTACATCCTGTACGGGACCATCGGACGCGTCCTGCTCACCCTGTTCCTGACCACCGTCGGCTACACGCTCTCCCGCTCCGAGCTGCTGCCGCGCTGGACCCACCGGAGCGCCTACGTGCTGGCCTGCGTCAACGCGGCTTTCGTGCCCTCGCTGTTCTTCGGCAACGACCCCGCCCACTTCTACGCGGCGAACGGCTGGGGCACCACGGCCTCGATGGGCGCGATCCTCAGCTACTGGCTGCTCGCCCTCGGCATCTCCACCTGCCGCAGCATCGGCAGGAGCCGGTCCGGGCAGCTCACGGACCGCCCCTCGGCACCGGGAACGGTCCGGCGCCCCGCCTGAATCCGACCACCCCACCGGGCCGCCCCGTGCCCCGGGCCTGCGAGGCCCGGGGCACGGGGCTCCGCGCTCCGGACCGGAGACCCGAGGCCCCGGGAGACAGTGCCACTGATCGGGCAGGACCCCCGGGCCGACGGCCGAGGGTCAGTCCGGTCGCCGCCGCACGACATCGGCGAGCACCGTGGCGACCAGTTGACGCACGGCCTCCCTGGCCGGCGGGCCGGAGTCGCGGTCGGCGAACAGCAGGTGGCCGCCGCCCACCAGGGACAGGGCGAGCGAGTCGATGTCGGCGTCGGCCGCGACACGGCCCAGGTCGCGCTCTTCGCTCAGGTGGGCGGCGACCGCCTCGGTGATCTGGGCGAGGATCGCCGGGCCGCCTCCGGGCGCGGCCCGCCGAAGCCGCGCGCGCAACTCCTCGCGGAAGGTGACGAGCGGGATGATCGCGACCGGAACGGGTCCGAAGAAGGTGGTCAGCGCCTCGGTGAGGTGGTCGGTCACGGTGCCGGTGCCGACGGCCTCCCGCAGCTCGCGCGCCTGCGCCCGCAGCCGCGCGGACCGGTCGAGCACGAGCGCGGTGAGGAAGGCGTCGAAGTCGGCGAAGTGCCGGTGCAAAACGCCCTTGGCGCAGCAGGCCTCCTCGGTGACGGCCCGGCTGGTCAAGGCGTGGGGCCCGTCCCGCAGCAGTACGCGCTCGGCGGCGTCGAACAACTGCTGTCGCGCGTCGCGCAGATGCACCCCGGTAGGCACGCGCCTCTCCCCTCGGGCCCAGGACCCGGTTCCGCTGACAAGTGGGCATGCGCCCACTAAGGTGGGCGCATGCCCACTCTATCGCCGCACGAGCAGCCCGAACCACCGCGGGAGCGGTCCGGTCCGGCCCGTCCGCACGGGCTCCGGCGGACGGCCGAGTCCTTCGGCACCGACGCGCGACGCTACGACCGGGCCCGGCCGGCCTATCCCGAGGCCCTGGTGGGCCGGGTCGTCGAGGGGAGCCCCGGGCCCGAAGTGCTCGACGTCGGCTGCGGCACGGGCATCGCGGGACGCCAGTTCCTGGCCGCCGGTTGCGCGGTGCTCGGCGTCGAACCCGATCCCCGGATGGCCGATGTCGCCAGGGAGCGCGGCCTGCGGGTCGAGGTGGCGACCTTCGAGGACTGGGAGGCGGGCGGCCGGCTGTTCGACACCCTGATCGCCGCCCAGTCCTGGCACTGGGTGGACCCGGCCGCCGGTGCCGCGAAGGCGGCCCGGGTGCTGCGGCCGCGCGGACGCCTGGCGGTCTTCGGGCACGTGCTCGAACCACCCGCCGAGGTCGCCGAGCCGTTCGCCGCCGCGTACCGCCGGGTGGCGCCGGACTCGCCCTTCGGCACCCGGTCGGCGCGGCAGCCGCTGGAGACGTACCTGGCGGGATACGCGAGGATCGCCGAGGACATCCGTGCGACGGGGCGCTTCGAGGAGCCGGAGCGGTGGCGCTTCGACTGGGAGTGGTCCTGCACGCGCGAGCGGTGGCTGGACCTCCTCCCCACCACCGGTGGGCTCACCGTGCTTCCTCCCGACAGGCGGCAGGACATCCTCGACGCGGTCGGCCGCGCCATCGACGCTCTGGGCGGCCGCTTCACGGCGTGCTTCACCACGCTGGCCACCACGGCCGTACGCCGGGGCACCCCCTGAGGTGTCCTGCCGTGTGCCGTGGTCCGCCCGGTCGACGCCCTGCCGCGAGAGGACTACCATCCGCTCAACCGCCCGCTTCGCAGGGGCAGTTGACGCAGCGGTCGCCGTCTTCCATCCACCGGTAGGGGACCATGTCGATTCCACGTATTGTCAAGTACCTGACATGTGTGCTCTCGGCCGTGCTCCTGACGGCCACCGCCCCCGGTGCCCTCGCCGCCACGCCGGACCCGTCCCCGGCGCCCACCGCGCCGAAGGCGGCCACCGGCACCTGGCAGCCGCCCCTGTCCACCCGCGGCCGTTACATCGTCGACGCGGCCGGCAACCGCTTCCGGCTGAAGTCGGCCAACTGGGACGGGGCACAGGGCTCCTGGACCGGCAGCGGCGACAAGGCCGACCCCGCCCGGCACCACGCCGGACAGGACTCCCACGGCATACCCCTCGGCCTCGACCGCGTACCCCTGCCCACCCTGCTCGCCGACTTCCACGCGCTCGGCATCAACAGCGTCCGGCTGCCGTTCTCCAACGAGATGATCCACACCACCGACCCCGTACCGGACTCCGCCGTCGCGGCCAACCCCGCACTGCGCGGCAGGACCCCCCTTCAGGTCTTCGACGCGGTCGTCGCCGCCCTCACCTCCGAGGACTTCGCGGTCGTGCTCAACAACCACACCAACACCTCCCGCTGGTGCTGCGGCCTGGACGGCAACGAACGCTGGAACAGCGGCCAGGACACCCGGCGCTGGACCGACGACTGGGTCTTCATGGCCCGCCGCTACGCCGACGACCCCCGGGTGGTGGGCGCCGACCTGTACAACGAGGTGCGCCGGGACGTGCTGCACGACCCCGACTGGGGCGGCGGCGACGACTACGACTGGTACGCCGCCGCACAGTGGGCCGCCGACCGGATCCTCACCGAGGGCGACCCCGACCTCCTCGTCGTCATCGAGGGCATCAACTGGACCGGACTGCCCGTCGACGGGTTCCCGCACGGCCGCCCGACGCTCACCCCCGCCCGCACCCTCTCGCACACCCTCGTCGAGAGCGACAAACTGGTCTACTCCGCGCACTTCTACGGCTACACCGGCCCCCATCACAGCGGAGCCACCGGCCTCGGCGAGACCAGCGACCCCCGCTACCAGGACCTCACCGAGCAGGAACTGCGGCAGGCCCTGTACGACGAGGCGTTCTTCGTCTCGCAGGACACCGGCCGGCACTACACGGCCCCCGTGTGGATCAGCGAGTTCGGCATCGGCTCGGGCGAGACGAACGGCGCCGCCCGCACCTGGTTCGGCCGGATCACCGACTACTTCGCCGACCAGGACGCCGACTTCGCCTACTGGCCGCTGGTCGGCTGGGAGGGACACGACGACTGGGCGCTGCTGCGCTACGACACCGACGGCCACCGGCACGGAGTGCTGGACGGAGGCGACTGGCGCCGCACCGGGTGGGACCGTCTGATGACCTCGCCGGGCCGCACCGGCCCCGTCGCCCCGGTGCCCGCGTGGCGCATGCTCAGCACCGACCACGGCGACCAGGTGCAGTCGCTGCGGGTACGGGCCACCGGCGACTGGGACCCGGGCGCCTACAAGGCCGCCTGCCCCGACGGACTGCGGCTGATCGGCCTGAGTCACTCCGGGGGCCGGGGCCTGTGCACCGACACGGGCGCCGGCGACCTGCGCGCCGCCGGGGACGCCCGGACGGTGGTGACCGACGAGCGGTACGTGCCGCAGGGCGGTGACTGGGCGGGCGGCTACACGAAGTTCCAGTGCCCCTCCGACTCCTACCTCATCGGCTACAGCCGCCGCGGCGACCGCACCTCGGCCGCCCTGTGCGTCCCCGCCCGCACCTCGCTCGGCACCGGAGGGCGCACGGTCTGGTTCGACCGGTCCGACAACCGGCCCGACTCCGGCGGCGACTTCGCCTCGGGCCACTACAAGGGCCAGTGCGCCGACGGCGAGTACGCCGCCGGTATCGCGTTCACCACCCGTGTGGGCAGCGCGGGCCGCCCCGACGCGCTGCTCTGCCGTCGGCTTCCCTGAGGAAGGCGGGCGCTCAGTCCAGGTCGGACATGTCCAGGACGAAGCGGTGGCGGACGTCGTCGCGGGCGAGGCGGTCGAGCGCCGTGTGGATCCGCGCCGAGGGAAGCACCTCGACGTCGGCGGTGATGCCGTGCTCGGTGCAGAAGCGCAGCATCTCGGCCGTCGCGCGGCGGCCACCGCTGCCCGCGGAACCGAGCCTCTTGCGGCCGACGAGCAGATCCATGACCTCGACGGTGATCCGGCCCAGGTGGCCGAGGAGGCAGAGCGTGCCGTCCATCGCCACCAGCCGCAGGTGGGGGGCGGGATCGTGGGGCGCGGAGATCGTGTCGAGGACGACGTCGAATCCGTCCCGGGCCGCGGCCATGCGTGCGGTGTCCGTGGCGGCGATCAGCTCCCGCGCACCGAGCCGGAGGGCATCCTCCCGTTTGGCCTCGGTGCGGCTGAGGACGGTCGTCTCCGCGCCCAGCGCCACCGCGAGCTTGACCGCGAGGTGCCCAAGACCGCCGAGTCCGGCCACCGCGACACGGCTGCCCGGCCCCACTCCCAGGGACCGCAGGGGCTCCCAGACGGTGACGCCCGCGCACAGCAGCGGGGCGGCCGCGGCGGGATCCAGGCCCGCGGGGAGCGCGTAGGCGAACGCCTCGCGCACGACGTACTCGCGGGAGAAACCGCCCAGGGTGGTCGACCCGTCCCGGCGGTCCGTACCGCCGTAGGTGAGGGTGGGGAAGGAATGGCAGAAGTTCTCCTGTCCCGCCTCGCACATGGGGCAGGTGCCGCAGGAGTCGACGATGTTGCCGACGGCGACGGGGTCGCCGACCGAGAAGGCCGTCACCCCGCTCCCGGTCTCGGTCACCACGCCGGTGAACTCGTGCCCCGGCACGAGGGGTTGCGGCGCGTCGGGGGAGTGGCCGCGCACGGCGTGCAGATCGGTGTGGCACAGCCCGCAGTAATCCACGCGCACCGCGAGGTCGTCCGCACGCAGGTCGCGGCGGTGCAGGGGAGTGCGCCGCAGTGTGCCGGGGCCGGTGGCCCGCCATCCGGGGGTCGTTCGCACAGTCTCAGGCCTTCCTCGACAAACAAACTGTTCGGTCTATCCGGAGCCTAGGTGCGGTGAGGGCGCAAAGCAAACCAACTGTTCTGTTTGATAGGCTGCGGCCCATGCCGGAACAACCCCAGACCGCACGTGGTGCCGCGACCTACCGGCGCATCCTCGACGCCGCCACGGAGGAGTTCGCCCGCCACGGCATCGCGGGGGCGCGCATCGAGCGCATCGTCGCGGCGGCACGCACCAACAAGGCGCAGCTCTACGCCTACTTCGGTGACAAGGAGCGTCTCTTCGACGCGATCTTCCTCGGCTCGCTGGAGCGCATCACCGACGTCGTGCCGATCGACGCGGACGACCTCCCGGGCTGGGCCGTGCGCCTCTACGACGAGTATCTGCGCCGCCCGGACCTCATCCGGCTCGCGACCTGGACCCGGCTGGAGCGCCGGCCCGCCGGGCACCTGGTCGAGACCCACGAGCAGTACGACGACCGCAAGCTCGCGGCCATCGCCGAGGCGCAGGCCGCCGGGCGGGTCCGGCCGGGCGACCCGTTCGACCTCATGGCCCTGGTCATCGCCATGTCCATGGCCTGGTCGCCCGTGAGCAACGTCTACGCGGCCGACGATCAGGAGCCCGAGGACGTGCACGAGCGGCGGCGGGCGCTCCTGCGCGACTGCGTCCGCAGAGCCGTCACCCCCGACTGAGACGGCCGCCCGCGGGAGGGGCGGGAAGGCCGACGGGTGGGCCGGGAAGGTCGACGGGTGAGGCGCGGCGTGGGCGGTCCCGGCCCGTCCTTGTCGCCAACAGCCTTTGCGCGCACGGGGATTGACCGGGCGTGAGGAGCGCGGATAACTTGCCTGAGGCTTGACAACGTTGTCTTTCCGTCTGTGGAGGGAACGTCCATGCGAAGATGCGCCACCCTTCTCGCGCTGCTCCTGACGACCGCGGCCCTCCCCGCGAGCGCCGTGGCCCTCCCCACGCCCGCCGCCGCTGTCGCCGCCCCCTCGGCGGCGAGGGCGGAACACGGAACCTGGACCGGCACCTGGGCGGCCGCGGCCGCAGGCACGGCGAGCGACACCGGATACGCCGGGTACACGATCCGCAACCTCGTCCGCACGAGCGTCGGCGGCGACCGTGTCCGCGTCAAACTCTCCAACGCCCTCGGCACCCGGCCGGTGCTGTTCGCGCACACCACCGTGGGGCTGCAGAAGATGCCCGGCAGCGCCGCGCTCGCCCCCGGCACCCTGCGCCACCTCACCTTCGGGGGGAACCGGGCGGTCACCGTCCCCGCGGGCGCCGAGGTCTACAGCGATCCGGTCTCCCTCCCCCTCGCCGCGGCCACCGACCTGTTCGTCACCACCTACACCCCCGAACCCTCCGGGCCGGTCACCCGGCACACCGACGCCCTGACCACCTCCTACTACGCCACCGACGGCACCGACCACGCGGGCGACACGGGGGGCGACGCACTGCCCTCGACGACCCGGTCCTGGCACTACGTCAGCGAGGTCGACGTCCAGCCGGGCCGCCCCGAGTACGCGACGGGCAGCGGCGCCGTCGTCGCCCTCGGCGACTCCATCACCGACGGGATCGCCTCGACGCCCGACACCGACCGGCGCTGGCCGGACCGCCTTGCGGAGCGGCTGCGCGCGAGCCACGGCCCGGCCCGCGGATTCGGTGTGCTCAACGCGGGCATCAGCGGCAACCGCGTCCTGCACGAGGGCACCGGGCCCAGCGCCAAGGACCGGCTGGACCGCGACGTGCTGCGCCGCGCGGGCGTCCGGACGGTGATCGTGCTCGAAGGCATCAACGACATCCAGCGGATCCCGGACGAGGGCAGCGCGGACGAGATCGTCGCGGGCCTGCGCGAGATCGCCGACCGCGCGCACGCCGCCGGGCTGCGCGTCCTGGGCGGCACCCTCATCCCCTTCGAGGGGTGGCGCACGTACAGCCCGGAGCAGGAGGCCGCCCGGAACACCGTGAACACGTGGATCCGCGAGAACGGCGGGACCGGGGCCGGCGGGGTCCTCGACGGGATGGTCGACTTCGACGCCGCCGTCCGTGACCAGGCCGACCCGCACCGCATGCTGCCCATGTACGACAGCGGCGACCACCTGCACCCCAACGACGCCGGACTGCGCGCCATGGGCGACGCCGTGGACCTGGACCTGCTCGGCCGCCCGGGCCCGGTGCGGCCCACGCCGCCCCACCACCCCGCGCGCTCCCTCTCGCTCACCACCACCCCCGGTCGGGCCGTCACCCTCGCCGGCCGCGCCACCACCGTCTCCTTCCGCACCCGGGCGACCGTCCAGGGCCCGGGCACGGTCCGCGGCACCCTCACCACGACCCTCGGCGGCACGCGCCACACACAACCCTTCGCCGTGCGCAGTGACGGCCGCTTCGCGCAGGTGGACGTGACACAGGACGTCCCCGTAGCGGCCGGGCTGAGGGCCGGCGAGCACCAGGTCCGGATCACGGTCGCCGCCCGCGACGGGCGGCGACGGTCACGGACGGCCGTCCTGGACGTCCGCCGGCTGGGCTGCGGAGAGTCCGGGGACTCCTGCCCGGTGAACCTGAGCGGCGCCTTGGACCGCGACGCGATCGCGAGCGCGGAGCACCCGGACGACGGCGACTTCGACGGCCTGGGCTGGAGCTACGCCGCCGAGACCGTGCCCGCCGCCGGGCCGGCCGTACTCGGTGGGGCGCCGTTCGTGTTCCCCTCCTCGGCCGAGGGCGACCGCAACGCCCTCACCGCACGGGGGCAGTCACTGGAGCTGCCCGGGCTGCGGGCCCGGGAACTGCATCTGCTGGGAGCCGCCTCCAGCGGCGCCGTCGAGGCGACCGCGACCGTCGCCTACACCGACGGCACCACCGCCGAGCTGCCGCTGCGGTTCAGCGACTGGGCGGCGCAGCCGCAGCCCGGGGAGGCGCTCGCGGTGGCGGCGCCGTACCGGTACCGGGCGGGGACGGGCCGCGAGGGCCCGGCCGTCAGCATCTTCGCGCGCACGCTCGCGCTGGACCCGGACCGTACGGTCGCCTCGATCACGCTTCCGGACGAGCCCCGGCTGAAACTGTTCGCCCTCACCCTCGACCGGAACCGCTGAGGAGCGGTCCGGCGAGGACCGGCCCTGCCGAGGACCGGCCCTGCGGGAACCTGGCCCGCCCCCACGGCTCGGTCCGGTGCCCGGGCCGGCGTCACCCCCGCAGCCGTGGGGCCGGCGGCAGGGGCGCCTCGGCCGCGCCCTCCGGGACGGCCCGGAACGCCTCGATGACGTAGGCGGCGTAGCGGCGTGAGGCCGCCAGGCGGACGGCGTGCGGGGCGTCGTGGAGGCCGCGGTGGGCCATGAGCATCAGGACCAGGTCGTCCACGACGAAGCCGGGCCGCAGCCGGCCCGCCCGCTGGGCACGGCGGCTCAGTTCGGCGACCGCGCGCACCGCCTGCTCCCGGTCGGCGGCGAAGTCCATCGCCTCGGGGAAGGCCGCCATGAAGGCGTCCGCGAAGCCCCGGCTCTCGGCGTGGAGCGCGCAGATGCGGTGCACCACGTCCTGGAAGCCGTGCCAGGGGTCGGCGTGGGCGAGGGCCTCGTGCACCGCGGACCGGCACACGCGCCGCTGCTCGGCGTACGTCTCCAGGACCAGATCGCGCTTGGTGGGGAAGTGCCGGTACAGCGTGGCCGGGCCGACGCCCGCGTGGCGGGCGACCTCGCGCATGGGCGCGCCGAGGCCCTCCTCGCCGAACACCGCGCGGGCGGCGTCCAGTATGCGGGCCCGGTTGTCGCGGGCGTCGGCGCGGGCGGGGTGAGTCATCTGCTCGCTCATCGTCTCTCACTTTAGCCAACCGGACGGGGGCGTCCGTTACGTTCGGGAACCGGCGGGGCCCGCCGGGAGGAAGCGCGGGCCGGCCGCCCCGAGGAACGAGGAGTCGCCATGAAGGCCGTTGTGATCAGGACGTTCGGAGCGCCCGAGGGGCTGGAGGTCGTCGACCTGCCGGTGCCCGCCCCGGGCCCGGGGCAGGTGCGGGTCGCGACCGAGGCGATCGGGGTGGGAGGAGTCGACGCCGTGATCCGCCGGGCCACCATCGGAGGCCTCGGCCTCAAGGAGGGCCATCTCCTCGGCAGCGAGGTCGCCGGCGTCGTCGAGGCGGTGGGGGAGGGCGTGGACGCCTCCTGGAAGGGCCGGCGCGTATGGGCCTTCACCGGGCTGACGGGCGGATACGCCGAGCGGGCCGTCGCCGCCGTCGAGGACGTCCTGCCGCTGCCCGAGGGGCTGACCCCGGCCCAGGCGGTGACCCTCGGCGGCTCCGCCGTCGTCGCCCACTTCGCCCTCGAACGCGCCCGGTTCGCGCCCGGCGAGAGCGTGCTGGTGCGCGGCGCGGCGGGCAGCATCGGCATCGCCGCGGTGCAGCTCGCGGCCCAGGGAGGCGCGGGCGCGGTGGCGGTCACCACCTCCTCGTCGGAGCGCGGCGGACGGCTGCGCGACCTGGGCGCCACCCACGTCCTCGACCGCGCGGGCGGGGGCGGCCCGGACGCGCCCGAGGGCTTCGACGTGGTGATCGACGTCGTGGGCGGCCCCGGACTCCCCGGATTCCTGGACCGGCTGAACCCCAACGGCCGCTACCTCATCGTCGGCGTGGTCGGCGGGCAGCTCCCCGCGGACTTCGGCACCCCCCTGGTGACGGGCTTCCGCAGGTCCCTGACCTTCGCCACCCTGAGCCTGGACACCGTGCCCGGCCCCGAGCGGCAGGCGGTGCGGGCGGCGCAGTTCGCCGAGGCCGCACGTGGCGGACTGCGCACGGCCGTGCACGAGGTACTGCCCCTGACGGAGGCGGCGGCCGCCCACCGGGCGATGGACGAGGGCACGGTGTTCGGCAGGATCGTGCTGGTTCCCTGAGCCGGGCCGCACGGAACGTGCCGGATCTTCACGAGTGCCCGAGGGCACCCCGGGCCAGGCTCACCGCCCCGTCGAGCCGTCGAGGAGTTCGCGCAGGATGTCCGCGTGACCGGCGTGGCGCCCCGTCTCCTCGATCAGATGGGTGAGCGCCCGACGGACGGCCGGCGGGCGCCCGCCCGGCCGGGCGCGGGGCAGCGGTGCCCCGGGGTCGGTGCAGGTGTCGAGCACCTCGTTCGCCTCGGCGACCGCCCGCCGGTAGCGGGCGACCACCTCGTCCACACCGTCCTCGGCGGGGGCGTGGAAGGTGGCCTGCCAGTCGGTGACGCGGTCGCCGAGGAACGTGGCCCGCTCCACATGGGTCAGATGGTGGAGCAGACCGAGCAGATTGGTGCCCGAGGGCACCGCCGCCGAACGGACGCCGGGCTCGGGGGCGCCCTCGACCTTGGCGGCGACGGAGGCGCGCAGGTAGTCGAGGAAGCCGCGCAGGACGTCCAGCTCACCGTCACCGGTGCGCGGCGGCGGGGTGTCGGTGCGGACGGTGCGGCGGGAGGACGAGGTGACCATGGTGGCTGCCTGCTTCCGGGGGTGATCGAGGTGGGGGACCGGGTCCGGGGCCAGTGTCCTCGGGCCGACCGTGCCTCGCACGCTTCCTTGCGGCTTCGGCAAACCGGCGGGAGGCGGCCCGCGTCCGTGAACCGGCGGGAGGCGGCCCGCCTCCGTGAACCGACGGAGGCGGCCGGCGTCCGGCGCCGACGGTGGACCCGGGGCCGCCCCCGTGGTGGACTCTGCGCCCATGAGGTTCACCCACACGACGCTGCCCCAGCGGGTCGTCTTCGCCCCCCGGGACGCGCCGCGGGCGGTCGCCCGCGAGGCCGGGCGCCTGGGCGCCCGCCGCGTCCTGCTGATCGCCTCCCGCCGCGCCGCGGCCGCCGCCGACCCGATCGCGGCCGAACTGCCGGTCGTGCGCCGGCACGAGGAGGTCGTCATGCACGTCCCGGCCGAGGTGGCGGACCGGGCGCGGGCGGCCGCCGCGGACGCGCGGGCCGACACCCTCGTCACCGTGGGCGGCGGCTCCGCCACCGGACTCGGCAAGGCCGTCGCCCTCACCACCGGCCTGCCGCTCCTCGCCGTCCCCACCACCTACGCCGGCTCCGAGGCCACGAACGTCTGGGGACTGACCGAGGGCGGCACCAAGACCACGGGCGTCGACGACGCGGTCCTGCCGCGTGCCGTCGTCCACGACGCCGCGCTGCTCACCTCGCTGCCCACCGCCCTGGCCGTCGCCTCGGGACTCAACGCGCTCGCCCACTGCGTCGACTCGATGTGGGGGCCGCGCGCCGACCCCATCGACCGGGCGCTGGCCACGGAGGGTATCCGGGCGCTGGCCGCCGGGCTGCCCGCCCTCGCCCGGAACGGCGGCGGCCTCGAGGGCATCGAACAGACGCTGTACGGCGCCCACCTCGCCGCCGTCTCCTTCGCCTCGGCCGGCTCGGGCCTGCACCACCGGATCTGCCATGTGCTCGGCGGCATGTTCGACCTTCCGCACGCCCAGACCCACGCCGTCGTCCTGCCGCACGTCCTCGCCCTCAACGCCCCGCACGCGCCCGAGGCCGAAGGGCGCATCGCCGCCGCCCTCGGCGCCCCCACCGCCGTGGCCGGACTCGCGGCACTGCGTGCGCGGGTCGGCGCCCCGCACGCCCTGCGCGAGCACGACATGCCCGAGGAGGGCATCGCGCGGGCGGTCGCGCCGATCCTGGCCGCCGTACCCGAGGGCAACCCGGCCCCCGTCACCGAGGAGAACCTCACGGCCCTGCTGTACGCCGCGTGGAGAGGAGAACGAGGATGAGCACCGAGGCACACCCGGAACCCGCCCCCGAGAACGCCCGCCCGCGCCCCGCCACGGGGCCCGGCCCCGCGCGGGAGGCCGCCGAGGGAGCGCTCGTCGACGCCGTCGTCGCCTCCTTCGACGCCTGCCCCGACCCTCGGCTCAAGGAGCTGATGGTGTCTCTGGTCCGGCATCTGCACGCCTTCCTGCGCGAGGCGCGGCCGACCCAGGAGGAATGGGCCGCCGCCATCGACTTCCTGACCCGGGCCGGCCACCTCACCGACGACACACGCCAGGAGTTCATCCTTCTCTCCGACGTCCTCGGCGCCTCGACACAGACCGTCAACGTGAACGGCACCGCCCACGGGGGAGCCACCGAGGCGACCGTCCTCGGACCGTTCTTCGTCGAGGACGTCCCGCGGGTGCCGCTCGGCGGCGACCTCTCCTTCGGCGCCCCGGGCGAACCCTGCTGGGTCGAGGGCACGGTGACCCGCACGGACGGCACCCCGCTCGCGGGCGCGTGCCTCGACGTGTGGGAGGCCGACGAGGAGGGCCGCTACGACGTCCAGTACGACCCGGCACGGCGCTCCGCGCGCGGCAGCCTGCGCACCGACGAGGACGGAGGCTACCGCTTCTGGGGACTCACCCCGACGCCGTACCCCATCCCCGAGGACGGCCCGGTCGGGCGGCTCCTGCGCGCGGCCGGCCGTTCACCGCTGCGCGCCGCGCACCTGCACTTCAAGGTCGCGCACGAAAGCGCGCGCACGCTGGTGACGCACATCTTCCCCGAGGGGGACCCGGTCGGCCGCGAGGACTCCGTCTTCGGGATCAGGGACTCCCTGATCAAGCGGTTCGAGCGGCAGCCGGCCGGTACTCCCACACCGGACGGCCGGACCGTCGAGGGCACCTGGAGCCGGGTGCGTTTCGACATCGTGCTCGCTCCCTCGGAGGGCTGAAGGGGTCCCGCGCGCGGGGCCACGACCGGGCGTCCGGACGGCGGGACCCGGCGCGACGCGTGGAGCATGCCCCGCACATCGGCGATCTCTCCTCCCCGCGAGGCGTTGTCCGAAAAGTGATCCACTTCGCCACCGGCCACCCCCGGGCGGACCCGGGCCACCTGCGCCGACGCGCGCACGCCGGGCGACGGCGAGGGAGCACGCTGACCCGAATTCGCCCCCGCACGACCCGGTGAACCGTGCCGTGACCACCCACCGCGAAAACCGGGTCGCGCACCCGAATTCCCGCCGCTCAACGCCCCGTTGGCCACGCACACGAACGGAATGATCGCTTCGGCCGGCTCCCGCGCGTCCCCCGGGCCGCCATTGACATGGTCATCGCGCTGTCCAAAACTCTTGTGCTGTCCGAGCCAGTGGATCTTCGTCCGACTCTGATTCCCCCACCCTCCCAGTGACCACCTCGCCTCGTCCGGCACGTCGCCGGCCGGGCGTCCGCCGGTGCGCAGTTTCCGCACCCCGCACCTTCCGGTATCACGACTGAGAGGCTGCACCCGTCGATGACAACGTTGCCCGGCCTTGCCTCCTCCCCCCTCTCGTACGGCCAGCGCCGGCTGTGGCTGCTCACCCAGCGGGAGGGCGCCCACGCCGCGTACAACGAGCCGATGCCCTTCCGGCTGCGCGGCCCCCTCGACCGCACGGTGCTGCGCCGGGCGCTCGACGCGGTGACCGCCCGTCATGAGGTGCTGCGCACCCGCATCGTGCCGTCCCGGGGCGAGCCCCAGCAGCGGGTCGACCCCCCGGACAGCGGGTTCCGGCTGGCCGTGGACGACCTCACCGGCCTCCCCGACGCCGAGGCACGCGTCACGGAACTGGTGCGCCGGGAGAGCTTCGCCCCGTTCGACATGGCCGACGCACCCCTGGCCCGGGGACGCCTGCTGATCCTCGGCCCCGAGCACCACGTCCTCGTCCTCACCGTCCACCACGCCATGTTCGACGGCTGGTCCCGCAGCATGATGCTCCGTGAGACGGGCGCCCTCTACACCGCCCTGCTGCGCGGCGAACCCGACCCGCTGCCGCCGGTGCCCCTGCAGTACACCGACTTCACCCGCGGGCAGCGGACGTGGATGGCCGGCCCGGGGCCGCTCGCGCAGGAGACCTACTGGACCGACCTGCTCGAGGGCGCGCCCCCACTGCTGGAGCTGCCCACCGACCGGCCCCGCCCGCCCACGCAGGACCACACGGGCGCACGGGCGCGGCTGGAGATCGGCCCCGAACTGACCGTCGCGCTCAAGGCGGTCACCGAACGGCACGAGGGGTCGCTGTTCTCCACCCTGCTGACGGGGTGGGCGATCGTCCTGTCCCGGCTGTCCGGGCAGCGGGACCTCGTGGTGGGCACACCCACGGCCAACCGCCGGGGCGAGCACCTCGACGGCCTGATGGGCTTCGTCGTCAACACCTTGGCGCTTCGCATACGCCTGGCGGACGCCCCGACCGGGTCCGCGCTGCTGCGGCAGGTACGGGCCACGGTCCGGGCCGGGGTACGCAACGCGGAGCTGCCCTTCGAGCGGGTCGTGGAGCTCGTCAACCCGCCCCGCAGCACCGCGCACACCCCGCTGTTCCAGACGATGCTCGCCTGGGTCCCGCCCACGGACGGCCTCATGGAGCTGCCCGGAGTGGAGGTGCGGACGCTGCCGGTGCCCTTCGCCCCGGCCAAGTTCGACCAGGTGCTGGCCCTGCGCGAGGAGGACGGGCGGATCGTCGGCGAACTCGACTACGCCACGGCCCTGTTCGACCGGACGACCGTCGAGCGCCACCTGCGCTATCTGGTCCGCGTACTGGAGCAGCTGGCCCGGGCGCCGGAACGCGCGGTCGACGAGTACGCGCTGATGGACGAGGCGGAGACGGCCGCACTCCTGGCGGACTGGGACGCGACGGGGTTCCGCGCGCCGGGGGAGCGGCCCGGTGCGGACGGGGACGGCGCGGGCGCCCCGGACGCCCGCGCCGCCGCGGGGGAGGAGCGTGCCGCCCCGCCTTCCCGGCCCGCCGGGCTCCTCGCACGGTTCGAGGAGTGGGTCCGCACCGCGCCGGAGGCCACGGCGGTCGTCGCCGGTGACCGGAGCCTGACCTACGCCGCGCTCGACCGGCGGGCCAACCGGCTGGCGCACGCCCTGATCGCGCGCGGTGTGGGGGAGGACCAGGTGGTCGCGCTGCACGCCGGGCGCACGGCCGAGCTGGTGGTGGGCGTGCTCGGCATCCTCAAGGCCGGCGCCGCCTGGCTGCCCCTCGACCCGGGCCAGCCCGTCCGTCGCCTGGCCGCGATGGTGGCCGACGCCCGGCCCGCCCTCGTCCTCACCGACCAACGGGACCCGGACGCGGACGCTGGACTGGACGGGGACGCCGCACCGGACGGGGACGCCGAACGGGGCCGGGACGCGGACGCCGGTCCGCATGCCTTCCCGGCCGCCGCCCGGCCGCTCACCGCCGTCGAGGCGGAGGGCGGCAGCGAGGACGCCCCCGGTGTCACCGTCCCGGACTCCGCCCTGGCCTACGTGATCTACACCTCCGGCTCCACCGGGCGGCCCAAGGGCGTCGCCGTCACCCACGGCAATGTGCTCAACCTCTTCGACCAGTGGCTCGACCGCTTCGGCGCCACCCCCGGCGAGGCCACCTCGGCCTGGTCCAGCATCGGCTTCGACGCCTCCGTCCACGAACTGCTGCTGCCGCTCACCACCGGCGCGGCCCTGCACCTCGTCCCTGAGGAGGTGCGCGGGGACCCGGCCGCGCTGATGGACTGGCTGCGCGAGCACCGCGTCGTGCAGGCCTTCCTGCCGCCGGCCTACGTGCGGTGGATCGACGAGGCCCCGCACGAGCGCCTCGCCGGGCTGGCGCTGCGTCAGGTGCTCACCGGGGTGGAGTCGCTCCCCGAGGGTGCGCTGCACCGGATGACCACCGCCCTGCCCGGACTGCGGATCTGCTTCGGCTACGGGCCGACCGAGACCACGCTCTACAGCACCGCCCACCTCGACCCGCGGCCGGTCGACGGACCGTGCCCGATCGGCCGTCCGCTGCCCGGCACCCGGCTCTACCTCCTCGACGAACGGATGCGCCCGGTGCCGCCCGGCGTCGTGGGCGAGGTGTACATCGGCGGGGCGAGCGTGGCCCGCGGCTACCTGGGCCACCCGGAACTCACCGCCGAACGCTTCCTCGACGACCCCTTCGTCCCCGGCGGCCGCGTCTACCGCACCGGCGACCTGGCCCGCCGGCTGCCCGACGGCAACGCCGAGTACGCCGGACGCCGTGACGACCAGATCAAACTGCGCGGCTTCCGGATCGAACCGGGCGAGGTCGAGGCCGCCCTGCTCGCCCTGCCCGGGGTGCGCGAGGCCGCGGTGCTGGCCGACCGCGACCCGGCCGGCGAACTCCGGCTGGTGGCCGGCCTCGGACGGGGCGGGGAACCCGCCCGGCAGCCGCACGAATGGCGTGCCGCCCTCGCCGCGCACCTGCCCGACCACATGATCCCCTCGGCCTTCGTCGAACTGCCCGCCCTGCCGCTCGGCCGGGGCGGCAAACTCGACCGGGCCGCCCTCCTGGAGAAGGCCCGGGCGGCACTCACCTCGCGGGTCAACACGGGCACACCCCGCGACCACGTGGAGATGACCCTGCACCGCATCTGGTCCCGGCTGCTCCTGCACCCCCGCATCGGCATCACCGACGACTTCTTCGACGTCGGCGGCACCTCCGTCTCCGCCATCAAGGTGGCCCACGCGATCGGCGAGGAGTTCGGCACACCCCTGCCGATCCAGGACGTCATCCGACACCGCACCATCGAGGCGCTCGCCGAACGGCTGCGCCGCGGCGGCCCCCGCCCACCCGGCGGCAACCTGCTGGAACTGCGGCCGGGCACCGGCCGGCGACGCCTGATCTGCGTCCATCCGGCGGGCGGCACCGCGTTCTGCTACCTCCCCCTCGCCGACGCCCTCCCCGAGGACATCGGGGTCTTCGGCATCCAGGCCCCGGGCATCGAACCCGGCGAGGAACCGCTTCCCGGCGTCGAGGCGATGGCCGAGGCGTACCTGGACCTCGTCGACGCGCGCCCCGAGGAGTTCCTCGTGCTGTGCGGACTCTCCTACGGAGGGCTGATCGCCCACGAGATGGGCCGGCTCCTGGCGCGCGCCGGCCACCGGAGGCTGAGCGTGGTCCTGCTCGACACCCAGGCCACCGAGGACCCCGCCGCGCGGGCCGCGATCGAACCGGTGACGTACGAGGAGTTCACCGAGAAACTGGTGCGGTTCAACGGCATGTACCCGGGCATCGAGGCCGACCAGCTCGCCCGCTACCACGCCACGTACAACCACAGCAGGGCCACCGCCCGCGCCCACGAGCCGCGGCCCACCACCGTTCCCCTCACCCTGATCGAGGCCGCGGCGGACGGCCCCGGACCCGGCGGCCCGCACCCCACCCGCGACTTCTGGCGGCGGCGGGCCCGCGCCGGACTCACCGTGGTGCCGCTCGACTGCGGACACTGGGAACTGCTGGAGGGGGTGCAGGTGACCTCGGTGGCCGAGGCGATCCTCGCCGACATGGACCGGCTCCACGCCGCGGAACCCGTCCGCCGGTCGGTGCCGTCCGGAACGCGGGGGCTGCGATGACACTGCCGCACCACGGCACGGGCGGACCGCTCGCGCACGGCACCCCGGCCACGAGCGCGACCGGCCTCGCGCACGGCGTCCACCTCCAGGCCCGGCGCACCCCCCACGCCCCGGCCCTGGTGGACGGGCGACACCGCTTCGACTACGCGGCACTGGACGCCGCGGGCGCCGCGGTCGCGGCCGCCCTGGACCACGAGGGCGTCCGCCCGGGCGACGCCGTCGCGGTCGTGCTGCCCCGCTCCTGGCAGCTCCTCGTGGTGGTGCTCGGCGCGCTGCGGCGGGGCGCCCGGGTGGTGCCCCTCGACGCCCAGAGCCCGCCGGAGCGGCAGGCCCACATCCTCACCGACTCCGGCAGCGTCGTCCTCGTGCACGGCACGACACCACCGGAAGGACTGCCGGACGGACCGCGCCCCCTGCCCGCGGCACGGCTGCTGGCCGGCCTGCCCGGCCTGCCCGGCCTGCCCGACGTGCCCGAAGCGCCCGACGTGCTCGACGTCCCCGGTCGAGCCGGACCGGCCACCGGGGACGCCGGTGACGCCGGACGCGCCGCGGCCACCGCGGACGCCACGCACCCCTTCCCCGAACGGCCCGCCGGGATGACCCTCTACACCTCCGGCACCACCGGCCGGCCCAAGGGAGTGGAGGTCCCCGAGGCCGGGGTCCTGCGCCTGGCCCGCCCCGGCTGGCTGCGGACGGAACCGGGGCAGCGGTACTCCTGCCTGTCCAACCCGGCCTTCGACGCGATCAACTTCGAACTGTGGGTCCCGCTGCTGACCGGCGGCTGCTGCGTCGTCCTGCGCGACGAGGACGTGCAGACCCCGCACCGGCTGGCCGCCGCGCTGCTGCGGGAACGCGTCGACACCGTGTTCGTCACCACCGCGCTCTTCCACGCCGTGGTCGACACCGTGCCCTCCTGCTTCGCCGGCACCCGCGAGGTCCTCATCGGGGGCGAACAGCTCAACGCCTCGGCGGTGCGCCGCTGGTACGCCCACAACGCCGGCGCCGCCACCGTGCTGCACAACGTCTACGGACCCACCGAGGTCTGCACCTTCGCCCTCATCCACCCGATCCCCGAGGACTTCGAAGGGGACGTCGTCCCGGTCGGCCGCCCGCTGCCCGAGACCGGGGTGCTGCTCGTGGCGCCCGGCACGGAACAGCCCGCCGCCCCGGGCGAGGTGGCCGAACTGCTGCTCTCCGGCACCGGCGTCGCCACCGGCTACCGCAACCTGCCCGAGGAGACCGCACGCCGCTTCGTCCGCCTGCCCCGGCAGGAGGGCGGGCGGGAACGCTTCTACCGCACCGGCGACCTCGTCCGGGCCGAGCCGGACGGCGCGCTCACCTGCCGGGGCCGCGCCGACCGCCAGGTGAAGGTGCGCGGTTTCCGCATCGAACCCGCCGAGGTCGAACGCCGAATCGCGGCCCACCCCGCCGTACGCCAGGTCCACGTGAGCACCCGCCCGCACCCGGAGACCGCCGCCCTCGAACTGCTCGCCCACCTCGTCGCCGAACCCGGCCTCGGCTACGAGAAGTTCGACCGGCACCTGGCCTCCGCACTTCCCGCCTACATGCGCCCCCACCACGTCTACCGGGTGGACGCGCTGCCGCACACCGGCAACGGCAAGGTCGACGGCCGGGCCCTGCTGCGCCGCACCGACCCGCCCTGGCAGAACCCCGCCGGGGCCGCCCCGGCGGCCGAGGTCACCGCACGGCAGCGCGAGGTGCTGGAACTGGCCGAGCGGGTCCTCGGAACCTCCGGGCTGCGCCCCGCCGACCGGTGGATACCCAGCGGCGGCGACTCCCTGCGGGCGCTGCGGCTCCGCTTCGAGATCCGCCGCCGCTTCGGACGCGAACTGACCCAGGCCGCGGTGCTGCGCTCCGACTTCGCCGCCCTCGCCGAGGCGATCGACGGCACGCCCGAGGCGACCCGCCCCCGCCACCCGGTGCCCGACCCGCCCGGCGGCGCGCGGCGCGGCCCCGCCACCAGCGAGCAGCAGCGGCTCTGGCTGCACCAACGGCGCTTCCCCGACTCCCGCGCCTACACCGTCGGGCAGGCGTTCCGCCTGGACGGCCCCGTGGACGCCGCCGCGCTGCGCCGGGCCCTCCGTGACCTGGTGGCCCTGCACCCGGCCCTGCGCACCGGGTTCGAGGAGTCACCCGAGGGCCTGACGCAGTTCGTGGGCGACCCTTATGACCCGTGGACCGCACCGGCCGACCTCACCGCGCACACACCGGCACCGGACGGCGTCCAACCGCCCCCCGCGGAAGCCGAGTCCGTGCTCATCGACACGTTCTTCGGCCTGCCCCACGACCTGTCCCGCCCCCGCATGCTGGACGCCTGCTGGCTGCCGCGCCCCGAGGGCGGCACCCTGCTGCTCCGCCTGCACCACATCGCGGTCGACGGCTGGTCGATGACCCTCCTCCTCCGCGACCTCTCGCAGGCCTACACCCGGGCACTCGACGTCCCGGACACCCCCCTGCCGGACGCCTCCCCGGCACCCACCCCCCTGGACCACGCGCACTGGCAGCAAAGGTGGTTCGCCCACGACACCTACCGGACCCTGCGCGAGGAGTCCCGCAACCGAGGGGACGCCGAGGAGGAACCCGCCGAACCACTCCCGCCCGCCGGCCCCGAGGGCACCCGGGGACGGCTCACGCACACCGTCCTCGGCGCGGACCGCCGGGCCGCCGTCGACCGGCTCTGCGCCGAACTGGAGCTGAGCCGCTTCGAGTTGCTGCTCGGCGTGTTCGCCTACGGCCTGTACGCCGTCACCGGCACCACCCGGCCGCGCATCGCCGCACCGGTCACCGGCCGCGCCGTGCCGGAGTTCGAGTCGAGCGTCGGCATGTTCGCCAACACCGTGCTGCTCCCGGTGACGCTCGCACCCCGGGGCGCGCTGCGCGCCGAAGTACTGCGGCTGGGCGCGGCCGTGCGCGAGACGCTGGACCGGCAGGACGTGTCCCTCGCCGACGTCCTCGACGACCGGGGCCACCCCGCCGGAGAGTCCCCCTTCGACATCCTCTTCGTCCTGGAGAACACCGAGTTCGACGCCCTCCGGCTGCCCGGCGTCACCGCCCGGCCCGCCTGGCGGGCACCCGCCGAGGCCAAGGTCCCGCTGACCTTCTCCGTGGTGGAGCGCCCCGACGGCTTCGACTGCCTGTGGGAGTACGCCGCGGGACACTTCACCGAGGCCGAGATCGAGGCGATGGACCGGATGTTCCGGACCGGCCTCGACCTGCTCGCCGACCGCCGGCCCGGCACCCCGGCCGAACTCGCCGCCCCCTACCGGCGGGCACTGCCCGCGCTCGGCCGGGGCGGCGCACCGGCCCCCGGCTGGACCACCGTGGCCGAGGGCTTCGCGGCCCAGGCCGCCCGCACCCCCGACGCCCCCGCCCTGAGGACCGGGGACGGGGACATCACCTACGCGCGCCTCGCACGCTGGGCGGCCGCCCTCGCCGAGGAACTCCGCACCGCCACCCAGGAGTTCGAAGGGACATCCGAAGGGACGGACGGCACGGAGACGGAGCAGCGGCACGTGGCCCTGTTCCTGGAACCCTCGGTGGAACACGTGGTCGCCCTGCTGGCCCTCGCCCGCCTCAACTGGACCGCCGTGCCCCTCGACCCGGCCTACCCGGCGGAACCGCTGCGGCAGATCCTGCGTCAGATCACCCCCGTGTGCGTGCTCCTCGCACCGGGCGGCGGGCCCGCCTTCGACGCGGTGGACCCCGGAGGAACGGTACGCCGCACCGTCACCCTGACGGAGACCGAGCCCACGCCCCCGCCCCCGCACGCCGGGCGACCGCTGTACACACTCTTCACCTCCGGCTCCACCGGGGTCCCCAAGGGCGTCCAGGTCCACGACCGCACCCTGACCAACCTGCTCCACTGGCAGGCGGCCGAGGGCGGCCTCACCGGGCCCGCCGTCACCCAGCAGTTCTCCATGCTGTCCTTCGACGTGTCGTTCCAGGAGATCTTCACCACGCTGTGCGGCGGCGGCTGCCTGAACCTCGTGCGCCCCGAGTGGCGGCACGACGTCCCGGCGCTGCTCGACCGGATGGAAGCGGCGGGCGTGGAGCGCGTCTTCATGCCGTACGTGGCCCTCCAACTGCTCGCCGAACACGCCGTCCACCTCGGCCGCTACCCCTCCCGGCTGCGCGAGGTGGTCACCGCGGGCGAGCAACTGGTGTGCACCGACGCGATCCGCCGCTGGTTCGCCGGACTGCCCGGCGCCCGCCTTTTCAACCACTACGGGCCCACCGAGACCCACGTGGTCAGCGCCCTGTGCCTGGAGGGCGACCCGGCGCTCTGGCCGGAACGCCCGGCCATCGGCACCCCGGTGGCCGGTGCGCGGCTGCGCGTCGTGGACCCGGGAGACCAGCCGCTGCCGCCCGGCCGCGTCGGCGACCTGCTGATCGGCGGCCACATGGCCTCCCGCTGCTACCTCGGCGACGCGGCCCTCAACGAGGAACGCTTCGTCGAACTCCCCGGCGAGGGACTCTTCTACCGCAGCGGTGACCGGGCCTCCTTCACCCCGGACGGGCTCCTTCACTACCACGGCCGGCAGGACCAGCAGATCAAGCTCAGCGGCCACCGGCTCGAACTCGGCCAGGTGGAAGCGGCGTTGCTGCGCCACCCCGACGTGGTGAACGCGGCCGTCGGACTGGAGGACGGCGCCCTGACCGCCTGTCTCGAATGCCGCGCCGGGGCGCCCACGTCCCGTGCGCTCACCGAGCACCTCGCGCCCCTGCTCCCGCCGCACGTACGGATCGGCCGCTTCCGGGTGCTGGCCTCGCTGCCGCGCACCCCGAGCGGCAAGGTCGACCGGCGGGCGGCCCTGCGCGTCCCCGGCACGGAACTGCCCGCGGCCTCCGCCGGGACGGAGGGCGCGTCCGGGCGCGAGAGGGAGCTGTCGGCCGCCTTCGAGGAGGCCACCGGACTGCCCATCAGCCCCGACCGGACGTTCTTCGAGGCCGGCGCCTCCAGCCTCGGCCTGATGCGCTTCCACCTGCGGTGCGGCACCGCACTGGGCCTGCGCTTCGAGATCACGGACCTGTTCGAGCACGTGACGATCCGCGCGCTCGCCCGGTTCCTGGACCGAAGGGAGGCGGACCACGGGACGGATCACGCGCCGGGGCGGGAGACGGACGCCGGGGCCGCGGACGCGGGCACCGACGCCCCGAGGGCCCCGGCGAGCGGCACCGTCCCGTCGTCCTCCGCCGAACGGCCCGGCACCCCGCCGGGGCACCTCGAACCGATCGCGGTGGTCGGCATGGCCGTCCGGCTGCCCGGGGCCCCCGATCTGGCGTCCTTCTGGGACCTGATCCGGCGGGGCGGCACCGGCATCGAGTACTTCGAGACCGAGGGCGAACTCGTGGGCGCGCGCAGCGCGATGGACGGACTCCTCGACTTCGACCCGGACCACTTCGGCATCAGCCCGCAGGAAGCCCGGCTGATGGACCCCCAGCAACGGCACATGCTCATGACCTGCGTCGAGGCCCTGGCACACGCGGGCGTCGCCGACACCTCCGCCCTCCGGGTCGGCATCGTGGCCGCCGCCGGGGAGAACACCTACTTCCAGGACATGCTCCGCGAGAGCGACCCCGGCCGCCTCCCGGACGACTTCCAGCTCGCCCTCCACCACGAGAAGGACTTCCTCGCCACCAAGGCCGCCTACCACCTCGACCTCACCGGCCCCGCCTTCACCGTGCAGGCCGCGTGCGCGAGTTCGCTCTTCGCGCTGCACACCGCCGCCGGGCTGCTGCGGCAGGGCGACGCCGACGTCATGCTGGCCGGCGGCGTCCTGGTCGACACCAGGCTGAGCGGGGGCTACCGCTACCGTCCGCAGCACATCTTCTCCGAGGACGGCCACTGCCGGGCCTTCAGCGACGACGCCACCGGCACCGTCGGCGCCAGCGGCATCGCCATGCTCGTCCTCAAGCCGCTGCGGCTCGCCCGCGAGGCCGGGGACACCGTCTACGCCACGGTCACCGGGTCCGCGGTCAACAACGACGGCGCGGACAAGCTCGGTTACAGCGCCCCCGCGCTCGCCGGGCAGCGCGAGGTGATCCGCACCGCCCTGCGGCGCAGCGGACGCACCGGCGCCGACGTCGGCTACGTCGAGGCGCACGGCACCGGCACCCGGCTCGGCGACCCGGTCGAGGTGGGCGCCCTGCGCCAGGCCTACGACGTGGCCGAGTCCGGCCGTACCGCCGTCAGCTCGCTCAAGAGCCAGATCGGCCACCTCGGCGCGGCGGCCGGTGCGGCCGGGCTGGTGCGGGCGGCGCTGTGCGTGCACCACGGCATCGTCCCGCCCACCCGGGACTTCCGCGCCCCCAACCCCCGGCTGGGCCCCGACCCCACCCCGTTCCACTTCCCGACCGAGGCCCGCCCCTGGCCCGCCGGCCGGCCGCGGGTCGCCGCGGTCAGCAGCTTCGGCATCGGCGGCGCCAACGCCCACGTGGTGATCGAGGCGGGTGAGGAGGGCAGGCCCGCCGGCGAGGTCGTGCCCTGCCTGCCGCTCTCCGCCTCCGGCCCCGCCGCGCTGCGCGCCGACGCCGAACGCGTCGCCGACTACCTCCAGGCCCACCCGGAGTCGTACCCGGCCGTGCTCCAGCACCTCCAGTCGGGCCGGCCGGCCCGCCGCTGGCGCATGGCGGCGGTCTGCCCCGACCCGGCCTCGGCGGTGCGGTGGCTGCGCGGCGCGGAAGGCACCGAGGTCGAACCGTCGGGCGAGACCGTCGCGGCGCAGGGCCTCGACGCGCGGCACCTGGCCGAGGCGTTCCTCGCCGGCCACCGTCTCGACCGGCCGAAGGCACCGGCGCAGGCGCCGTGGGACTTCCCGCCACCGGCCTTCGCCCGGGCCGCGTACGACTTCCCGCGCACGGCGACGGCCGCGACGACGGTGAAGGCGGCGGAGGCGACGGGGGTCGCCCCCGGTCCGGAACGGCTCCCCGAGGAGAGGTGGCTGCACCAGCCGCACTGGGTGCGCCTCCGCCGGGCCGGCACGGCCACTCCGGCGGACCCGGCGGACCCGGCGGACCCGGCACCCCGGCCCCTCGTCCTGGTCACGGACGACCCGGCCGGACCCGCGCGGGCACGGGAACTGCGCGCGCTGCGGCCCAGGGTGGTGCTGGTGACGGCGGGGGAGACGTTCGCCCGCCTCGACGAGGACTCCTACCGCGTCGACCCGGCCGACCCGGAGGCCCTCGGCCAGCTCCTGGACGTGCTGGACGGTCTCGGCACCGTGGACTGGCTGCACGCGCTGCCGCTCGGCGTGCCGGACGGACCGGTCGACGAGGAACGGCTGCGGCGGGCCCGCCGGGCCTGCCTGGACGCCCCGGCCGCTCTGGTCCGCGCGGCGGCCGGCCGGACCGGCATCGTGCCGCGCCCCGTGTGGCTCTCGTACCGGGCCCGGCCCGTGGACGGCCCGGTGGACCGGCCCGAACTGGCACTGCTCACCGGCGTCACCGAGGTGGCACCGCAGGAGGGCGCCGCCCCCGGCCTGTGGGTGGACCTCCCCGCGGCTGACCTCGCCGCCGTGCCGCCGCTCGCCTCACTGCTCGCGAGCGGCGAGGAACTGCCCACGCACCTCGCCCTGCGCCGCGGTTACTGGTGGCGGCGGGACACCGCGCCCGTCACGGCACCCGCCACCGCCGCCGACACCGGTGTGCCGGCCGGTCCCGACACCGTGCACCTGGTGCTGGGCGGGACCGGCGGCATCGGCGCCACCCTCGCCGGCTGGCTCCTGGAACGGACCGCGGGCCGGGTCCTGCTGCTGTCCCGGCACCCCGCGCTGCCGGAGCCGCTCACCGCCCGGGCCGACCGGATCGACCTCGTCACGGCCGACCTGACCGCGGCGACCCCCGACGCGCTCGCCGCCCTCGTCGCCGAACGGACCGGGCGGCTGGACACCGTCGTCCACGCGGCCGGGGAGGGCACCGGCGGACTGCTCGCCCGCCGGGACCCCGCCACCGCGCACGCCGGTTCGCTCGCCAAACTGAACGGGGCGCTCCTCGTGGAACGCCTCATCGAGCGGTTCCGGCCCCGCACGGCCCTCTACTGCTCCTCCATGGCCGGCACCCTCGGCGGAGTCGGCCAGTACGACTACGCGGCGGCGGCCGGCGTGCTGGACGCCTTCGCCCACCACGAGCCCGAACGGCCCCCGCACGCCGGGGACACCCTGCGGCTGTCGCTCGCCTGGGACGTGTGGCGGGAGGTCGGCATGGCGTTGCGCGTTCCGTCCGCCGACGCCCGCCACCGCGCCCACCTGGCGGTCGGGCTGACGGTGCCGGAGGGCCGCCGCACCCTCGAACGGGCACTGTCCGCCGGACTGCCGCACGTCCTGGTCTCCACCACCGAACCGCAGGCCTCCCGCGCCTTCTACGCCGGCCCCGCGCCCGCCCCGGCGGCGACGGCGCCCGCCACCCCGGCGGCGACCGTGCCGGCGGACGCCGCCACCTCCGCGTCGGCCGCCGTCCCCGGGGAGGGCGAGGCGGCCGCACTGGTAGGCGGCTGGCTGCGCGAGTGGCTCGGCCTGGACACCCTCGCCCCCGACACCCCGCTCTACGACCTCGGCGCCGACTCCCTCACCCTGCTGGAACTCATCGACCGGATCAAACGCCACTTCGACGTGGAGCTCGACCTCGCGGAACTGAGCCCCGACGTGACCCTCACCGAGGTGCTGACCCTCCTGGACCGCTCCCGCACCCCCGCACCCCCCGCCACCGGCGCACTGTCCGCCGGCCCCGCGCCCGACGTCCCCCTCGAGGTGTGGCGGGAGGGCACCGGCGAGGAGGTGCTGTGCCTGGTGCACCCGGTGGGCGGCGACATCCAGGCGTACCGCGCGCTGGTCGCGGGCCTCGACCCCCGGCTCACCGTCGCGCTGATCGCCGACCCGGCGCTGCGCCGGCCGGAAGCCCGCCCCGAGTGGACCCTCACCGAACGGGCCCGGCACTACCACGCGGCCCTGGAGGCGCGCTTCCCGGCCACCCGGTGGCGCCGGCAGCTCGCCGGCTGGTCCTTCGGCGCCTGGGTGGCCCTCGGCATGGCCGCCGAGGCGGAGGCCGCCGGCCGGCCCGCGGACGTACTCCACCTGCTCGACCCGCCGCCGCCCGGCTCCGGACCGCTCCACCAGGCCTACGGGGAGGAGGAACTGCAGGCGCTGTTCGCCCACGAACTCGGCCTCGGCGAGAGGCGGGCGGGCGAGGCGGCCCGGGAGTACGCCGAACGGCTCACCCGCCGCTGCCTGGCCAACCTCCGCTCCATGGCCGCGCACGACCTGCCGCCGCTCGCCACCACCCCGGCAAGGGTGTGGCTGGCCCGGCACCCCGTACCGGGCCTGCCGCGACTCGGCCCGCCCGCGGAGCAGCGCCGGCTGTGGGACACCGTGCTGACCGCGCCGAGCCACTGGGAGGAGGTGGAGACCACGCACTACGGCCTGGTCCGCCCGCCCCACGTGACGGCGGTGACGGACGCGGTCAACGCCACCGTCCGCTGACCGAGGGGGTGCGGAACGCCCCCGCCGCGCCCGCGCCCCCCGCCCGCGCCCCTCCCCGCACGACCGCACGCCGCCCTCGACCGCCCGGACCCGACAGGGAGCACCATGGAAGACTACGAGCTCGACGCCCTCAAGCGGATCACCACCCGGCCGCCCCTGAAGTACCGGACCCTCGACGTCACCCCGCTCACCCCCGTCATCGGCGCAGAGGTCGAGGGCGTCGACCTGAGCCGGGACCTGACGGAGGAGCAACTCACCGAGATCCGCAAGGCGTTCCTCCACCACCACGTGCTGGTGTTCCGCCGCCAGCACATCGAATTCGAGGACCAGAAGCGGTTCGCCGCCCACTTCGGGGAACTGCGCCCGGTCAACCCGCCGCCGCCGGAGGGCGACCCGTACCTCCTGGAGATCCGCACCGACAGCGGCGCGAACAACGTGGCGGGCAACGGCTGGCACGCCGACGGTTCCGCCGACGCCGAACCCTCGCTCGGCTCCATGCTGCACATCCTGCGCACCCCCGAGGGCGATGCGGGTGGCGACACCCTGTTCGCCAACATGCACCTGGCCTACGACATGCTCTCGCCCACCCTGCGCGCCATGCTGGACGGACTGACCGCGATCCACGACGGCGGGCTGTCCCTCAAGGGCTACACCATGCCCCCGGACTACGTGGTCCCCGTGGCCGAGCACCCGCTCGTCGTCCGGCACCCGGAGACCGGCCGCCGCCTCCTCTACGTCAACCCCGCCTACACCGACCGCATCCCGCAACTGTCCGCCGACGAGAGCCGGGCGCTGCTCGACCTGCTGTTCAAGGTGGTCGCACAGCGCCCGATGCTCGCCTGCCGGGTGCGCTGGGAACCCGAGACACTGGTCTTCTGGGACAACCGGTGCGTCCAGCACCACGCCGTCTACGACTACCATCCGCGGACCCGCTACGGGCGCCGCGTGGCGATCGACGGCGGCCCGCTGAGGGCCTGACCCGCGCCCGCCGGGCCGGGCCCGCCTACTGGTCCGACCCGGCGAAGCGGTTCAGCCCCAGCACACCGAGGAGCCGCAGCTTCTCCTCGCTCTCGGTGTGCGGCGGGGCGGTCAGCACCAGGAGGGTCTGCGACTGGTCCTCGGTGAACAGTGCCTGGCAGTGCAGTTCGAGTGCGCCGAGCTCCGGGTGCAGCAGCGTCTTGTGGTCCTCGAAGCGCCGGGCGACCTCGTGCCGCTCCCACAGCTCGGCGAACTCCGGGCTCGTCCGCTGCAGGAGCCGCACGAGCTCGCCCGCCCGGGACCGGGGACCGCGCAGCCCGTAGGACACGCGCAGGCCGGCGACCCGGGCGCGGCTCTGCCGGTCCCGGTCGGCCTCCGGGTAGATCAGCCGTTCCGCGGGATCGGTGAACCAGCGGTGGATCGCGCTGCGCGCCGGACCCGTGTGCCCGGAGGCGTCACCGAAGAGGGCGGTGGCCATCCTGTTCTGGACGAGCGTCTCCTCCAGGTCGGACAGGACGAGCGCCGGGGTGTCCTCCAGCCGGTCCAGGACCCGCTGCAACGCGGGCGCCACATGCGCCGAGGCCGAGAGGGAGACGGGTGCGTTGTGCCCCGCGACCCGGTACAGATAGTCGCGCTCGCCGTTCGTCAGCCGCAGGGCCCGGGCGAGGGAGGCCAGCGTCTGCTCGCTGGGCTGCGGGCCCCGCCGCTGCTCCAGCCTCGTGTAGTAGTCCGTCGAGATCACGGCGAGCGAGGCGACCTCCTCGCGCCGCAGACCCCGGGTGCGGCGGCGCACGCCCACGGGAAGCGCGACGTCCTCCGGCTGGAGCGCCTCACGGCGGCGACGGAGGAAGTCGGCGAGTTCTGCACGGTCCATGAGGCCGATTGTCGTCCGTGCGGGTGAGCTGTGCCAGGGATCGCCGATCCCCCGACGAACGGACTCTGCACCGGTGCCGGCCCGGGGGCGACAGTCGGAGCATGAACATCTCCGGAAACACCGTCTTCATCCCCGGCTCCACCAGCGGCATCGGCCTCGCTCTCGCCCTCGCCCTGCACGAGAGGGGCAACACCGTCATCCTCGGCGGCCGCCGGGCCGACGTGCTGGAGCGGATCGCCGCGGAGCACCCCGGCATCGACACCGTGCGGATCGACACCACGGACCCCGAGAGCATCACCGCCGCCGCCCGGACGGTGCTCGCGCACCACCCCGACCTCGACGTCCTCGTCACCATGGCCGGGATCATGAAGGTGGAGGACTGGACGGCGCCCGAGACGTTCCTCGCCACCGCGGAGGCCACGGTGACGACGAACGTGCTCGGCCCGATCCGGCTGATCGCCGCGTTCGTCGAACATCTGCGGACCCGCCCGGACGCCACGATCATGACCGTCTCCTCCGGCCTGGCGTTCGCGCCGCTGCGGGTCACGCCGAGCTACAACGCGTCCAAGGCCGCCATCCACATGCTCAGCGAGTCCCTCCGGCTGCAGCTCGCGGACACCTCGGTGAAGGTCGTCGAACTCGTTCCGCCCTCCGTCCGCACCGCCCTGCTGCCCGGGCAGGAGACCAACGAACTCGCCATGCCGCTGGAGGCGTACGTGAACGAGACCGTCGCCCTGCTGGAGGCGGAGCCCGAGGCCAAGGAGATTCTGGTGGAGCGGGTGAAGTTCCTGCGCCACGGCGAGTCCCGCGGCGACTACGACCAGGTCGTCCAGGCGCTCAACTCCTCCGACCCGCACGCGGAGTGACCCCGGTCGGGGCCCCGCCGTGCCACCGGCGCACGGCGGGGGAGCGGGCCGGCC
The DNA here is from genome assembly GCA_014656015.1 of Streptomyces griseoaurantiacus. Classification (GTDB taxonomy): domain Bacteria; phylum Actinomycetota; class Actinomycetes; order Streptomycetales; family Streptomycetaceae; genus Streptomyces; species Streptomyces griseoaurantiacus. The sequence continues at coordinate 3,275 of BNBP01000053.1, read as the reverse complement.
TCAGGCGCGGTGCACACCGAGACCGCTGCGGCCCGGCGCGACCTCCGGCCGCAGCACCCGGTCGGCCTCGTAGTCCCCGCCGTCCTGCGGACGGAACGGGACCGGCTCGGTCGTCCACAGGGTGAGCAGGCGCTCACGCAGTTCCTTGGCGGCGCTCTCCGCGTCCTCGGGCGTGTACCGGTCGGCGCCCGGGACCAGCAGCGGCGGGAGCACCGTGGCCCCCGAGTGGTAGAGCGTGCCGTGCTGCAGCGGGAACAGCAGCTCGTCGAGGTCGCCGTGGATGCCCCGCCCGCCGTAGAGGCGGGCGGGGCCGCCCGTACTCACGACGGTCAGCGCCGGCCTGTCGGAGAGGAACCCCTCCCCGTAGCCGAGCGGCCGCCCGTCCGGCGCGCTGAGACCGTAGGCGTAGCCCTGGACGAAGACCCGGTCGAACCAGCCCTTGAGGATCGCGGGCATCCCGAACCACCACAGGGGGAACTGGACGACGAGCGCGTCCGCCCGGTCGAGCTTCTCCTGCTCGGCCCGGATGTCGGCGCTCAGCGCACCCGCGCCGTGGGCCTTCTTCGCGGCGGCCGCGACCAGGAACCGCTCGGCGGGATCGTGGGCGTAGTCCGCGGCGTCGACGACGGGGTTCCAGCCCATCGCGTAGAGGTCCGAGACCTCGACCTCGTGTCCGGCGGCACTCAGCGCGCGCCGGCCCTCCGCGGCGAGGAAGGCGGTCAGCGAGCGGGGATCGGGATGGGCCATGACCCAGAGAACGTTCATGCCGTCGATCCTCGAACGGCACCTTCGCCGCCACGACTGGCCCGATGGACAACATGTGCGAAGATCGGGCCATGACCGTCTTCGCGGCCGACGGCCGCCACCGGGTGGCCGTCCTGGTCCGCGACCGGATGCTGCCGTTCGAACTCGGCCTGGTGCACCGGCTGTTCGGCCAGGCGCGCGACGACACCGGCACCCCGCTCTACGAGATCCTCACCTGCGCCCTCGCGCCGGGCGAGATCCGCACCGACACCGACTTCACCGTCACCGTCCCCCGCGGCCCCGAGGCGCTGGCCGAGGCGGACACCGTCTTCGTGCCCGGCGCCGAGAACGACCGCGCACCCGAGGCCGGCCCGCTCGACCCGGCGCTGACCGCCGCGCTCGCCCGGGTCCGGCCCGGCGCACGCATCGCCTCCATCTGCACCGGCTCCTTCGTCCTGGCCCGGGCCGGACTGCTCGCCGGACGGCGGGCGACCACCCACTGGCGCTCCTCCGCGCTCTTCCGGGAGAGCTTCCCGGACGTCGACTTCGACCCCGGCGTCCTCTACACCGACGACGAGGGCGTGCTCACCTCAGCGGGCGCCGCCGCCGGCATCGACCTCTGCCTGCACATGATCCGCGCCGACCACGGCGCCGCCGTCGCCAACGAGGTGGCCCGCGCGACCGTCGTCCCGCCGCACCGCGACGGGGGACAGGCGCAGTACATCAGCCGGCCACTGCCCGAACCCGCGGTCTCCTCCACGAGCCGGGCCCGCGCCTGGGCACTCGCCAACCTCCACCGGCCCGTCACCCTGCGGGAGTTGGCGGCCCAGGAGGCCACCAGCACCCGCACGTTCACCCGCCGCTTCCGCGAGGAGATCGGCACCTCGCCGGGACGGTGGCTGACCCGGCAGCGCGTCGAGCGCGCCTGCGCCCTGCTGGAGCGCACCGACCTCTCCGTCGACGAGGTCGCCGCCGACGCCGGCTTCGGCACCGCCGGCTCCCTGCGCCTGCACCTGCAGGCCGAACTCGGCGTCTCCCCGACCGCCTACCGCGCCACGTTCCGGGGCAACGACCGATCGGCCGCGCACCGGTGAGGACGCGGCCACCGGCGCGGGCCCGGCTCGCGCCGGTGGCTACGGTGGTGGTGTGAAGACCCAGGTGATCGTCCTCAACGGTGGCTCCAGCTCAGGCAAGTCCGGGATCGTCCGCTGTCTGCAGACGCTGCTGCCCGGGCCCTGGCTGGCCCTCGGTACGGACACACTGGTCGACGCGCTGCCGCCGTCACTGCGGGAGGCCGGCGACGGGATCGGGCTCGCCGACGACGGCGGGGTGAGCGTCGGCCCCGAGTTCCGTGCGGTGGAGGCGGCGTGGATCGAGGGGGTCGCCGCGATGGCCCGCGCGGGCGCCCGGATCGTCGTCGACGAGGTCTTCCTCGGCGGCGCCCACTCGCAACGACGATGGCAGCGTGCCCTGGGCGACCTGCCGGTGCTGTGGGTCGGCGTCAGGTGCGAGGCCGCGGTGGCCGCGGGCCGCGAGATCGCCCGGGGCGACCGGACCGCCGGAATGGCCGTGGCCCAGGCGGACCTCGTCCACCGGGGCGTGACCTACGACCTGGAGGTGGACACCACGCGCACGGAGGCGATGGGGTGCGCGCGCCTCATCGCCGCACGGGCCGGGTGACCGACACCACCGCCACCTCTCCCGAGAATTCTTCCGCACACGGGGCAACCCCGCACGGCCCCCACCCCGTTCCTCTGGTGTGAGCGACATACGAACGGCACGGGCACGATGGCGGGGGCATGACCGGCGCGATGGGCAACAGCGGCAGCGCGCGGGACTTCGAGGCGTTCGTCGAGGCCCGCGGACCCCGCCTGCTGCGCATGGCATGGCTGCTGACCGGGGACCCGCACCAGGCGGAGGACCTGCTGCAGACCGCGCTGGCGAAGGTGTGGCCCAAGTGGCCCCGCATCGCCGAGGAGCACCCCGAGGCGTATGTGCGCAAGACACTCGTCACCACGCACGCCTCCTGGTGGCAGCGCCGCTGGCGGGGGGAGGTGCCCCACGGCGAACTGCCCGACCGGCCCTCGACCGGCGACCCCTTCGCCGCCGTGGACCTGGAGCAGACCCTGGCCGCCGCCGTGCGGAGTCTGCCCCGGCGGCAGCGCGCCGTACTGGTGCTGCGCTACCTGGAGGACCTCTCGGTGGAGGAGACCGCGCAGATCATGGGCTGCAGATCCGGCACCGTCAAGAGCCAGAGCGTCAAGGCGCTCCGCACCCTGCGCACCGCCCTCGGCGACCGGCACCCGGACACCGACGGGCCCGGCACCGGGGGCGCGGCGCCGGCCTGTACCGCGGGCGGGAGGCGGTCGCATGCATGACCACGACATGACGGACACCGGCGAGGACGCCGAACTGCGGGTGCTGCTGCAGCGGGTGGTCCCGCACCTGGAGGCGCCCGCCGACCGCATGCGCCAGGTGCGGCGCCGCGTCCGGCGCCGCCGACGGCGCCGGGCCGCGGCGGCGGGCGCGCT
>BNBP01000052.1 GCA_014656015.1 Streptomyces griseoaurantiacus | reverse complement strand
CGCCCTGCCCGCCCGGGGCCTGCGGAGCGGCCGGGGCGCCGGGCGCCCGACGGACGGGCAGGCCGGCGAGCGGGGTGTCGCCCGTGGCGGGGCCCGTGGTGGGTCCGGCGGGGCCGCCGGCCTGGGAGAAGTACGGGAGGTCGTCCGGGTGCGGTCCACCGGCCCCGGGGCCGCCGGGTGCCGGGAAGGACCCGGTGTCCTCGGGGGAACCGTTCGGGTACGGCTCGCCGAAGGGCTCGCCGCCGTACGGTTCGCCACCGCCGAGGGCGGCGTAGGAGCCGGTGTCCTCGGGCGAGGAGGGGTACGCCTCGCCGTCGGGTCCGTAGGCGCTCGCGGCGGGGCCCTCGGAATCGGCGTCGCCGCGCGGGGCGGCGGCCGCGGCGAGGGCGGCGGAGACGTCGAAGGAGCCGGTGCCGCCGCCGTGGCCCGGGGCGACCGGTCCGCCGGTGGCCCCGGGGAGCCCGGCGCCCTTCCCGCCGCCGGAGCCGGGACGGCCCGTGCCGGAACCCGCGGACGGCGCACCGCCGTTGCCCGCACCGGCCTGCCCGGCCGCCTGCTGCCCCTTGCCGTTCCCCGAGGGACCGGCGGGACCGGCGCTCACGGAACCGCCGCCCGCGATCGCGGGGTTGGCGGGGGCCTTGCGGGGCGCGAACCAGTCGCTCGCCTTCTCCTTCTTCTCCTCGGCCGGCGCCTGGCCCGGCGCGGATCCGAGGGCCGGGAACTCGGCGGTCCCCGTTCCGGCGGGGGCGCCGCCCCCGTCGTAGCCGCCGAGCGCCCGCATCGACCCGGTGGTCTCCGGGTCGGCGGCACCGCCGTCCTCGGGCGCGGGACCGTGGCCCGCGTCCTCGGCGGCGCCCGCCGCGGCGGAGGCGTCGTTGCTCACCGGCGTACGCATCACGACCGGCGGAATCGGCCGCGAGCCGGGGATGTTGATGCGGATGCGCGTGGTCAGCGTGGTCTCGGTCTTGCGTTCGTCCGGCCGCGCGGCACCGCGTCCCGCGTCGGCGCCCTCCTCGGAAGCCATGGGGGTGCCGTACGGCGGCGTCCCCGAGGGGTACGCGGCACCACCGCGCCCGGTGCGCCCGTTGCGCCCGGCGGACGAACTGTCAGTTTCACGACTCAAGGCAGGTTCTCCCGGTTGGCTTCACCGCCGGCCGCGACCTCACGGTCGGAGTCCCTCCTGCTCGCACGGGAGCGAGCGCCCGGGGCAGGCGCGGCGGCGCGCACCACGATACTGGCCGCTTCCGGTCCCCCGAGCGCGTCCACCGGGGAAACTCCCACGGGACCCGCACGGAGGTGAAGCGGCGAAGTGGTACGTCACTTGGCAAGTCGGGCACCGGGCCCGTCGGGTTGCCCGAACCGGGCAAGCGTGGCGCACATCACAGCGACGGCGATGCCGCCGAGGAGGAAGAGGTAGGAGCCGATTCCCGCGCCGAAGAGGAAGTCGCCCTCGGGACGGCTCACGGTGAGCAGGATGACGGCGATCATCCAGCCGGCGGCGGGCGCCACGGCTCCGCCGCGCGCGCCCAGGGCGCGCGCCCCGCCGAGGAAGAGCCCGGCGGCTCCGGCCAGCGCGAGCAGCAACCCACCGGGGAACCAGCCCGATTGCACCAGCGCACCGGCGGCGCCGACGACCGCGCCGAGGACGAGCAGTCCCAGGTAGGCGACGGCCCGCCCCGCCGAGGGCATCGTCAGTGGCTGGGCGAGTCCGGCGCCGGGGCCCTGCCCTCCCCGCGTGCTCGTGCTCATGCCGCGCCCACCCCTTCGAACAGGTCGTGTTCCCACTCGGCGCCCTGCCGTCCGCCCCGCTCGCCGCGCACCAACTCGTAGAACTCGGTGGTGAACAGGGGCTGCGCGAGGTGGTTGGAGAGCGCGAACCAGGGTTCGGCGACGTCGATCTGGGTGGCGTGGGCGCGCATCGCGGCGGCCTTCGCGGTGGCGAACGCGGTGCCGTCGATCGCGGTGGTGACGTGCTTGTCCTCGACGACGCCGGGGACGTCGCCGAGATCGGCCGCCGCGTCGAACGGCAGCTCGGGCAGGGCACGCGCGAGCCGCGCGAAGGCATCCTCGCCGTACGTCCGGGGCACCCGGTTCCAGTACACCTTGGCGATCTCCCAGGGCTCCCCGGCCTCGGGGAGGGCGGTGGGGTCGGCGGCGAGTCCGGCGGCGCGCATCGCGATGCGGTGGGCCTTGATGTGGTCGGGGTGGCCGTAGCCGCCGTTGTCGTCGTAGGTGACGAGGACCTGGGGCCGCACCTCGCGGATCACCTCGACGAGGTGACCGGCGGCCTCGTCGAGGTCCGCCTGCCACAGGCAGTCGGGGTCCTCGTTGTCGGGCAGGCCCATCATCCCGGAGTCGCGGTAGCGGCCGGGGCCGCCGAGCAGCCGCACGTCGGTCACGCCCAGGGCGCCCATCGCGGCGGCGAGCTCGCTCAGCCGGTGCGCGCCGAGCAGCTCGGGGTCGTCGAGGAGGTGGGCGAGTTCCCCGGGGATGACCTCGCCGCGCTCGCCCCGGGTGCAGGTGACGAGGGTGACATGGGCACCTTCGGCCGCGTAGCGGGCCATGGTCGCGCCGTTGTTGATCGACTCGTCGTCCGGGTGCGCGTGCACGAGGAGCAGACGCCGGTCGGGCAGATCCGTCATGGGGTCACCCTACGAGCCCCGGGGGGCGTCCGCCGCCGCCCGCCCGACGTGCTTCTATACACCACATGTATACGTGCTGTGTATAGTGCGGGCCCGTGACGGACTCCTACCTGTTGCCGATACGGACGGCGGCCCTGATCTTCCCGGGGCTCGCCCTGCTGATGCTGGTGCCGATGGCCGTGGTGCTCTACCGGCGGCACGGAGTGATGACGCGCCGGCGCACGTTCTCGCTGTACGGGGGCGTGTACTACGCGCTGACCGCGTTCTGTCTGACGATCGTGCCGCTGCCCTCCAGGGCCCTGGACGTGTGCGCCGCATACCCCTCGTTCGCCCATCCGCAGTGGATGCCCGGCAGCTTCGTCGGCGACATCTGGAAGGAGGCGCACCACCGCGTCACCTTCCACGACCTGGTGCTCGGGAACCCCGCGGTCTGGCAGACGGTGTTCAACCTCCTCCTGCTGCTCCCCCTCGGCGTCTTCGTGCGGGTGCACGCGCGCCGGGGGCCGGTGGCGGCCACCCTGGCGGGCTTCGCCGGCTCGCTCTTCTTCGAGGTCACGCAGTTCACGGGTCTGTACGGACTCTACGACTGCCCCTACCGCCTCTTCGCCGTGGACGATCTGCTCGCCAACACGGCGGGCGCGGCACTCGGCTGGGCGCTGGCAGGGCCCCTGGCCCGCGCGCTGCCGGACCTCGGCACGCTGGACGCGCGCGCCCTCGATCCGCTCAGGGTTCCCTTCGGTCGCCGCCTGGTCGCCCTGCTGCTCGACCTGACGGGCGTCGTCCTGCTGTCCGGTTCCACCGCCGCGCTGGTGTTCCTGGTGCTCGGCCCCGAGCCGGTGCCGTGGGTGCCGCTCCTCGTCTGGCTGCTGTGGTTCGTGGCCGTGCCGCACTGGAGCGGGGCCACTCCGGGCAAGCACGTGCTGCTGCTGAAGCTGGTCACGGCCGGGGGCGGGCGGCCGGGGCTCGGAGCGCTGTCGCTGCGGGCGGCGACGCTCGGCCTGCCCTTCGCCCTGGTGTGGTTCCTCGCCGGGGCCGCCCTGCCCGACGCCGCCTTCCGTGCCGCCTCGGCCGGGACGGCCGGCACGGACCTCGTGCGGGAGGCCGGCTACCGGGAGGTGCTGTACGCGGCGCTGGCCGATCCGGCGGGCGCACTGGCCGGCTTCCTCGTCCCGTGCGTCTTCCTCGCCGTCCTCCTCGGGTGGGTCGCGGCGGTCCGCCGCCACCCGGAGGGCCTCGGCCCGCACGAGACGCTCTCGGGCGTACGCAACCAGGCGCTGCCGCACGCGACGGCCCCGCGGAGCGAGCGCCCTCAGCCGGTGGACGCGGTATCGGGCGACGGGTCCTGAGGGCGCACCCCGCTGCCGGGCCGTTCCCGCCTGCGCGCCCGTTTCCGTGGGCGTGCCGCGGCCCCGGCCGCCCTCCACGGGCTCCGCTCCCCGGGAAGCGGAGCCCGAGGACGCCGGGGGCGCCGGGGATGCCGAGGACGCCGAGGACGCCGGGGACACCGAGGACGCCGGGGACACCGAGCCCCCGCGCGTCCCCGGGCCCCCGCGCCGCCGCATACCCCCCGGGTCCCGGGAACCCCGCGCCTCCCCAGCCGCCCGGGTCCCGGGAACCTCGCGAGTCGCGAGAACCCTCACGAGGCCGCGTACGCGGACTCGGCGAGGGAACCGGGCCGGGCGGGACTCAGCGGTAGTCCTCGGGAGAGGGCTTCCCGTTCCCTTCGGTGACCTCCTCGAAGTACGCCCAGCCGTCCGGCCGGCTGCCGTCCACGTCCGTCACCCCGTACGCCCTGGCGAGCTCCGCGCTGGAGGTGGACCTGCCGTTCCACCGTTCGGCACGGTCCGGGTCGGCGGCCAGTGCCGCGACCGCCCGGGCCAGGTAGTGCGGGGACTCCGCGATCGCGAACGCCGGCTCCTGGGCGATCGCGTCACGCCAGTTCTCCTCGCTCACACCGAAGTGGGCGAGCATCTGCTCCGAGCGCAGGAAGCCCGGCGAGACGGCGACCGCCGCGCCCCCGTACTCCGCCAGCTCCTGACCCAGCCCGAACGCGAGGCGGATCGGGGCGTTCTTCGCCAGGTCGTAATACATGTTCTCCCGGTAGCGGCGGTTGGAGTGCGCGGTGCCGTCGGTGACCTCCACGTGCAGGGGCGCCTCGGAGCGGATCAGCAACGGGAGCAGCAGCGCCGCCGTGATCACGTGCGAGCGCACGCCGAGCTCCAGGATCCGCAGGCCGTCGGCGAGCGGCGTCTCCCAGCTCTTCTTCCCGAACACCGAGCCGATCAGGAGGTGTTCACCGCCCCACAGGTCGTTGACGAGGATGTCGAGCCGTCCGTGCCCCCCATCGATCCGCTCGGCGAGGGCGCGCACCTGGTCCTCGTCGAGATGATCGGTGGGAACCGCGATGCCCGTTCCGCCCGCCGCGGTGACGAGTTCGGCGGTCTCCTCGATGGTCTCGGTGGTCCGGCCGACCTCGCTGACCCGGTCCCGGGTGGTACGGCCGGTGACGTACACGGTCGCGCCGGCCCGGCCCAGCTCCACGGCCTGCGCGCGTCCCGCCCCACGGGTGGCACCCGCCACGAGCGCGACCCGCCCGGTGAGCGGGCCCGCCGGGCCGCCCCGCACGGCGTCCCGGGTGTTCGGGGTGATCGGGGTGTTCGGGGTCTTCGGGGTGTCATGGATCTTCTGGGTGGCGTCGTCCTCGTTGCTCATGCCGGCCATCGTTCACGTCAAAGTCGACAGAACCTGTCACCTTTTACCGCGCGTGTGTCCGTAACTGACGCCTAGTGGCCCGGCTCCCGGCCCGGTCCCGGGCCGAGACCCGTCGCCACCCGGACCAGGTCGGCGACCGCGCGGAGGCGGCTGTACGGCGGCCAGGCGATCACGGTCGTCACGGGCGGGGCATCGAGGACCGGCACGGCGACGAGGTCCCGGCGCAGGTCGACGCCGACCGACTCGGGCACGACCACGGTGGTCCGGCCCAGCGCGATGAGCTGGAACAGCTGGGTCAGGTTCCGCACCTCCGGCCCGGGCCCCTCCGGGTAGCGCCCGTCCACCCCGGGCCAGCGGGCCATCGGCAGCTCCGGCAGCGCGCCGACCTCGGACATCCGGACCCGGGAGCGTCCGGCGAGCGGGTGCGAGGCGGGCAGGATCGCGACCTGCCCCTCGGTGAGGACGGTCTCGGTGTCGAATCCGGCAACCGAGTCGAAGGGCAGGTGCAGCAGCGCCGCGTCGGCCCGCCCCTCCCGCAGCAGCCGCCGGTGCTGGTGCGCCTCGCAGAGCAGCGGCTCGACGGCGACCGCGCCGGGCTCGGCGGCGTAGGCGTCGAGCAGCTTCGTCAGCAGCTCACCGGCGGTGCCGGACTTCACGGCCAGGACCAGGACGGGACGGTCCTCGGCCGCCCGCCGGGTGCGCCGCTCGGCGGCGGTCACCGCGCCGAGGATCGCCCGCGCCTCGTCCAGCAGCACGCGTCCGGCCTCCGTGAGCACGACCTTGCGGCTGCTGCGCTCCAGCAGCGCGACCCCGAGCCGCCGTTCGAGCCCGCCGATCGCGCGGGACAGCGGCGGCTGGGCGATCCCGAGGCGCTCGGCGGCCCTGCCGAAGTGCAGCTCCTCGGCGACGGCCACGAAGTACCGCAGCTCGCGAATCTCCATGGGTTCAGGCTAGTTCCGCGTCGGGCGACGTCCGCCCTCCCGGCCGTCAGGTCCGGGTCGGTGGCGCGCTCATCGCCGCTGTCAGGAACGTGATCGCCCATTGCCGGGCCGCCTCGCCCCCCACCGGTGGCGTGCAGCCGGGGACGGGTCGCTGGTGCGTTCCGAGACGGTCGACGGCCGTCACGGCGAGGATCCCCCGCATCCGGAACCGCAGTTCCTCCGGGGAGAGGCCGGGCAGGGCGCGCGCGAAGGCCGCGAGGTAGCGCTCGCCGACCGCGTCCTCGCGCGGACCGGTCCAGCCGCGCACCTCCTCCGCCGGGTCGCTGAGGATCATCACGATCAGCCGTGACGTCCGGGCGCCGCCCTCCTCCCCGGCCCGCATCTCGTCGAAGAGCGGCCCGACGAACGCCTCCACCAGGTCACTGACCAGGGGGTCGGGGGTCCTGGCGAGCGCCTCGTCGAGCCTCGCGCACTGGGCGGCGTTGAGGGGTTCGACCACGCGGCGGGCGACCGCGGCCATCAGCTCGGCCTTCGAGCCGAAGTGGTAGCCGACGGCGGCCAGGTTCGCTCCCGCGAGCGTGGTGATCGCGCGCACCGAGGTGCCGCGGTATCCGTGCTCGGCGAAGAGTCGCTCCGCCGCGTCGAGGATCTGGGTGCGGGTGTCCGGGGTCGCCACCCGAGGGACTATACATATGCTTGAATGAAACGAACGTATGAATAAATCGAACGTATGAAAGAGGCTCGTCATGAAGCTGCTCGTGTATGGCGCCGGGGTGTGCGGCAGTCTGTTCGCCGTCCGCATGCACGAGGCCGGCCACGAGGTCTCGCTCCTCGCCCGGGGGGAGCGTCTCGCCGCCCTGCGCCGACACGGCGTGCGGCTCGCCGAGGAGGACAGCCCCGTCGTCCGGCGGGTACCGGTGCCGGTGGTCGAGCACCCGGAGGGCGAGTACGACCTGATCACCGTCCTCGTCCGCGCTCACCAGGTGGACGCGGTGCTGCAATCACTCGCCGGCGTCCGGGGCGACGTTCTGTTCCTGCTCAACTGGGCGGGCGGTCCGGAGCCGCTGGGCGCGGTGATCGGGCGCGAGCGGGTGCTGCTCGGCTTCCCCATGACCGGCGGCACGATGGACGGCGACGTGATCCGCCACCGCAGGAGCGGTTTCCTCACCCGGCGGGTTCCGATACCGATCGGCGAGCCCGACGGCCGTGGCACCCCACGACTGACGCGGACCGTGGAGACCCTCCGTACCGCCGGCATGAACGCCGGGGCCGAGCCGCGGATGGACGCCTGGCTCAGGACGCACGCCGCGTTCGAGGTCCCGCTCGGACAAGCGGTGCACGCGGCGGGCGGCCCGGTCGCGCTGGCCGACGACCCGGACGCGATCCGCGCCATGCTCCGCCTCATGCGGCAAAACCTCGCCGCGATGGACACGCCGCCGGTACCCCGCGGGTTCGCCGCGCTGCGGACCGCGCCGCAAGGGCTGCTCGTGGCCGTCTTCCGTCGCTTCCTGAAGAGCCCGACGGCCGTGTACAGCGGACTCGACGACTCCTCACCCGCCTCGACGGCCGAACTCGAACGGCTGGCCGAACAGCTCCGTGCCTCCACGCGAGCCCGCGTGGCGTGACGCGGCCCCGCGTGGATCGATACCGGCAGGGTATCGACGCAGCACCGAGACGGTGTTGGTGCGGGGCCCGGCCCCCGGCAGGCTCGGTGTCATGAGTGAGCTGACGAACGAGAAGACGAGTGAGAAGACGGTCGCGCTGGTCACCGGCGCGAACAAGGGCATCGGGTACGAGATCGCGGCCGGGCTGGGCGCACGGGGTTTCCGCGTGGGCGTCGGCGCCCGCGAGGAGCGGCGCCGCGAGGACGCCGTGGCCAAGCTGCGCGCGGCCGGGGCCGACGCCTTCGGCGTCCCCCTGGACGTGACCGACGACGAGAGCGTGGCGGCGGCGGCCCGGCTGATCGAGGAGCGGGCGGGGCGGCTCGACGTCCTCGTCAACAACGCGGGCATCGCCGTCCCCCCGCCGCGGGACCTGCCCTCGACCCTCGACCTCGACGAGGTGCGGCGACTGCTGGAGACCAACGTCCTCGGCGTCATCCGGGTCACCAACACGATGCTGCCGCTGCTGCGCCGCTCGGAGCACCCGCGCGTCGTCAACCAGTCCAGCCACGTCGGCTCCCTCACCCTCCAGACGACGCCCGGGTCCGACCTCGGCGGGGTCAGCGCGGCCTACGCCCCCACGAAGACGTACCTCAACGCCGTCACCGTCCAGTACGCCAAGGAACTGAGCGGCACCGGCATCCTGATCAACAACGCCTGCCCGGGCTACGTGGCCACCGACCTCAACGCGTTCAGCGGCTTCCTGAGCCCCGAGCAGGGCGCGGCCGTCGCCGTGCGTCTCGCCACCCTCCCGGACGACGGCCCGACCGGTCAGCTGTTCGACGAGAACGGGGTCGTGGCCTGGTGAGGCGGGGGGCCGCCCGCACATGCCGTCAGTCCGGATAGCGCGGGAGGCCCTCCGTCGAGATCGTCCACTCGCCGATGGTGACGTCCTCGCCGTAGACGAAGTCCTTGCGCGTCGCGTAGCGAGGCCCCTCCGGGGTGGAGTGGATGTCGGTGAGGACGGCGCCGGTTCCGGTCCGCGGGTCGAAGATGGCGTAGACCGGGATGCCGAGCAGTGGGTAGTCGCGGGGCTTGCCGACCCAGTCGTTGTCGGGGTTGGAGCGGGAGACGATCTCGACGGCCGCGACGACCGTACGCGGGTCGATGGACCCTTCCACGTCGAGGTCGTCCCAGGCGATCACCATCACGTCCGGGTGACGCATGATGTTCTCGGCCGCGTCCTCCACGTCCGGTGTGCCGTTGTGAGCCAGCAGTTCGCCCGGCATGACGCTCTCGAGGCGACGGCTGACACGGGCGGCGGTGACTTCGTGCGGCCCTCCCGGCGACATCATGTCGTGGACGATCCCTTCCTTGGTGATCTCGAACTTGCCGGGCAGCGTGTCGTCCATGGACCGCAGGAAGTCGCGCATGGCCTGGTAGGGGGAGGCGCCCTGTTGCGCGTCGTCGGGTGCGATGGTCATGGCGCTCGCTCCTCGTCGTGTGTGCCCACGGGCTCGGGCAAGGATCGTCACGTTCATGCTAGGCGGCCTCCTGGGGATCGGTTCGGCAAGTGCGGCAGCGGCCCGCTTCGGGAGCCCGGCCGTCGGGCACGCGTTCGCGTGTGCGGCGCAGGTAGCCGTGGGCCTCCAACTCGCGCAGCGCGGCCGCGATCCGGGTCGCGCCCTCCGGGAAGCGGGCGGCGAGCGTCTTGATGTCGACCCGGACGCCCTTCGGCAGCGACTGCAGGTGCACGGCGAGACCGATCGCCAGCAGCGACAACTGGCGGTGCTGGGCGAGGTGGTTGCCGATCACCGTGAAGCGGGTGGTGTGCCGGGTGTTGTCGTGCGGCAGCCCGCCGGGGCGGTCCGGCGCAGGCCGGTGCCGGTCACCGTGCCGGTCGCCGGGTCGGTCGCCGTGCCGGTCCTGATTCGGGTGGTTGTCGTCCGTCGTACGGGACGGGGCGTGCGGGGGCACGCTAGGGTTTTGGGTATCCATCGGGAAGGGTTTGCTTCCTTGGTGGTCAGGCCCCCGCAGTTGGGAGTGGAAGTCCCGGGCGGGGGCCGACGTATGTCCGGTGTGTGTCCTGCTCGTGCTGAGCGTGGACCGTCCGCGTTCGCGAAATCCAGCGGAGCCGGGCATATTCACCCACCCGAGTGACCAGCGCCTTCGCCGCTCACGGGCGGGAGGGGTGGGGCTCGGCGGAGGTGCTTTCCCCACGTCCTTTGTCTTTCAGCCGCCCGCCCCGCCGGAGCCCGCGAATCCGTGCTCCGGTGCCTGAACGGGCACCTCGGCCCACACCGTCTTGCGCGGAAAACGCTCCTCGGTGACCCCCCAGCGGTCCGCCAGCGCCTCGACGAGCACCAGGCCGCGGCCCGACTCCGCGTCCGCGCCGGGCGCTTGGGGCTCCGGGCGCCGCTCACCGCGCGCGTCGGTCACCTCGATCCGCAGCGTGCCGCCGACGACGTACAGCGTCAGCCGGAAGCTGCGGCCCGGCAGCCGGCCGTGCGTGGCCGCGTTCGCCGCCAGCTCGGCGACGACGTGCTGCGCCGTCTCGAACGGCAGCCCCCAGGCGCGCAGTTGCGCGACGGTCAGCAGACGCGCGAGGCGTGCGCCGCGCGGAGTGCAGGACAGCAGCACGCTGAAGTTACGGAAAGCGAGAGCGAGTGGGTGCCCCACCTGGGCGGTTTCCTGATTCACGTCACACAGCGTGGCCGTACCGACTTACCGTGAGGAGTGGTCAGGCGGTTGCGTAGGGTCACTGTCCAGAGCTTGTCCGGTGCTGTCCGGACCGTCGGACGGTTGATCCGGGTACGGCGTCGCAACGGTGCGGCGCGCGACGACGGAGGGGTGCGCATGTCGGTGGACGGGCTCGGGACGACGGCGACGGAGACGGAGACGGACGAGCCGGGGTGGGAGGTCGACCCCGACGACGACTGGGCGCTCGCCGTCGTCGCCACGGTGGGGCGGCAGTTGCGGCTGCGCCGCGAGGCGGTCGGCATGCGCGCGGCCGACTTCGCGGTGGCGGCGGGGTACGGGGAGGACCTCGTCTACAAGGTCGAGAGCGGCAAGCGGATCCCCCGGCCCGAGTACCTGGACACGGCGGACGCGCTGCTGGACGCGGGCGGGCTCATCTCCGCGATGAAGGAGGACGTGAAGAGGGTCCGGTACCCGAAGAAGGTACGGGACCTGGCGAAGATGGAGGCGCGGGCGGTGGAGATCGGGGTGTATGTCTGCCACAGCATCAGCGGGCTGCTTCAGACCGCCGCCCACGCCAGGGCGGCCTTCGAGTCGCGCCAACCGCCGTACTCACGGGAGGAAGTGGAGCGGATGGTGGGTGCCCGTCTGGCCCGGCAGTCGATCTTCGAGAAGGACCCGCCGCCCTCCATGAGTTTCGTGCTGGAGGAAGCTCCACTCCGAAGGCCCCTTGGCGGCACAATGGCATGGCGGGAGCAGCTCGAACACCTGCTTGAGGTAGCCAGGTACCGCAACGTGACGCTCCAGGTGATGCCAACCCATCGCGAGGTGCACCCAGGGCTGGATGGCAAGATCGAGTTGCTCAAGTTTGAGGACGGCACGGCAGTTGGTCGCGCCGAGGGCGCCTTCAACGGCCGGCCGATCTCGGACCTCAGGCAACTCCGCCTCCTGGAATTGCGGTATGGCACGATCCGGGCGCAGGCCCTCCCGCCTCGGGAGTCGTCGGCCTTCATCGAAGCATTGCTGGGGGAAGCATGATCCATACAGCCTCTGCCGGGAACGTCCCGAACCTCGCGTGGTTCAAGAGCAGCTACAGCGACGGCAACGAAGGCGACTCCTGCGTAGAAGTAGCCGGCGCCTGGTTCAAGAGCAGCTACAGCAGCGGTCCTGAAGGCGACTCCTGCGTCGAGGTGGCCGCCGCCCCCGGGACCGTGCACGTCCGCGACTCCAAGAACCTGCGCGGGCCCCGTCTCGCCTTCGCGCCCTCCGCCTGGGCGGGGTTCGTGTCGTTCGCCTCGGCCTCGGGGGCCTGACGGCCAACCACCGTGCCGCTCAACCTCGTTCGTGTGCGCGCCGGGCGGCGAACGCCTCGCCGATCGGCGCCACGAGCGAGGCCAGGCGGCGCGCACCGTCCGCACCGATCGGCGCCCACAGTGCCGCGCAGTGCTCGTCCGTTTCCGTCTCGATGCGCTCGCGTGCCGCTGCGCCCGCCGCCGTGAGCGTGCCGTGGGCGTCGAGCCAGCCGCGCGCGACGAGGCGGGCCGTGGCCGCGTTCCACTCCTCGTCGTCCCACCGGCGGGTCTCGCGGACGAGGGCCGTCGGGACGGCGCCGGTCGCGGTGTGCATGACCAGGCAGTCGCAGGGGCCGAGGCCGTTGTCGGCGAGGACGACGAGGTGTGCGTCGCCCCGCCATTCGCGCGCGACCGTGAGCTGCTGCCACAGGGCGAGGAGGGGGTCGGACGGCAGCGCGACGGCGGCGTTGGCGGCGGCGAGCACCTTGCCGGCGTGGTCGGCGCGGGCGAGGACCGGGTCGATCAGCGCGCGTGCCTCGGCGAGTCGGTCCTCGGCGAGGGCCACACCGGCCCGCCGCATCGCCCGTCCGGCGGCCCGGAAGCGGGCGGCCTGCCACCGCTCCGGGGGCGCGGCGTCCCACACGCCGGTCATGGCCCGCACCGCCCGGGGGCTGAAGTTGTAGAAGGCCGCGAGGACGACCTGCCACGGGACCGCGCCCAGCGCGGCCGCCCGGAAGGCCATGTATCGGGGCCCTCGTTCGGTCACGCCGAGCGCGGCCGCCTCCTCGGTGCTCTCGGGGGCGAGGTAGATGAACACGTGGGCGGCGCTGACGGCGCGGCTGACCTCGCGGACGGCGTCGAGGTCCGTCACCGTGGTGGCCCGGGGGGCGGTCGGCGCCGTCATGCGGAGGTCTCGGCGGTGGCGGTGAGGACGGCGCGCCCGAGGGTGTGACCGGCCATCGTGAAGCCGAGGAGAGCCGGTGTGGCCTCGGCGGGGACGCCCGTGGCGGGGATGTCGAGTGCGTGCACCACGACGAAGTAGCGGTGCGGGCCGTGTCCGGCGGGCGGGGCCGCCCCGATGTAGTGGGGCAGGCGGGCGTCGTTGGGCAACTGGTAGGCGCCCTCGGGCAGTTGCGCGCCCTTCTCGTCGCCCGCGCCCTCGAGGAGTTCGGTGACGGTGGCGGGGATGTCGGTGACCGCCCAGTGCCAGAACCCGGAGCCGGTGGGGGCGTCGGGGTCGTAGACGGTGACGGCGTAGCTCTTGGTGCCCTCGGGGGCCCCGCTCCAGGAGAGCTGCGGGGACCGATCCTCCCCGCCGGGCAGGCCGGAGGAGAGCTGCGCGGGCCGCCACGGGGCGCCGTCGGTGACGTTCTCGCTGGTGACGGTGAAGGAGGCCACCTCGGGGAGGCGGGCGAAGGGGTCGTTGGCAGGCATGGTGCTCGATCGTCCTTTCGGGGACGGCGGGGTCTTCGTCGGCCGAGGGACTGCACGACGACCGACGCGATGAATCGACCGTAACACGAATAATCGATTATTGCGCCGATCATCTAGGATGGGCGCATGACACAGACGGTCCCCTCCTCGCCCCCGCCGGGGAAGCAGATGCTGTCCGAGCAGGTCCACGCGCAACTGCGGGGCGCGATCATGCGCGGGGACCACTCCCCCGGCGCCCCGCTCAAGCCGCAGGACCTCGCCAAGGCGCAGGGCGTGAGCCTTGCCG
Organism: Streptomyces griseoaurantiacus; assembly: GCA_014656015.1. Classification (GTDB taxonomy): domain Bacteria; phylum Actinomycetota; class Actinomycetes; order Streptomycetales; family Streptomycetaceae; genus Streptomyces; species Streptomyces griseoaurantiacus. The sequence continues at coordinate 36,325 of BNBP01000052.1, read as the reverse complement.
TGGTGCGCGAGGCGCTCGTGCGACTGGTGGGTGAAGGGCTGGCCGACCGGCTGCCCAACCGCGGTTTCGCGGTGCCGTCCTTCTCGGACCGGCGGTGGCAGGAGATCGCGGAGGCGCGCAGGACCGTCGAACCGGTGGTGCTGCGCATGTCGATCGAGCGCGGGGACGTCGAATGGGAGGCCCGGGTGCGGGCCGCGCACCACCGTCTGGCGCGCACTCCTGCGTACGCGCCGGAGGAGGGCGCCCACTACACCGACGCCTGGGCCGAGGCCCACAGGGTCTTCCACCGCACCCTGCTGGAGGGGTGCGGAAACCGTCCGCTCCTGGAGACCTTCGACCGGATGTGGACGGCGAGCGAGCTGGCCCGCCGCTGGTCGGCGCACCGCGCCCCGGAGCGGGACGCCCTCGCGGAGCACCGCATGCTGGAGGAGGCGGCCCTGGCCCGCGAGGCCGACACCGCGGCCGCGGTCCTGGTCCGGCACCTCACCCTGACCGCGGCGGCCCTGACCGAGGAGAGTGCCGCCGGGAACGAGGAGAACGCCGCCGCGCAAGCCGGCGAACATTCTTCCGGTTGACCGGGCGTACCGCGTCACATCCCGGGCAACCGGTTTCTGGGAAGGTCACCGCACGGGCTTCGGACTGCTGTCCGGAGCCCGTGCCCCCCTCCTGCGGCGGGTCGCCGGCCCGGCCCCGGGGCGCGAAGGCGCACAGGGCCCCTGCGTCGGGACGCGCGCGTCAGAACTTGATGCTGCCGATCATCCCCGCGATGTTCGTCGTCAGGTCGTTGATCGTCGGGGCGATCGTCGAGGAGGCGAGGTAGAAACCGAGGAGCACGCAGACCACCGCGTGTCCGCCCTTCAGGCCTGACTTCCTGATCAGCAGAACGACGATGATCGCCAGCAGCACCACCGCCGAAATCGAGAGTGCCACGGCGGTTCACCTCCAAAGATCCCAGGGACGCGGGGGGTCGGACTATGGGGGCAGACATATCCGTACAGCAGCCAGCGGGTTCATACCCACTATGCGCTTGTGATCATAACTATCCGGACGCGCGCATCGTCCCGCGCACGGCCGCACAAGGGGGCGCATGGCCAATATGGTCGGGGCATGACGACCGAGCCACTTTCCTTCCCCCGCCAGCACGCGCGCACGCAACGCTTCACCCTCGGCGCGCCCCGCGCGTTCACGGTCGCGCCGGACGGTTCACGGGTCGTGTTCCTGCGGTCCGCGTCCGGAACGGACCGGGTGCACCAGTTGTGGGTCCTCGACACGGAGGACGGCGCGGAGCACCTCGCGGCGGACCCCGCGGCCCTGCTCTCGGGGGCCGGCGAGGAGTTGCCGCCGGAGGAGCGCGCACGCCGGGAACGCAGCCGTGAGGGGGGCGCCGGCATCGTCGGCTACGCGACCGACGCCGCCGTGGAGTTGGCGTCTTTCGCCTTGTCAGGGCGGCTTTTCACGGCCGAGCTGCGGGCCGGTACCGCGCGCGAACTGCCCGCCGCCGGGCCGGTGATCGACCCCCGCCCCTCCCCCGACGGCCGCCATGTCGCCTATGTCGCCCGGGGCGCGCTGCGGGTCGTCGGCGCGGAGGGCGAGGACGACCGGGCGCTGCTCGAACCGGAGTCGGAGGGCGTTTCGTACGGTCTCGCGGAGTTCGTCGCGGCCGAGGAAATGTCCCGTTCTCGCGGGTTCTGGTGGGCCCCGGACTCCGAACGCCTGCTGGTCGCGCGGGTGGACGACACCCCGGTCCAGCGGTGGTGGATCGCCGATCCGGCACACCCGGGCCGGGCCCCGCAGCCCGTGGCGTACCCGGCGGCGGGGACGGACAACGCGGAGGTGCGCCTGTTCGTCCTGGGCCTGGACGGGGTGCGCACGGAGGTGGCCTGGGACCGGGCCGGCTACCCCTATCTGGCGCGAGTGCACTGGTCAGCGGCGGGTGCGCCATTGATCTTGGTGCAGGCCCGGGACCAGCGCAGTCAGCTCATTCTGGCGGTGGATCCGCACACCGGTGCGACCCGGATGGTGCACGCCGACGAAGATCCAACTTGGCTGGAACTTTTCCCCGGAGTGCCGTGCTGGAGCCCCTCCGGACAGCTCGTGCGGATCGCCGACGAGGGGGGCGCACGGGTCCTCGCGGTCGGCGAACGCCCGCTCACCGGACCGCAGTTGCATGTGCGGGCGGTACTTGACGTCTCCGCCGACAACGTCCTGGTCTCGGCCGGGGCCGGGGCGCGCGCGGCGGAGCCGGAGATCGGCGAGGTGCACGTCTACCGGGTGAACGAACTCGGAATGGAGCGCGTCTCGCAGGAGCCCGGCGTGCACTCGGCGGTGCGCGCCGGGGGCGTGACCGTGCTGGTCAGCGCGGTGCCGGACCGGCCAGGCTCCCGTGCGCAGGTACTTCGTGAGGGCAAGCCGGTGGTGACCCTGGCCTCGCACGCGGAAAGTCCGAATTTCTCCCCGCGCGTGACCCTCGTGGAGGGGGGCGCACGGAAAATCCCATGCGCCGTGCTTATGCCTACGGACTACCCCCGTGAGACCGACGGTCCCCGTTTGCCGGTCCTCATGGACCCCTACGGCGGTCCGCACGGCCAGCGGGTACTGGCGGCCCACAACCCGCACCTCACCTCCCAGTGGTTCGCCGACCAGGGCTTCGCCGTCGTCGTCGCGGACGGACGGGGCACGCCCGGCCGCTCCCCCGCCTGGGAGAAGGCCGTCCGGGACGAGCTCGCCGACGTGGTCCTCCAGGACCAGGTCGACGCGCTGCACGCGCTCGCCGAGGAGTTCCCCCTCGACCTCGACCGCGTCGCGATCCGCGGCTGGTCCTTCGGCGGCTACCTCGCCGCGCTCGGCGCGCTGCGCCGCCCGGACGTCTTCCACGCGGCGGTCGTCGGAGCGCCGGTCACCGATCTGCGGCTCTACGACACGCACTACCAGGAGCGGTACCTCGGCCTGCCCGCCGAGCAGCCGGAGGTCTACCGGCACAACTCGCTGATCGACGACGCGGGCCTGGTGGACGCGGCGGAGGGCCCGCACCGTCCCATGATGATCATCCACGGGCTCGCCGACGACAACGTGGTCGTCGCCCACTCCCTGCGCCTGTCCTCGGCGCTCCTCGCCGCCGGACGCCCGCACGAGGTGCTGCCCCTGTCCGGCGTCACGCACATGACCCCGCAGGAGACGGTCGCGGAGAACCTGCTGCGGCTCCAACTGGACTTCCTGCGGCGCTCCTTGAAGCTCGCCTGACGGTCCACGCACGGCGACGGGCCGGAGCGCCGCAGCGCCCCGGCCCGTCCACGGCACCCGCACGGCCGTACACGGTCCAGCGTGACCCAGCCGTGTGGCGGCGCCGGGTCGGCGGTGTTGCGAGGCTGTGAACGCGCGCGCCGGGCCCGGCGTCAGCCGCGCAGCACCTTCGTGGCGATGGTCAGGAAGTCGCGTACGCGCTCGTCCCGGTTGTCCTCGGGGGCCGCCAGGCACGTCTCGTACGGCTCCGCGTCCGTGACCGGGACGAGGGCGAGGTCCGGGCGGCTGTAGGCGCGGGCCGCGCTCAGCGGGCCGACCCCGATGCCGTAGCCGGCGGCGATGAGTTCGAGCTTCTCCTCGATGGAGGCCGCGCGGCGCTGCTGGGCGTCGAGCAGCTTCTCGCCCTCCAGGTCCGCCGAGAGGAGCGAGGGGCGGCCGGCCAGGGGGTGGGCCGCGGGCAGGATGGCGGCCCTCGGCTCGTGGCCGACGGGGATCGTGCGCAGACCCGTGTCGTCGAAGGGCCGGCGCAGGAAGCCGACGTGGGCGCGGCCGTCGTGCAGAGGGCTGTGCTGGTCGTACCAGCGCAGCGGGATCAGGTCGATCTCGACACCGGGGTGGGCGTCCGCGAAGGCGCGGACCGCCTCCGAGACGTGCAGCCCGGGGGCGAAGGCGACGGCCAGGCGCGCGACGCCCCGGTCGGCCTCGTGGACCCGGCGGACCGCGGCGTCCACGGTGGTGAGGACCCTGCGCGCCTCCTCGTGGAGCTGCCTGCCCGCCGCCGTCAGCTCCACGCTGCGGGTGGTGCGGGTCAGCAGCGCGCAGCCCAGTTCGCGTTCGAAGGCGCGGATCTGCCGGCTGAGGACGGGCTGGGCGATGAAGAGGTGCTCGGCCGCACGGCCGAAGTGCCGGTGCTCGGCGACCGCGACGAAATAGCGCAGCTTGCGCAGATCGAGGTCCATACCCCGAGGGTATCAATCGCGGGGAAAGGGTATTGGACGCGTGCGCCGGGACGCGCGAAGACTTGACCGCATGATCCTCATCACCACGCCCACGGGCGCCATCGGCAGCCAGGTGCTGCGCAGTCTGCTCGACGAGGCCCCCGCGCGGGGCGAGGCACTGCGGGTCGTCGTGCGCGACCCCGCGAAGCTCCCCGAGGAGGTGCGGGGGCGGGTCGACGTCGTCACCGGTTCGCACGGCGACGCGGCGGTCCTCGACCGGGCGCTCGACGGGGTCGAGGCGGTCTTCTGGGTCGTGCCGCCCGACCCGGCGGCGGCCAGTCTGGACGAGGCGTACTCCGGCTTCACGCGGCCGGCGGCGAAGGCGTTCGCCGCGCACGGCGTGCGGCGGGTGGTCGGCGTGTCCTCCGTCGGGCGGGGCACACCGGTCGCCGGGCGCGCCGGGCTCGTCACGGCCTCGCTGGCCATGGACGACCTCATCGCCGGCTCCGGGGTCGCCTACCGGGCGCTCGCGTGCGCCACCTTCACCGACAACCTGCTGCGGCAGGCCGGTCCGATCCGCGAACGGGGCGTCTTCAGTGACACGGTCCCCGCGGACCGGCCCGAGGCGACGGTCGCCACGGCCGACATCGCGGCGGCGGCCGTGCGGTTGCTGCTCGACCGGGAGTGGAGCGGCACGGGTGAGGTGCCCGTGCTCGGGCCCGAGGAACTGACGGCGGACGAGCGGGCGCGGATTCTCTCCGAGGTGCTGGGGCGGGCCGTGCGGTATGAGCCTGTGTCCCTGGAGGACTACGCGGCGGGGTTCGCCGCGCGGGGGGTGCCGGAGGCGTTCGCGACGGGGATGGTCGACATGATGCGGGCGCGGAACGAGGGGCTGGACGCGGCGGTATCGCGTACGGACGCGAATGTCTTCGTCGGGGGGACGACGTTTCGGGAGTGGTGTGAGGGGGTGCTGCGGGGGGTTGTTTCGGGCGCCTGAGGAGGCGGGCGCCTGAGGGGGTGCGCGCCTGAGGGGGCGGGGGCTCGGTTCGGCCGGCGGGTGCGGGTGCGTTGCGGCTTGTCGCGCAGTTCCCCGCGCCCCTAAGGGGGGCGGGGGTGCGGCCCGCGTTGCACGTGCGGGTGCGTCGTGGTCGGGCGCGCAGTTCCCCGCGCCCCTTAGGGGGGTGGCTGGGCGCGTGGTTTCCCGTGGCCCTGACCGGAGTCACGTCCTCGTTGTGCGTTCCTCCGCGTAGTGGCAGGCGGAGGGGTGGGGGGCGGTGGGGTGGAGTTGCAGGAGGGGGGACTCCTCGGTGCAGCGGGGTCGGGCCTTGAAGCAGCGGGTGCGGAAGCGGCAGCCCGTGGGGATGTCGGCCGGGGAGGGGACGTCGCCGGTGAGGATGATGCGGTCGCGGCGGGCGCGGGCCGTCGGGTCGGGGACGGGGACCGCGGAGAGCAGGGCCTGGGTGTAGGGGTGCGTGGGGTGCTCGTAGATCTGCTCGTCCGTGCCGGTCTCCACGATGCGGCCCAGGTACATCACGCCCACCCGGTCCGAGATGTGCCGGACCACGGACAGGTCGTGCGCGATGAAGACGTAGGCGAGGCCGAACTCCCGTTGCAGGCGGGCCAGGAGGTTGATCACCTGGGCCTGCACCGAGACGTCCAGCGCGGAGACCGGTTCGTCGGCGACGACGATCTCGGGGCGCAGGGCCAGGGCCCGCGCGATGCCGATGCGCTGGCGCTGGCCGCCGGAGAACTGGTGCGGGTAGCGGTTGACGTGCTCGGGGTTGAGGCCGACGACGTCGAGCAGCTCCCGGACCTTGCGGCCCCGTTCGCCCTTGGGGGCGACCTCCGGGTGGATCTCGAACGGTTCCCCGACGATGTCCCCCACCGTCATGCGGGGGTTGAGCGAGGTGTACGGGTCCTGGAAGACCATCTGGACGTTGCGGCGCACCGCCTTGAGCGCGCGGCCGGAGAGGCCGGTGACGTCCTCGCCTCGGTGCCGGACGCGGCCGGCGGTGGGGCGTTCGAGGTGGACCAGGAGGCGGGCCAGCGTCGACTTGCCGCAGCCGGACTCGCCGACGATGCCGAGGGTCTCGCCCGCGCGCAGGGTGAGGTCGACACCGTCGACGGCCCGCACGGCGCCGGCCGCCCGGCGCCGCACCACGCCCCTGGTCAGCGGGTAGTGCTTGGTCAGTCCGGTCACCTCGAGGATCGGTTCAGCCGGCGTCATGCAGGCACTCCCTCCAGAAGTGGCAGGCGCTGCCCCGGTCCTCGCCCGCCGCGTACAGGGGCGGCACGTCGGTCAGGCACTCGTCCCGGGCTCGCGGGCAGCGCGGGTGGAAGGCGCAGCCCGGTGGGATGTCGGTGAGGCTGGGCGGCAGGCCCCGGATGGCGTCGAGTTCGGTGCCTTTGCGGTCGAGGCGGGGGATGGAGTCGAGCAGGCCCCTGGTGTAGGGGTGGGCGGGCGCCTTGTAGAGGTCGTGGACCGGCGCCTCCTCGACGATCCGGCCCGCGTACATCACGGCGATGCGGTCGGCGACGTCGGCGACGACGCCGAGGTCGTGGGTGATGAGGACGAGCCCCATCGCGTACTCCCGGCGCAGCTCGGCGAGGAGGTCCATGACCTGCGCCTGCACGGTGACGTCGAGCGCGGTGGTGGGCTCGTCGGCGATGATCAGCGCGGGTTCCAGGGCGAGCGCCATCGCGATCATGACGCGCTGGCGCATGCCGCCGGAGAACTGGTGCGGATAGTCCCGTGCCCGCTGGGCGGCGGCCGGGATGCGGACCCTGTCCATGAGCTCGACGGCCCTCGCGCGGGCCTCGCGCCGGGAGGTGCCGCGGTGGACGAGGAACATCTCGGCGAGCTGGTCGCCCACGGTGAGGACGGGGTTGAGGGCGGACAGCGCGTCCTGGAAGATCATCGCCATCTCGGCGCCGCGCAGTCTGCGGCGCTGCTCCTCGGGGAGGGTCAGCAGGTCGCGGCCCCGGAAGCGGACCTCGCCGCCGGTGATGTGCCCGGGCGGGGTGTCGAGGATGCCCATGACCGCCTGTGCGGTGACGGACTTGCCGGAGCCGGACTCGCCGAGCACGGCGAGCGTCTCCCCCGCCGCCACGCGCAGATCGACGCCGTTGACGGCGCGCGCGACGCCGTCCCGGGTGCGGAACTCCACGCGCAGGCCGCGTACGTCGAGCAGCGGGGCCCCGTCCGCCGTGCCCGGCGCCGGTCCCGGGGCGGGCGTCCTCGGGTCGTCGTGTCGCACGGCGGCTCACCTCAGCTTCGGGTCGAGGGCGTCGCGCACCGCGTCGCCGAGCATGATGAACGCCAGCACGGTGAGCGCCAGCGCTCCGGCGGGCCACAGCAGCATGTGCGGGGCCTGGCGGATGTAGGGGGAGGCGGCGGAGATGTCGATGCCCCAGCTCACCGTGGGCGGCCGCAGCCCGACGCCGACGTAGGACAGGGTGGCCTCCAGCGCGATGTACGTGCCGAGCGCGATGGTCGCCACGACGATCACGGGGGCGACGGCGTTGGGCGCGATGTGCCGCAGCAGCAGCCGGGTGTGGGAGGCGCCGAGGGCGCGGGCGGCCTGGATGTAGTCCTGCCGCCCCACGGTGAGGACGGAGCCGCGGGCGATGCGGGAGACCTGCGGCCAGCCGAGCAGCACCATGAAGCCGACGACGGGCCAGATGGTGTCGCTGGTGACGACGGAGAGCAGGACGAGGCCGCCGAGGACGACGGGGATCGCGAAGAAGACGTCGGTGAGGCGGGAGAGGACCGCGTCGCCCGTCCCGCCGAAGTACCCGGCGAGCCCGCCGAGCACCGAGCCGAGCAGCGCGACCCCGGCCGTGGCGAGCACGCCGACGGCGATGGAGACGCGGGTGCCGTACACGGTGCGGGTGTAGACGTCGCAGCCCTGGCCGTCGAAGCCGAAGGGGTGGCCGGGGGTGGAGCCCTCCTGGGCGTGGGCGAGGTCGCAGGAGAGGGGGTCGCCGGAGGCGATCAGCGAGGGGCTCACGGAGATGACGAGGAGGAAGAGGATGACGAGGGCGGAGGCCAGGAAGACGGGGTTGCGCCGCAGGTCGTGCCAGGCGTCGGACCACAGGGAGCGGGGCTTCCCCCGCCTGTGCCGGGCCTTCGCCGGCTCCTTCGGTCCCGGCTCCGGACCGGGGCCGGGCTCCGGGGACGGCGGGCGGCGGAGCGTGGCCGCCTCGCCCGCCGCGAGGTCCATCGTGCCGCCGGTGCCGGTGGGGGCGACGGCGCCGGGGCCCGTGCCCGCCAGGGTGCCGTCCGCCTCGTATTCGTAGGGCCCGAACGGCCCGTAGGGCTCGTACGGGCCGTGCGGTTCCGGTTCCTCGGGGCGCTCAGGCATAGCGGATCCTCGGGTCGAGTACGGCGTAGAGCAGGTCCACCAGCAGGTTGGCGGCGAGGAAGACGAGGACCAGGACCGTCACGAAGCCGACGACGGTCTGGGTGTTCTGGCGCAGGATGCCCTGGTAGAGCTGGAAGCCGACGCCGTGGATGTTGAAGATCCGCTCGGTGACGATCGCCCCGCCCATCAGCGCCCCGATGTCGGAGCCGATGAAGGTGACCACGGGGATCAGCGAGGTCCGCAGCAGGTGGCGGACGATCACCCGGCGGCGCGGCAGCCCCTTGGCGACGGCGGTGCGGACGTGGTCGGCGCGCCGGTTCTCCGCGATCGAGGTGCGGGTGAGGCGGGTGACGTAGGCGAGGGAGACGGAGGCGAGGACGAACCCGGGGACGATCAGCTCGTCGTAGGGCGCCGCCATCGAGACCGAGGGGGTGATCCAGTGCCACTGGACGCCGAGCAGGAGTTGCAGCAGCAGCCCGGTGACGAAGGTGGGCACGGAGATCACGACGAGGCTCAGCATGAGCACCCCGGTGTCGACGGGGCGGCCGCGCCGCAGCCCGGTGAGCACGCCCAGGGTGACGCCGAGGACGACCTCGAAGACGATCGCCACGAGCGTGAGCCGCGCGGTGACCGGGAAGGACGCCGCCATCAGCGCGGTGACCTCCTGCCCGTTGAACGCGGTGCCGAAGTCGCCGGTGAAGACGTTGCCCATGTAGGTCAGGTACTGCTGCCACACGGGGCGGTCGAGGCCGAACTCCGCCTTCAGCCGGGCGGCGGTGGCGGCGTCGCACGCCTTGTCGCCGCAGAGTCCGGCGACGGGGTCGCCCATGACGTTGACCATGAGGAAGATCAGCAGGGTGGCGCCGAGGAAGACGGGGATCATCTGCAGCAGCCGTCGCAGCACGTACTGGCCCATGAGCGCTCACGCCACCTTGATCCGGTCGTACACCGGCACGCTGAAGGGATTGAGCTCCACGTCCGAGAGCCGTCGGGAGTAGCCGGCGCTGCCGTTCTGGTACCAGAGCGGGATGGCCGCCATCTGGTCCCGGACGACCTCCTCGGCCTGCTGGAACAGCCCGGTCGAGGTCTTCGGGTCGGTGGCCGCGTTGGCCCTGTCGACAAGGTCGTCGAACTTCTCGCTGGACCACTTGCCGTCGTTGGAGGAGGCGCCGGTGTAGTAGAGCGGCTGGAGGAAGTTCTGGATGAGCGGGTAGTCCATCTGCCAGCCCGCCCGGAACGGCCCGGTGAGCTTCTTCTGGCTGATCCGGTTGCGGTAGTCGGCGAAGGTGCCGACAGGGTCGGCGAGGCAGGCCCGGTCGTCGCCGAGCGCGTTGTTGATGGAGTGGCAGACGGCCTCCACCCATGCCTTGTGGGAGCCGGTGTCCGCGTTGTACGTGAGCCGCAGCTTCCCGCCGGGCAGCCCGCCCCCCTCCTTGACCAGCGCCTTCGCCCGTTGCGGGTCGTAGCGGCAGGCGTCCCCGCACAGCCCCGCGCGGTAGCCGCCCTCCGCGCCGAGCACGGGTGAGGTCCAGTCGGTGGCGGGGGTGCGGGTGCCGCGGAAGATGGTGCGGGTGATCTGCTCGCGGTCGATCGCCATGGACAGCCCGGTGCGGACCTTCTCCATGCCGGGCCGGTCCCACTTCCCGTCGTAGAAGGGGAAGGCGAGGGTCTGCAGGATGCCGGCCGGGACGTTGACGTACCGGCCCTCCAGATCGCTCTTCACGTTCCTGAGCTGGGCGGCGGGGATGTCGTCGGAGAGGTCGAGGTTGCCGGACATCAGGTCGGTGTAGGCGGTGTTGCCGTCGGTGTACACCTTGAGGTCGACGCCCCGGTTCCGCGCCTTGTCGGGGCCCGGATAGGCGTCCCAGGTGCGCAGCGACATCTGGGCGCCCCTGACGTAGGACTTCACGCGGTAGGGCCCGTTGCCGACGGGTTTCTTCAGCCAGGCCGCGTGGTCCTCGAAGAAGGCGCGGGGCAGCGGGGCGAAGGCGGCGTAGCCGAGGGTGTCGGGGAAGCCGGAGAAGCTCTGGTTGAGGCGGACGGTGAAGGTGCGCGGTCCGGTGACCTTCAGCCCGGAGAGGGTGTCGGCGGTCTGCTTCCCGGACTCGGGGTGCACCTTGTCGTAGCCGTCGATGTATCCGAAGAAGTACGCGCACTTCTGGTTGTTCCTCAGGCTCGCCCCGTAGTTCCAGGCGTCCACGAAGGAGCGGGCGGTGACCTTCTCCCCGTTGCTGAAGGTCCAGCCGTCCTTGACGGTGACGGCGTAGTCGCGCGAGTCCTTCGTCTCGATCCGCTCGGCGAGCATGTTCTCGGCGGCGCCGGTGCGCGGGTCGTACCGCTTGAGGCCCCGGAAGACCATGTCGAGGACCTTGCCGCCCTGCACCTCGTTGGTGTTGGCCGGCTCCAACGGGTTCTGCGGGTCGCCCCAGGAGGAGCTGAGCACCCCGGGGCCGCCGTCGGCGGCGGCACGGGAGCCGCAGCCGGCCGCGGTGGGCACGAGCACGGCGAGCACGGCGAGGGCGGCGGTCCAGCGGGCGGGTGCGGCTCCTTGCATGGTGCCTCCTCGGGTACGCGCCGTGCGCCGACGCCGGTGTGCGGCGCTTCACCGCCACCTTTTACCCATATCGGAGAAAACGCACATTCAGCCCGCCTGTGCGAGCGAGGAGTCCCCCGTCCGGCCCCCCGCGCCCGCCGCCTCGCGGCACGGGATCGGCCTCGGGGCGGTGCCGCGAACGACTGCGGCACGACACCGCCGCCGCCTACGAAACGAGCTCACGCGCACCACCCGTCACGGCTCCACCAGGGACCCTTCACCGGTCTGCACCAATGACCGTCCCGGACGCGTCAACTCCCCGTTTCCGCAGGCCACATGGGCCTTCGACGCACCGTTGACGGGCGCCGAGCGGCGCTGATAGACACACACATCGACCTGGCCGCCGCCACCCCGCGGACCCCCCTCCCGACGGAGCCCGAACACCGTTCCCACCAGCCGTTCCAGTGCGAGTGATGACATGAGGTCACAACCATGAGCGCGAGAGTCCGACTCGGCCGACGGCACCCGGAACCACCGGGCAGACAGGGTGGGCGCACCGGACGGGAACGGCGCGGCGCGCGGCCCTCGGTGCTGCGGCTCGCCGCCCTCACCGGCGCGAGCGCCCTCACCCTCTCCGCCGTGCTCGCCACCCCGCTGAACCCCTCCCCCCAGCAGGCCGAGGCCGAGGAGGGCAAGAAGGTCCTCACGGTCGCGGTGGCGCAGAGCGTCGACTCGCTGAGCCCGTTCCTGGCGACCCGTCTGTCCAGCACCAGCATCAACCGGCTGATGTACGAGTACCTGACCGACTACGACCCGGGGGACAACCACGCCGTCCCGGGCCTCGCCACCGAGTGGAAGCCCTCCGCGGACAAGCTGACCTGGACGTACACCATCCGCTCCGGGGCCAAGTGGTCCGACGGGAAGAGCATCACCGCCAAGGACGCGGCCTGGACGTTCAACAAGATGATGACCGACGAGGCGGCGGCCACCGCGAACGGCAGCTTCGTCGCCAACTTCCGGAAGGTGACGGCGCCGAGCGACACCGAACTCGTCGTCGAACTGAAGAAGCCGCAGGCCACGATGACCGCGCTCGACGTGCCGATCGTGCCGGAGCACGTCTGGTCCAAGGTGAAGGACCTCTCCAAGTTCAACAACGACAAGACGTTCCCCGTCGTGGGGAACGGCCCCTACGTGCTGACCGGCTACAAGCCCGACAGCTATGTGCGCATGGAGGCCAACAAGACCTTCTGGCGCGGCGCCCCCAAGTTCGACGAGCTGGTCTTCAAGTACTACAAGGACGGTGACGCCGCCGTCGCGGCCCTGCGCAAGGGCGAGGTGTCCTTCGTCAGCGGGCTGACCCCCGCGCAGGCCGACTCCCTCGCACACCAGCCCGACATCAAGGTCAACGACGCCCCGGGCCGCCGCTTCTACGCCCTCGCCGTCAACCCCGGCGCCCGCGCCAAGGACGGCACCCGCATGGGCGACGGCGACCCCTCGCTGCGGGACCCCCGGCTGCGGGAGGCCCTGTTCCGGGCGGTCGACCGCAAGACGCTCATCGACAAGGTCTTCCAGGGGCACGCGGTCGACGGCGAGGGCTACCTCCCGCCGCGCTTCTCCGCCTACTTCTGGAAGCCCTCCGCCGAGCAGGAGCGCGGCTACGACCCCGCGGCCGCCGCCCGGCTCCTCGACGAGGCCGGCTACAAGAAGAACGGCGAGGGGAGACGCACCGGCAAGGACGGCAAGCCGCTCGACTACCGGCTGCTGTGCCACGCCACCGACCCCAACGACAAGGCCGTCGGGCAGTACCTCAAGGAATGGTGGGGCAAGCTCGGCATCGGCGTGACGCTCGACTGCCTCGACAACGTGTCCGACCCCTGGCTGGCCGGCACGTACGACCTCGCCTTCGACGGCTGGTCCGTCAACCCCGACCCCGACTTCGTCCTGTCCATCCACACCTGCGACGCCCTGCCCGCCACCCCCAAGCGGACCGGCGCGACCGACAACTTCATCTGCGACAAGAAGTACGACGCGCTCTACGCCCGCCAGCTCGCCGAGTACGACCCCGCCCGGCGCGCCGATCTCGTCAAGCAGATGCAGTCACGGCTGTACGACCTCGGGTACATGAACGTCATGGCCTACCCGAACGCCGTGGAGGCCTACCGGACCGACCAGATCGCGCACATCCAGACCATGCCGGCCAAGGCGGGCAACATCTACGGCCAGGACGGCTACTGGAGCTGGTGGTCCGCCAAGCCGGCGGCCTCCGACGGCTCCTCGGACGACTCCGACTCCACGGGCGTCGTCATCGGCGTCATCGCCGGCGCCGTCGTCCTGGCCGGAATCGCCGCGTTCCTCACCTACCGCCGCCGGACAACGGCGGAGGACCGTGAATAGGGCAGGGCGCGACGCAGCCCGCGCCCGTAGGGGCGCGGGGCCGTGTCACCTCGCGGCTCCGCCGCAGGAGCGCGGCGCAGCCCGCGCCGTCAGGGGCGCGGGGCCGTGTCACCTCGCGGCCCCGCCGCAGGAGCGCGGCGCAGCCCGCGCCCGTAGGGGCGCGGGGAACTGCGCGGCGTACCCCCACCGGGCCGCACTTGGACACGTCCCCACGGGGGGTCCGGGGGCGGAGCCCCCGGGGTCGGGAAGGGAAGGGGCGGCGGGGGCGAGGGAACCCGGCGCGGCACCCGCCAGGACACCCCGCACCACGCACCCCGGGAGGCACCCATGAGCACCGGCACCGGCACCGGCCCCCTCCCGATCCGCGAGACCGTCGCCCCGGCGACGACCACCCCCCGCCGCACCCGCACCACGCGCACCACCCCCTACCTCCACTACGTCGCCGGAAAACTCGCCGGCGCCCTCGTCTCCCTCCTCGCCGTCCTCATCACCGGCTTCTTCCTCTTCCGCCTCATCCCCGGCGACCCGGTCCGCACCATGACCGGCGGCCGCCCCGTCTCCGCCGAACAACTCGCCGCCTACCGGCGCGAGTTCGGCCTCGACCTGCCCCTGTGGCAGCAGTTCACCGACTACTGCGGCAAGGCCCTCACCGGCGACCTCGGCACCTCCTACCAGTTCCGCACCCCCGTCCTCGACAAGATCACCGAGGCGCTGCCGAACACGCTGCTGCTCACCGGCACCGCGTTCGTCCTGTACACCGCCCTGGGCCTCACCCTCGGCACCCGCTCGGCCTGGCGCCACGGCCGGCTCGGCGACCGGCTGCACACCGGGCTCGCCCTCACCCTGTACTCGGTGCCCTCGTTCTGGCTGGGCCTGCTGCTCGTCATCGTGTTCTCGGTCGGCGCGGGCCCGGTCCCGGGGCTCTTCCCGACCGGCGGCATGGAGGACGCCGGCACGGAGGGCTTCGCGCACGTCGTGGACGTCGCCCACCACCTCGTCCTGCCGGTCCTCACCCTCGTCGCCGTCGAGTACGGGCAGACCCTGCTGGTCACCCGCTCGGCACTGCTCGACGAGATGGGCAGCGACTATCTGACGACCGCCCGCGCCAAGGGGTTGCGGGACGACGCGGTACGGCGCCGGCACGCCGTGCCCAACGCCCTGCTGCCGACCGTCACCCTCATCTTCGTCAACCTCGGCCGGACGGTCGCGGGAGTCATCCTCGTCGAGACGGTGTTCTCCTGGCCGGGCCTCGGCGGCCTGTTCTACCAGGCCCTGAGCGTGCCCGATCTGCCACTCGTCCAGGGGCTGTTCCTCTTCTTCGCCTCGGCGGTGATCGTCATGAACACCCTCGCCGACCTCGTGTACCCGCTCCTCGATCCCCGGGTGGGCCGATGACGACCGAAGCCACTCCCCCGGCCGCCGCGCCCGGCCCCGGCCCGCGCGCGCTCGCCCGGCAGCGGCGGCGCCGGGCCGCCGCCCACTTCTGGCGCCAGTACCGCACGCACCGCGCGGGCCTCGTGGGCCTGGCCGTGCTCGCGCTGTTCGCGCTGGTCGCCCTGACCGCGCCGCTCACGGTCGGCTCCGACGTGGCGAGCGTGACCGACGCCCCGGGCCGCCCGCTCCAGGGGCCGAGCGGCGCCTTCCCGCTGGGCGCCGACCGCTACGGGCGCAACCTGCTCGGCCTGCTCGTGTGGGGCTCGCGCGTCTCGCTGCTCGTGGGGCTGCTCGCCGCCGTGCTGTCGGTGGCGATCGGCGCCCTCGTGGGCATCACCGCCGGGCACTTCCGGGGCCCCTGGGCGACCCTGCTGATGCGCGTCACGGACTGGTTCCTGGTGATGCCCACCCTCGTACTGGCCATCGCGCTCGCCACCGTGATGTCCCGCTCGCTGGGCACGGTGGTCCTGGCGATCGGCGTCACCTCCTGGCCGACGACGGCCCGGCTGGTGCGGGCCCAGACGCTCGCGGTGGAATCGCGTCCCTACATCGAACGCGCCAAGGCACTCGGCGGCGGGCACTGGCACGTCATGACCCGGCACGTGCTGCCCAACGTGATGCCCCTGGTGCTCGCGCAGGCCACCCTGATGGTGTCCCTCTCCATCCTCTCCGAGGCGACGCTGGCCTTCCTCGGGCTCGGCGACCCCTCGGTGGTCTCCTGGGGCGGGCTGCTCCAGGACGCGCGCGAGGCGGGCGCGGTCAGTTCCGGGGACTGGTGGTACCTGGTGCCGCCGGGCCTCGCCATCGCCGTCGTGGCGCTTGCCTTCACGCTGTGCGGGCGCGCCGTCGAATCGGTCCTCAACCCCAGGCTGGGAGTGACACGTTGACGCTGCTGGACGTGCGGGACCTGCGGGTCACGTATCCGGGCGGGGCCGCCGCCGTGCGGGGCGTCGACCTGAGCCTGGAGGCCGGGCACAAGCTCGGGGTCGCGGGCGAGTCGGGCTCCGGCAAGTCCACGCTGGCGCTCGCCCTGCTCCGGCTGCTCCCGGCCGGGACCCGCGTCACCGGAGAGGTCCTGCTGGACGGCGAGGACGTGCTGACGATGCGGTGGGGGCGGGTGCGGGCGGTGCGCTGGGCCGGTGCCTCCATCGTCTTCCAGGGGGCGATGCACTCCCTCAACCCCGTGCACCGCGTCGGCGACCAGATCGCCGAGCCGATCCTGCTGCACCGCAAGGAGAGCGGCGCCGCCGCCCGCCGCCGGACCGGCGAGCTGCTCGAACACGTGGGACTGCCGGCCGCGCGGGCCGCGGCCTACCCGCACGAACTCTCCGGCGGGCAGCGACAGCGTGTCATGATCGCGATGGCTCTGGCCTGCGACCCCCGGCTGATCGTCGCCGACGAGCCGACCACCGCCCTGGACGTGATGATCCAGGCGCAGGTGCTGCGACTCATCGAACGGCTGGTCGCCGAGCAGGACCTGGGGCTGATCATGATCAGCCACGATCTGTCGGTGCTCGCCGACACCTGCGACCGGCTCGCCGTGATGTACGCGGGCCGCGTGGTCGAGGAGGGCCCCGCGCGGACCGTCCACGAGCACGCCCGGCACCCCTACGGCCAGGCCCTGTCGGCGGCCTTCCCGCGCATCGGCGACCCCGCCTCCCGGTACGCCCCGCGCGGGCTGCCGGGCGATCCGCCGGACCCGGCCGCGCTGCCCGGCGGCTGCGCCTTCCACCCGCGCTGCCCGGTGGCGCTCGCGGGATGCGCCGAGGACGACCCGGCGCTCCGGGAGGCGGCACCCGGGCACCGGGCCGCGTGCGTGCACGTCACGCCGCCGGTGCCGCCGCTGCCGGGACCGGCGGCACCCGCCGCCGGGGAGACGAGGAGCGGCACATGACGACGACCACGGCACCGCCCCTGCTCACCGCTCGGGACCTGCACGTGACCTTCCCCGGCCGGCGCGGCGCCGACCCGGCCCGCGCGGTGGACGGCGTCGAACTCGACATCGGGGCCGGGGAGATCGTGGCCCTCGTCGGCGAGTCCGGCTGCGGCAAGACGACCCTGGCGCGGGCGCTGCTGGGGCTGGTCCGGCCGACCTCCGGGCGGGTCACCTTCGCCGGGACGCCGATGGAGTACTCCTCCCGGGCGCTGCGGGCGTACCGCAAACGGGTCCAGCTCGTCCTCCAGGACCCCTCCGGGTCCCTCAACCCCCGGCACACGGTCTACGAGGCGGTCGCCGAGGGACTGCGCATCCACGGCTACGCCGGGGACGAGCGGGCCGCGGTCACCGAGGCGCTGTCCCGGGCGGGGCTGCGGCCCCCCGAGCGGTTCCTGCTGCGCCATCCGCACGAACTGTCCGGGGGCCAGCGGCAGCGCGTGGTGATCGCGGGCGCGCTCGTCCTGGAACCCGAACTCCTCGTCGCCGACGAGCCGGTGGCCTCGCTGGACGCCTCGGTGCGCGGGGAGATCCTCGCGCTGCTGCTGCGGCTGCGCACCGAACTGGGGCTCTCCGCGCTGGTGGTGACGCACGACCTGGGCCTGGCGTGGAACATCGCCGACCGGGTGGCGGTGATGTACCTCGGGCGGATCGTGGAGACGGGCGCGGTGGAACAGGTGCTGTCGGCGCCCCGGCACCCCTACACCCGGGCGCTGCTGTCGGTGCTGCCGGACTCCCCCGGCGAGCCCGAGGTCCTCGCCGGTGAGCCCCCGGACCCGTCCCGCATCCCGCCCGGCTGCCGCTTCCACGCCCGCTGCCCCGTCCTGGCGAGCGGCGAGGCGGAACGGGCTGGAGTGGCGGGGGCGTGCCGCACCGAGGACCCCGGGGTGCCGGGCGGGGGCCGGGAGGCGGAGGTCGCCTGCCACTGGGCGCGGGCGCGCGCGGGGGCGTGACGCGCGGCCCGGCTGCGCCGCGCCCCCCGACGCACCAGTTCCCGACACCCTTTTGAAGGGGGCCGGGAACCAGTGGGTGTGCGCGGGAATGTCAGGCCGCGCCGACGACGTCCTTCTCCTCGGCGAAGTGGCACGCCGACTCGTGGGCCGCCGGGCTGTCCTGGCCCTTGAAGCGCTCGGGCACCGCCAGCAGGGGCTCCTGCTCGGCGCACTTGTCCTGCGCCTTCCAGCAGCGGGTGCGGAACCGGCAGCCGGAGGGCGGGTTGGCCGGCGAGGGCACGTCACCGCTGAGGATGATGCGCTCGCGGTGCTCCCTGGCGTCGGGGTCCGGCACCGGCACCGCGGACAGCAGCGCCTGGGTGTAGGGGTGCGTCGGGTGCTCGTAGATCTGCTCGTCCGTGCCGATCTCGGCCATGCGGCCGAGGTACATGACGCCCACACGGTCCGAGATGTGCCGGACGATCGACAGGTCGTGCGCGATGAAGATGTAGGACAGGTTGAACTCGTCCTGCAGCGCCTCCATCAGGTTGATGACCTGCGCCTGGACGGACACGTCCAGGGCGGAGACCGGCTCGTCGCAGATGATGATCTCGGGGTTGAGCGCGAGGCCGCGGGCGATGCCGATGCGCTGGCGCTGGCCGCCCGAGAACTGGTGCGGGTAGCGGTTGATGTACTCCGGGTTCAGGCCGACGACGTCGAGGAGCTCGCGCACCCTGCGGCGGCGGTCGCCCTTGGGCGCCACCTCCGGGTGGATGTCGAAGGGCTCCCCGATGATGTCGCCCACCGTCATACGGGGGTTGAGCGAGGTGTACGGGTCCTGGAACACCATCTGGATGTTGCGGCGCACGGCGGTCAGCGCGCGGCCGGACAGCTTGGTGATGTCCTGGCCCTTGTAGAAGACCTCGCCCGCCGTGGCCCGCTCCAGGTTCATGAGCAGCTTGGCGACCGTGGACTTGCCGCAGCCGGACTCGCCCACGATGCCGAGCGTCTCGCCCTGGTGCAGGTCGAAGGAGATGCCGTCGACGGCCTTGACCGCGCCGATCTGCCGCTTGAACAGGATGCCCTGGGTGAGCGGGAAGTGCTTCTTCAGGTTGCGCACCTGAAGGATGGGCTCCCCGCGCCCGACGGGCGCCTCGACCGCGGCGACCGACTCCGCCTCCGAGTGCGCGTCCGCGAGCTCGACCTTGGAGACGTTCGGGGTGACGTCCTGCGGCTCGTCGTTCTTGCTGAGCTCAGCCATGGATCGTCTCCTTCCAGAAGTGGCACGCCGAGGTGCGGCCGGTCACCGGGGTGCCGTCCTGCTCGGTGACCGGGAACAGACGCGGGATCTCGGTGGTGCAGATGTCCTGCGCCTTGGGGCAGCGCGGGTTGAAGGCGCAGCCCGACGGAACCCGCAGCAGGTTGGGCGGCAGGCCCTTGATCGCGTAGAGCTCCTGGCCCTTCTGGTCCAGGCGCGGGATGGAGTCCAGCAGACCCCGCGTGTACGGGTGCGCCGGGCGCTTGTACAGCTCGTGCACGGGCGCCTGCTCCACGATGCGGCCCGCGTACATCACCGCGATCTTGTCCGCGACGTCGGCGACGACGCCGAGGTCGTGGGTGATCAGGATGAGGCCCATGTTGAACTCGCGCTGGAGTTCCGCGAGCAGGTCCATGACCTGGGCCTGGACCGTCACGTCGAGGGCCGTGGTCGGCTCGTCGGCGATGATCAGCTCGGGCTCCAGGGCCAGCGCCATGGCGATCATGATGCGCTGGCGCATACCGCCGGAGAACTGGTGCGGGTAGTCGTTCACCCGGGCCGCGGCGGCCGGGATCTTCACCCGGTCCATCAGCTCGATGGCCTTGGCCTTGGCGTCCTTCTTGGACATGCCCTGGTGGACGCGGAACATCTCGCCGAGCTGGTAGCCGACGGTCAGCACCGGGTTGAGCGAGGACAGCGCGTCCTGGAAGATCATCGCGATCCGGCTGCCGCGGATCTTGCGTCGCTCCTCGGCGGACATGGCGAGCATGTCCTGGCCGCGGAAGCGGATCTCGCCCTGGGGGATCTTCCCGGGCGGCATGTCCAGGATGCCCATGATGGCCTGCGCGGTGACGGACTTGCCCGAACCGGACTCGCCCAGCACCGCGAGCGTCTCGCCCGCGGCCACGCTGTAGTTGACCCCGTTGACGGCCTTGACGACGCCCTCGCGGGTGTGGAACTCGACGTGCAGGTCGCGCACGTCGAGCAGCGGCCCGCCGTCCGCCCCGGCGTCGCGGGGCGACGGCACGGGCGTGGTTTCCTCGATGGTGGTCACGTACGCCTCCCTCAGCGTGTCTTCGGGTCGAGGGCGTTGCGTACGGCCTCACCGAGCATGATGAACGCCAGCACCGTGATGCTGAGCATGATCGACGGGTAGAGCATGATGAACTGCGCCACCCGGATCGAGTTGCCGCCGTCGGAGATGTCGTTGCCCCACGACACGCCGTTCAGGCCGAGGCCCAGGAACGACAGCGTGGCCTCGGCGCCGATGTAGATGCCGAGCGAGATCGTGGCGACGACGATCACCGGAGCCACCGCGTTGGGCAGCACGTGGCGGAAGAGGATCCTTCTCGTCCCCGCGCCGAGCGCCTTCGCGGCCTGCACGTAGTCCGTGGACTTGACGGTGATGACGGAACCGCGCATGACACGGGCCGTCTGCGTCCAGCCCAGGAAGGCCAGCGCCCCGATCACCACCGGGATGGACCGCTCCGTGAAGGAGTTCAGCGCCACCATCGCGCCGAGCAGGAACGGGATGCCCATGAACATGTCCGTCACACGGGACAGCACGGCGTCGATCCAGCCGCCGAAGTACCCGGCGAGCATGCCGACCAGGCCGCCGAAGAGGACGACCACGACAGTGGTGCCGGCGCCGACGAGCAGCGAGGCACGGGTGCCGTAGATGGCGCGGGCGTACACGCTGCGGCCCTGGGCGTCGTAGCCGAGCCAGTCGGCGGAGAACACGTTGCCGTAGTGGGGGTGCTGCAGGTAGTGGTTGGCCAGGTCCTTGTCGTTCGGGTCGGCGCCCGTGAACAGGCCGGGCCAGGCGGCCATCACCAGCAGCAGCAGGATGAGCACCGCGGAGACGACGAACACCCAGTTGGTCCGCAGGTCCTGCCAGGCGTCGCCCCACAGGCTGCGGGTCTTCTCCGGCTTGGGTTCGGGCAGGGTGGCGCCGGCTGCGGCGCCCGCCGCGGCCTTGGTGGCCTCGTCGGCGGATTTGGTGAGCTCAGGCATAACGGATCCTCGGGTCCAGAACCGCGTAGAGGAGGTCGACGATCAGGCTGCAGAAGAGGTACACGAGGACCAGGATGGTGACCAGCCCGACCAGCGTGGTGCCCTCTCGGCGGATGATCGCCTGGTAGATGGTGCCTCCGACGCCGTGGATGTTGAAGATGCCCTCGGTCACGATCGCGCCGCCCATCAGGGCGCCGAGGTCGGTGCCGAGGAAGGTGACGACCGGGATGAGCGAGTTGCGCATCAGGTGCACCCCGACCACACGCCGGCGCGGCAGTCCCTTGGCGATGGCCGTGCGCATGTAGTCGGCGCGCAGGTTCTCCGCCACCGAGGTACGGGTGAGCCGCGCGACGTAGGCGAGCGAGACGCTCGCCAGCACGATGGCGGGCATCAGGAGTTGGCTGTAGTCGGTGGCGTCGCTCACCGAGGGGTCCAGCAGGTTCAGCTTGAACGCGAACACCGTCTGGAAGATGTAGCCGAGCACGAAGATCGGGATCGAGATCAGGAGCAGCGTCACGACGAGGATGACGGTGTCGACCGCCTTGCCCGCGCGCATCCCGGAGATGATGCCGAGGACGATGCCGAGGACCGCCTCGAAGACGAAGGCCATGCCGGCCAGACGCAGCGTCACCGGGAAGGCGTCACCGAGGATGTCGGTGACCGGGCGGCCGCTGGCCACCTGCGTACCGAAGTCGAAGTGCAGGATCATGCCCCGCATGTAGTCCCAGTACTGGACCAGGACGGGCTTGTCGAGGCCGTACTCGTGCCGCAGCGACCTGAGCACCGCCGGGCTCGCGCCCTTGTCCCCGAAGAGCCCCCGCACGGGGTCGCCGGGAAGGGCGTAGACCATCAGGAAGATCAGCAGGGTCGTCCCGATGAACACCGGGATCATCTGGAGCAGTCGCCTCGCGACGTAGCGCCCCATGGTTCCTCCATGTCAGTTACAGCGGCAGGCCCCTTTCGCCCCATACGAGCGGCTTCCTCTACGGATTCCGTACGTACGCGGCGAAAAGGGCCCCCCGGCCGTCCGGCCGATGCCGTGCCGCACCCCGCGCGGGTGCGGCACGGCTCACGCTGTCGTCGTCAGCGGTTACTTCTTGACCTGCACGCCGGTCAGGATCGGGTCGCCGTCCTGCGCGTACTTCACGCCGGAGACCTTCTCCGAGTAGCCCGCGTTGACCTTGTAGTACCAGAGCGGGATGCTCGGCATGTAGTCGACGAGCTGCTTCTCGACCTCCTGGTACAGCTTCTCCGACTCCTCCAGCGACTTGGCGGCGTCCGCGTCGGCGATCAGCTGGTCGACCTTCTTGTTGGAGAAGCCGCCCTGGTTGCCGTCGGACTTGGTGCCGAACAGGTCACGGATGAAGTTGGAGATGAACGGGTAGTCGAGCACCCAGCCGGAGCGGTACAGCGACTTGACCTGCTTGTTGTCACGGGCGTTCAGGTCCGACTGGAAGTCGGGCTTGGAGTCGCCGTCGCACTTCACGCCGGTGGCCTTGGTGATGGAGCCGCAGACGGCCTCCACCCACTCCTTGTGCCCGCCGTCGGCGTTGAACTGGATGGAGATCTTGTTGCCCGGAACGCCGCCGCCTTCCTTGATGAGCTGCTTGGCCTTGGCGGCGTCGAACTTGGTGACGTCGCCGGCCGCGTCCGCCTGGTAGCCGAGGACGCCCTTGGCGACCCAGCCGGTGGCGGGCTCACGCGTGCCCTGGAGGACGGTCTTGGTGATGGTGTCGCGGTCGATCGCCATCGACAGGCCCTGCAGGACCTTGGGGTCGATGTCCTTCCACTGCTTGGTGTAGAAGGCGACGCCGAGCGTCTGGATCGCCGAGTACGACTGGTCCACGGCGCGGTCGCCGAGGTCCTGCTTGTACACGGGCAGGTCACGCGGGGCGACCTGGCGCATCACGTCGAGGTTGCCGGACTTGAGGTCCTGGTAGGCCGTCTCGAGCTTGGAGTAGTTCTTGAAGGTCACCCCGCCGTTCTTCGCGGCGTTCGGGCCCTTGTAGTCGTCGTTCTTGACGACCTCGATCTGCTTGTTGTGCTGCCAGCTGACGAACTTGTAAGGGCCGTTGCCGATCGGCTTCTGGCCGGCGGCCTTCGGGTCCTTGTAGAAGGACTCCGGCAGCGGGTCGAAGACCTCGTAGCCGAGCTTGTACACGAAGTACGGGATCGGCTTCGACAGCTTGATCGTGAAGGTGTTGTCGTCGACGACCTTCAGGCCCGACATCTCCTTGGCGGAGGGCTTGCCCTTCTCGGGCGCGACCTTGTCGTAGCCCTCGATGTCCGAGAACCAGAAGCTGTTGGTCTGCTTGTTGTCCGGGTTGGCGGCCCAGTTCCACGCCTTGACGTAGGACGTGGCGGTCACCGGGGTGCCGTCGTGGAACTTCCAGCCGGGCTTCAGCTTGACCGTGAAGGTCTTGTTGTCGCTGGTGTCGATCGACTGCGCGTTGATGTTGACGATCTTGCCGCTGCTGTCGTAGTCGACGAGCCCGGAGAAGAGCGACTTGATAACGATGCTGCCGTTGGACTCCATGGTGTTCGCGGGCTGCAGGGGGTTCTGCGGCTCACCCACCTCGACCGAGAACTTGCCGTTCGGGTCGGCCGCGGCCTTGCTGTCGCCGTCGTCGTCGTTGCCACCGCCACAGGCGGTGGCACCCAGTGCCACTACCGCGGCTATCGCGACCCACTTGGCGCTCTTGGCACCGCGCATGGGTTCCTCCTCATGAGTCCAATGGTTCACCGCATGGTGAGGCACAGGCCATGACACCGTCACCGGTGCCTGTAATGGTCAGGTGCCCCCACCGCTCGCGAGTCGCCGCCGCCTACCGACGCGTGACCCTTCACTCCGAGCGTCTACGCGCCTAACTATCTGCCATCGGCCGGAACCGAACCACATTTCCAAGGTCTCGGTTCGATCACACCTAGCGCCCACTTCTTCCGAAATACGGACAAATGGTTTGGTGAAAGATCACTCCGAAACGGACTTGTTACACATCTATCGGCGTGGAGTGTTCGCATTGCGGACAGCCCGGAGGAGATCACGGGCGAAAATGGGTTGCGTGGCCCTTACCCACTGTGCTGGGCCGTCACTCGCGGAGGTGACACCTCCGCGAGGAGCGCCGCGCGCACGCGCACCGGGCCGAGACCGAAAGGCTAGGGGGTATCGGAGGGCCGCGGTCCGCCTCGGGCGCCTCTCAGAGGGTTTTCCCTATGTTCCCCTCGTCTCACCCCCACCCGGGACGCCGCGGACCCGGGTGCCGGCCGGTCCCCCGGCTCCCCGTGCCCCACATGCACGACGCCGGGCACTCCGTGTCGCGGAGTGCCCGGCGTCGCCGGTGAGGGGCCGTTGTCAGCCGTGCTTGGCCCGGCTGGCGGCACGGGCGCGGTCGCGCTGGTCCAGGACCACCTTGCGGATGCGGACCGCCTCCGGGGTGACCTCCACGCACTCGTCGTCGCGGCAGAACTCCAGGGACTGCTCCAGCGACAGCTTGCGCGGCGGCACGATCGACTCCGTCACATCGGCCGTCGAGGACCGCATGTTGGTGAGCTTCTTCTCCTTGGTGATGTTGACGTCCATGTCGTCGGAGCGCGAGTTCTCGCCGACGATCATGCCCTCGTACACCTCGGTGCCCGGCTCCACGAACAGCACGCCGCGCTCCTGGAGGTTCGTCATCGCGAACGCGGTGACGGCGCCGGAGCGGTCGGCGACCAGGGAGCCGTTGTTGCGCGTGGTGAGCGTGCCGAACCAGGGCTCGTGGCCCTCGTGGATGGAGTGGCCGATGCCCGTGCCGCGCGTGCTGGTCAGGAACTCCGTGCGGAAGCCGATCAGACCGCGGGAGGGCACCACGAACTCCATGCGGACCCAGCCGGAGCCGTGGTTCGACATGTTGTCCATGCGGCCCTTGCGGACGCCCATGAGCTGCGTGACCGCGCCCATGTGCTCCTCGGGCACGTCGATCGTCATGCGCTCGACCGGCTCGTGGACCTTGCCGTCGACCTCCTTGGTGACGACCTGGGGCTTGCCGACGGTCAGCTCGTAGCCCTCGCGGCGCATCTGCTCCACCAGGATGGCCAGCGCCAGCTCGCCGCGGCCCTGCACCTCCCAGGTGTCCGGCCGCTCGGTGTCCAGCACCCGCAGCGAGACGTTGCCGACGAGCTCGCGGTCGAGGCGGTCCTTGACCTGGCGGGCGGTGACCTTGCGGTCCTTGACGGCGGCCTTCGCCTCGGCGCCCTTGCCGGTGCCGCCGCGGCCGACCAGCGGCGAGGTGTTGGTGCCGATGGTCATGGAGATCGCCGGCTCGTCGACCGTGATCAGCGGCAGCGCGATCGGGTTCTCGGGGTCGGCGAGGGTCTCACCGATCATGATGTCCGGGATGCCGGCGACGGCGCAGATGTCGCCCGGGCCGGCCTTCTCGGCGGGCTTGCGGGTGAGCGCCTCGGTCATCATCAGCTCGCTGATGCGGACGTTGGAGACGGTGCCGTCCCGCTTGATCCACGCGACCGTCTGGCCCTTGCGCAGCTCGCCCTGCTCGACGCGGAGCAGCGCGATGCGGCCGAGGAAGTTGTCGGCGTCCAGGTTGGTGACGTGGGCCTGCAGCGGCAGGCTCTCGTCGTAGGTGGGGGCCGGGACGTGCGACAGCAGGGTGCTGAAGAACGGCTCCAGGCTGTCGCTGTCCTGCGGGACCGTGCCGTCCTCGGGCTTGGTGAGGGAGGCCACGCCGTCGCGGGCGCAGGCGTAGACGATCGGGAACTCGATCTGCTCCTCGTCGGCGTCCAGGTCGAGGAAGAGGTCGTAGGCCTCGTTCACGACCTCGTCGATGCGCGAGTCGGGGCGGTCGGTCTTGTTGATGCAGAGGATCACCGGCAGCCGGGCCTGGAGGGCCTTGCGCAGCACGAAGCGGGTCTGCGGCAGCGGGCCCTCGGAGGCGTCGACGAGGAGGACGACCGCGTCCACCATCGACAGACCGCGCTCGACCTCGCCGCCGAAGTCGGCGTGGCCGGGGGTGTCGATGATGTTGATCGTGATGGGCTCCCCGCCGTCCTTCGGGTGATACTTCACCGCGGTGTTCTTGGCGAGGATCGTGATGCCCTTCTCACGCTCCAGGTCGTTCGAGTCCATCATGCGGTCGTCGAGCGACTCGGCGGCGTGAGCGGCGAAGGCGCCCGCCTGCTTCAGCATGGCGTCGACGAGGGTGGTCTTGCCGTGGTCGACGTGGGCGACGATGGCAACATTGCGGATGTCGTGACGCGTAGCAGTCACAGCCATGGTGAGGCGTATCTCCCGGGATTGAGGACGGCCAGCGCGTCCGTCAGTGTCGCGCGGGCCATGCCGGGCATTGCACGCCTCGGCCGTACACCATGGTACGTGCCGTCACCGGCCCGGGCGCCCGGGCCCGTCGCGGGACCCCCGGGAGCGGGCCGGACCTGCCCGTTCACCGGCGCTTTTCCGCACTGCCCCGGTCGCCCCGAAGCCGCGGCGCCCACCCCGCCGGCGGGGGCCCGCCCACGGGGTCCCGCCCACGGGGCCGCGCGGCGCGGGGCTCAGCGCATCACCCGCTCGATCAGCGTCTGCCACGCGTCCCCGAGGAAGGCGATGGTCTCGTCCCTGTCGGGCGACTCCGCCTCGCGCTGCGGGCGCGACAGGTACAGCAGCAGCGGTGCCTCGAGCGCGGCGGTGAGCTGCACCGCGACCCCGTCCAGGTTCGGGACGGACCCGGCCTCGCGCAGCAGTACCCGGATGTGGAGCTGGGTCATCGACGGATCACCCATGATCATCGGCCTGCTGCGGTCGAAGCACGCCCGGACGATGGCGTGGTGCTCCGTGAGGAAGTCGACGCGCGCGCGGCCGTAGGCGATGAGCCGTTCGACGGGGTCGGCGCCGGGGCCCAGCGGTGGCGGACCGCTCATGGCGTGTTCCTGGAAGGCCCGCTCGTCCGCGTCGAGCAGCGCGCGGAAGATGCCGGCCCGGGTGCCGAAGCGGCGGAAGACCGTGCCCTTGCCGAGGCAGGCGCGTTCGGCGAGGCCGTCCATCGTGACCTTGTCCACGCCCTCTTCCGCGATCATCTGGCGCGCGGTGCGCAGCAGGTGCTCGCGGTTGCGCACCGCGTCGGCGCGCTCGGCCCGCGGTTTGCCGAAGTGCATCACAGAGCGTTCCACGCCGACCAATTTACGCCAGGAATAGAAAACGGGGTGAAGTCCGCTTATGCTCGAGAGGCGGCAGCCGCTAACCGGACCACGGTCCGGCGGCCTTCCCGCGGCATGCCCGCCACCGGCGGGCGAGGCCCGCGGGCTTACCTTCCCGAGAGGACCTTCCGACCATGAACCTGTTCCGACTGGACGCCAGCATCCTTCCCGGCAACTCCGCCAGCGCGGAGATCGCCGACATCGCCGAGGCCGAATGGGCCGCGGCCCACCCCGGTGCCCAGGTGACCCGTCGCCACCTCGGCACCGACCCGCTGCCCTCCGATGCCTGGGCCCTTGCCACCACCGCCGCGTTCGTCCCCGAGGCCGACCGCACCCCGGCCCAGCTGGAGGCGCTCGCCCTCGCCGCGACCCTTGCCGAGGAAGTGCGGAACGCGGACGCCGCGATCTTCGCCGTGCCGCTGTACAACTGGGGTGTCTCCCAGCACTTCAAGTCCTGGGTCGACCTCGTCATCACCGGCACCGGCGACCCCACCGCCCAGCTGCTGAAGGACACCCCCACCGTGCTGGCCACCACGCTCGGCGGCGGTTACGCGCCCGGCACCCCCCGCGAGGGCTGGGACCACTCCACCCCGTACCTGGAGCGGATCCTCGGCGACCTCTGGGAGGCCGAACTGACCGTCGTCCGCCGGGAGCTGACCCTCGCCGCCTCCAACCCCGCCATGGAGGGCCTGCGGGGCCTCGCCGAGCAGCAGCACAAGGAGGCGCTCGCCGCCGCCCGTGACGCCGGCCGGAAGTTCGCCGACCGCTGACGCCTCCGCCGGGGGCGGCCGCACGGCCTCCCGCCCCCGGCCCACCTCTCCCCTCCCTCTCAGCCCGCCCTTCGCGGTCCGTCCGTCCGCCGCCGTCCGTCCGCGTCAGGACGAGGTGGCGGAGGGAACGGAGGAGGTGGAGGCGGAGGACGGGGTCCGCTCCTGGTAGCCCATGTCCTCGTACACCGGGGTCCGGAAGCCGAACGCGCCCACGTTGACCAGCCGCGGACGGGCCGCAGTGAGCTGCGGGCGCTGGTAGAGGGGGATGGAGGCCGCCCCGGCCCAGATGCGGGAGTCCGCCTTGCGCATCAGCTCCCGCTCCTTCCCGGCGTCCAGCGTCACCAGCGCCTCGTCGAAGAGCTGGTCGATCCGGTCCGTCCCCACCCGCGTGTAGTTCTGCTCGACCTTCAGCTCCCCGTCCGCCCCCGGCACCGGCTTGGCGTAGACCGGCCGCGCGTCCGTCGCCGGGAACGCCGTCGCGGGCCAGGAGTACAGCGCGAGGTCGTACTCGCCGGACGCGATGTGGTCCTTGAAGTAGCTGTCGTCCGGCACCTTGGTGATCGTCGTGCGGATACCGACCTTCCGCAGCATCCGCGCGATGCGGTCGCCCACCGCCCGCAGCGAGGCCGAGCCAGGCCCCGAGGGCAGGACGAAGCGCAGCGAGAGCGCCTTGCCGTCCTTCGCCATCACCGTGTCCGCCGCGCGGGCCGGGGCCGCGGTCCCCATGGGGGCGTACGCGCCCGGGGCCCCGCCGTGCCGTGCCGCCCCGGGTTCGCCCAGGTACTGCTTGCCGTCCGCGGACCGGGCCGCGCGCTCCTCGGAACGCCCGTCGCCCCCGTGGTCCCCGGCGCCCTCCGCCTCGCCCGGCTTGTCGTCCTCGCCGACGATGTACGTGCCGTCGTCGTCCTCGGACTTCTCGCCCTTGCTCCCGGCGGTGTCCTTCTCCCCCGCCTCGTCCCCGTCCTCGTCCTTCCCCTTCTTGTCCTTCTTGTCCTTCGCCTGCTTCTCGACCGGGCCGCCCAGGATCCAGCCCGCGTCGGCGAGCAGCGCCCGGGCCCCCTTGGTGTCCTGGCCGCCGAGCGCCCCGCTGTTGTCCTCGTACGCCGGCTGCCCGGCCAGGGCGAGATGGCTGCCGACGGGGACGGCGGGCAGGCCGAGCGGCTTCAGCACCAGCTCCGCCAGCTTCGTGCGGTCCAGGGCGCGGGCGACGGCCCGGCGGACCCGTTCATCGGCGAGGGGGCCCTCGGAGCCGTTGAGGGCGAGCTGGGTGTAGGCGGGTTCGAGCGAGCTGCGGACGACGTAGCGGCGCAGCGCCTTGCGCCGCGCGGCGGCCTCGGCGGCGTCCTCGTCCCCCTTCTTCTCGTCCTTCTTCTTGTCCTTCTCTTCTTTCTCCTTCTTCGCCGCTTTCTCGGCCTTCTCGGCCTTCTCGGCCTTCTCCCGCTCGGCGCCCGCGGCCGCCTGTGAGGCGGCCGTGGTCTTCGTGCCGTGGGCGGCGGCGATCCGCTCGGCGTCGTCGGGGTCGACCTCCGCGAGGTCGACCTTGTTCTCGGCGAGGGCGTCGAGCCGTTCGTCGCGCGGGACCGCGCGCAGCACGATCTTGTCGAGCTTGGCCGGGGAGCCCCACCAGCGGGTGCTGCGGACGAGGGTCACCTTCCCGTCCTCGCGGTCGACCTTCTTCAGCGCGAACGGCCCCGCCGTGACCTTGAGCTTGCTGCGGGCGCCGTCGTTGAACGCGTCCGGCGTCCCCATGACCTCCTTGGGGTACAGCGGCGTGAACAGCGACTTCCAGTCGGCGTAGGGGCGGGCGAAGGTGACCTTGACCTCGAGGTCGTCGTGCCCACGCTCGATCTTCGCGATCCGGTCGTAGCCGGCGTTGCGGGCGGTCCAGTAGGCGCTGTCCTTGCCGGACAGGGCACGCCACTGCGCGGCGAAGTCGGCGGCGCCGATCTCGCGGCCGTCGCTCCAGACGGCCTGCTGGTCGAGCCGGTACAGGACGACCTGCCGGGGCTCGGTGTCGACCACCTTCGCCGACTCCAGATAGGCGGGGTTCGGCTGCGGCCGGCCCCGCGCGTCGAGCCGGAACAGCGAGGGCAGGACGGCACCGGCGACCCGGCTCGTGGCGGCGTCGGCGTCCGCCTGGAAGGTGTTGAGGGTGGCGGGCACGGCGTCCACCGCCCAGCGCAGGGTGCCGCCGTCGGCGACGAGGGCGCGGCCGGCCGGGGCGATGTCCTGGCCGGCGAGCGGCCGGTTCTCCTTCTCGTCGGAGCTGCAGGCGGAGAGCGCGGACACCGTGAGGGCGCCCGCGAGGAGGAACGCGGCCGCGCGCCGGGTCGCGCTCGGCCGGACGCCGTCGTGGGACATCACTGCCACCTCCGGTGGTCCGTCGAAGTCATCACTTTCATCACTCTTGTCGTTCTTGTCGTCTCCTCCGATCAGATGGCCGGGACCGCGCCCGGGGAAGCGACACGGCGACCGCCCCCGCCGAACCCCACCCGTTCGGCCCACCGCGCCCCCGGCCCCGCGGGCACGGCCGGTCTGTGCACGCCGCACCCCCGTACGCCGCCCCCGCGCGCCGTACACCACCGCCCGCGCCGTCAATCCGTGCACACGGGTTCCCAGGGCGCACTGTGACGCGCGACACTCGCAGGCGCGTGTACGTACCGCCCCCAGGCCCCGTCCCCCCAAGGCCCGCGGAAATGAGGTCACGCCCATGTCCGTACAGGACGAACTGACGACGGTTCAGCGCTGTGTCGACGACCTGGTCAGGTCGCTGCGCCGGCTGGAACAGCAGCTCGGGAGCTCCGGCGGGCTGGAGATGCGCCGGGTACGGGCCGATGCCGACCATCTGCGCGAGAGCGTCGCCCTGCTGCGCGAGTCCGGCCCCTTACCCGAACGCCCGGGCCGACCACCGCTGTTGGCGATCCCGGACACGCCGTACGACACCACCCTGTGGACGGACTCGGACGACGAGGGGCTCAGGTGACCACGGGCACGGAGGAGCCCCCCGCCACCGAACCCCGCCCCCGCGGCGGCGTACGCGGGAGCACGCGGGCCGCGATCGCCGCCCGGCATCTGCGCACCGACCGCTGGTGGCTGGCGCCCGCCGGCACCGCCGCCGGACTGCTCGCCTTCGTCGTCTACTCGACCTGGCGGGCTTTCGCCGACACGCACTACTATGCCGCCCCGTACGTCTCGCCGTTCTACTCCCCCTGCCTCGCCGAGCGGTGCCGTCCGATGCACGCGGGCCCGAACGGGGACCTGTTCGGGAGCTGGTGGGGCATCTCCCCCGCGATCATCATCCTGATCTTCCCGCTGGGCTTCCGGCTGACCTGCTACTACTACCGCAAGGCGTACTACCGGGGCTTCTGGGCCTCCCCGCCCGCCTGCGCCGTCGCCGAGCCGCACGCCACGTACACCGGTGAGACCCGCTTCCCGCTGATCCTGCAGAACCTCCACCGGTACTTCTTCTACGCGGCGCTCCTCGTCGCGGCCGTCCTCACCTACGACACGGTCCTCGCCTTCCGCGACGAGCACTACGGGTGGGGCCACATGGGGCTCGGCAGCCTCGTCTTCCTGGCCAACATCGCGCTGATCTGGGCGTACACCCTGTCCTGCCATTCCTGCCGGCACATCGTCGGCGGCAAACTGCGGCACTTCTCCAAGCATCCGGTGCGCTACCGGGCATGGCGGTTCGTGGGGCGGCTCAACGCCCGGCACATGCAGCTCGCCTGGGCGTCCCTGGTGAGCGTGGCGCTGGCCGACTTCTACGTCTATCTCCTCGCGTCCGGGGTCTTCGACGATCCGCGCTTCTTCTAGATTGGGTGGGGACTGAACACATGTCCGTGGTCGACCGGCAGGAGTGGGACGTCGTCGTGGTCGGTGCCGGGGGCGCCGGGCTGCGCGCCGCGATCGAGGCGCGGGAGCGGGGCGCCCGTACGGCGGTGATCTGCAAGTCCCTGTTCGGCAAGGCGCACACCGTGATGGCCGAGGGCGGCATCGCCGCCGCGATGGGCAACGTCAACTCCGGCGACAACTGGCAGGTGCACTTCCGCGACACGATGCGCGGCGGCAAGTTCCTCAACCAGTGGCGGATGGCCGAGCTGCACGCCCGTGAGGCGCCGGACCGGGTGTGGGAGCTGGAGACCTGGGGCGCGCTCTTCGACCGCACGGGCGACGGCCGGATCTCGCAGCGCAACTTCGGCGGGCACGAGTACCCGCGCCTTGCCCACGTCGGCGACCGCACCGGCCTGGAACTGATCCGCACGCTCCAGCAGAAGATCGTCTCGCTGCAGCAGGAGGACAAGAAGGAGACCGGCGGCTACGAGACCCGGCTGAAGGTCTTCCAGGAGTGCACGGTCACCCGCATCCTCAAGGACGAGCGGGGCCGAGTGGCCGGCGTCTTCGCCTACGAGCGCGAGTCCGGCCGCTTCTTCGTCCTGCAGGCCCCGGCCGTCGTCATCGCCACGGGCGGCATCGGCAAGTCCTTCAAGGTGACGTCCAATTCCTGGGAGTACACGGGCGACGGGCACGCGCTGGCGCTGCTCGCGGGGGCGCCGCTGGTGAACATGGAGTTCGTGCAGTTCCATCCGACGGGCATGGTCTGGCCGCCCTCGGTCAAGGGCATCCTCGTCACCGAGTCGGTGCGCGGGGACGGCGGGGTGCTGCGCAATTCCGAGGGCGAGCGGTTCATGTTCGACTACGTCCCCGACGTCTTCAAGGAGAAGTACGCGGAGTCGGAGGCGGAGGGCGACCGCTGGTACGAGGACCCGGACCACAACCGGCGCCCTCCCGAGCTGCTCCCCCGTGACGAGGTGGCGCGGGCCATCAACGCCGAGGTGAAGGCGGGCCGCGGCTCCCCGCACGGCGGCGTCTTCCTGGACGTGTCCACGCGGATGCCGGCCGAGGTGATCCGGCGGCGACTGCCGTCGATGTACCACCAGTTCAAGGAGCTGGCGGACGTCGACATCACCGCGGAGCCGATGGAGGTCGGGCCCACCTGCCACTACGTGATGGGCGGGGTCGCGGTCGACTCCGACACGGCGGCGGCGCGCGGGGTGCCGGGGCTGTTCGCCGCCGGTGAGGTGGCCGGCGGCATGCACGGCTCCAACCGGCTCGGCGGCAACTCCCTGTCCGACCTGCTCGTCTTCGGCCGGCGGGCGGGCCTGCACGCCGCCGAGCACGCGGCCTCGCTGGCGGGCGCCCGCCCGGTGGCGGACGACGCCCAGCTCGACGCGGCCGCGGCGGAGGCCCTGCGGCCGTTCTCGGCGGAGGGGCCGGGGGCGGACGAGAGCCCCCTTCCGGGGGAGGCCGAGGGCGCCGCGCGGATGCGCGGCGACCGGCCGCCGGAGAACCCCTACGGCATCCACCAGGAACTCCAGCAGACCATGAACGACCTGGTCGGCATCATCCGCCGCCGGGCCGAGATGGAGCAGGCCCTGGAGAAGCTGGCGGAGCTGCGGGTAAGGGCCCGGCGGGCCGGCGTCGAGGGGCACCGGCAGTTCAACCCGGGCTGGCACCTCGCCCTGGACCTGCGGAACATGCTGCTGGTCAGCGAGTGCGTGGCGCGGGCGGCCCTGGAACGCACCGAGTCGCGCGGCGGCCACACCCGTGAGGACCACCCGGAGATGGACAACGCCTGGCGGCCGGTCAACCTGCTGTGCCGGCCGGCCGACCCGACCGGCGGCCTCGCGGCCACCGATCCGGTGCGCGGCCAGATCGAGCTGGTCCGCGAGACCACCCCGCCCATCCGCCCGGACCTGCTCGCCCTGTTCGAGAAGGAAGAGCTGGTCAAGTACCTGGCCGAGGAGGAGCTGTACGAATGAGCGGCTACGAGGCCCGGTTCCGGGTGTGGCGGGGGGACGTGCACGGCGGCGACCTCGCCGACTTCCGCGTCGAGGTCAACGAGGGCGAGGTGGTCCTCGACATCATCCACCGCATCCAGGCCACCCAGGCTCCCGACCTGGCGGTCCGCTGGAACTGCAAGGCGGGCAAGTGCGGTTCGTGCTCGGCGGAGATCAACGGACGCCCCCGGCTGATGTGCATGACCCGCATGTCGGTCTTCGACCGCGCCGAGACGGTCACCGTGACGCCGCTGCGCGCCTTCCCGGTCGTCCGCGACCTCGTGACCGACGTCGGCTTCAACTACGCCAAGGCGCGCGAGGTCCCCGCGTTCGTGCCGCCCGCGGAGCTGGGGCCGGGCGAGTACCGGATGATGCAGGAGGACGTGGACCGCTCGCAGGAGTTCCGCAAGTGCATCGAGTGCTTCCTGTGCCAGGACACGTGCCACGTGGTCCGCGACCACGAGGAGAACAAGCCCGCCTTCGCCGGCCCGCGCTTCCTGATGCGGGTCGCGGAACTGGACATGCATCCGCTGGACGCCGCCGAGGACACCGGCCTCGACCGCAAGCGCACCGCGCAGGACGAGCACGGTCTCGGCTACTGCAACATCACCAAGTGCTGCACGGAGGTGTGCCCGGAGGGGATCCACATCACGGACAACGCGCTGATCCCGCTGAAGGAGCGCGCGGCGGACCGCAAGTACGACCCGCTGGTGTGGCTGGGGTCGAAGATCCGCCGCCGGCCCTCGTAGGGCCGGTCGTCGTGAAGCCGGTCGCGATGCAGCCGGTCGTGTGCCGGTCCTCAGGAACCAGAACCCGGGCGGGCGCCCTCCACCCAGTCCTCCTCGTACGCCCGCCAGTCGGCCTCCGTCGCCGCGAAGTCGACGTACAGGGCGACACCGAAGTTCTTCCGGTCGGCGTCGGTGCGGGACAGCCCGAGGCGGACGCCCCGGACGGCGCCCGGGACGGTCTCGGCGTGCGCCCAGTGGCCGAACCGGTTCTCGTGGTAGAAGGGCAGGCCCATCAGCAGGTCGGTGCCGGGCGGGGTGGCCTCCAGGGCGAGGGAGGTCTGCTGGGCCACGTACCCGCCGTACGTGCTCTCCAGCGGCTGCATGGTGTCGTACGACATCACGGCGATCTGGTCGACCCGGCGCGCCACCTGGCCGAAGTAGCCTTGCGACCACCACTTGGGGTGCCCGGCCACCGTGCCCCAGAAGGAGTGGAAGCCGGGGAGCGGGTCGATCTGGTGGGCGGCGACGGAGAGGACGGCGTCGTGGTCGGCGGTGACGCGGTGCAGTCGGTCCAGGAGGTGGAGGTAGTCCTGGTCGCCGGAGTGCAGGGGCTCCAGGTCGAAGTGGGCGCCCTGGAAGCCGGCGTCGAGGATCTGCCGGGCGGACGCGACGACGTGGTCGCGGGTGTCGGCCTCGGTGAGCCGCATCCCGGTCGGTCCCTCGGTGGCGAGCACGTCCCCGAGCCAGGCCTGCACCCGGACGTGAGGCAGCGACCGGTGCACCGTCTTCACCAGCCAACCTGCGCGTGGGTGCAGGGACTTGGGGAGGGTGCCGTCGTGCTCCAAGGGCCCGGCGTGGACGTACAGGTCCCTGATCCCGGTGTCCTTGAGCCGCTCGGCGAGCGCGGTGACGTCGGCGTCGGTCTTCCGCCCGTCCACCCAGGCGTGACCGAGCCAGATGGCGTCGCGGTCGCGGGTGTACGTGCCCTCGGCGGTGTCGCCCGCGTAGTTGAAGCGGAGCGTGACCTGCATGGCGAGGAGCGGAAGGACGAGGAGGAGCGCGAGCGCGAGCAGCGTGCGCCGGGTCCAGCGGACCCAGGGTCTTGCACGGGGCTTGCGCTGTCCCGCCCCGGGACTCCGTTCCGTCTGCTCCGTCTCTTCCCTCGACTCCGCCCGCTCTTCCCTCGGCTCCCTCTGCTCTCTCTTCCCCGTCCGCTCTTCCCGCTCCGCCTGATCCACTCGAACCGCCCCTCCCGATCGTCCCGACCAGGGGATTCTCGTGGCCGGCGTTGCGGGGGAGGACGACGGGTGGGGTGATCGCGGTTGCGCTCGGCGGGGCGGGAGACGTCGGCCACCCGGCTCCCGGGAGCGATGTCCCTACGCATGGGGAGATTTGTGGCACGTCGGTAACAACCCTGAGGCGCTGTCAGTACGTCTTAGTACGATGATCTGAACTTGACGCGAGTTGGTCCGGGGGCGGCCCACGGACACACGGGGGTGAGAACGCGTGATCAAGCCCGAGCAGATTCCGCAGTACACGGGCGACCTGTTCCAACTGGAGTTGGCGCATCAGGGGTTGAAGTCGGACGCGGGTGCGGTGCGGACGACCGGTAGTGATGTGCATGCGAAGTTCCAGGGGCTGTCGGCGTATTACAAGGCTCCGGAGGCGGAGCAGTTGTTCGCGTCGACGAAGCCGGTGAAGGACCGTGCGGATGAGTTCGCGACGGATCTGGAGACGGTGTCCTCGGCGTTGTCGTCGTATG